>CAJYYA010000009.1 GCA_913778905.1 uncultured Naasia sp. | reverse complement strand
GCTGTTCTGTCTGCTCTCGGTACGCCTTCGGCTACTCGAGCCGTCTCGGTACGGCCTGGCGGCCTACTCGACGTCCGGAACCCACGGAGGTCGAGTAGCGAAGCGTACCGAGACCGGCCGAGTAGCGAAGCGTATCGAGGCCCTCGCTCGGTTCGACGTTCGGTATCGGCTTCGCCGATGCTGTTCTGTCTGCTCTCGGTACGCCTTCGGCTACTCGAGCCGTCTCGGTACGGCCTGGCGGCCTACTCGACGTCCGGGTTTCCGGGGGTCGAGTAGCGGAGCGTATCGAGACCGGCCGAGTAGCCGGAGGCGTATCGAGGCCCTGCCTCGGAGGGCAGGCTGGGGGATCGGCTTCGCCGATGCTGTTCCGTGTGCTCTCGGTACGCCTTCGGCTACTCGAGCCGTCTCGGTACGGCCTGACGGCCTACTCGACGTCCGTAAGTCGAGTAGCGGCCGCGAAGCGCCGCCTACCGAGACTGGTCGAGTAGCGGAGCGTATCGAGGCCCTGGTTCGGCGTTCGGGAGAGGGGACCGCTGATCGGGGGCGACGACGCGGCAGCACCGGGTCGGGCCGGGGGAGCCCTGTCGCAGGGGAGAGCGCCGGTGGGCATCGAGGCGGGGGCCGGCCCCCGATCAGCGGAGTATGAGGGTCAGTACGCTCCGCGCGGGAACAGCACCGTCTTGGCGGTGCGCCACAGGATGACCAGATCGGCGGCCATCGACCAGTTCTCGACGTAGTACAGGTCGAGGCGGATGCCGTCCTCCCACGCCAGATCCGAGCGCCCGCTGACCTGCCAGAGCCCGCTGAGACCCGGAGTCACGACGAGCCGCCGGCGCTCGGTGTCGTCGTAGATGCCGACTTCTTCCGGGAGCGCGGGGCGGGGTCCCACCAGAGACATGTCGCCGCGCAGGACGTTGAAGAGTTGCGGGAGCTCGTCGAGCGAATACTTCCGGATGACCCGTCCGATCGGCGTCACCCGCGGATCGTCTCGCATCTTGAAAAGGCCCTTGCCGCTATCCGCTTCGGCGAGCAGGGCCGCGCGACGGGCATCCGCGTCGACATACATGGAGCGGAACTTGTAGATCGTGAACAGTGCACCGTCCTTACCCACCCGCTGCTGCGTGTAGATGGCCGGGCCGCCGTCCTCTCTCCTGATGAGCACGGCGATCACGGCGAGGACAGGGGCCAGTGCCGTCAACAATGCGGCGGCGATCGTGAAGTCGAACGCGCGCTTCGCATGCAGGCGGGGGCTGTCGTGATCGGGGGTCTCGACGTGCACGAGCGGCAACCCGGCGACGGGGCGCAAGTGGACCCGGGACCCGGCTACATCGGTGATGCTCGGCGTGAGGAGGAGCTGGTGGCGGTTGGGGTCGAGGCTCCAGCTCATCTCGCGGATCTTCTTCGCGGACAGGTGTTGGGAACCGGTCACCATGACGGTGCTCGCGTCCAACGACTCCATCGCGGCTGCGATCTCTGAGGTGGAGGAGATGAGAGGGAGGCGGTGTCCGCCGACCGTGAGTCCGTTCCCCTTGGACGACCCCGTGATGCAGGCGGCGACCGGGGTCAGGCCGTGCTGGGGGAGGGCGAGAAGGTCTCGAGCCGTGGCGCTCACCGACTTCCTCGAACCGACCAGCACGAGGCGCGAAGAGAGCTCGCCCGCGCGGCGTCTCTGCGCGAGCCACTGACGACACACCCAGCGACCGAGCACGGTGAAGGCCCCGGTGACGACGAACACCATCACGGCCCAGAGTCGGGAGAGGTCGAGCTGGAGGAAGAAGACCGCCAGCAGGAAGACGACGAAAGTGAAGCTGGCCGCATCGAGGACCCGCTTGTACTCGACGCTGCCCTCTCCGATGATCCGACGCGAGCGGGTTCCGAAGACGGCCAGCGAGACCAGCCACATCGCGGCGACGGCGATGGTGATCTCCACCTGGTCGAAGACGCCCGAGACGACTCCGTTCGCCCGGACGGATCCGCCTCTGAAGCCGAACACCATCAGGTGACAGAGCAGGGTCCCCGCGACGACTGACGAGACATCCGCGATCGCGAGACGGCGAGCGTAGATGCGACGCCAATAGCCGGCGACTCCTCTGCCGCCCAGCCGGAGGGACTGTGCCCGCCCGAGCGGCGGCACGTGGAGGCGGGGCGGGGCGGAGGCGGTCGCCGTCATCGGGCGCGACCGGGTGCAGCGGGGCGTGCGGGCATGCAGGGGCTCGTCTCGGGTGGGTAGTCCGAACGGAGCGATGGGGCGTCGCTCCGATACGCCGACGGGGGATCGGCAGGTGAACGAACGGGGTGAACGGGGGTGACGTCCACAGCCAGTGTTCGGGGTGCCTTCCAATTTAGCGCCGAGAGGCCACCGGCGACAACAGCCGGCGGCCTCTCCATGTCCCCTAAAACGGGGGTCAGATCGCTCGCTCAGTCGAGCGGACTGAAGTACAGGATTCCGAACGGCGGCAGCGTGATCTCGATGGAGGCGTCACGCCCGTGCGCAGGAACGTCCTGGGTGCGCACCTCGCCGTAGTTGCCCACGCCCGATCCCCCGAACTCGGCGGCGTCGGAGTTGAGGAGCTCCTTCCAGCGTCCGGCGCGCGGGACGCCGATGCGGTAGGACCCGACGGGACGGCCGCTGAAGTTGGCGACGATCACGAGGGGTGTGCCGTCGGCGCTCTTGCGCACGAAGGCGAGCACGTTGTTGGCCGAGTCGCTTCCATCGATCCACTCGAAGCCGGACTCGTCGTTGTCGCGCTCCCAGAGCGCGGGGTGATCGCGGTAGACGCGGTTGAGCTGCGCCACGAAATCGAACAGTCCGCGGTGGGCCGGCTGATCGAGGATCCACCAGTCCAGTCCGCGCTCCTCGCTCCATTCCGAGCGCTGACCGAACTCCTGGCCCATGAACAGCAGCTGCTTGCCGGGGTGGGCCCACTGATAGCCGAGGAAAGCGCGTGCGTTCGCGAGCTGCTGCCACGGGTCGCCCGGCATCTTGCCGACCAGTGACCCCTTGCCGTGTACGACCTCGTCGTGGCTGATCGGGAGCATGAAGCTCTCGGAGAAGGCGTAGACGAATGAGAAGGTCAGTTCGCCCTGGTGATAGGAGCGGTACATGGGGTCCTTCGCGATGTACCGGAGTCCATCGTTCATCCATCCCATGTTCCATTTGATGCCGAAGCCCAGACCGCCCTGGTCGGTCGGGGCGGTGACGCCGCCCCAGCTGGTGGACTCCTCCGCGATCATCACGATGCCCGGGTGGTGCTTGTAGGCGGTCGCGTTGACCTCCTGCAGGAAGCTGATGGCCTCGAGGTTCTCGCGCCCGCCGTGGATGTTGGGCTCCCACTCGCCCTCGTTGCGGGAGTAGTCGAGGTAGAGCATCGAGGCGACGGCATCGACCCGGAGGCCGTCGATGTGGAACTCCTCGAACCAGTACAGGGCGTTCGCGACGAGGAAGTTGCGGACGTGCGACTCGCCGAAATCGAAGACGAGGGTGCCCCAGTCCTGCTGCTCGCCGCGCCGGGGGTCCGTGTGCTCGTACAGGGGCTCGCCGTCGAACTGCGCCAGCGCGAATGAATCCTTCGGGAAGTGCGCGGGGACCCAATCGACGATCACGCCGATACCGGCCTGGTGAAGCCGGTCGATGAGGTAGCGCAGGTCGTCGGGGCTGCCGAAGCGCGACGACGGCGCATAGTAGCCCGACACCTGGTAGCCCCAGGAGCCACCGAACGGATGCTCGGCGAGCGGCAGGAACTCGACGTGCGTGTAGCCGAGCTCATGGATGTAGCCGATGAGCTGGTCGGCCAGGTCGCGGTAGCCGAGTCCCAGACGCCACGATCCGAGGTGCATCTCGTAAACGCTCATCGGACGGTTGTGGGGGTCGACCTCCGCACGCGCCGTCATCCAGGCGGAGTCGCTCCAGCGATATCCGCTCTCGTCGATGCGCGACGCGGTGGCGGGCGGGACCTCGGTCGAACGGGCCATCGGGTCGGCCTTCTCGATCCAGCGGCCGTCGCGCGTCTTGATCTCGAACTTGTAGGCGGATCCGGCCTCGACGCCGGGCACGAACAGCTCCCACACTCCGTTGCCGTCGAGGCGGCGCATCGCGTGGAGTACGCCGCTCCAGCCGTTGAAGTCGCCGATGACGCGCACCGCCCGGGCGTGGGGGGCCCACACCGAGAAGGAGGTGCCGGACGCGTCCGCGGTCACGCCGCGGTGCGAGCGGCGATGCGCCCCGAGCATGGTCCACAGGCGCTCGTGACGGCCCTCACCGAATAGGAAGAGGTCGACATCACCGATGGTCGGGAGGTAGCGATACGGGTCGTCGACCGACCACACCGTGCCGCCGTCGTAAGTCGCCTCTATCCGGTAATCGGCGAAGCCGCCGAGGCTCGCGCCCTCCCAAATGCCGTGGCCGATATGGGTCAGCTCGATACGGGTACCGGTCTCGAGCACCGCGGCGACCGACTCGGCGAGCGGCCGCAGCGCGCGGATGACGACGACCGGCTTCGCGATGGGCTCCACCGTGACCTCGTGGTGGCCGAGCACCGAGTGCGGACCGGAGTGCTCGCCCGCAGCGATCCGCGCCAGAGTCTCGTCGTCGATCACGGGAAGGGAGAGGGGGGCTTTGCCACCGGTCGCGCGGGCCATGAGGGCTCTCTTCTACTTCGGAGGACGGACCACGTGCAGGATGTGCACGGGCTCGGCATAGGGGTCGAGGCGGACGTAGTTGTCGGTGGACCACGTCCAGACGGCGTCCGTCACGAGGTCGTGGACGTCGAACGGGACGCCGGCCGTCATGCCGAACAGCGTCGGATCGAGGTGGACGGTCGTCTCGCGCACGGCGTGCGGGTCGAGATTCGCGACGACGATGATCGTGTCGTCGTTCCCGTCGGGCGTGAAGGCGCCGTCGATGT
The DNA here is from genome assembly GCA_913778905.1 of uncultured Naasia sp. Lineage (GTDB taxonomy): Bacteria > Actinomycetota > Actinomycetes > Actinomycetales > Microbacteriaceae > Naasia. Next base: position 59,127 of record CAJYYA010000009.1, on the reverse strand, counting down.
GCTTCGAGAACACCAGGATCTGGTCATCGTCGGACCAGTGGATCCGGATGTTGCGCAGCTGTCCCAGAGCAGGGTGCGCTCGACGGATCTCGTTGAGCCGGGTGAGATAGGGCGCGAGCGACAGGCCCAGCTGCTCGGCCTTGGCCCAGTCGCGCGGCTTGTACTCGTACTTCTCGTTGTCGATGTTCTCCTCCGCGCCCGGCCGGGCCACGTCCTCGAACAGCTCGTAGCCGGAGTAGACGCCCCAGATGGGGACCGCAGTAGCAGCGACGGCGGCGCGGATGCGGTAGCCCGCACGTCCGCCGAATTGCAGGTAGGGCGTGAGGATGTCGTGCGTGTTGACGAAGAAGTTGGGACGCAGGTAGTCGGCCGTCTCGGTGCTGAGCTCGGTGAGGTACTCCTCGAGCTCCTTCTTCGTGTTGCGCCAGGTGTAATAGGTGTAGCTCTGCTGGAAGCCCACCTTGGCGAGTCCGCGCATCATGGCGGGCCTGGTGAAGGCCTCCGAGAGGAAGATCGCGTCCGGCGTCTCGGTGCAGATGTCGGCGATGAGCCGCTCCCAGAACGCCAGCGGCTTGGTGTGCGGGTTGTCGACGCGGAAGATGCGTACTCCGAGCCCCGTCCAGTGCCGGAAGATGCGCAGCATCTCGGCGTAGACCCCCGAAGGATCGTTGTCGAAGTTCAGAGGGTAGATGTCCTGGTACTTCTTGGGCGGGTTCTCCGCGTAGGCGATGCTGCCGTCGGGAAGCGTGGTGAAGAACTCGGGGTGCTCGGTCACCCAGGGGTGGTCGGGTGACGCCTGCAGGGCGATGTCGATGGCCAACTCCATGCCCTCCTTCTTCACCGCCTCGACGAAGGCGACGAAATCGGCCTCGGTGCCGAGGTCGGGGTGGATGGCGTCGTGGCCGCCCTCGGCCGCGCCGATGCCGTACGGCGAACCGGGGTCGTGGGGGCCCGCGGTCAACGTGTTGTTGGGGCCCTTGCGGTTCGTCGTGCCGATCGGGTGGATGGGCGGGATGTAGACGACGTCGAAGCCCATCTCGCGGATGCGCGGGAGTCGACGTGCGGCGGTCGCGAAGGTGCCCGACTGCCACGATCCGTCGCTCTTCTTGCGGGCGCCTTCGGAGCGGGGGAAGAACTCGTACCAGGAGCCCCGGCCGGCGCGTGCGCGCTCGACGCGCAGAACGCGCTCGGCCGAGTCGGTGTCGAGGCTCTTGATGGGGCGGGCGAGGATCGCGCCGGCCAGGGCCGGCGCCTCCGCGACCGCGAGGCGATCGGCATCGCTCGAATCGGTGTCCAGCAGAGCCTCCGCCGCTTCTTCGAGCGCCTTCGCCTGATCCGCGGGACGGCCGTCCTGCGCACCGCGGTAGAGCAGCTGGGCTCCGAGAGCGAACATCACCTCGACGTCGATCCCGGCCGGGATCTTGACCTCGGCGTTGTGGAGCCAGGTGCCCCAATCGTCGGACCAGGCCTGCATGTGCCAGGTGTAAGCACCCTCCTGGTCGAGCAGAAGCTCGACACCCCAGCGATCCGTGCCGGCGGATAGGGATTCGAGCCGGTGGACTCCGACAGAGCCGTCCGGGGCGGTCACGACGAGGTCGGCGCCGAGCAGGTCGTGGCCCTCGCGGAAGACCGTCGCCTGGAACGGGACCACCTCGCCGACGAACGCCTTCGCGGGCCACAGGTCGTCCGGTTGCTGCGGCGAGAGGTCCAGGATCGGTATGCGGCCCAGCTTGGGCGCGGGGAACGCCGCGGGGCGTGGCGACGGCGTCGACCCCGTCGGCGTCGAGGGGGCGGCAGGGGGAGTCGGACGCCTCGGAGCGCGAGTCGCGGGTGCTGCCGAGGCCGTCGCGGAAGGCGTCGTCGCCTTCGCGGTGGACGCTGACGACTTCCCCTTCGTAGCGGAGGGGGTGCTCGCCGCGGCGGGCTTCCGCACCGCGGGCTTGCGGGCCGCCGGGCGCTTGCTCGCGGGGGGCTCCACCGGGGGCGTAGCCGGGGCCGCGGCGTCGGGGACGACCGCCGGGTCGGCGGCTTCCGGTGCGGCGGCGGGCTTCTTCCGGCCGGTGGCCGAGCTCGAGACAGGGCGGGGAGTCGATGCGCCGGGCGAGCCGGCGCCGTTCTTCGCAGTGGCCACGAACGAAACCCTAATGCGACCCCGTTGATCGGACGCCCAGTCTTTTCCCACCAACCCGCCGAACGTTTTCCCACGAGCAGCCGAACGATGCAAGAAGTCCTCGAACACTGGCGTGGCGCGTGGGGGAACGGTCGCTCGGAGCTCTCTCGGGCCCTACCCTGAGGAGCACGTACGACGCGATCACCGGCTCCGGCGCATCCCTGGTCCGTCGTCGGTGAGGTCGCGAGAAGGATGAGGCCGATTCCGTGAGAGCGATTCGCAGGTTCACCGTTCGGACCGTCCTCCCGCCCGAGCTGGCCGCGCTGGAGGAACTCGCCGGGAACCTCCGGTGGTCCTGGCACCAACCCACGAGGCGCCTGTTCGAGGAGGTGTCGCCCGAGCTGTGGGAGGCATCCCACGACCCGATCGCGACTCTCGGCGCCGTGGGCGCCACCCGGCTCGCCGAACTCGCGGACGACGCCGACTTCGTCGGTCGCGCCGAGGCCCTGCGCGAGGACCTCCGCCGATACATCACGGAACCGCGGTGGTATCAGAGCGTCACCGACGCCCCCTCCGCAATCGCCTACTTCTCACCCGAGTTCGGTCTCGCCGCCGCTCTTCCGCAGTATTCCGGCGGACTCGGCGTCCTGGCCGGCGACCACCTCAAGGCCGCCAGCGACCTCGGTGTTCCCCTGCTCGGTGTGGGGCTCTTCTATCGAGCGGGCTACTTCCGTCAGTCGGTGTCGTCCGACGGCTGGCAGCAGGAGACCTACCCGATCCAGGACCCCGACGGCCTCCCGCTCACCGTGCTGCGCGGAGCCGACGGCGCGCCCGTCCAGGTGGCGCTCGCCCTTCCCGCAGGCACGCTCTTCGCACGCGTCTGGCAGGCGGAGGTCGGACGCGTGAAGCTCCTCCTGCTCGACACCGACATCCCCGAGAACACCGAGGCCCTGCGCGGTGTGACCGACCGTCTCTACGGCGGGTGGGGCGAGCATCGGCTCCTGCAGGAGCTATTGCTCGGCATCGGGGGCGTCCGGGCCATCAAGGCCTACACGGATCTCACGGGTGCTCGCTTCCCCAAGGTCTTCCACACCAATGAGGGCCACGCCGGGTTCCTCGGCCTCGAGCGCATCAGCGACCTCGTCGCGGGTGGTGGGCTGACCTTCGAGCAGGCCCTGGAGGTCGTGCGTGCGGGGACCGTCTTCACCACCCACACCCCCGTGGCCGCGGGTATCGACAAGTTCGAGCGCGGTCTCGTCGAGCGGTATTTCTCGGCCGATCTGCTTCCGGGAGTCGACGCCCCCGACGTCCTGCCGCTGGGCGCCGAGGACTACCCCGGCGGCGATCCGGATGTCTTCAACATGGCCGTCATGGGGCTGCGCCTGGCTCAGCGCGCCAACGGTGTGTCCCGTCTGCACGGCGAAGTCAGCCGAGAGCTCTTCGCGGGGCTGTGGCCCGGCTTCGATCCGGACGACGTACCCATCACCTCGGTCACCAACGGCGTGCACGCGCCGACGTGGACGGACCCGATCCTGCAGCGCCTGGCGGCCGACAAGCTGGGACGCTCCGACACCACCGATGCCGCGTGGGCTGCCGACGCGCTCTCGGATGCCGACCTCTGGGCGGCCCGCGGTGCCATGCGCGAGCAGACCGTGATCGACGCGCGCCGCCGCGTCCGGCGCTCATGGCAGGAGCAGAACCCCGGTTCGGTCGTCCCGGCGTGGATGAAGGAGGTCCTCGACCCGGAGGTCCTGACCATCGGCTTCGCCCGGCGCGTGCCCACCTACAAGCGGCTCGCCCTCATGCTCCATGACGAGGACCGCCTGCGCTCGATCCTGACGTCGGCGGAACGCCCAGTCCAGCTCATCATCGCGGGCAAGTCGCACCCCGCCGACGACGGAGGGAAGCGCCTGATCCAGCGGCTCATCCAGTTCGCGGACGACCCCGAGTTGCGCCGCCGCGTGGTGTTCCTGCCCGACTACGGCATCGGCATGGCCCAGAAGCTCTACCCGGGCACCGACGTCTGGCTCAACACCCCGCTACGTCCCTACGAGGCGTGCGGGACGTCGGGGATGAAGGCGGCGCTCAACGGCGCGCTCAACCTCTCCATCCTCGACGGGTGGTGGGCCGAGCACTTCGACGGCGAGAACGGCTGGGCGATCCCGTCATCGGACGGCGCCGCCGACGCCGCGCAACGCGACGCGTTGGAGGCGACCGCGCTCTACGACCTGATCGAGCATCAGGTCGCTCCGCGGTTCTACGACCGCGACGGGAACGGCCTGCCCACCCGCTGGTTGAAGTCGGTGCGTCACACCCTCGCCAGCCTGTCACCCAGGTTGTCGGCCGAGCGGATGGTCCGCGAGTACGTCGAACGGCTCTACACGCCCGCCGGGCAGGCGGCCGCGCGACTCAGCGCCGACGACTACTCGCTCGGCCGCGAGGTCACGGAGTGGAAGGACCGTGTACGCGCCGCCTGGTCCGGGGCGCAGGTATTGCATGTCGAGTCGGAGGGTCTCGCCTCGGTGCCGCGGGTCGGTGACGAGCTGCAGGTGCGAGCGCAGGTCCAGCTCGGCGCTCTGTCGCCCGACGACGTCAGCGTCGAGGTCGTCTACGGTGCGTCGAGCGAGGGCGACATGCTCACCCGCACCACGCACGTAGCCCTGAACCCGCTCCCCGGATCCGCCGGGACGGGCAAGCGGGGCCCGGCGACGGTCACGTTCGCGGGATCCGTGACGCTGACGAGCCCGGGGTCGTTCGGCTACAACGTCCGCATCGTCCCGCGGAACGACGCCCTCGCGAGTCCCGCCGAGATGGGGCTCATCGCGGTCGCGTCCTGACGTCCGGCCCGACTCTCGACAGCGCACTCTCGCGTGGTCGTTTCGCGACGGGCCTGACGGCCTTCCTCAACGAGCAGGTCGAGGTGACCTCTGCTCGCCGAGGAGGTCGCTCTGCGACCGTCGCGAAGCGGCCCGGGGTGCGGTGTTGGGGTGGATCAGACCTGCGGAGGCAGAGCGCGGAAGACCGTGACGGCAGGACCGTCGAGGGCGTAGTCGCCGCCGGGGGCGATGAGGTCGCCTCCGGCCGCGTCGTCCGCGCTGGACCACAGCAGTTCGTAACCGCCGACGGCGTCGTGCTCCGGTAGACGGATCGTCGCCTCCGTCTCCGCACCGTGGACGACGACGAGGACGGTGTTCTCATCGGTGGCCGAGTCCGACCCGCCATCCGTCGTCGTCGCCCTGGCCAGGAACTGCACCGTGCGGTTGCCGGGTGAGTGCCAGTCGTGATCGGCCATCGGGGTGCCGGCGGCCGAGAACCAGGTGCGTTCCGTCGCGCCGATGACGCGTTCACCGGCGACCGCGAAGCGCGCGGGGCTGAGAGCGGGGTTGTCGCGACGGACGCGCATCAGACGGCTCGTACTCGCCGTCAGCTCCTCCTGCCAGGGCTGACGCTGCCAGGACACCCAGGTGAGCTCGCTGTCGTGGCAATACGCGTTGTTGTTACCGCGCTGCGTGCGCCCGTACTCGTCGCCCGCCGTGATCATCGGGATGCCCGAGGACAGCAGCAACGTCGCCATCATGTTGCGCATCGCCCGGCGGCGGTGACCCCGAACCGTCGCGTCACGGGTGTCGCCTTCGACCCCGAAGTTGAAGGAGCGGTTGTCGCTCGTGCCGTCCCGGTTCTGCTCACCGTTGCCGAGGTTGTGCTTGGTGCCGTACATGGTCAGATCGGCGAGGGTGAACCCGTCGTGAGCCGTGACGAAGTTGACCGACGCGACGGGGCCCCGCTCGGCTGAGAAGATGTCGGCCGATCCCGACAGCGCCCCCGCCAGGCGCCCGATTCCGGCAGGCGGATGCGAGTGATGGCGGATCGCGGCGGTGTCGCTCAGCCAGAAGTCGCGCACGGTGCCGCGATAGCCGTCGTTCCATTCCGTCCAGCCGTCGGGGAAGTTCCCCGTCTGCCAACCGCCCATCCCCACGTCCCAGGGCTCGGCGATGAGCTTCACACCCGCCAACGCCGGGTCGTCCCGCAGTTCGAGGAGCAGAGGATGCTGCGGGTCGAAGTGGACGCGCTCGTCACGCCCCAGCGCGGCGGCGAGATCGAATCGGAAACCGTCGATCTGGCACTCGTTCGCCCAGTACTCGACCGAGTCGCGGACAAGACGCTGCGGAACCGGATGGCCGAAGTCGAGCGAGTTGCCGCAGCCCGTGGTGTCGATGTAGCCGCCGTCCTCCGTCTGACGGTAGTAGGAGGCGTTGTCGATGCCGCGGAAGCTGTAGCGGGGCCCGTTCCGGCCCTCTTCGGCCGTGTGGTTGTAGACCACGTCGAGGATGACCTCGAGGCCGGCCCGGTGCAGCGACTTGACCATCTCCTTGAACTCGCGGAGCACCGCCGAGGGCCCCTCACGCTGCGCCGCCGCGGAGGCGTAACCGGGGTGAGGGGCGAAGAACGAGAAGGAGTTGTAGCCCCAGTAGTTGCTGAGGCCCTGCCCGACGAGCCGCATCTCACTGCCATAGGCGTGGACCGGGAGGAGCTCGACGGCCGTGACACCGAGGTCTGACAGGTACGAGACGCTCGCCTCGTGACCGAGCCCGGCGTAGGTGCCGCGCAGCTCAGCGGGCACCGCCTTGTTCGACTTGCTGAAGCCGCGGACGTGAGCCTCGTAGACGACGCTGCGATCCAGCGGCACAGCGGGTTTGGTCACGCCCTCCCAGTCGAAGGACTCGTCGACGATCACCCCGCGCCAGTTGCCCGCCGACAAGCGCTGGATGCCACGGGCGTACGGGTCGAGGAGGTTGGTCGTCGGGTCGAACGCGTGCTGCGGACCCGCGGGGCCGTCGACGTGCAGGGAGTAGCGGCGGCCGGGCACGAGGCCCTCGCTGGCGACACTCCACACGTCGCCCTCACCGCGCGTGAGCGGCAGTGAGGAGGCGACCCAGGTCGGATCCGCTGTGTCGAACAGGACCACCTCGACACTCGTCGCGTGGGCGCTCCACACCCGGAGTTCCGGGACTCCCGCCTCGTTCCTCGAGACGCCCAAACGGTCGAGGGAGGTCGTGGAGGCCATGAATCTAGGGTATTGCTCATGCGGTACTACCTCGATCACGCCGCGACGACACCGATGATTCCCCAGGTTCTGGAGGCGTACACGGCTGCGCTCGCCGGCGTCGGCAACCCCTCGTCCATCCATTCGCACGGCCAGCGGGCCAAGCAGGTCCTCGAGGAATCGCGCGAACGCGTCGCCGCATCGCTGAACTGCGACCCCGTCGAGGTGATCTTCACCTCGGGGGGAACCGAGGCGATCAACGCCGCGCTCAAGGGGCTGTGGTGGGCACGCAACACCGATCGACCGCGGCCGGTCATCGCGGTCCCTCCGGGAGAGCACCACGCCACGACCGACACCGTCGAATGGCTCGAGACGCACGAGCGCGCTCGGATCCTCGACCTCCCCGTCGATGCAGACGGGCGCATCGAGCCGGAAGGGATGCGCGCGGCGCTCGCCGGGGTCGGCCCGGCCTCCGGCCCCGACGCCTCCTCGTCGGACGACGTGGCACTCGCCAGCGTGATCTGGGCCAACAACGAGGTCGGCACGGTGCAGCCGATCGCCGAACTGGCCGCCATCGCGCGGGAGCGGGGTGTGCCCATCCACTCCGATGCGGTGGGGGCGTTCGGATCGGTCCCCGTCGACTTCCGAGCGAGCGGCCTCGACGCCCTGAGCGTGTCGGCCCACAAGATCGGCGGCCCGGTGGGCATCGGCGCCCTCGTGCTCGGCCGGTCGACCACCGTCGTGCCGCTTCTCCACGGTGGCGGCCAGCAGCGCCGCATCCGGTCCGGCACGCAGGACGTCGCGGCCGCCGTCGCGTTCGCGGTCGCCGCCGAATTGGCGGTCGGTGGGCTGAAGCAGCACGCGATCGAGCTCGCCGCGCTCCGCGACCGTCTCGTCGCCGGTGTGCATGAGATCGCGCCCGACGCGGTGCTGCGCGGATCCGTCACCGACCGCCTGCCGGGCAACGCGCACTTCACCTTCCCCGGCTGCGAGGGCGACTCCCTTCTCTTCCTCCTCGACATGGCGGGCGTCTCGGTCAGCACGGGGTCGGCGTGCACCGCCGGGGTGTCCGAGCTGTCGCACGTGCTCCTCGGCATGGGCGTTCCCGAGCGCGAGGCCCGCGGCGCACTCCGCTTCTCCCTCGGGTCGACGAGCACGGACGCCGACGTCGACGCGCTCCTCGCCGCGCTGCCGGCGGCCCTGACCCGGGCCCGCGCGGCCGGCCACTCCGACCGCCCACGCTGACCCTCTCGCCCCGCCACCTTCCCTTCCCAAATCACGGAGTTCTTCGATTCCAGGGGCCCGGATCGGCATGAACGTGTGAACAGGGCTCGAAATCTCCGTGATTCGGGAACAGGATGCTCGGGATCTGCCGGCCCGGCCGGGCCGGCGGGGGCGAACGTAGACTGGGGTTCATGCGTGTTCTGGCAGCCATGAGCGGGGGAGTGGACTCCGCTGTAGCGGCGGCGCGAGCAGTCGACGCGGGCCACGAGGTTGTGGGTGTGCACCTCGCGCTGAGCCGGATGCCCGGCACGCTGCGCACCGGCAGCCGCGGCTGCTGCACCATCGAGGATTCGATGGATGCGCAGCGGGCGGCCAACGTCCTCGGCATCCCCTATTACGTGTGGGACTTCTCCGAGCGGTTCAAGGCCGACGTCGTCGACGATTTCATCGCCGAGTACGCTGCGGGCCGCACCCCCAACCCCTGCATGCGTTGCAACGAGCGGATCAAGTTCGCCGCCCTCCTCGACAAGGCTCTCGAGCTCGGATTCGACGCCGTATGCACCGGCCACTATGCGACCGTCGTGATCGATGAGAACGGAGACCGGGAGCTGCACCGTTCCGCGGCGTGGGCGAAGGATCAGTCCTACGTCCTCGGCGTCCTGACCGCCGACCAGCTGGCCCACTCCATGTTCCCGCTGGGGGCCACTCCGTCGAAGGCCGAGGTGCGGGCCGAGGCCGCGGCCCGCGGACTCGGCGTCGCCGCGAAGCCCGACAGCCACGACATCTGCTTCATCTCCGACGGCGACACGCGAGGCTGGCTCGCCGAGCGTGTGGACCTCCAGCCCGGCGCCATCGTCGATCGCGACGGTGCCGTGGTCGGTCAGCACGAGGGCTCCCAGTCCTACACGGTCGGTCAGCGCCGCGGACTGGGGCTGAGCGTCCCCGCTCCCGACGGGCGGCCCCGTTTCGTACTCGAGGTCAAGACCCGCACCAACGAGGTCGTGGTGGGTCCCAAGGAAGCGCTTGCGACGGCCGAGATCGGTGGGTCGCGATTCACCTGGGCGGGGCGTCCGCCCGCGGATCCGGCGACGCCGTTCGATTGCGAGGTGCAGATCCGCGCGCATGCCGACCCGGTGCCCGCCGTCGCCGTCGTCATGAACGGCGAACTCGTCGTCACCCCTTCCGTTCCGCTCGACGGTGTGGCGCCCGGCCAGACCGCCGTGATCTACGTCGGGACCCGGGTGCTCGGCCAATGCACCATCGACAGGACCGTCTCCGCGGTTCCCGCCTGATCGGATGCCGGTACTCGGCCGAGTACCGGCGGTGTGCGTTTATATAGCGTCATGATCGACGGAAGCGAAGTCGTCCCCGACTCCACCCCGGATGACCTGGAAGCCGCCTCCGCCGAGGTGCGCGAGTTGACGACCCGCATCCTCGAACTGCGCGACGCCTACTACGAGCACGATTCCCAGGTCGTCACCGACGCCGAGTACGACGCGATGGTGCACCGGCTCGAGCGACTCGAGGCGGAGCATCCCGAACTGCTCAGCCAGGACTCGCCGACCCAGACGGTGGGCGGCCGGGCCGAGACGACGCTCTTCGCGCCCGTCGAACACGCCGAGCGCATGCTGAGCCTCGACAACGTCTTCAGCGAGGAAGAGCTGCGCGCGTGGGCAGCGAAGGTCGAGCGGGACAGCGGCACCGAGAAGGTCCGCTACCTCACCGAGTTGAAGATCGACGGCCTCGCCATCAACCTGCGCTACGAGCGCGGGCGTCTGGTGACCGCCGCCACGCGCGGCGACGGCGTGGTGGGGGAAGACGTCACCCAGAACGTCTTGACCATGGGAAGCATCCCCGCGCGTCTCGCCGGATCGAACCATCCCGACCTCGTCGAGATCCGCGGCGAGATCTTCTTCCCCGTCGAGCTCTTCGACGAGCTCAATGCCCGTCAGGCCGCAGCGGGCGAACGTGTCTTCGCCAATCCCCGCAACGCGGCCAGCGGATCGTTGCGCCAGAAGGAGGAGGGCAAGAGCCCCGACAAGCTCGCCCTCATGGCCGACCGTCTGCGCCGCCTCCGCATGCTGGTGCACGGGATCGGAGCCTGGCCCGTCGCGCAGATCGAGAACGAGACGCCGATCACGGCGCAGTCCGAGGTCTACGGTCTGCTGGCCGAGTGGGGCCTGCCCATCTCGACCCATTTCACGGTGTACGACGACATCGACGGCGTCGTCGACTACGTCAAGCGCTACGGCGCGGGCCGGGCAGGGGTCGAGCATCAGATCGACGGCGTGGTGGTCAAGGTCGACGACCTCGCCCTGCACGTCGAACTCGGCGCGACGAGCCGAGCACCCCGCTGGGCCATCGCGTACAAGTACCCGCCCGAAGAGGTGCACACCAAGCTCGAGAACATTGTCGTCTCGGTGGGCCGCACGGGGCGGGCGACCCCGTTCGCTGTCATGACGCCCGCTCTCGTCGCCGGATCGACCGTCCGTCAGGCGACGTTGCACAATCAGCAGGTCGTCAAGGCCAAGGGCGTCCTCATCGGCGACACCGTGGTCCTCCGGAAGGCGGGCGACGTCATCCCCGAGGTGCTCGGGCCCGTGGTCGAGCTGCGCGACGGTACCGAGCGCGAGTTCGTCATGCCCACGGAATGCCCGGAGTGCGGAACCCCGCTCAAGCCGGCGAAGGAGGGCGACATCGATCTGCGGTGCCCTAACGCCCGCTCCTGTCCCGCGCAGGTCCGCGGTCGCGTGGAGCACGTCGGATCCCGTGGCGCCCTCGACATCGAGGCTCTCGGCGAGGTGGGCGCGGCATCGCTCACTCAGCCGGTCGTGCCTTCCATGCCGCCGCTCGACACGGAGGCGGGTCTCTTCGAACTCACCCTGGCCGACCTGTTCCCCATCGAGGTCGTCGTTCGCGACTCGGAGACGGGCATGGTCACCCTCGCCGACGATGGTCGACCCAAGCTGCTGTCCCCGTACCGGCGTCGCCGTAATGCGAAGAAGGACGGCGCGTTCGATCCCGACGGCCCGTTTGCCGGAGACGAGAGTGCGGTGCCTTCGAAGCGCGCACTCGACCTCATCGCGAACCTCGAGAAGGCCAAGACGCAGCTGCTCTGGCGCAAGCTGGTCGCACTGTCGATCCGTCACGTCGGGCCGGTCGCCGCGCGAGCGCTCGCCGACTATTTCGGATCGATCGATGCCATGCGCGCCGCGAGCCGGGAAGAGCTCGCCGCCGTCGACGGTGTCGGGCCGATCATCGCCGACGCCCTCATGGACTGGTTCGCGGTCGACTGGCACGTCGAGATCCTCGACCGGTGGGCCGCCGCAGGTGTCCAGCTCTCCACGCCCGGGCACCCGGGCCCCGGCGCGGCCGTCATCGAGGGGGGAGTGCTCGAGGGCGTGACGGTCGTGCCCACCGGAACCCTCGAGGGGTTCTCACGCGAAGGCGCCGTCGAGGCCATCATCCAAGCAGGCGGCAAGGCCGGATCCAGCGTGTCCAAGAAGACGGACTTCGTGGCTGCCGGCCCCGGGGCCGGTTCTAAGCTCGCGAAGGCCGAAGCGCTGGGGGTACGGATCATCGATGCCGAGCAGTTCGCCCTGCTCCTGACCGAGGGGCCGGCGGCCCTCGCTGAGGAGCCGGACGAGGCGGGGGCTGCCGTCGATGACGGCGGCGCCGAGGCGCCCCTTCCACCACCGAGCTGACCCGTTCTGTCAAACCCTGGTGTTCACCCGCTCTCTCGTGATTGGGGGTCGTGCGAACGCCACTCGTGTCCCTAAAATGGGGGACACCACCCCGGCGTCCATCCGACGCGATCCGAGTTCGGCGAGGGGTCGTCGAATCCGGTGGCGGATGGTCACGAGGGGGCTGAGGGGCGTGCGAGCGAGCGCAGTGATCGTCTCCATCGCGCTCGTCGCGGCCGGAGTCTTCATGCCCTCCGCTGTGCTGGCGATCAGGTCGGTCCCGTTCGCCACCGATTCCGCGGCTCCTTCGCTCGCCTCGGTGTCATCGGGCGTCCTCTCCGTAGGTGGGCTCAGTGCCCGGGCCGCGACCGGTGTCACCGGCACGGGAGTCGACTCCGCGAACGGGGAGCTCCTCACTCCGGCGCCCGAAGCGGCCGACATCGCCGACTGGTGGGACGGGCTCGATGAGGCCGATCGGGCGACAGCGGCCGCGGCCGAACCGACCGTCATCGGCAACCTCGACGGAGTTCCGTACGACGAGCGCGACAGGATCAACCGCAGGACGCTTCGCTCCGACCTCGCGGCGCTGCGCCGATCACTCGACGACGGCCTCGGCACGGCGAGCGCGGTGGCGGCGGCCCAGCGTCTTGCGATGCTCGAGCAGATCGACGAGGCGCTGACTCCCAGCCCGGGCGGGCCCGCCCGTCTCCTTCTGTCCCTGGACACGGAGTTCCCCGGCAAGGCCGCCATCGCGCTGGGCGATCTCGAGACAGCCAGTTACATCAGCATCCTGGTCCCGGGGGCGCTGCTCTCGGTCCGTGAGCACATGGCCGAGTGGACCAAGGTCACCGACGACCTCTTCGCCGAGCAGCGGTCGTGGGAGCGGACCTTCGGAGAGAACGGCACCGTCGCCACGGTGTCGTGGATCGGTTATCACACGCCCGATCTGACGAACGCGATCTCCCTCGACCTGGCCGAGCAGGGCGCGAGCGCCCTCGCGTCGTTCGTCAACGGCATCCGTGCGCGGCACCCGGGGTCGGGCCCCTATCTCTCCGTCTTCGCACACTCCTACGGGTCGACGGCGACGTCCATGGCGCTCTCCCGAGGGTGGATGTCGGTGGACGCCTTCGCGATGATGGGGTCGCCGGGCGGCGAGGTGAAGGATGTCGCCGAGCTCGGTGTCCCGGATGACAACGTCTGGGTGGGGGAGGCGCCCTGGGATCCTGTCGTCAACACGGCGTTCTTCGGTGTGGACCCGGGCAGCCCGTCGTTCGGTGCGAAGCGGATGAATGTCAGTGGGAGCGCCGACCCGATCACGGGGGCATTCCTCACCGCGTCCATCGGTCACGACTGGTATCTGGAGCCCGGAACCGAGTCCCTGCGCAACCTCTCGCTGATCGGAATCGCCAAGGGCGAGTTCGTGACGGACGGCAGCGACGACGACCAGCTCAAGACTCCGTCCCTGCTCGGCTGAGTGGCACCTGCTGGCGCGCGTCCCGGGGTTCGGCGGCACGAGCGGGAACGAGCCCGACGCCCGCGGCGGCTAAGTTTGAGGGGTGTCTGATTTCTCCCGTGAACAGGTAGAGCACCTGGCAGGACTGTCGCGCATCGCGCTGACCTCCGACGAGATCGACCACCTCGTGAGCGAGCTGGGTTCGATCGTCGACAACGTCGCCAAGGTGAGTGAGGTCGCCACCGCCGACGTGCCCGCCACGAGCCACCCCATCCCTCTGCAGAACGTCACGCGTCCCGACGTGGTCGGCGAGCTCCTGACGCAGGAGCAGGCCCTCGCGGGCGCCCCGGATGCGGCCGAGGGGCGCTTCCGCGTCTCCGCGATCCTGGGGGAGGAGCAGTGAGCACCGATCTGACCCGTCTCACCGCCGCGCAGCTCTCCGAGAAGCTCGTCTCGGGCGAGGTGTCCTCCGTCGAGGCGACCCGTGCGCACCTCGACCGCATCGACAGCGTCGACGGCGCCATCCACGCCTATCTGCACGTCGCTCACGATGCGGCTCTCGAGCGCGCCGCCGAGATCGACTCGCAGCGTGCCGCCGGCGCCTCGCTCGGAGCGCTGGCCGGTGTACCGATCGCCGTCAAGGACGTGCTCTGCACGCTCGACATGCCCTCCACAGCGGCATCGAAGATCCTCGAGGGTTGGATCCCGCCATACGACGCGACGGTCGTCGCGCGTCTGCGCTCGGCCGGCATGATCCCGCTCGGCAAGACCAACATGGACGAGTTCGCGATGGGCTCCTCCACCGAATACTCGGCCTACGGCCCCACCCGCAACCCGTGGGACCACGGCCGGATCCCCGGCGGATCCGGAGGCGGCTCGGCCGCCGCGGTCGCCGCGTTCGAGGCCCCCGTCGCGCTCGGCAGCGACACCGGTGGATCGATCCGTCAGCCCGCCTCGGTGACCGGAACGGTCGGCGTCAAGCCCACCTACGGCGGCGTCTCGCGCTACGGCGCCATCGCGCTCGCCTCGTCGCTCGACCAGGTGGGCCCCGTCAGCCGCACCGTGCTCGACGCCGCCTTGGTGCACGACGTCATCGGCGGTCACGATCCCCGCGACTCCACCTCGCTCGACGAGATGTGGCCGTCGTTCGAGGCCGCGGCTCGCAAGGGTCAGCAGGAGCGCTCGCTGAAGGGCGTCCGCGTGGGTGTCGTGAAGCAGCTCGGCGGCGAGGGCTTCCAGGCCGGTGTCACGCAGCGCTTCACCGAGGCGCTCGCGCTCATGGAGCGCGCCGGTGCCGAGATCGTCGAGGTCGAGGCCCCGAACTTCGAGTACGCCATCGCCGCGTACTACCTCATCCTCCCCGCCGAGGCGTCGAGCAACCTCGCGAAGTTCGACTCGGTGCGCTTCGGCCTCCGCGTCACGCCCGAGGGCGGTGGAACCGTCGAGCAGGTCATGGCCGCGAGCCGCGAGGCGGGCTTCGGGCCCGAGGTCAAGCGACGCATCATCCTCGGCACCTACGCCCTCTCGGCCGGCTACTACGACGCGTACTACGGCAGCGCGCAGAAGGTCCGTACCCTCATCCAGCGCGACTTCGACGCCGCGTTCGAGAAGGTCGATCTGCTCGTGTCGCCGTCGGCGCCGACCACGGCCTTCGAGTTCGGGTCGAAGACCGAGGATCCGCTGTCGATGTACCTCAACGACATCACGACTATCCCGGCGAACCTCGCGGGCGTCCCGGGTCTGAGCCTCCCCATCGGTCTCGCCCCCGAGGACGGCCTGCCCGTCGGCCTCCAGGTCATGGCGCCGGCCCGTGAGGACGCGCGTCTCTACACCTTCGGCGCCACGATCGAGGCGCTCCTCGAAGAGGGCTGGGGTCACCCGATCCTCGACCTGCTCCCCGCCCAGCCCGTCTCGGGTGAGGCGGCACACATCGCACCGGCTCCCGGCCAGGGAACCGAGCCCGAAGGGGGAACGCTCTGATGGCGAAGGCCGAACTCCTCGACTTCGACGAGGCCCTCGAACTGTACGAGCCCGTGCTCGGCTTCGAGGTGCACGTCGAGCTGTCGACGGTCACCAAGATGTTCTCGCCCGCGCCGAACCCGGCCTATGCCGGTGCGGGGGAGAAGGCGGAGCCCAACACGATGATCGCCACCGTCGACCTGGGGCTCCCCGGGTCGCTGCCGGTCGTCAACGAGCAGGCCGTGCGCTACTCGATCTCGCTCGGTCTCGCGCTCGGCTGCCAGATCGCGCCGTCGAGCCGTTTCGCGCGGAAGAACTACTTCTACCCGGATCTTGCGAAGAACTACCAGATCTCGCAGTACGACGAGCCCATCGCGTTCGAGGGCGAGGTCGAGATCGAGCTCGACGACGGCGCGCTGGTGAAGATCCCGATCGAGCGCGCCCACATGGAGGAGGACGCCGGCAAGCTGACGCACGTCGGCGGCTCGACCGGGCGCATCCAGGGCGCCGAGTACTCGCTCGTCGACTACAACCGCGCCGGCGTCCCGCTCGTCGAGATCGTCACCAAGCCGATCTTCGGAGCCGAACACCGCGCCCCGGAGTACGCCCGCGCCTACGTCGCCACCATCCGCGATATCGTGCGCGCGCTCGGCGTCTCGGAGGCCCGCATGGAGCGCGGAAACCTGCGCTGCGACGCGAACGTGTCGCTGCGTCCCCGTGGCCAGGAGAAGCTCGGCACGCGCACCGAGACGAAGAACGTCAACTCGCTGCGCAGCGTAGAGCGCGCCGTGCGGTACGAGATCCAGCGGCAGGCGGCCATCCTCAAGAAGGGCGGCTCGATCCTGCAGGAGACCCGTCACTGGCACGAGGACACCGGGGTGACGAGCGCCGGGCGTCCGAAGTCGGATGCGGACGACTACCGCTACTTCCCCGAGCCCGACCTCGTGCCCGTTGTGCCCGCTCCCGAGCTGATCGCCGAGCTGCGCGCAGCTCTGCCCGAGTCGCCCGCGGCGTTCCGTCGTCGTCTCAAGGCGGAGTACGGGTTCAGCGACTCCGAATTCCAGGACATCATCAACGCCAATGTGCTCGTCGAGCTCGAGCAGACCATCGCGGCGGGCGCGGCTCCGGCCCAGGCCCGCAAGTGGTGGCTGGGCGAGATCACCCGCATCGCCAACGCGCGCGGCGTCGAGCCGGGCACGCTGGTGACCCCCTTCCACGTCAGCGAGCTCATCGCGCTGGTCGAGTCGGGCGAGCTGACCGACCGTCTCGCGCGGCAGGTGCTCGAGGGCGTCATCGAGGGCGAAGGATCTCCGGACGAGGTCGTCAAGGCCCGAGGACTCGCGGTCGTGTCCGACGACGGTGCGCTCATCGCGGCCATCGATGAGGCGCTCGCGTCGCAGCCCGACGTGCTCGCGAAGATCCGCGACGGCAAGGTCCAGGCCGCCGGCGCCGTCATCGGCGCGGTCATGAAGGCCATGAAGGGTCAGGCCGACGCGGCCCGTGTGCGCGAGCTCGTGCTGGAGCGCGCGAACGCCTGACCATCGCTCGCGCTCAGCAGGAACAACGACGCCTCAGCAGGACGAATCCGCCGGATCGTCCCTGCTGAGGCGCTGTTGTTCCTGCTGAGTGCGGGAAGGCGGTCGAGGGGCGACGGGAGGACTAGCGTGACGGTCACCGTCGTCCGACGGAGCCGAGGAGGTCATCCACATGTTCGCGTCCGTACCCGCCTTCAGCGGCTTCTCCGCCGACCGGATCGAGGAGTGCCTCGACTTCTACCGTGACGTGCTGGGCCTCGACGCAGTTGCCGAGATGGGCGGCTTTCGCATCACCTTCGCGAATGGCGGGCAGGTGTTCGTCTATCCGAAAGACGACCACGTGGCAGCCACCTTCACGGTCCTGAACTTCCCGGTCGACGACGTCGACACCGCGGTCACCGAACTCAACGCCAGGGGCGTCGTGACCAAGATCTACGACGATGTGCGGATGCCCATGGATGAGCGGGGCATCGTCCGCGGGTGGGGGCCGACCATCGCCTGGTTCCGGGACCCGGCGGGCA
Organism: uncultured Naasia sp.; assembly: GCA_913778905.1. Taxonomy (GTDB): domain Bacteria; phylum Actinomycetota; class Actinomycetes; order Actinomycetales; family Microbacteriaceae; genus Naasia. The sequence goes on along the minus strand of CAJYYA010000009.1, from coordinate 41,598 downwards.
ATGTGCTGTCGGTCATCCAGGCGAACCGGACGACCTGACCGTTCTGCGCCGCTCCGCCGCTGCCCTCGCGCTCAGCAGGAACTCCGACATCTCAGCAGGACGAATCCGCCTGATTCCTTCTGCTGAGACGCTGTTCCTCCTGCTGAGGGCGAGGGGGACGCCGACGCGCGCCTCTCAGGAAGCTCCGAGCCGGCCTGTCAGACTCGGAGGATGAGCGCGCTCGACGCAGTCGTCATCGGATCGGGACCGAACGGGCTGGCCGCCGCGGTGACGCTCGCCCGGGCCGGGTTGTCCGTCGAGGTCTTCGAGCAGGCCGACACCCCGGGCGGTGGTGCCCGCACGGGGGAGCTGACGGAACCGGGCTTCCTGCACGACCTCTGCTCGGCCGTTCATCCGATGGCGGTGGCGTCGCCGTTCTTCCGCGAGTTCCGTCTCGCGGACCGCATCGATCTCGTCACGCCGCCCATCTCCTACGGGCACCCCCTCGATCGCGGAGCCGCAGCGCTCGCCTATCGCGACATCGAGCGCACCGTGGACGACCTGGGGGCCGACGGCTCCGCCTGGCGGAGTCTCTTCGCCCCGTTGGTGCGCGATCGCGACGCCGTCGCCGAGTTGTCGGGCACAGCCCTGCCGCGCGGGGTCCAGCATCCGATCGCGCTGATGCGTCTGGGGTTCCGCGCCCTCGAGCAGGGCAGCGTGCTGTGGAACGCCCGATGGCGTGAAGACGCGGCACCCGCTCTGCTGAGCGGCGTGATGGCGCACGCGGTGCAACCCATGCCGACCCTCGGCTCCGCTGCGGCCGGTCTGGCGCTCGCGATGCACGGCCACGCAGCCGGATGGCCCATCCCGATCGGGGGCAGTCGGAGCATCATCGGCGCGCTGATCGACGACCTCGAGGCGCACGGAGGACGGATCCGCACCGGCGTGACCGTCGCCGACATCCGCGACCTGCCCGCCTCACGTGTCGTCCTGTTCGACACCAACGCGCGCGACATGGTCCGCATCGCGGGGGAGCGGATGCCAGACTCCTATGCCGCGAAGATCGATCGCTTCCGGTTCGGGAACGGGGCCTCGACACACCACTTCGCCCTGTCCGAGCCGGTGCCCTGGACCGACTCGCGCCTACTCGAGGCGGGCACGCTCCACATCGGCGGCAGCCGTGGCGAGGTCGCCTACGGGGAGAGGGAGGTGGCTGCGGGTCGGCTGCCCCGCAGCCCCTACGTGCTGGCCGCGCAACCGACGCTCTTCGACCCATCGCGTGCGCCCCGGGGCAAACACGTGCTGTGGACGTACACCCACGTGCCCGCCGGGTCCACCGTTGACCGGACCGAAGACGTCATCCGTCAGATCGAACGCTTCGCGCCGGGCTTCCGCGACACCATCGTCGCGAGCACGAGCCGCACCACGCGTCAGCTCGAGGCTTACAACCCCAACTACGTGGGCGGCGACATCGCGGCGGGGGAGGGGTCGTTCACACGCCTCGTCGCGCGTCCCACTCTGTCGGTCACCCCGTGGCGCACCGCGGCGAAGGGCGTCTATCTGGCGTCCTCCTCAGCGGCGCCCGGCCCCGGAGTGCACGGCATGGCCGGCTGGAACGCCGCCGTCACCGCGCTCCGCGACGAGTTCGGCGTGCGCACCCCACCGTCGCTCGCGCCGAGCGGCCCACGCACCGCGACGAAAGGAATGTGATCCATGTCCCTGGTCGTCCGCTACATCGACGCGCCACCCGAAGCCGTCTTCGCGATCCTCGAGGACGGCTGGCTGTTCGCGAACTGGGTCGTCGGAGCCGCGCGCATGCGGGACGTCGACGAGGCGTGGCCCCGACCCGGCTCCCGTCTGCACCACTCCTTCGGCAGCTGGCCGGTGTTCATCAACGACAAGACGGAGATGTACGAGTGGGATCCGCCGCACGGGCTCACGATGAATGCGCACGGATGGCCGATCGGTGAGGCGCTCATCAAGATGGAGGTCAAACCTCGCGGCAGCGGGTGCGTGGTGCGCATCTGGGAGGACGCCGTCGAGGGGCCCGGCCGACTCGTGCCGAAGTTCGTGCGTGCCATCGGTCTGACACTGCGCAATCGGGAGAGCCTGCGGCGGCTGGCCTTCCTCGCCGAGGGTGGTGCACGCAGCGAGACCCGCGGTCGCGCCTAGTGCGTGAGGTGGGTCAGACGCCCAGCACCGTGGACGTGAAACCGGCGAGACGCGTCTCCAGGGTCTGAATCCGTCGCTCGACGATCTCCTCGGGATCGGGCTGCATGTCGTAACGCGGGGGCGCGATCCGGATGGTGAGGGAGCAGGCGAGGTCGGCGCAGATGTAGGTGCCGACCGTGTTGCCGTCGCGCCCGGATGCCCCCGCACGCGGCGCGGAGAACAGGGACACCTGATTGGCCGGCTGCTGGGTGCTGCACAGCGAGCACATGGCGGCGAACCCCGACTTCATCGGGGTCTCAGCCGCGTTGAGCAGCAGGCCGACCGGCTTCGCATCGCGCCACTGCACGATATACGCCCGGTTCGGGGCCTTCGAATCACGCCAACCGAGGTACTCGCGCTGCTCCCAGAGCATCTCGTGCAGGCCGGGGAGCGTCATCCGCTTGGCCTCGCCGGCGGTCGCGTTGACGAAGGAGGAGCGGATTTCCGACTCGTTCAAGGGCTGCATCCCTCCCCACGTTAGTCGCCGGTCCGGTGAGCTTCCCGACGATCGAGCAGGCGGGCGTAGACGGTGCCGAGGAGGCCCGAGAAGAACAGCACGAGGAGTGCCCAATAGTTCATACCGGGCACGAGCACACCGAGGAGGAATGCGACGACGAAGAGGGTCGCGGATGCCGATATCCCGCCCAACGCGTCGGAACCGAGCGGGTTCTCCGTCGACTGCAGACGGCGGTCGCCGCGAACGAGGAGCGTCATCGCGGTGAGCGACAGGGCGCTCACCGTCATGGTGCCGATGTAGAAGCCGATGACGAGGGGTTCCGTCGCGAACCGGTTGATCATGGCGGTCGGCAAAGGCAGCAGGACGATCGTGAACGCCCACAGGATGTCGAGCACGACGAGGCGGGTGTCGTAGCGCTCGATGTGCTCGAAGAGCTGGTGGTGCGAATACCAGAGGCGGGCGATCACGGCGAAGCTCAGTGCGAAGCTGAGCAGCTCGGGGGAGTGCGCGCCGAGGAACGAGCCCGGTGTCGAGTCGGGGGCGACCTCGGCGACGAGATCGACGAGCGGCAGGATCAGCAGTGTGATCGCGATCGCCGAGATCGCATCGGTGAAGAAGACGAGCCGATCTAGCCCGCGTTCGCTCGTGTAGCGTCGGGGCGCCCGGGTGTCCGTGGTCTCGCTCATGATGGACATGAGACCACACGATCTCGTCCTCCGGCATCCATCCCGCCGTCGCTGCTCCAGGCTGAAGGAACCCCTCCCATGACCACCATCGCCGCGCTCCGTGAAGACCTGCAGGAGGCCGGCTTCACGGTCGCGTCGCTGCGGGCCCTGTGGGGGACGGCCGCGGACGAGGCCCTGGCCCGCGGACATCGGCTCCCCGCCCGACGCGCCCTCACCGATCGGACGGAGGCGCTCGCCACGCTGGCGCGAGTCTTCCTGTTGAACGACGTCGTACCGGTCGCCGACCTGGACCGGGCGCTGCCGCGAGCCACCTCCGACGGGGCGGCGGCCGTCGGACTCGTCGAGATCGACGAGTCGACCACCCCGTGGACCGTGCGCGCGCGCCTGGATCTCAGCCCGTACTCGCTCGCCGATGCGAACGGCGAGGTCGACTGGTGGGTGGTGTCCGATCTGGGCGAGCAGGCCGTGGCCGGGCCGCTCCGGGAGGATCACGTGCTCGGGGTCGGCGGAGCGTCGCTCACCCTGGCCCGCCTGCAGCTGCCCGACCGTGTGGATTCGCTGCTCGATCTCGGGACCGGGTCGGGGATCCAGGCCCTGCACGCCTCCCGCTACGCCGACCGGGTGGTCGCAACGGACATCTCCGCTCGAGCGCTCGAACTGGCGACGCTCACTGCGGCGCTCAACGAGGCGGCTGTCGAGACACGCCTCGGCAGCCTGTTCGACCCCGTGCTCCCGAGCGAACGTTTCGATCGGGTCGTCTCCAACCCGCCATTCGTCGTGACCCCGCGCACCGAAGGGGTTCCCTCCTACGAGTACCGCGACGCCGGTCTCGTCGGGGACGCGCTCGTCCGCCAGGTCATCACCGGCCTGCCCGACGTTCTTCGTCCCGGTGGCATCGCTCAGATGCTGGGGAACTGGGAGTATCGCGCCGGAGCCGACGGGCTCGACAGAGTGCGATCGTGGATCGACGCTGCGGGCCTGGAAGCCTGGGTGATCGAGCGCGAGAGGCTCGACCCGTCCGCATACGCGGAGACGTGGATCCGCGATGGCGGCACCAAGCCCGGGACACCCGATTTCGAGCGCCTCCACGCGGCCTGGCTCGACGACTTCGCCGAGCGCGGCGTCGAGGCGGTCGGGTTCGGCTACCTGCTCCTGCGGCTGCCCGCCGTTCCGGGACGGGTGACTCTCGCCCGATATGAGACGGTCACGACGCCCATCGACGCCTCAGCGTCGTTGGGAGCACATCTCGCGACGTGCCTCGCGATTCACGACTGGCAGGCCTCCCTCGACGACACCTCCCTGTCGGAGGCTCACCTCACCGTCGCCCCCGACGTCACGGAGCAGCGGCACTTCTGGCCGGGGGACGAGCACCCGGCGGCGATCGACCTGCGTCAGGGCGGGGGTTTCGGGCGGACGGTCCCGCTGGGAACGGCGCTCGCGGGTTTCATCGGCGCCTGTGACGGAGAGCTGTCCGTCGGGCGCATCGTGTCTGCGCTGTCGGAGCTGCTCGACGCGGATGAGGCCGCGCTTCGCGCCGAACTGCTGCCGGCGATCCGCTCCCTCCTCGACGACGCCATGCTCCTCCCCGGGGAGCCCGCCCCCGCCGGCTGAGCGCGACGTGCTGCGTTCGCCCCGCTCAACGGGCGACGACCCGCCCATCGAGCGGAGCGAAATGAAGGCCGTCCAGCGTGGCTGGCTTGAAACGGGAGCGGCCCGCCCATTGAGCGGAGCGAAATGAAGGCCGTCCAGCGTGGTTCTGGTTCCTTCATCTCGCTTCGCCCAACGGACGGGCCGCGGGTCGAAGCGGTCAGTCCTTCGGGTGGCCCGGGAACTCGCCGCCGTTGAGGTTCAGCTCCTCGGGGTTCACCTGCACCTCGCCGACGTCGTCGGGACCGCCGGTCCCCGGAAGCACCTGGACCTTCTCGTCTTCGACGTCGGAGTCCTGCGCGGTCTCGCTCGCCTGGACGCTCTCGCTCTGCTTGACCTCGGTCTCGCTCTCGCTGGCCGGGGAGTACGTCACGTCCTTCTCGTCGATCGACTTCTCGTTTTCGCTCATGCCTGTGAACGTATGCGGCGTTGCTTCCCGGTAGCCGGACGGGAGGCGTGCAACACCTCGGCGCTCAGTGGGAGACGCCCGGACGAGCGGGGCGCACCCGCCGGAGGCGCGCCTCCCTCGGTTCGAGCGGGCTCGGGCTGTCGCATCCGGCAGCTGTGGGGCACACTGGGGGTATGCAGACCGGGGGCCCAGACGTGGTGATCGCCGCGCTGCGCTTCCTGCAGACGGTCGTCCTGCCGGATCTCGGCGTCCTCGGCATGGTCACCGCCGTCGCCGCCCTGGCCGCCGTCGCGCTGACGATCGCCGTCGTCGCCGTTCTGTCGGCCGGTCTCGCACCGTCGGTCGTCGTGAGCCCCTCGGTGGACGGTATCCGCGCACCTCGATCCGTTCGTCCGGACTGGGCTCGGCCCGACGCGCCGGGAAGGCGTTTGCCGCGAGCTCCGGGGTCGATGCGCGCGGCCTGACCCGCTTCGCCGCCTGTCTCAGGTGACAGAGAGGGGTCGAGGCCGCTGACGCATCCCTCGACCCTCCCTCACAGACTGGACCCCTTCGTGGACCCCTTCGCCTTCCCTCCGTTCGCCCTCGCTCTCGAAACCGCCTATTCCGCCGTCGAGACGCTCTCGACCTGGCTCACGCCCTTCGCGGGCGGCTCCTCCGCCGCATTCGCCATCGTCCTCGTCACCGTCGCGGTGCGGGTCGCTCTCCTTCCGCTCGGTGTGATCGCAGCCCGATCCGCGGCCGCCATGCGCCGGATCGGTCCGCAGCTGCGGGCGTTGCGTGCCCGCCATGCCAAGAACCCCGAGCGGCTGGCCCGGGAGACGGGGGAACTCATGCGGCGCGAACGCGTATCCCCGTTCGGCGGCTTCGTTCCGCTTCTCGCCCAGCTGCCCGTCGTCGGCATCGTCTATGCGGTCTTCACCCATCCGTCGATCGCCGGGCACGCGAATGGGCTCCTCGCGGCCTCGCTCGTCGATGTGCCTCTCGGCAGGTCCCTGCTGTCGCTCGTCGGGGGAGGGCTCACGCCGACGCAGCTCGGCGTGCTGCTCGCCGGGCTCGCTGCTCTCGTCGTCGTGGCGGAGGTGAGTCGTCGGTGGGGTGCGAAGCAGCAGGCGGCGCTCGCCGCGGCGCAGCCTGCTGGGCCGGTGAAAGGCGCCGCGAGCCCGCAAACGGTGCGATCCGTTCCGCAGCTCCCGGCCTGGTTCGGTTTCCTGTCCTACGGAACCCTGATCGGGTTCGTGGTGGTTCCTTTCGCCGCCGGGATCTTCATGGCCGTCTCCGCGGCGTGGGGGATCAGCGAGCGGATGCTCCTGACCCGGCATTTCGCTCGCCCGACGGCGCCGACCGCCGGCTGAGCAGGGGAGGAGCGGACACGCCCCGGGCGACCCGGGCGTGCCCGCATCCGCCGCCTACGCTGTCGCAGGTGGAATTCGATCGGTACGGCAGCGACGTCCTCAGCGGTGACTGGAAGCGCAAGAAGACGGTCGCCCCCGCGATCGTCGAGGCGGCGAACGACCTGGTCGTGGAACTCGCCTCCGACGGCTACTGCGGTGCGGTCGTCGGTACCGAGGGACGCATGGTGCGTCTCGAGGACCGGCGCGGGAAGGTCCGCCTCTTCCCGCTCGGCGGCGGCTTCCTCATCGACGGACGACCCGTCGTCCTGAAAGCCCCCGCCAAGGTCCAGGCGCGCGGCGGCAAGCTCATCAGCGCATCCGGATCGATAGCCGTCACGGATGCGAGGGCTCGCGTCGCTCGCGCCAGCCGCATCTTCGTCGAAGGCCGCCACGACGCCGAACTCGTCGAGAAGGTGTGGGGTCACGACCTGCGCATCGAGGGCGTCGTCGTCGAGTACATCGAGGGCGTCGACCACCTCGAGCAGCTGCTCGCGGAGTTCGAACCGCGAAACGATCGACGCGTGGGGGTGCTCGTCGACCACCTGGTGACGGGCTCGAAAGAGAGCCGCATCGCGCAGAAGGTCGCCGCGGGCCCTTACGGGAAGCACGTCCTGGTGGTGGGGCACCCGTATATCGACATCTGGCAATCGGTGAAGCCCGCGCGGCTGGGTCTCGCGGCATGGCCGGTCATCCCGCGCGGCACCGAGTGGAAGCACGGCATCTGCGAGGCGCTCCGCTGGCCGCACGAAGATCAGGCCGACATCGCCCGCGCGTGGCAGCGGATCCTGTCCCGGGTCGACAGCTGGACCGACCTCGAGCCCGAGCTCCTCGGTCGCGTCGAGCAGCTGATCGACTTCGTCACCGCCCAGCCCTGACCCTCGCCAGGATACTCCGGCCTAGAGAGAACGTTGCGGCGTACCAACTGAGCCGGAACACCCGTACAACGGGTGGGCGATTCGAGTCGCTGACGGTGCGGGACGCGGTCAGTGCGCGTCGACGCGGATACGGATGCTCCCGCGGTACACGCCGCGATCGTCGTCATCCGCCGACGGGACCGGGATGGACAGCGAGGTCTGACGCTCCTGCTCCAGGCGCGCCTCGTGACGCGCGGGGGAGAAGACCTCGTCGACGGCGCCGAACATACCGCTGCCGATCGACCCGGATCCACGGACGGGGCGTTGCGGCTTGCGGGTCACAATGACCATCGCGACCATCGCCGCGAGGGCGGCAGCTCCCAGGATGATCCAGTCCACGGCATGGAAGTCTACCCGTCCTTCTCCGACACCCGAGGGTCCGGGAGGCGGATGAGGTCCACCGAGCGGATGATTCCCGCGTCGATCTCGAGGGTCATGCAGGTGCGGTCGGGTTGGCGACGGCGGTCGGTCGGTGAACCGGGATTTAGGAGTCGGAGGCCGCCTGGCGTGGTCGTGTCCCAGGGGATGTGGGAGTGGCCGAAGACCAGGAGGTCCAGATCCGGATAGGCGGCATCCGCCCGCTTCTCACGCCCCATCGCGGGGCCCGTCTCGTGGACGACGCCGAGGCGGACCCCGTCGATCTCGGCACGGGCGATCTCCGGGAGGCGGGCACGCAATCCGTCGCCGTCGTTGTTGCCCCAGCAGGCGAGGAGCCGTCGCGACCGGGCCTCGAGGGCGTCGAGCGTCGACTCGTCCACCCAGTCGCCGGCGTGGACGACGACATCCGCCCGGTCGATCTCGGTCCACACGCGATCCGGGAGCCGCTTCGCGCGCCTCGGCAGATGCGTGTCGGCGAGCAGCAGGAGACGGATCGGCACCCGACGATTCTGGTCCAGGCCCGCCGAGCTGGCGGCGAAGCGACAGCCGACGCCCGGCTGATCGTGAGCACCCGTGCAGAGAAGCGTCGGAGGTGCGCGGTAGCGTCCGCATCATGAGCGACAGCACGAACCACGACGAGACCATCCAGCACGACAGCAGCGCCAAGACCGACCCCTCCGAAGGCGTCCTCGGTGCGCGCGGCGACGATTCCTCGACCGCGAGCAAGGATCCCTCGGACTGGGTCACGGGCGACGAGCCCATGACGGGAGCGCAGCGCAGCTACCTCGACACCCTGGCTCGCGAGGCCGGCGAGGAGATCCCGGCCGACATCACCAAGGCCGAGGCATCCGAGCACATCGAGCGCCTGCAGGCCAAGACGGGGCGAGGCCAGTAGCACCGACCTGCACATGACGAAGGGCGCCTCCCGTAAGGGGGCGCCCTTCGTCATGTATGCGATTCCGTAGACCGCACGTTCCGGCGGAAAGTGCTCGCCGGAACGTGCGGACGGTGCCGGAATATCCGATCTAGGAGGTGGGGGCGGCGGAGCGGAGCTTCTCCAGGAGCGGGGCGGCGGCCTCGTCGAGGAAGCGCTGCTGGAGCGCATCGCCGACCTGGACCAGCGCGATGTCGGTGAAGCCGGCCTCCCAGAACGGCTTGACGGCCTCGACGATCTCGTCGAGGTCGGGTCCGCAGGGGATCTGCTCGGCGACGTCCTCGGGCCGGACGAACTTGGTCGCCCCCGCGAAGCCGGCAGGAGTCGGGAGGTCCGCGTTCACCGCCCAGCCGCCGGCGAACCAGCGGAACTGGTCGTGCGCCCGCTCGATGGCCTCCTCGCGGCCGGGTCCCCAGCTGATGGGGATCTGCCCGATCTTGCGCGAGTCCGTCGAGCCCTTCGCCTCATCCCACCCCTTGACGAGTTCGTCGTCCGGCTCCGTGGTCACGAGGTGGTCCGCGAGAGGAGCGAAGCGCGCGATCGACTTCGGCCCCGACACCGCGAGGCCCAGCGGGACGCCACCGTCCGGGACGTCCCACAGACGTGCGGAGTCGACGCGGAAGTAGTCGCCTTCCCAGGTCACCAGCTCGCCCGACATGAGCTCGCGGATGATGGTGGTCGCCTCGACCAGCATGTCCTGCCGCTGGTCGACGGGGGGCCATCCCTCACCGGTGACGTGCTCGTTCAGATTCTCGCCGGAGCCGAGCCCGAGCATGAACCGCCCCTCGGAGAGGATCTGCAGCGTCGCCGCCTGCTGCGCGACGACGGCGGGGTGGTAGCGCTGAATGGGGCAGGTCACGTAGGTCGCCAGGTCCATCGTGGAGGTGGCATGCGCGACAGCTCCCAACATCGTCCACGCGTTCGGGGCGTGGCCTTGAGAGACCAACCACGGCGAGAAGTGGTCGCTCGAGACGGCGAATTCGAAGCCGACCCGCTCCGCGTCGACCGCGTAGGACACCAGTTCGCGGGGACCGCTCTGCTCGGTCATGAGGGTGTAGCCGAATCGGGTCATGTCTTCTCTCCTCGCATCGGGGCGCGGCGGACCACGCCGGCGCGCCTTCGACGCTAGAAACCGGTGACGGTCTCGAAGGCGCATTGCGGGGGACTCCCAGGGCCTCATGTCTAACCTGTCAGGGTGACGACCTCTGCCGCCACGGCCCTCATGTCCCTGTCCCGCTCGCCGCTCGTCGCCGCCGGCTCGGATGAAGAGCTCGGCGGCCTCGTGGGGGTGGCGTCCCGCGTCATCGGAGCCCTCGGTGAATGGGGAGTCGGCCTGCTGACACTCATCGAGACGGTCTTCCCGCCGATCCCGAGCGAAGTCGTCCTGCCGCTCGCGGGCTTCCTCGCCCAGCAGGGCGACATGAACTTCGTGCTCGTCGTGATCACATCGACGCTGGGGGCGTACCTCGGTGCCCTCGTCCTCTACTGGTTGGGAGCGAGGATCGGCGAGGAGCGCACCATCCGCATCCTCTCCAAGCTCCCCCTCGTGGATCGGGAGGACTTCGAGAAGGCATCCGGGTGGTTCCGGCGCCATGGCAAGTCCGCCGTCTTCTTCGGACGCCTGCTGCCCGGCGTCCGAAGCCTGATCTCCCTGCCCGCGGGGGCCTCGCGCATGCACCTCGGCACGTTCAGCCTCTTCACCATCGGCGGCTCTCTCGCGTGGAACCTTTTGCTCATCGGCCTCGGATCGCTGCTCGGCACGCAGTACGAGCTCATCGACCAGTACTCATGGGTGCTCGATGTCGCCGTCATCGCGGTCGTGGTAGCGCTTGTCGTCGCTCTCGTCGTGCGTCGCATTCGCCGCGCTCGCCGCGGGAAGTCCCTCGTCTGACTCGATCGCAGAAGGCCCGCGTTCGTCCACGGTCATCTCATAGATCGCGTCCAGAATCGGTCCAGTGCCCCTGCCTAGCGTGGAGAGGGACATTCATCGAAGGGACACATCCGATGGGATTCCTCGACCGACTGCTGGGCCGGGAAGAACAGCCTCCTCAAAATACCGCCGCCGCACCTTCTGCGTATCGATCTCAGCCCGCGAACGCTCCTGCGCAGGGGCAGCCGCAACAGCGGAGCGAGGATGAGATCGCTCTCGAGCGGTACCGCTACCTCTTGCGGACCGCGCCCCCGGAGAAGATCGAAGAGGTGCACGCCGAAGCGTTCGCCAAGCTGACCCCGGAGCAGCGCCGCCAGGTGTTCGACGACCTGGCGAAGAACGGTGAGCGGCCCGTGAACGACGACGCGGGTTCGCTGGCTCGCTCGGCGACCCGTGCCGAGATGCAGAACCCCGGCACCATGGAGCGTGCGTTCAGCGGACGCGGCCAGGGAGGCGGGCCCGGTTTCGGCGCGATGCTCGGAGGCAGCCTCCTCGGTACCGTGGCGGGCATGGTCGTCGGTTCGGCGCTGGTGAACGCCTTCATGCCGGGACCCGATTTCGGTGACCAGGCGGGCGCCGACGGCGCAGACCAGGGTGACGCGAGCGCGGATACGGGCGCGGACGCCGGTGCCGACTCCGGCTGGGATGACGGCGGGGGCGACTTCGGTGGCGGCGGCGACTTCGGAGGCGGCGGTTTCGGCGACTTCGGTGGTGGCGATTTCGGTGGCGGGTTCGACGTCTGAGCTCCGCGGCGGAGCACCCGGCGGCCGGGGCCACGTCACGTCCACCGGGCCGTCAGGCGGCGAGCAACCCGTCGGACGGGTCGGGCGGACGCTCGCGCCGATCCGTGCCAGTCTCATGCGGACCTTCACCGGTCAGTCGAGCGGCACCCCGCAGTGGATTGTCGACCTCGAGCAGGGAGACGACCGCGGCTTCTTCGGTCCGGGGTCCGCAGCCTGGGCGGTCCACGGCGACATGCCGACCATCGTGGCGGGCATCCGGGCTCTTCTGACACAGGCTCTGCATCCCGGCGCCCTGGCCGGCGTGCACGACCACTCGCGCTATCGCGAGGATCCCTTCGGTCGCCTGTCCGGCACGATCCGCTGGATCTTCACGGTCACCTACGGTTCTCGCGCCACGGCCGTCGGCGGCACCCGATGGGTGCAGAAGATCCACGAGCGGGTGGTGGGCACCTATCCGGGCCCGGACGGAACTCCGGTCCCGTATTCGGCATCCGACCCGGATCTGCTGCGCTGGGTCCATCTCGCTTTCACCGATGCGTTCATCGGCGCGCACCTCGAGTGGGGCAAGCGCCCCATCCCGGGCGGCCCCGACGCCTATGTGGCGGAGTGGGCCCTCGCGGGCGAGCTGATGGGGGTCGAGGACCCGCCGAGGACCTATGCGGACCTGCAGGCGCAGCTGCGGTCCTACCTCGACGCGGGCGTGCTGCGGCACGACGAGCGGGTCGACGACGTCGTGCGCTTCTTGCGCAAGCCGCCGCTGGAACCGTCGCTCCGGCTGAGTTACCCCGTTCTGTTCCGGGGTGCGCTCGCATCGCTCGACCCGGACTTCCGCCATCTGCTCGGATTCTCGAAACCCCGCGGTCCGGTCGTGTGGGGCACGAAGATGCTCCTGGCCGCGACGGGGGCGATCCTGGGCCGCGAGCCGGCGGCCGAGCGAGCTGCGAAGGTCCGCCTCGCACGATTGGACAACGCGGAACTCGGAGGATGAGCGCGCGGCTCGGGGAGGAACCGCGAGGACATGAGAAGAGGGGCGCCCGGTCGGACGCCCCTCTTCTCATGTCTTTCGCGGGTCAGGCCTTGCGGCGACGACCGAACGCGGCGTAGGCGCCGAGCACGGCACCCAGAGCGCCCAGGGCGAGGGCGCCGATGGAGAGGCCGCGGGCGAGTCCGTCGGCCTCACCCGTCGCGACGGCGGGCGTACCGGTGACGGTCGCTCCGGAGGCGGCGGCATCGTCATCGGAGTGCGAGCCGCCGTGGTGACCCGACTGGGGAGCGTCGTTCACATAGAGGACCGGAGCGGGGTGGTCGCCGTCGTGGTCGTCGCCCCAGGTCACGACCTCGCCGTCCGAGTAGGTCTGGGTCGCGACGAGCTTGATAGATCCGACTTCGGGGACGGGGCCGACGCTCACGTTGAACAGCTGGAACTGTCCGGGCGCGATCTGGTTGCCCGAGTCGGCGGTCCACGTGATCGCGGTCGCGGCGCGGGTCACCTCGGTGTCGCCCACCTTCACCGGCTCGGCGAGGTCGCTCTGGGTGACCTCCGCGGTCCAGCCCGCGACGGGCTCGTAGCTGACGCTCGCGAACGGCGTGTCCTGCGGCAGCGCGACCGACAGCGAGACGGTCCCGGCGGTGGGGGACTCGTTCGGCACGCGGAAGGTGAGGAGCGAGTAACCGCCCGGCTCGGCCTGCGAGGGGTTGACGGTGACGTGTGCGCTCGCCGCGAGGGGGACGGCGACGGCGAGAACGGCACCGGCGCTCAGGCCGATGACGGTGCGGAAGATGCTGCGGTTCTTCATGGAAGTCCTTCGAGAGATGCGGGCGGCTCGGATGGGCCGGGATGAGATGCGCGCCGTTCCTGTGAAGCAGGCGCACGGGATCCGACGCGCGAGCGTCGGCTGTGGCATCACACGAAGAGCGGTGGGCCCCGACGCAGGCCAGGCGTGGAGACGACCGGACGCGGTCGGCGCTCGGCGGACGTGGGGAGGACGAGCAGACGCGGGTCGGACGCGGGAACGATCGCGGCGATGCGGGCGTCCGGCCGCCAGACGAGGCGGGCAACGACGCGTGCGACAGCGAGGACCGTCCGCTCGCCGTAAGCCAGGAGCAGCACCGTGGCGGCTGCGGCGAGGAGGTGCGAGACCGCCATGGGGGCCGCGTGGTGTGTCGGAGCGGGAGTCCCGATGGCGTCGACGGCGGCGTGACTGTGCGCCGCGAGCGTCGATGAGGTGCCCGTCACCTGGAAGAGGAGATGGAAGGCCGCCTGGCTCGCGACGACGGAGAGGGCGAGTCGGGGGAGTGAGAGTCGTGCCCGCGCGACGGCCAGGCAGACGAGCGTGGCGGCCGCGACCACGAGCAGCATGGTGACGAGACCCGGCGTCTCTCCGCCACCGACCACGTGGAAGCCGGCGGCGACGTGGGTCGAGACGAGAGCCGACACGACGGCGCGCAGGGCGCGAACGCTGCGCGGGGCCATCCGATCTCCGTCCCGTGAACCGACTCTCTTGATATCAGCGCCTCCCACGATACCGGCGGTGGACCTCGACGCCTCGCCCGACGTCGCCGACCGTCTCTGAGAACCCTCTGCGTGTCCGTCGAGATGACCCGGCTGTGAGGCGGCGGGTCAGGGTCGCCCGATATGTTGAAGAAATGGACGCATCATGGGCCGAGGCACGGGATCAGCTCCGTGACGTGCCCGTGAGCGATCTGCGCCTGATGCTCGACGAGAACGTCGCCGAGCACAAGGCTCTGCGGGAGCAGGGACGAGGGCCCGGCTACGGTCCCTTCGACGACAATTCGCTGTTCTACCTGGTGCTCCTCGCCGCGTTCGAAGAGCGCGGCATCGACCCCTGGACCTGACCCCTACGTCAGCGCCAGGGGAGAGGGACGGACTGCGCGAACCCTCCTGGGTGAAGGCCCTCCCCGGGGACGGCCAAGAGCCCTCGCGCCGCAGCCAACCCGCGCATCATGGCGGATCCGCTCCAGCCCGTCGGTATCGCGACGCCGTCACTGGAACGGTGCGGCACGATCAGCGTGGTCCCGGGGCGCCCGGCCAGTTCGACCGATCGGACGGTCTCGAGCTCGTCCAACGGGCGTCCGCGCAGGGTCCCGAGAAGCGGCCCACCGAGCGTGATGAGGGCCACCATGGCGGCGAGCGGGTTGCCCGGCAGAGCGAGGACCAGTCGGCCGTCCCGGAGCCCGGCGAGGCAGGTGGGCCCGCCCGGGCGCATCGCGACCCCGTCGACGACGAAGTCCGCGCCGAGAGCCCGCAGAGCGCCGCGGACATGATCGGCCGAAGACTCTCCCGTGCCACCGGTCGTGACGACGAGAGGGGCATCCGTCGAGGAGAGAGCGGCGATCGTGGCCTTGCGGTCGTCGGGCACCCGTCGCACCGGACCAGCCGCACCGCCCAGCATGGCGAGCAGACCGGGGAGTTGAACGCCGAAGCCGTCGCGTACGCGGCCGGGGGCGGGTACTCCGCTGGTGGAGACCTCGTCACCGGTGAGGAGGATGTCGACGGCGGGTGACGGACGGACGCTGAGCGCGTCGACGCCCGCCGATGCGACGAGCGCGATGTGGGCGGGGTTGAGTTCCGTCCCCGACGCGATCAGGAGCTCACCCGCCTCCGCCTCGCGTCCGGCGAGCCTGATGTGTTGACCGGGCCGCGGTTCATCCGGTCGACAGGAGGACAGGACGCCGTCTCGGAGGACCGAGCTCTCGCTCCTCAACACCGCCGTCGCACCGACGGGTACGAGGGCGCCCGTGACGATGGCCGTCGCCCGCGCGTCGGTCAAGGCGGAGCCGTCGCCGACGCTCGGGACGAGGGTCCACGGCCCGTGGCCGTTGACGGCCCAGCCGTCCATCGCGGCCGAGTCGAAATGGGGGATGGGGCCCGCAGCCGTGACGTCGCGAGTGACCACGCGGCCCAGGCACTCGGCGATGGGGGCCGTGGTCACCGGCAGGGCGCGAGCACGCCCCGTTTCGGCCACGAGGAGTCTCGCCTCGTGCCACGAGACCTTCCCGGAGGAGGTTCCCGTCACGCGCCCTCCGCCGACGGACGAGCCGCGAGGAGATCCTCCGTCACGGTCGCCGCCCGAGTGACGGCCTCCTCGAGGGGCATCCCGCCCGCGACGAGCTTCCCGGCGGCATAGCCCACGAGGAAGGTCGTGACCGGCGCCGCCGGTCGGAGCACCCGGTGGGCGGCGGATCCAGCGAGGCCGAGCATTCTCTCGACATCGGCGGGAGGGATGTCGAGCGCCTCGCTGAGCGCCGCGTTCCAATCGGTCAATTCCGGGTACCGGTCGTCCGACCGACGGGGAGCGTCCTCGTTCACGGAAACCGCCTTTCTGGTGATGCCGAGCGCTTCGGCGTCCTGCCATGTGTCCACATCATGCGTCGTCCCGGTCGGAACGGGGACCTCATCGATCAGGAGACCGTCGATCACGCGCCGCATCGAGTCGCCGGCGACGACACCGGCGACGGCCGCTCGGAGGGCACGGGTCCGGTAGACGGCGGTGAGGTATTGACGACGGCCGGTCTCGTCGAGGGCGATCACGCCGTCGACGGACGGGGGCATCTCGGCGGCGTGCGCGAGGAGACGCGGAATCGCTCCGCCCACCCGAGGGAGATCGCCGGCGAGCACCAGGACGACCTCGGCCGTCGAGCCGTCGAGCGCGGAGAGGGCCGCCTGCAGCGCCGCAGCCGGGCCCCCGAAGACGGGCGCCTCGCGCACCGTGTCGTAACGGTCGCTGACGGGCGGGGTGCCGACGACGATCACCCTCCGAGACCCGTGAGCAGCGTCGACGACCAGGTCGAGCAGCGTCCGCCCTTCGAACTCGAGCGCGGTCTTGTCGATCCCGTCGAGGCGCGAGGCTCGCCCACCTGCGAGAACGATCGCGTCGAAGTCCACATCCCACCGTACCCATCCGCCGAGTCCGCGAGACCTCGCCGCGACGGCTCTTCGTCCGCGACGCCGCACGGATCGCCGATCTGCGCGGGCACAGCCGACGTGTCGGGGGACGGGCGGATAATGAGCGACACGACGACAGCGGACCTTCCGGGCCCGCGGCGAGGGAGTTCGCAGATGGGGCGCATCACCGCGCGGAGGCAGGTCACCCGCATCGTGGTCGGGGCCTCTCGACGCGTCCGGGCGGATGTGCTCGCGGTCGAGGAGCCGCTCGAGATCCGTGTCGGCGGCGAGGCGCTCTCGATCACCATGCGCACGCCCGGGGCGGACTTCGATCTCGCGTGCGGCTTCCTGGTCTCCGAGGGGATCGTCTCCCGGTTCGATCAGGTGCCCGCGATCCGATACTGCGCGGGCGCGACCGAGACGGGTGAGAACACCTACAACGTGCTCGACGTGACCCTCGCGCCCGGTGTCGCAGCGCCCGATCCGAGTCACGAGCGCAACTTCTACATGACCAGTTCGTGCGGGCTCTGCGGCAAAGCCAGCATCGACGCAGTGCGCACCCGCTCCGAGCATCCGGTCGGACCCGACGGTTCCGCCGTGGCCGATGAGCTCCTCATGACCTTCCCGGATCGTCTCCGTGCAGGGCAGGACGTCTTCGAGAAGACCGGCGGCCTGCACGCGGCGGCGCTGTTCGACGCGGCAACGGGTGAACTGCTCGTCCTCCGAGAGGACGTCGGACGTCACAACGCCGTGGACAAGGTCGTCGGGTGGGCCCTGCGAGAGGACCGTCTGCCGCTCGGCGGCACGGTCCTGATGGTGTCGGGACGAGCGAGCTTCGAATTGGTGCAGAAGGCGTCGATGGCCGGCATCCCGATCCTCGCGGCCGTGTCTGCACCCTCTTCTCTCGCCATCGACCTGGCCGAAGAGGTGGGCCTCACCGTCGTGGGCTTCCTGCGCGGCGGTTCGATGGTCGTCTACTCCGGTGCCGAGCGCATCCACTCCCATATCGATTCCGAGGCGGTTCTCCATGTCTGATCTGTTCGACCGTGGCCGGATGACCGACCGCACTCGCGATGCCGACCCCGAGGACCCCCACGGCGACTATCCCGATCTCGAGGTCCACGAGCGCAAGAAGTGGGCCGTCGGCATGCCCGCCGTGCTGCACTCCATGGAACCGGCCATGGTCAAGATGGGGCCCGCGCGCACGGTGAAGCTCATGACGAGCATGAACCAGAAGGACGGCTTCGACTGCATGAGCTGCGCCTGGCCCGACCCGGTGCATCGCAGTCCCGCCGAGTTCTGCGAGAACGGGGCCAAGGCCGTCACCTGGGAGGCGACTCCCGTGACGATCCCGGCCTCGTTCTGGGCGGAGAACCCGGTCAGCAGCCTCCAGACCCGCACGGAGCATTGGCTCGGCCAGCAGGGTCGGCTGGCCGAGCCCGTCTACAAAGCGAGCGGATCCGACAACTACATTCCCGTGAGCTGGGACGAGGCGTTCCGGATCGTCGGCGAGAAGCTCCGCTCGCTCGCCTCGCCCGACGAGGCGGCGTTCTACACGAGCGGTCGCACCGCCAACGAGACGGCCTTCGCCTACCAGCTGTTCGTCCGCGCCTTCGGTACGAACAACCTGCCCGACTGCTCCAACATGTGCCACGAGTCGACCGGAACGGCGCTCGGAGAGACGATCGGCATCGGCAAGTCGACCGTGCGCTACGACGACTTCGAGAAGGCCGAGCTCATCATCGTCATGGGGCAGAACCCCGGCACCAATCACCCGCGGATGCTGACCGCACTCGAGGCGTGCAAGCGCAACGGCGGCACCATCGTCGCCGTCAACCCGCTGCCCGAGGCGGGCCTCATGCGTTACAAGAACCCGCAGAAGGTGCGCGGGATGCTCGGCACGGGAACGCCCATCGCCGATCACTTCCTGCAGATCCGGTCCGGAGGCGACATGGCTCTGCTGCAAGCCGTCGCGAGTCGGGTGCTGGCTGCCGAGGCGGCGGCTCCCGGCACGGTGCTCGACCACGACTTCATCGACACCCACACGTCGGGATTCGCCGAATACGCCGAGCATCTGCGCGAGGTCGACGAGGCGGCGGTGCTGGCGGCGACCGGTCTGACGAGTGCGCAGATCGACGAGGTGGCAGAGCTCTACATCCGCTCGGAGCGCACCATCATCACGTGGGCGATGGGGCTCACGCAGCACAAGAACGCCGTCGTGACCCTCAAGGAGCTCATCTCGCTCCTCCTGCTGCGCGGCAACATCGGCAAGCCGGGTGCGGGGGCGTCGCCGATCCGTGGCCACAGCAATGTGCAGGGCGATCGGACGATGGGTGTCTGGGAGCAGATGAGCGACACGTTCCTCGACTCGCTGCGCGATGAGTTCGGCTTCGAACCGCCTCGCAAGCACGGATTCGACTCCATCCAGACCGTGCGCGGACTGCAGCGCGGCGACGTCAAGGTGTTCTTCGCGATGGGCGGCAACTTCGTCGGCGCGATCTCCGATACCGCCGCCGCCGAGGCCGCCATGCGCGGTACCGAGATGACGGTGCAGGTATCGACCAAGCTCAACCGCTCGCACGCGGTGACGGGGGACGAGGCGTTCATCCTGCCGACGCTCGGACGCACCGAGGTCGACCTGCAGGAGACCGGTCCGCAGTTCGTCTCGGTCGAGGACAGCGTGTGCGCCGTGCACGGATCCCACGGGCGGGTCGCACCCGTCGCGCCCGGACTGCTGTCGGAGATCTCGATCATCTGCCGGCTCGCGAAGGCCACTCTCGACGACTCCACGTCGATCGACTGGGACGGTTTCGAGCGTGACTACGACGTGATCCGCGACCACATCAGCCGTGTCGTGCCCGGCTTCGAACGGTTCAACGAGACGGTGCGTCAGAAGACGGGCTTCGTGCTGCCGAACGGCCCGCGTGACGAGCGCCGCTTCGACACCGCCACGGGGAAGGCGATGTTCACGGTCAACGAGCTCGAGCACCTCGAGCGGCCGGAGGGGCGCCTCATCCTGCAGACGATGCGCTCCCACGACCAGTTCAACACCACCATCTACGGGCTCGACGACCGTTACCGCGGCATCAAGCACGGCCGCGACGTGGTCTTCGTGAACCCCGACGACATCCGCGAGCTCGGCCTCACGGATGGCCAGCGGGTGGACGTGTTCAGCGAGTGGCCGGGGGAGTCCGACCGGGTTCTGCGCAACCTCCGAGTGGTGTCGTACGACACCGCGCGAGGCTGCGCCGCCGCCTACTACCCGGAGGCGAACGTCCTCGTCCCGCTCGCCAGCGCGTCCGATCGGAGCAACACCCCGGTCTCGAAGGCCGTCATCGTCCGCCTCGAGCCCGCGGCGGTGCACACGACGGTCTGACCTCCGCCGCGTTCGTGGGGCTCGGCTACTCCGACCGGGCCTCGACGAAGGCGACGGACGCCTCGGAGATGAGACGCCGGGCCTCGTCCTGGTCGATGGTCGGAGTACCGTCGCCGGGCTGCTTCCCGTAGTCGCCGAACTGGGCGTGGGAGGCGCCGTCGATCACGGTGAAGAGGGTGCCCGGCGGAAGGGTCGCGCGCGAAGCGTCGATCTTGGCGGGCGTCGCGAGGCCGTCGCGCGTGCCGGAGATCGACGTAGCGGGAACGGTCAGCGTGGAGCTGATGTCACTCGCCGGATACGAGGCGAAGAGGAGCAGGCCGACCGCGGGGGAGCTGGCGTCGGAGGCCGCTGCGTCCGCCTCGAGGGCCGCAACGGTGCCACCGAGAGAGTGACCGCCGACGACCCAGCCGATCACCTCCGGGTGGTCGGACCGTGCGGCATCGAGAGCACCTGTCGCGAGGAACGCGATGCCGAAAGGCTGCTTCGCGATGACGACCGTGTGCCCGCTTTCGGCCAGCGGTCGCAGGACGGCGGCATAGGCGCGAGGATCGACGAGCGCGCCGGGTTGGAACAGCACGCCCGTGGAGTCGCCGGTCGCGGCGGGCGTCAACACGATCTCGGTAGGCGACTCCGCCACTGTGACCGATGCATCGGACTGCATCGCCGCGAGAGCGGGCTCGACCGCCGGATAAGGGCGGAGCCAGGCGACGACGCCGACCCAGAGCAGGGCCACGACGACCAGCAGCAGACGCCCGGCCGTGCGAGCACGGCTTCGCCGCGTCTGCTTCCGTCTCAGGCCGATCAATGCCAGGCCAGCGCACCCGAGAGTCGTGACGACCAATGTCACCGCGTAGGCGGGGTGTCCGTGCACGATCCCGCCCCACCCGGTGGCGCAGGCCCACGTCAGGACGCCGACGCCGAGGATGGCGACCCCGACGAAGGCCCATGCGATCCAGTCCCGCTCGATTGGACCTCGCTGACTCGGCATCCCACCATCCTCCTGCCTGGCACCCACGAGGAAAGGCCCGCCGCTGTCGCGACGGGCCTTCATCGGTGCCCCCAGCAGGATTCGAACCTGCGCCCCTGCCTCCGGAGGGCAGTGCTCTATCCCCTGAGCTATGGGGGCTCGGTGGGACCGGACCAGAGTAGCAGGACGCCACCGGCCGATCCCGCCAGACTCAGCCCTCGCGGACCGCCTCGTCCAGGTGCGTCCGGAGCTGGTCCGCGTCGTCTCGCGGGCCGTAACCCGGCGTGCCCGGCTGGATGCGCCAGCTGTCGGCGAGCGATCCCAGGTCCACGGCATCGAATCCGAACTCGTCGAAGAGAGCGCTCACGGTGGCCTTCGCCGCCTCGTCGTCACCCGCGATCGCGAGCGCGCGACGCCCCGGAGTGCCGGCGGGCGACCCGTCAGTGGTGAGTTCGGCCGCGCGGATGTGGTTGAAACCCTTGACGACGTGCGACTCGGGGAGGTGCTTCTGCAGGAGACCGGCTGACGTGTCGCGGCCGGAGTCGAGCTCGTCGATCTGACCGTCGCGCTGCGGATAATAGTTGTTGGTGTCGATGACGATCTTGCCGGCGAGCGGCTCGACGGGCACCTCCCGGTAACGGTGCAGGGGGACCGTCACGACGACCAGGTCTCCTGCCGCCGCGGCTTCCGCGGCGGTGGCGGCACGGGCGTCGGGGCCCAACTCTTCGACGAGGTCTGCGAGGGTCTCCGGTCCACGGGAGTTGCTGACCACGACCTTGTACCCGGCTCTCGCGGCGAGGCGAGCGACCTGAGAGCCGATGAGGCCCGCCCCGACGGTGGCGATCGTTTCGATGTTCTGGACAGTCATGACGGATTCAGCAAGTCTGCGGGCGGGGTAATTCCCTCATTCGACTCGGCCCCAGCGAACACACAGCGCTCCGTTACACGCGGCGGCGAGTCCGCCCGATCCGACCCGTGAGAATGGGGTGATGAAGCGCTCGGTCTCCGCCCACATCGCCTTCGACCTGGACGGACGCACCGACCTCGTCTTCGCCGTCGCAGCGGCAAGACCGACGGCGGGCGATTTGACCGAGACCCTCCGCATCCTTGCGGACGGGCACGAGGTGCAGGCCGAGGAGATCGTCGATCAGCACGGCGGGCGCATGCACCACCTCATCGCCGACGCGGGACGCTTGACCTTCGACTACAGCGCCACCGTCACCGGCAGGAGCGAGCCCATCGCGCTGGCCCCGCTCGATGAGATCGTCTATCTGCGCCCCAGCCGCTACGCGGAGTCGGACATCCTGCTCCCTACAGCCCTCGCGGAATTCTCCGGCCTGAGCGGGCGCGACCTCCTCGCCGGAGTCAGCTCGTGGGTGGGATCCCACCTGAGGTACGTCCCCGGGTCCAGCGAACCCACCGACGGCGCCCGCGACACCCTCCTCGACCGACGCGGCGTCTGCCGCGACTACGCCCATCTCGTCGTGGCTCTTCTTCGCGCGCTCGACGTCCCCGCCCGACTCGTGTCGGTCTACGCTCCGGGACTCGAGCCGATGGACTTCCACGCCGTGGCCGAGGCCTATGTCGATGGGGAGTGGCACGTCGTCGACGCAACCGCGCTCGCCCCCCGCCAGTCGCTGCTTCGCATCGCGACCGGTCGGGACGCCGCCGACACCGCGTTCCTCACCAACCACGGCGGCAACCTGCGTCTCACAGAGCTCTCGGTGACCGCCGTCGTCGACGAGCTCCCCGTCGACGACGTCCGCGACTTCGTCTCCCTCGGCTGATCTAGCGGAGGGAGGCGGCGGCTGCCTCGACGACGGTCTGGGCGTCGCCCGGTTCGTAGAAGAGCGGAGACGCGGCGACGATCCAGTAATCCCCGACGAACGCATCCGCGCGCCCGGTGGCCCCGTCGAGACG
Organism: uncultured Naasia sp.; assembly: GCA_913778905.1. Lineage (GTDB taxonomy): Bacteria > Actinomycetota > Actinomycetes > Actinomycetales > Microbacteriaceae > Naasia. Next base: position 18,750 of record CAJYYA010000009.1, on the reverse strand, counting down.
GAAGTACCCTTCATCCGCCGCGGGGATGAAGGTCGGCACCTGCTTGCTCTCCGACACCATCGCGTTCTTGCGGGCCTCGATATCCGCCGGGGACATCTGCGCCACAGCCACTTCCAGGCGATCCGAGCCGCCCGCCGCCGCCCAGGCGCACGCGACGCCCTGCAGGGAGACGACGGTCGCGGCCGGAGAGTCCGAGGTGGGGGAGTAGTCGTTCAGGGGGGTCAGCGCGGGATCGAACCGCGTCACGTCGGCGAGCGGCACGATCTGATCGCAGCCGAGGGTGACCGGGATGCCGGCGGGCTGGCTCGGGGCTGCGGTGGCAGCGGAATCGGACCCCTCCGCCGGTGACCCGGTCGACGAGCGGTCGGGATCCGCACCCGCCTGCACGGGATTCGACGTGCACGCTGTCAGCACCAGGACCGTGGCGAGCGCGACGGTCGAACCGGACGCGACCACGCGTCTCCGACGTGCGGAACCCGTCATGTGCACCCCCGTATCGAAGCGGCCGGGCCTCGCGGTCGGGCCCTGGCGGTCGTGGAATGGGAAGGGTAGCAAGGCCTCCTATGACCGCGATCTCTCGTCACCGCCCTCTCCGCGAGGGACGCGAACCATGACGGTGACCGAACGGGACCACGGGCCGAAGGCGACGGGGCGTCGCGACGGTAGGCTCGTACCCCGTGACTCCCGCTGATCTCGCCGACGCCGTAGCCCGCCTCATCACCGACGCTGCCGTCCGACGCGGCGTCGACGACATCCGCCCCACCTCGAGCGACGTGGCCCTCGAGCGTCCCCGCAACCGGGAGCACGGCGACTGGGCGAGCAACGTGGCGATGCGGTTCGGCAAGCGTCTCGGCGTCGCACCCCGCGACCTCGCGGCGGAGCTGCAGGAGTCGCTCCTCGCCATCGACGGCGTCCGCGCTGTCGACATCGCGGGCCCCGGCTTCATCAACATCACGCTCGACGCCGCGGCGGCGGGTGCGCTCGCGAAGCGCATCGTCGACGAGCAGGGCGCCTTCGGCCGTGGCGACGCTCTCGCCGGCGTGAAGATGAACCTCGAATTCGTCTCAGCCAACCCCACCGGCCCCATCCACCTGGGTGGCACCCGCTGGGCCGCCGTCGGAGACAGCCTCGCCCGCATCCTGCAGGCGCAGGGTGCGGATGTGACGCGCGAGTACTACTTCAACGATCACGGCGCGCAGATCGACCGCTTCTCGCGCAGCCTCCTCGCCTCGTTCCTCGGAGTACCGACGCCGGAAGACGGCTATGCCGGCGGGTACATCACCGACATCACGGCGCGCGTCGTCGCGGACTATCCGGGCGATCTGTCCTCGCTTCCGCGCGATGAGGCACAAGAGGTCTTCCGTGCCGTCGGAGTCGAGCTGATGTTCGGCGATATCCGCGCGCAGCTGCACGAGTTCGGCGTCGACTTCGACGTCTACTTCCACGAGAACCACCTTCATGACAGCGGCGCTGTCGAGCGCGCTGTCGCTCGCCTCCGCGAGCAGGGCCACATCTACGAGAAGGACGGTGCGATCTGGCTGCGCACGTCCGACTTCGGCGACGACCGCGACCGCGTCGTCATCAAAAGCGACGGCGACGCGGCCTACATCGCAGGCGACCTCGCCTATTACCTCGACAAGCGCGAGCGCGGTTTCGAGCGCAACCTGATCATGCTGGGCGCCGACCATCACGGCTATATCGGTCGTTTGATGGCAGCCGTCGCCGCGTTCGGCGATACCCCGTGGGTCAACCTCGAGATCCTGATCGGCCAACTGGTCAACCTCGTGAAGGACGGCGTTCCGGTCCGGATGAGCAAGCGTGCCGGCACCGTCGTCACCATGGAGGACCTCGTCGACGCCGTGGGCGTGGACGCGGCCCGATACTCGCTCGTCCGCTCGTCCACGGACTCGCAGGTCGACATCGACCTGGATCTGCTGACCAAGCGCAGCAACGACAACCCCGTCTACTACGTGCAGTACGCCCACGCTCGCACCCAGGCGGTCGGTCGCAATGCCGCCGCCTCCGGGGTCGCCCGCGAGGTGGGCGGTGAGGCGGTGTTCGCGCCCGAGCTGCTCGAGCACGAGACCGAGTCGATCCTGCTCGGCGTCCTGCAGGAGTTCCCGCGCATCCTGGCGCAGGCGTCGGAGCTGCGCGAGCCGCACCGTGTCGCCCGCTACCTCGAGGAGCTGGCCGGTTCGTACCACCGCTGGTACGACAACTGCCGCGTGATCCCGCAGGGCGACGATCCGGTGACGGCCGTGCACAACACGCGACTGTGGCTCAACGACGCGGTCGCCCAGGTGCTCCGCAGCGGACTCGGACTCCTCGGCGTCAGTGCTCCGGAGCGGATGTGAGCCTCCCCGAAGGGGAGCGCCTGCCCTCCGAGCCGCCGCGCCGAAAGCACACCGGGCGCCGGTGGTTGGTCGCCGCGATCATTCTCTTCCTGCTCGTCGCGGCCGCGATCGTCGCCGATATGGCCATCCGCGCCTACGCGCAGGAGCAGGTGGCGGCGGGTATCGAGAAGCAGCTGCCGGAGGGGGTCGAGGGTGACATCGATGTCCGGATCGGTGGGATCTCGTTCCTGCAGCAGTACGCGGCGGGCCGGTTCGACGATGTCCGACTGAGCTCGACGAACCTGACCGTCGCCGGCCTGCCCGTCCGAGCCGACGCGGCTCTCGCCGGAGTGCCGATCGATGGGACTCGGATCGCGGGCACGATCGGGAGCGCCCAGGGGGAGGTCACCGTTCCGGGTGCCACCGTTGCCGGTCTCATCGCAGCTCAGGGCGTCCCGGGCGACGTCTCCATCGGCGACGGAGCTCTGGCCTACTCGACGACGACTTCCGTGCTGGGTCAGGACATCACCCTGGCAGTCACCGCGAAGCCGGCCGTCGATGCGGGATCGATCGTCTTCCGACCGGAGACGGCGTCGGTGCAGGCCGGTCTCGTCCAGCTCGACGGCATCGAACTGCTCAATCTCATCGTGCCGGACGGCCTCTCCGTGTGCGTGGCCCAGTATCTGCCCGAGCAGGTGAAGCTCGACTCCGTCGAACTCCGTGGCACGGATGCAGTCGTCCGGATCTCGGCTCAGGATCTCAGCGTCGACTCCGACGCGCTGGCCCGTACCGGCACCTGCTCCTGACGGGCGCCCTCACCTCTTCATTTCGCTGCGCTCAATGGGCGGGCGTGTCTCCCCTTGCATTTCGCTGCGCTCGATGGGCAGGTGTGCCCGCCCATTGAGCGCAGCGAAATGAAGGGTGTCCGAGTGCGAGGCGACCTCTCCAGCGGACGGAGCGCTCAAGTCGAGGCGATGTCGTCGAAGGCCGCCGCGATGCGGACGCGGTCCCTAACCCCGGAGGCGAGGACCGCCATGAGGAGAAGGCGTGCCTTCAGGCCATCGAGGTGGTCCGCGGGGATGAGGCCCCGGCGCAGGAGGTCACCCTCGGATCCCGGATAGTCACCTGTCGTCCGGTAGAGAGCCCCGGCTCCGGTCCGGGAGCAGAAGACCACCGGCATCCGGTCGGCGGCGCGCGAGAGAGCTTCGACGCAGCGCGCCCCGACGTGGCCTGCTCCGTAGACCTCGACGACGAGTCCGTCCGGGTCCAGCCCGGTGACGGCGTCGATCACGGCGGGGTCGTCCCCGAGCGACAGTCGTAGAAGTGTCACCCGGGGGGCAGCCGAGCTCGTCGGCGTCCAGGTCGGTGCGCGTGACGCGCTCGACCAACGAAGATGCACGCGACTCTCGGTGACCGATCCGACCGGTCCCGCGGCGTGGGAGGCGAACGCTCCGAGTGACGAGGTATGGGTCTTCTGCACAGTCCGCGCGCGGTGGATGCTGCCCGCCATCACGACGAGGACGCCGGCCGAGACGGCTTCCGCGGAGCACGCCACGCGGATGGCGTCCGCCAGGTTGGCGGGGCCGTCGGCTCCCGCGCGCCCGGGGTTCCGCATGGCGCCGGTGACGACGACCGGGATCGCCACGTCGAGGAGGAGGTCGAGGAGGAACGCGGATTCCTCGAGGGTGTCGGTGCCCTGCGTCACCACTACCCCGTCGACTCCGTCGCGAGACAGCGAGCGGATCCGTTCGGCCAGCGCGGTGACATCGTCCCAGCCGATATCGGCCGACATGACCCGGCGGAAGGTCTCGGGCTCCAGGCGAACCGTCTCCGCGCCGATGCCCAGCGTCGCCACGAGGTCCGCCGCGTCGACGCGCAGGGTCGAGTTCGACCCTGCCGCGTCGACGGGCGCACCGATCGTCCCGCCGAGCGCGAGCACGACTATTCGCGGAGGTACGGCGGGTGCTCGAGTGGGGGACACGGCGGGCCCGGGCGTCAGGCGCGGAATTCGCGGTCGAACGGGTACTTGGGCGCCTCGTCGAACGGGTAGCGGCGACGGAAGTCCTCGACGATGGCGTCGCAGGTCTCGATGGTCACGCCGTCGTGGCCGAGCATGTACTCGATGAGGCGCTCGAGCATGAGGAGCACCTGCGGGCGCCCCGATACGTCGGGGTGGATGCAGATCGGGAACGACGCGTAGTCGTACTCGCGGTAGACCCAGTCGAACTGGTCCTTCCACAGCTGCTCGATGTCGCGCGGGTTGGCGAACCCGTAGCTGTTGGGCGAGCTCTTGACGAACATCATCGGCGGCAGGTCGTCGAGGTACCAGTTGAACGCGAGGCTGACGAGCGGGATCTCGGTTCCGCGCACGACCGGCTTCATCCATTCGGCGGCGGTCTTCGTGTAATCGATCTTCGTCCAGCTGTCACCGGTGCGCGCGTAGAAGGGCTGGAAGTCGTGCAGCACCTGGGTGCGGTCGTAGGTGAATCCCGCCTCGAGCAGCAGGTCGGCGGTGATCGTGGTCATCTCGCCCCAGGGGGCGATGTACCCGGTCGGGCGCGAGCCGGAGAGCTCCTCGATCAGCTCGATGGAGCGGGCGAGCACGTCGCGCTCCTGCTGCGGCGACATGTCGCGGGGGTTCTCATGCGAGTAGCCGTGCGCGCCGATCTCATGGCCCGCGTCGACGACCATCTTCATCGCCTCGGGGAAGGTCTCGATCGAGTGGCCGGGCGTGAAGAAGGTCGCCTTCACGTCGTAGCGGCCGAACATCTTGACCAGGCGGGGGATGCCGATCTCGCCGGCGAAGAGGCCGCGCTGGATGTCCTGCAGGCTGTCCTCACCGCCGTAGGAGCCGAGCCATCCGGCGACGGCGTCGACGTCCACGCCGAAGCTGACTTTGATGTCCTTGGTCATATCTGATGCTTCCTTACTCTGCGCGATCTGGTCGGATGAGGGGTGGTCAGGGGCGGGGTGCGTAGGGGGTGAGTCGGGCGTGCGGGCGTCCACCCGACGACAGGGCGAGAGAGACGACGATCTCGTCCGGGTGGGGCGCATCGGCGAGGCGGACCTCCACGCTCTGGTGATGCGACCGGGTCGTCTGATCGGTGATGTGTTTCATCGGGATGTCGAACGTCGCGCCCGCGTGGGCCCGCTTCTCGACGGCCGGGAGGAGGGTCGTGGCGCCGATGAGGGTGCGCAGGTGGTCGCCGAAGTCGAGGGTGTGGATCAGCCCGGATCCGTGCTCGATGTCGCCGTCGAGTCCGACGATCGCCGCTTTGCCGTAGGCCTCGGCCGGTGCGCCGAGGGCCTCGACGACACGCGGCGCGAGCAGACGGCCGAGTTCGGGGGCGGTCGCGGCGATGCCCGGGTTCAGGTCGGCGACGAAGCCTTCGCCCGCCCACGGGTTGCGGATCACGGCCGAGACGACAGCCACGCGTAGCGGGGTGTCGAGCGGTTCGCCGCCCTCGACGAGTGTCTCGTAGACGTCGGTCACGATGGATCGCAGGTGCATGGGTCACGGTCTCCAGGGAGTCGGGTCGAAGTCGGGATCCGTCGTGCGGTCGCCGATGCGGGAATGCAGTCGGCCGCCGCCCGCGAGGGCGACGACGACCAGGATCTCGTCGTCATGGGGAGCATCCGGGACTCGGACGGCCATACCTTGATAATGCGAGCGGGTACTCGCGGCGGTGACGTGGCACAGAGGCACGGCCAGGGAGGTCCCGGCGGGGCCCCGCGTCTCGGTGGACGCGATGACCGAGGTGCCCGCGGCCCCGAGACGGACCACGTTCGAGAAGAACGGATTGTGCACGAGCGCATCGCCGTGCTCAGTCTCCCCGGCGAGACCGACGACGACGGCCTTACCGAACGCCTCGACGGGCCCGCCGAGCGCGTCGAGCGCCCGGCGCATCATCGTCTGCGCGAGGGGAGGTGCCAACACGCGCACCTCGGTCGTCAGGTCGTCGACGTCGCGGCCCACCCACGGGTTTCTGATCGCCGCAGCCACGGCGACGCGCACGAGCGCTTGTTCCGTCGATCGACCCGCGTCGGAGAGGACCTCCTCGCGGGTCACACAGATGACGCGCGGCGTCGTCATGACCGCGCGTCCGCGTCGCCGGCGAAGACCATGGCTCCGAGGAGCGCCTCCTGGCTGGCGCGCACGTGCTCGCGCATGAGCCGCTCGGCGGTCCACTCGTCTTTGGCCACGATCATCGCGAGGACGCGGCCGTGTTCGGCGTCGCTCTCCCCGAGTCGACCGGGGCGGGAGAGCGAGGTCGCGACGAGGCGGGGGTAGGCGAGCTGGTTCATGAGCATCGTGTAGTGCGTCACCAGCTTGCGATTGCCGGACCCACGCACGATCAGGTCGTGGAAGTCGCCGACCTGGGCCGCGTAGCCGGCGACATCGCCCCGGGCGACGGCCTCGTCGGATGTCTCGAGGTTGCGGCGGAGGGCCTCGAGCTCCGGGATCTCGCCTCGCGCGGCGAAGAGTCGAGCCGCGGCGCCCTCCAGGATCTCCTTCATCTGGAAGAGCTCCACGATGTCCGCGCGGGTCGGAGTCGAGACGAAGGTGCCGACCCGGGGTCGGATCTCGACGAGCCCTTCGGTCTGCAGCTGCTTGAGGGCTTCGCGGACGGGGGTGCGACTCACCCCGTATTCGGCGGCGAGAGCGATCTCCGAGAGTCCGACGCCCGTTTCGAGGTCGCCCGCGATGATCCGAGCGCGGAGTCGGTCGGCCACCATGAGCTGCATGCTCTGCGCCTCGAGCATCACGTCCTCTTGCATGCAAGTGAACATATGGCGCGGTGAGGATGCTGTCAACGGCAACGCACTGGCATGCAAGTAACGATCTCTATCGCCCTGTGTTACGGGGATGTTGCAGTTTCGAAATCGCAAAAGCTGGGGTGTTGACATCACAACGGGGGGTGTCAATACTCGTCGCTACCATGCAACAGACGCCACGGTTCCTCGCTCCGCGACAGCTCTCCGACTCGACACCCCGTCTCGCCTACGCCGAGGCCGGCGCGTCCGGCGGACCCGTCGTGGTGCTGCTGCACGGAGTGGGGAGTTCCGCCGACACATGGGCCGAACTCGTGCCCCGGTTGTCCCCGGGCAGGCGCTACCTGATGCCCGACTACCGGGGTCACGGTGCCTCGGACGCTCCAGCCGGGCCGTACGTCGTCGGCGACTTCGTCGAGGATCTCGTCCGCCTTCTCGACGAGCTCGGGATCGAGCGCGTCAGCATCGTCGGCTTCTCGATCGGTGCTGTCATCGGTCTCGCCTTCGCGCTCGCCGAGCCCGAGCGGGTCGCGTCCCTGGTCCTCCTCAACTCGATCGCGGGGCGTACACCCGCCGAGCTCGATCGCGCCCGCACCCGCCTCGCTCTCATCCGGTCCACACCGCCCGCCGAGCTCGCGCCGGCGAGCGGGGAGCGCTGGTTCACGGACGTCTTCCGCGCCGAGCATCCGGAACTCGTCGAGGCTGAACTGGCCATCGTGTCGCACGTCGACCACTCCGCCTACGCCGCTGCTTACGAGGTGCTCGTCGAGACGGACCAGCTGGAGCGCGCGGGCGAGGTCGAGGTTCCGACCCTGATCGCGACGGGTGAGCGAGACCTGGGGTCGACCCCGGCGATGTCCGGGCAACTCGCTGCTCGCATTCCCGACTCCCGCTTCGTCGTCGTCCCTCAGCTCAAGCACTACATGCACATCGAGGACGCCGCGGGTATCGCGCGCCTCGTCGATGACTTCCACGCCGACGTGCTTCCCGTCAACGGCGATTCCTGACCCCGGCCACAGCCGGTCTGCACCGCACAGCACCATCCCCTGCACACCGAAACGAAAGAGACGCACACCATGAAGAAGTCAGCCTGGCTCGCGGGCGCCGCCCTCGTCCTGAGCTCGTCCCTCCTCCTCGCCGGCTGCTCCGGCGGATCCACGCCCTCCGGGGGATCCTCCGGAGCCTCTGGGGAGGTCAACATCTCCGCACCCCTGAGCGGGCAGCTGGGTGACCAGAGCTTCATGGATTCCGCGAACGACGGTCTGCAGCGCGCGGCCGCCGACCTCGGTGTCAAGGTGGCCGTCATCGAGGCCGGAGCGGATGATGCCCCGGCCTGGGAGCGCAACCTCACCGAGGCCTCGGCGAGCGGTTCCAACCAGCTCATCGTCACGGGCGGGACGGTCATGGCCTCCACGCTCGAGAAGGTCGCCAAGCAGTTCCCCGACCAGAAGTACCTGATCTTCGACTCGCCTTCGGTCGGTCCGAACGTGACCGGGATCTCCTACGCCCAGAACGAGGGCGCATTCCTCGTCGGTGCGCTCGCGGCCGCGATCAGCACCAACCCCACGGACTTCCCCCGATCGAAGGGATCGAACCGCATCGGTCTCGTCGGAGGACTGGACATCCCGGTCATCCGCGACTTCGCGGTCGGCTACGAGCAGGGCGCCAAGGCCGTCTCGCCGAACATCACCGTCGACATCCGTTTCGTCGGCGACTTCGAAAGCGCCCAGGGCGCCTACGACATCACCACGGCGATGTACAACGACGGCGCCGACGTCGTCTACCAGGTCGCGGGTGCTGCCGGTCTCGGCGTGCTCCAGGCAGGTGCGGACGCGGGGCGTTACGCCATCGGCACCGACTCGAATCAGAACGGCATCCACCCCGAGTCGACTCCTGCCAGCGCCATCAAGTCGGTCGGCAACACCGTCTACACGGGCATTCAGCAGTACCTGGATGGGACGCTCGAGCTCGGCACCACCACGTCCGGGAACATCGCGAACGACGGTGTCGGCATCGCGTTCAACGACGACCTCGTCCCCGCGAAGTACCAGGATCAGATCGACGCCCTGAAGAAGCAGGTCATCGACGGCCAGATCAAGGTGGACACGGCTCTCTGAGCCCGTTCCTCTCTGCAGAACCCGCCCGCCCCGTTCGAATCCGTTGGAGGAAGTGTGCAACCGCCGCTCAAGATGCGCGACATCGTCAAGCGCTTCGGCACCATGACCGCGGTCGACCATGTCGACCTCGAGATCAATGCCGGAGAGGTGCACGCCCTCCTCGGGGAGAACGGGGCGGGCAAATCCACTCTCATGAACTGCCTGTTCGGGCTCATCCGCCCGGACGAGGGGGTCATCGAGCTCGACGGCGAGGCCGTCGAGGTCACCTCCCCGAAGCGGGCGCTCGCGCTGGGTATCGGAATGGTTCACCAGCACTTCAAATTGGTTCCCTCCCTCACGGTCGCCGAGAACGTGTTCCTCGGCACCGAGGCTCACGCGGGGCCGTTCGTGAAGGAGGCGGAGCAGATCCGCACCGTCGAACGGTTGAGCGCCGAGTACGGCCTCGAGGTCAAGCCGCGCGACAAGGTGCGCTCGCTCTCGGTCGGCGCCCAGCAGCGCGTCGAGATCCTGCGGGCCCTCGCGAAGGACGTGCGCATCCTCGTGCTCGACGAGCCGACCGCTGTGCTGACGCCCGCCGAAACCGAGCGCTTCTTCGAGGTCGTCCGGGGCTTCGCGGCCAGCGGCCTCGCGGTCGTGCTCATCAGCCACCACCTCAGCGAGGTGCGGCGCATCGCCGACCGCGTGACGGTGCTGCGGCGCGGCAAGCGGGTCGCCGCGAACCGCATCGACGAGGTGACCAACGCCGATCTCGCCGCCCTCATCACGGGCAATGACGACTTCGCCCCCAGCACCGTCGAGATGGGCACACCCGGCGAGGTGCGCCTCAAGGTCGACGACCTGCGTCTGCGCAGCGCCCGCGGACTCGACGTCGTCGACGGCGTCAGCCTCGAGGTGCGCTCCGGCGAGATCGTCGGGGTCCTCGGCATCGCCGGGAACGGCCAGACCGAGCTCGTCGAGGGCATCACCGGTCTCCGCGCCGTCGTCGGCGGCACGGTCTCGGTCGCCGGGACGGACGTGACGGGCGGCAGCCCCGCCGCCGTCCGCGCCGCCGGACTCGTTCACATCCCCGAGGACCGCATCGGCCGCGGCATGGCCGGCTACTGGTCCGTCGCCGACAACATCGCCGTGGGGCGGCTCGACGACGCGCTCGGGTCCGACCGCTTCCTCTCACGCAGACGGATCGGGGGGCTCGCCACGGCGCTCATGGGGCGCTTCGACGTGCGCGCGTCCTCACCCCGTCAGCTCGCCAAGCGCCTCTCCGGCGGAAACGCGCAGAAGATGGTGCTCGCCCGCGAGCTCTCGAAGGACGCCGGAGTCGTCGTCTGCGCCGAACCCACGCGCGGCCTCGACATCGCCGCCACCGCCTTCGTACGCAACGAACTCGTCACCCGGCGCGACGCCGGGGGAGCCGTGCTCCTCGTCTCCAGTGAGATCGAGGAGGTCACGCAGATCGCCGACCGCGTGCTCGTGATGTCGGCCGGTCGCATCGTCGCCGAGTATTCGGGCAGACGCCCCACCGAGGCCGAGGTCGGCCGCGCGATGCTGGAAGGCAAGAAGTGACACAAGCCCCGCCCCCCACCGACGCGCACAACGACGCGCCGGTCACCTCCGAGCAGATACCGCCGCGCACGAACTGGTTCACCGCCGCGCGCCGTGTCGTCCCGCTGGGGCTCAGCCAGTCCGTCATCGCGGTCGTGCTGGGCGTCGTCGTCTGCTTCGTCATCATGCTCTTCGTCGCGGAGAATCCGCTCGAAGCTTTCGGGTCCTTCGTGTTCGGTACGTTCCGCAACCCGTACTCGATCGGCAGCATGATCGCCATCGCGACGGTGCTGGTGCTCACGGCGCTCGCCGCGGCGGTCGGGTTCCGGGCCGGTGCGTTCAACATCGGAGCCGAGGGTCAGCTGGTGCTCGGCGGTCTCGCGGCCGCCGTCGTGGCCGGCAATGCGGGCGTGCAGGGTATCGGCGCTCAGATCCTGGCTCTCGTGGCGGCGACCGTGACGGGAGCACTGTGGATCGCGGTCCCCGCGGTCCTCCGCGTGAAGTTCCGGACCAACGAGATCCTGACGACGCTGATGTTCAACTACATCGCCGCCGATCTGGCCCTCTTCCTCGTCACCGACTTCTTCCGCGACCCCGACTCGGGCGCAGTCGAGACGCCGCCCCTCGACGAGAGCGTCTGGCTGGCCCGCATCCTGCCGCCGCCCTCGCCCGCCAACGTCGGCGTCTTCCTGGTCGTCGTCATCGCCGTCCTCGCCTGGATCTTCTTCGACCGCACCCGCACGGGCATGCGGATGGAGGCAGCGGGCCTGCAGCCGGCCTTCGCCGAGTATCTCGGCGTCAAGTCGGGTCGCTACCTCTTCGTCTCGCTCGCCGTCAGCGGTGGACTCGCGGGACTCGCGGGCGGCGTCGCCGTACTCGGCATCACTCACTCCTACATCTCCGGGTTCTCGCCGCAGTACGGATTCCTCGGGATCACCGTCGCTCTGATCGGTCGATTGCGCCCCTTGGGCATCCTCGTCGCCGCGGCGCTCTACGCCTCGCTCATGACAGGGGCGACGGCCATGCAGGCCTCGTCGAACGTGCCCTTCTCCCTCGTCTTCGTGCTCCAGGGAGTGCTCATCCTGCTCATCACCAGCCAGCGCCTCGGACGGAGCGGATCGTGAACGTGTTCGGCGATTTCCTCGCGCTCACCCTGGCGAGCCTCATCCCGATCCTCGCCCCCGCCATCGGCGGCATGTTCGCCGAGCGGGCCCGTGCCTCCAACATCGCCCTCGATGGCTGCATGCTGGTCGCCGCCCTCGCGGCGATCGCCGTGGCCGCCGCGACCGGAACCCCCTGGCTCGGCCTCATCGCCGGCATCGTGGCGGGCGCACTGTACGCCTCGCTGCTCGCGTTCGCCGCCTTCGTGCTGCGCAGCGATCTGCTCATCGCAGGTATCGCGGCGAACCTCCTCGCCACGGGCCTCACCCTGCTTGTGGTCACGAACGTCCTCGGGTCGACCGGCACGTACGTGCCGACCGGAGTGCAGCTCATCCCGCGCATCCCGCTCGGACCGCTCGAGTCCATCCCGATCCTGGGTCCCGCACTCAGCGGGCAGAGCGTCCTTCTCTACATCACGATCGTGCTGTTCGCCGTGGGCGCCGTCGTGATGAATAGGACCCGCTTCGGCGTGCATGTGAAGGCGGTCGGCGAGTCGGACGAGGCGGCGCTCGCGGTGGGCATCAAGCCCGTCGTGATCCGCACGGCGACCCTGTTGCTGAGCGGCGCGCTCGCCGGCGTGGGCGGGGCCTACCTGTCGATCAGCTCGGTCGCGTCCTTCAACTCGAACCTCACGGGCGGCCTCGGGTTCATCGCCTTCGCCGCGGTGATCTTCGGCCGGGCGACCCCGCTCGGCACCGTGCTCGCGAGCTTGCTGTTCGCGGCGGCCACCGCGCTCGGAATCCAGATCCAAGGCACTGGCACCGTCTCGCCTCAGCTGCTGCACATGCTGCCCTACGTGGCAACCGTCGTCGCGCTCGCGGTGCAGGCCATCGGCCGCCGACGCCGTGAGCGATTCGACGTCTCCGAGACCAACTACGTGCCCGCGATCATCCCGCGCGGCTGAGAGAAGAGGACACCATGACTTCCGCCGAGCGCACCCCCGTCCTCGTCGACTGCGACACCGGTATCGACGACGCCATGGCCCTGCTCTACCTGCTGCGCCACCCCGACGTCGAGGTCGTCGGCATCACGACCGTCTTCGGCAACAACACGGCCGCGCAGTGCGCCGTCAACTCGCTCCGCATCCTCGAGCTCGTCGGCCGGACGGACATCCCCGTCGCCGTCGGCGAGGAGCAGCCGATCGCGAGCGAGCTCGAGTACCTCGCCCTGCACGTCCACGGCACCGACGGGCTCGGCGATGCGGGACTTCCGCTCGACGTGCAGACCGATCCCGATCCGCGCACCGCGGTGCAGCTGATCGACGATCTCGCCACCGAATACGCAGGCCGACTCCGCATCCTCGCCCTGGCCCCGTTGACCAACCTCGCCCACGCGCTGCGCGAACACCCCGACCTCCCGGACCGCATCGTCGACCTCGTCATCATGGGCGGGGCCGCAGATGGACCGGGCAATCAGTCGGCCGCCGCGGAGGCGAACATCATCCACGACCCCGAGGCGGCCCAGGAGGTCATCTCCGCCGAGTGGACCACCACGCTCGTGCCGCTCGACGTGACGATGCGCGAGGTCGTCACGGAGGCGCACCGTGACGCGCTGCTCGCCTCGACCGAACCGGCCGCCAACTTCGTCGGCGCCGCGACCGGGTTCTACTTCGAGCACTTCGGCCGGGAGTCCTACGGCCGTTTCAGCTCGCCCTGCCACGACGCGCTCGCCGCCGGTGTCCTGACCGGTGACGTGGTGCCGCTCGTTGCACCGAGAATCGACGTCGTGGTCGACTGCACCGACGGCCCGGGCCGCGGAGCGACCATCTGCGACACGCGCACCAAATGGCGCGGGTTCACGGGCATCACGGGCGGCAACTGCACCGTCGTGCTCGAGACCGATGGCACGTTCCCCGACACGCTCGTCGCGTCGCTGACGAAGGCGACCGCGTGACGGCTCTGGCCGGCCGCTCGATCGTCGTGACGGGCGCCGCGGCCGGACTCGGTCGCGCGATCACCCTGCGGCTCGCCACCGACGGCGCGCACGTCGTCGCCGTCGATCTCCGCAGTTCCACCGAGACCGTGGACGCGGTCCGTGCGGCGGGCGGGTCCGCCGAGGCGATCGAGGCCGATGCGACCTCGTCGGCCGATGTCGAGCGAGTCTTCACCGCCGCGGCAGCACCGACGGGGCGAGTCGATGCCGTCGTCAACAACGCCGGCCGCTTCGGCGGCTCGAGCCTCCTCGATACGACCGACGAGGAGTGGGACGCCTACCTCGACATCAACCTCCGCACCGCGTTCGTCATGACTCGCGCCGCCGTGCGCGTGATGCTCGGGCAGGAGGAGCGTGACGGCGTGCGTGGCCGCATCGTCAACATGGCCTCTCAGCTCGGCATCACCGGCCCGCCCGGGGCACTGACCTACTCGGTCGCTAAAGCGGGCGTGATCCAGCTGACCCGCCAGGTCGCGGTGGACTACGGGCGCGAGGGGATCCTCGTCAACGCCATCGCACCGGGGCGCATCATCACGGGCGACCACCCGGGGGAGCGCGACTACCTCGACCACGGCACCATCGACGCCGCCACCGAGTTCTCGCTGATGCGCACCCCCTTCGGCCGCCTCGGCGTGCCCGACGACATCGCGGCGGCCGCCGCCTACCTCGTCTCCGACGACTGCCGCTTCGTGTCGGGGGCGCTGCTGCCCGTCGACGGCGGCTGGACCGCGTACTGATCCCCGTCCCTCTCGACCTCCTGGAGTATCCGCATGTTCTCTCTCGACGGGACCGTCACGGTCATCACCGGAGCCGCCTCCGGCATCGGGGCCGCCACCGCCCGCCGCCTCGCCGCGGCCGGTAGCGATCTGGTGCTCGGCGACCACGCCGCCGACGGCCACGACATGGACGCGGTCGTCGCCGATGTGCGCGCTCTGGGGCGCCGGGTGGAGGTGCGCGAGGTCGACGTCCGCGACACCGAGTCCGTGGAGGCGCTCGTGGGAGTGGCCACGCAAGCCTTCGGACGCCTCGACGCCGTCGTCGCGAATGCGGCCATCGCCCGTCTGCACGCACTGGCCGAGATGACCGAGGCGGACTGGACGCAGATCATCGACATCGACCTGACCGGCGTGTGGCGGACGTTCCGCGCCGCCGTGGGGCCCATGCGCAAGGCGGGGCGCGGCCGTCTGCTCGCCACGACCTCGACCGTCGGCGTCATCGAATCGTGGGTGGACCACGCGCACTACTCGGCGGCGAAGGCGGGGGTCGCGGGGATGGTGCGGACGCTGGCGACTGAGCTCGGGCCATCGGGCATCACGGTCAACGCGATCGCGCCCGGCATCATCCAGACTCCGCAGACCCTCGACGAGGTCAACTCCCTCGGCGCCGCGGGCATCGCGGACGTGTCGCAGCGTCAGGCCGTCCGCCGCGTCGGCCGCCCCGAGGACATCGCGGCGGGCTATCACTTCCTCGCGAGCGATGATGCCTCCTTCGTGACGGGTCAGGTCCTCGTGATCGACGGGGGCCGCACCCTCCAGCACGGCTGACCGCGCCTCACCCGCTCGTCGAGGAGGCCCGCTGGGGCCGCCGGGAAACGAGCACGGGGCAGCGCAGCTCGCGCGCAGCTGACTCCCCTTCATTTCGCTGCGCTCAATGGGCGGGTGCCCGTCCGTTGTGCGCAGCGAAACGCAGGGCGCCGTCCGTCAGCGCTGTGAAGCGCGGCGGTAATTGTCACGTTCGTCGCGTCGTTTAGCGTCCGATTAGGAGGGCCTCTAGAGCGGCGTCGACGGCCTCGGGTGTGAGGTGGGTATGGCCGTTGATGGTGAGAACGCGTCGGATCTGAGTGACGAGGCGATCGGCGAGGCGGAAGTTCCCGTTGGTGGCGCGCACGATGGCGGCAAGGGCCGCCGAGTGAGCTAGTCCCGCGTCGGTGGGATCCAGTGCAGGGAGGCGCTGCGTGACAACGGCGGTGAGTTCGTCGCTGCGGAGGGGGCGGTATTCGTGGGCAAAGCCGATGCGGCTGTAGAGCTGGGGGTAGCGTGCGAGGCGTTTTTCGATGCCGGGCATACCGATGAGGATGACGCCCAGGTGGTGGCGGTCGTAGAAGTCGCGGACCTGTTCGAGGCCAGCGGTCTTGAGACGGTCGGCCTCGTCGATGATGAGCAATTCTGTGTTCCCGCTGTGTTGGGATTCGGGGTGGACGTAAGGGTCGACGTGGCCATGCTGGGCGTAGTCGATGGCCCAGGAGATTTGCTGGCACGCGCGGGGCAGGCCCTGATCGATCTGCTTGATGGTTGCGGCGACCGTGGGGGTGAAGAACGCCGTTCGACTCTGCTGAACATCCTCGGGGACGGGAGGGAGCGGGCCACCGTTTCGGGCAAGCGGGTACCACTGTTCCCACTCGTCGGTGCCGGCATAGTGGCGGGCGGAGAGGGTCTTGCCGATGCCGGGTGGACCGTAGCAGAGGCCGATGTACCGGTGTGAGCGTACGGTGTCGGCGAACTCCACGAAACGTCGGTGCTCTCGGGTGCTGACGAACGCAGGGCCGGTGTCGGAGTGTGGTGGGGGCGCCTGGGTGAATTCGTCGAAGGTGCCGTTGAGGAACCGTCGCCCGTCGTCGTCCGCGCCGACGAGGACGGATACCGGTTTACCGACGGTCGGTTCAGTCGCTGGCATAGGTCCTCAGTCCGTGTCTCTTCGATTGCGGGGTTGGCGCGTCGGGCTCGGGTGGAGAGAGAGGCGCGGCCGCGGGTCGGTGTCGAGTGTCCTCCGGAAGAGAGCCGGCGACGTTGCTGAGGGAGCGTAGTTGCCGCTTCAGCGCCCGACGCCGAGTGTTCCTTGCGCTCTGCAGGTCGGCGAACGTGATTGTTTCGGAGGAGCGTTCAGGGGCGATCGCGCGGCACAGGAATGCGTTGTCGTGGAACAGACGGATCTCGCCGAGGTCACGGGGGTCGTACCGGACGGTGACGTCTTCACCGACGTAGGCGGCGAGGACGGGCGAGACGTATCGGGTGGAGGCGAACCGGATGCCGTCGCGCTGCACGCGTCTGGTGGCGGTGGCGGTCAGCAGCAGCGCGTCGAGGTCTTCCGGGTGTGCGGGCATACGCGGGATAAAGCTCCCGCTGCGCCAGCGCGCGTGCGGCGCCGTCTCGGTCGCGGAGTGCGGGCGCTCGTTGTATTCGTCGACGATGAAGCGCTCGAGGACGTCGTCGAGCTGGTGCAGGTTCAACGTGGGCGCGCTGGTGGGTGTGCCGCCGATGCCGTGCGGGATGAAGCCGGGTAGGTGCGGGAGCAGTTCGGTCGCGATGGTGCGGTAGAACCGCTCGATCTTCCCGCGGCCCTGCGGAACGCCGACTCGAGAGTGGATGAGGCGCACGCGCAGGTCTAGGCACACCTGTTCGATCCGAGCAGAGGTGAAATCCGACCCGTGATCGCTGTAGAGAACATCGGGGAGCCCCGACACCACCCACGAGGCACGTCGTTTCCGGCTCGCGGCTTGATGAAACGCCAGTGCGGAGTGCTCGGCCGTGGGCGCCGAAACCCCGAGCGCGTATCCGGCGACGGCACGAGAGTAGTCATCGAGCACGATCGTCAGCCAGGGGCGCACAGGCGTCTGCTTGTCGTCGAGGATCATCACGTCCATCAGCGTGTGGTCCATCTGCCACTGCTCATTCGGGGCGGTTGTCGTGCGCCGGTAGACGAGCTCGAACTTGTCGCGATACGCGGCGTCACCGCCCTCAGCTAGAGCTGTCAGGCCCGGGTCGATAGCGTGCACGATTTGGCGAACGGTCGTGTACCCGGGTGCGGGCAAACCTCGATCGCGCGCGATATCGCCGATGCGCCGATGAATGTACGCGATGGTGGGAGCCGGCCGGCGTACGCCCAGCGCCTCAATCGCCGTGACCAGTTCTGTGGGGGTACGGGAGGCACCTCTATCTCGGCGGGGTGGTCTTGCGAGCTGCCCCGCGTCTATGCGAGCGGCCCATCGTTGCAAGGTTCGCACCGTGACGCCGGAGTGCTCCGCGATATGTGTCCACGGCACACCGTCGAGGTGTTGGCGCAGAGCTCGGCTTTCTGCCGGTCGCTGAGGTGAGCCATGATCCCTCGTCAGGCCCGCTCGACGTGCTCGGCCAGGTGCCGGTAGATCGTGGGGCGAGATACCCCGAAGGTGTCGGCGATCTCCTGCACGGTGTGCGCACCCTCGTCATACATAGCGCGCGCCTGCCGGATCTTCGTCGGCGTCATCTTGAACTTCGGGCCGCCCTTGCGTCCCCGAGCTCGCGCTGCCGCAAGGCCATCATGCGTGCGTTCCACAATCAGGTCGTGCTCGAACTCGGCGATCGCGGCGAGCATATGGAAGAACAACCTTCCGCCCGGGGTGGTCGTATCGATGCCCTGGGACAGCGCCCGAAGGCCCACTCCACGCTGTTGTAACTCGTCGGCGATCTGCTTGAGGTTGCGGACGGAGCGGCCAAGCCGGTCGAGCTTCGTCACGACGAGGGAGTCCCCCTCCCGCAGGTAATCGAGAGCATCGGTCAGCGCGGGTCGCTTCGCCAGGGTGCCGGAGGCGTGCTCGACGAAGATCTTGTCGCAACCGGCCGCTTCGAGCGCGTCGGTCTGACCGTCGGGGTTCTGCTCGCGCGTCGAGACGCGGGCGTATCCGATCGTGGCCATGTCCTCAGCGTAACGCGAACGTCGCGCTCGTTACATAGTTCGCGGACACGAGTTGTGAGACACGACTCACGGAACTAGCTCTGTGGGGTTGCTCGCCTGATGGCGGCGTTCTCTGATCGCTCGATGGCGCCGGTCAGCTTCCGATGACGAAGACGGTGAGGCGAGCGCTGAATTGCTTGGGCGTGGTGCGATTCGCGCATCTCGCGATGCCGTTCAGGGGGTTC
>CAJYYA010000008.1 GCA_913778905.1 uncultured Naasia sp. | reverse complement strand
GATCAACGAGCTCGACGTCATCACCAACGACGTCGTCGAAGCCGCCCGCAGCACCCTCGTCATCGGCACCACCTAACCCGACACGGAACGCAGCGAAAACCGCGACACAGAGCGAAGCTGCTCACAGGTACTGGGGACCTCAGACATTCGTTGGGGTGCTCTGCAGACGTGGAGCGTCCCGTTTGGGAATCCCCTTACGAGACGCTGTTTCTACTCGACTCCCCGCACTTGGCATCGCCCTCTTACTGGTGTGCTTCGCGACAGTCGATCGAGTCAACGAAGCCAACATGACCTCGATCCAACAGGCACTGGAGCAACTCCCCCGACCTCCCACAACGGACGCCGTTGTCTCTGCGTTCACCGATCTCGGATTCGGCACCGACGTGCAGACCGATGACAACGACAACGCCATCCGGTTCTGCACAGCCGTCGGCGACGGCGGATGCCCGGTGTTGTCAGGGCACTAGTCGCTGTCCTCCTACGCAAAGGCCGATTCCGTGACGGGCATGACTGTAGGCCGCCTCCGAGCTACTCCTCGTTGCATCTGAGCCGCCGGTAGCGCTCCGACAAGCGACGGGCTCTACGGCCTGAGATCGATATCGTGAGGGCGCAGGTGACCAGAGCGAGCGCCCAGATCCACCAGGAGATGGCGACGCCGTCACCTAGGGCTTTGCCGAGAAGAGCCAGCTGCAGCAGGACGGCGAGGATGATGAGGAACACGTCACCTCGGATGCGGACCCTCAGGCGACGGATCTCGTCATCGCGGTCCATCACCTTGGGCCGCTTCCCATTCCGCCTCTGCCCGGAGCGCCTCGTCGCCGAGTTCGCGCCTGGCAACGACCCGTGACCAAAGAACTGTGCCGACGGCTGCGGCGGCAGTGATGATGGCGAACGGCCATAGCTGGGCGGCTATCAACGCCACGGTTGCGACCAAGAGAGGCGAGAATGCGAGCGTGATCCACGCCTGGCGCTTGGTCATCTCATTCCTTCCCCTGCCCTCGGCGGCGAACAGCCCATTCGGCAGAGCCGCCGAATAAAAAACACGCCTTAACCGTCCCGAGCATCGAGACCTACCGCCATTGGCTCCCGGTAGATACGGACACCCCCGATGGGTCCAAGTCCGCTGGGCCGGGAATCCCTGCCTGTCATGATGACCGCGTGAATGCGAACACCCGCACCCGCCTTCTCCGTGCGGAGATGATGCGGCGGATGAACGACGGGTGGACGGTGACCGAGCGGAACGCGTTCGACATGGTGATGGTCCACGAGGTGCCGCCCCCGTGGTGGCGGCTCCTGCTCGAACTGGTCAGCCCCGTGCCCTGGTTCGGTGGCACCTCGCCGTCCGTACAGGTTCAGCGGTGGCTTCACGTCACCGTCGATGAGCAGGGCACCCTGTCGCGGTTCACCACTGGGGATATCCCTCCGCGCTGGCGGCGCTCCTTTGCATGGGAAGCACCCGACGGCGAGTTTCCGTAAGACCAAAGGGGGTGATCCGGCCTCGCCTTCACGAACGGTCGACGCACCAGCCTTCGACCCCATCCCGGTGACAGAACGCACCCCGGGTCGATAGCCTCGAACGCGTGACCAATGAGCCGCAGAACGCCGATCGTCCCGTCCAGCCCGCCGCCGGGTACTACCCGGACCCCGCCGGTGGTCCGTCGCGCCGATGGTGGGACGGCACTGCGTGGACCGATGCGTTCGAGCCGACCGAATGGTCGACTCCGGTCGGAGCCGACGGCCGCCCCGTGCAGCCCGCACTCCCCGCGGATACGAAGTTCAACACGCCCTTCATCTGGATCTACGCCGCCCTCCCCATCGTGTCGGCCATCTCGCTGGGCCTCTGGGACTTCGGCGGAGCCATGCAGGCGCAGATGGACAACCCCGCCAACCCCTTCGCCATCTACACGCCCGGCTACTTCGCTGTCGTGGGCCTCGGCTGGCTCACCTACGCCGCCGCCGTCTTCCTGGCCTTCCTCGACCACCGCAATCTCAAGCGCGTCGGCGTCGTGAAGCCGTTCCACTGGGCGTGGACATTCCTGTCCGGACTCGTCTACATCATCGGCCGCACCGTCGTGCTCCGCCGCCGCGTGCGGGTGGGCATGGGTCCGCTCTGGGTCTACATCGGGGCGACCGTGATCAGCATGGTGGTGTCGATCGCCGTCGTCGCGGCCGCCTTCACTGCGGCCTTCAGCGCGTTCTCGACCGCCCCCTGAGCCGCCGCCCCCCGTCGGGGAAGCCTCAGGGTCACCCCGCGATGAGCCGCTTCGCGCCCGTCTCGAACTCGCCGACGTCGCCGGTCTCGCCCGCCAGGTAGGCACGACGGCCGAGGATCAGCATGTAGGCGAGGAAAGCAGCGAGCGCGAGGCCCCCGATGGTCATCTTGACCGGCCAGGGCAGATCGGACGGCGTCACGAGGCCCTCCACGAGTCCCGAGACGAACAGCGCGATCATGAGGCCGATGGCCACGGTGAACAGCGCCCGAGCGTCCTCGGCGAGCGCCTCGGCACGCGTACGGGATCCGGGTGACACCCAGGCCCAGAAGATGCGCAGCCCGGCGGCGCCGGCCACGAAGACGCACGTCAACTCGAGCATCCCGTGCGGGAGGATGTACTCGAAGAACACGTCACCGCGGTCATAGGCGTGCATGACGCCCGCGGCGACGCCGATGCCCTGGGCGTTGCTCATGATCACGTAGGGCACGAAGACGCCGGTGACCCCGAAGGCCACGCACTGCGCGGCGATGTAGGCGTTGTTGGTCCACACCTGACCGGCGAAGGATGCCGCCGGGTTCTCGCTGTAGTAGTTCACGAAGCTGCTGTCGACGTATCTCTGCAGATCCGCGTCGCTGCCGTAGGACGCGAGCACCTGCGGGTCGTTCGCGATCCAGAAAGCATAGAACGCCCCGATGACGATGGTGGCGAGGGCCACGGCCAGAGTGAGCCAGCGGATGCGATACAGCGCGGCGGGCAGCTGGGCCGCGAAGAAGGTCGGGATTCCGGCGAGGATGTTGTCGCCCGTCCCGGTGAAGCGGAGCCGCGCCCGCGAGAGCGTCACCGACAGCCGATCACCGACCCGGGTGGAACCGGCCGAGCTCTTGATCTGCGACAACTGCGCCGAGCCCGCGCGATAGCCCTCGATGAGCTCGTCGGCCTCGGGCCCGTCCAGGTGGCGTCGCGTGGCGAGCGTCTCGAGACGGGACCACTCGTCCCGGTGCGCAGCCGAGTAGGCGTCGAGGTCCACGCCTACGATGATGGCATGGCCGACCCGGACGATCTCGCGATGTACGGCGACCACGAAGTCGTGGCCGGTGAGGCCGTCGGACTCGACGTGCGTCCCGCCTCGCTCATTCAACGCGGCGCGTCTCTCATCATCGACTTCCTCGCCAGTGGAGTAGTGGTCATCGCCGCCCTCCTCGCACTGGCCTACCTCAGCACCGAGGGCGGCCTCGATCCGGCAGCCACCGCCGCCATGACCATCGCCCTGCTCGTGACGGTGCTGGTCATCGTTCCGATGATCGTCGAGTACGCGACCCGCGGGCGTTCGCTCGGCAAGCTGGCCCTGGGCTTGCGGATCGTGCGCGACGACGGCGGAGCCATCTCGTTCCGCCACGCCTTCGTGCGATCGCTCGCCGGACTCATCGACATCTGGCTGACCTTCGGCGGTCTGGCCGCGCTCATGGGATTGCTGACGCCGCGCGCCAAACGCCTCGGCGACCTCATGGCCGGAACCCACGCGCAGGTGGAGCGGGTCCCCGCACCGCACACCATGACGTGGGGAGTCCCTGAAGCGCTGGTCGAGTGGTCGCGACTCGCCGACGTCGCGCGCCTCCCCGATCCGCTCGCGCGCCGGATCGCGGCATTCATGGTCGCGGCGCCGTCATTGACACCCGACGCCCGACGTCGGCAGGCGGGCGCCCTGGCCGATTCGGTGGCGACCTTCGTCTCACCGATACCGAACGTCGAACCCGAGTTGTTGCTCGCCGCAGTATCGACGCTGCGACGCGAGCGAGAAGCCGAAGCCCTCCGTCTCGAGCGTCAGCGTCTCGACGCGCTCGGCCCGGTCCTCACCGCACGGCCGCACCGGTTCCCCGAACGCTGACGACCGCCCTCAGGAGGCGGTGTCGAACGTGGTGTGACGCAGGATCGTCCATCCCTTGGGTGCCGACAGCCGACCGGCGTGCACGGCGCAGAGGTCGTAGCTGTGGGGCTCGGCGTTCTCGCTGAGCGGGCCCAGCACCGCCATCGAGTCCGAGTAGACGTAGGTGAGGGTGGCGATCGCCTCGGCACCGCAACTGACGCGGGAGCAGAGGCGAGCAGTCATAACGGTGTCAGGATATCCCGCCGCGAACCCTCCGGGCGCCGCACGGTGAGACCTCTTCGGGACGGGCGACTCGAGCACCGGCGCGGGTACGATGACGAGCGATGGCACGCTCACGATCGACCGGCGGTCCCGCCCGAGCTCCCCGAGCGCGAGGACTCGATCGGCATGGACGCGGGCACCGGTCATCCGTCGCGGGCCCGCAGCTGCCCATGCTGCGCGGCCGCATCGAGATGTTCGACGACGCGGTGGCCGACACGGCCGAGTATCTGCGCGGCCTGTGGCCCGAGCTCGACGCGGTCAGCTTCGAGGTGGCCGGTCTGCCGTCGGAGACGAGCGGCGCCGGGCTCGACCGCTATCGCGTCATCGCACCGCAGAACCGCATCATCCTCTACCGGCTGCCGATCGAGCGGATGTCGAAGCTCCACGTGCGCGACGAACTGCACATGCGCATGATCGTCGAGAGCTGCGTCATGAAGGCGGCGGGCGAGTACCTCGGGAGAGACCCCTGGGATCTCGGCCCCGAACGCTTCCGCGACCACTGACCGGCGCCGGCGCTCGGTCCGCCCGGGCTGCTCAGCGGAAGATCGTGACCGGCGACGCCAGAGCGCTGGCGGGCCGCAGCGGCGTCGATGCCAGCTCCCCGGTACCCGCGTAGCTCATCGCGGCAACCGTTCCGGACGCGCCTTCGACGCGGTAGACCTGGCGAGGGGTCAGGACGAGGCTCGCCGTCGACCCTGCGCTCACCTCGAGCGACAGCTCGGATCCGTTCTGCCCGATGAGGCGCACGGACGCCGGCTGACCGTTCGCCGCGGTCACCGTCAGGAGGGGCTCGGGGGCGTCGGCGACGGCGAAGGCGACCTGGTCGCCGAGCTGCGGGGCCGCCACGAACCAAGCCAGGTCGATGCGCTGGCCCGCGACCACCGAGGCATCGAGGGTTCCCCCGTCGATGACCTCGTAGGAGATCTGCTGCTCAGCCGCCTCGGACCCCGGGATCGGAGCGGCGACAGCAGCGGCCCGAGCCGACGTCGCAATGGGGACGTCGGACTGCACCGACACGGTGTACGTCCCGTCGCCGAGTCCGGTGAGCGGGATGTCCTTGACGGTGCCGGCCTTCACCTCGGCGTCGTAGGTGTTGCCGACAGCCCCTGGGGCGTCGGCCGTCACACCGATGGACACGGTCGCGTCGGCGTCGCCCGGAACGAGCACGCGCAGCGCGGTCGCGGTGTCGGTCGAGCCGCCCACTCGCGCACGCGCCGCCGCGAGGTCGGCGGTGGTCACGCGCAGTCCAGGGATGAGCTGGTCGGTGCTGGGCGACTGGGTCGCGCTGATGAAGTCGGTCCCGCCGGGCTCGAGTCCACGGACCACGGACGGCTGGAGGGTGGGGACCACGAGGCCGCCGCGACTCTCGACATGCGCCGCCACGGCACTGGCACCGGGCGCGAACCCGGCGAGGGAGAGGACACGCTGGCTCCGGGGAGCGACGACCAGGTCGGTCAGCCCCGAGGCCTGGACGAGACCCGTGTCGTTGTAGAGCGACACGTTGACGATGGACTCGACCCCGCTGGGGTTGGCGAGCAGAAGGAGCGTGGTGCGGCCCGTGTCGGTGGCGCCTCCCACGAGCCAGCTCGACGCCACGCTCTCGCTGCACGACGCGACCGCGAGCCCCGTCTGATCCTGCTCGGCGGCGACCTGCGATTGAACCGCAGCGAGAAGCGGCGCATCGGCCGACGCCTGGACGGCGGATGCACTCGACCCGCCGGTGGAGGCGACGTCGACGGTCTGCAGCGCGGAGGTCGAGGCGCCGTCGCTGGTCACGGTCGACGGTGAACCGAAGGAGGAGAGGGCGGTCGCGTTCTGACCGTTCTGATCGCCGAGGCGCATGAGCGGCCCCGGGCACACCCTCTGCTGGCCGACCGCGACCGGGTCGACGACGAGCCCCGCCGAGCCCTCCGAACCGACCGCGTCGGCGTCCGGCAGCGCCACGGCGCCCCAGACGAGCGCGGCACCCGCCGCGACCGTCAGCAGGCCCCCGAGCAGACGACCGCCGACGCGGAGACCGGTGTTGCTCATGAGCGTCCTCCCGACGGGGTGGTGACGAGGCCGGCGGAGACGTCGTCCCCGTCCGCGTGCGTTGAGCCCGTGGCCGGATCGGCCACGGCATCCGGGGTGTCCGCGGCGGGATCGGCGGACGATGGCGGCGCGGCGCGGTCGACGGTGGCGGTGCGGGCGGATGCGGGGTCCGGGCGGACCCTGCGCCGTCCTCCGGCACGGCGGCTCCGCCGCTCGGGGCGGACGCGCTCGGCGAGCGTTCCGGTCGGCAGCGCGAGCAGCAGCGTCGACAGCAGCACCAGGGCCTGCGACAGCAGGATGATCACGCCGAGTGAGGTGTCCAGCGGGCCGGGGCCCACGGGGGCGGGTGTCGTCAGACCGGCATCGAGGCCGACATAGCGCCAGAGGGTCCCGAACGAGGTGGACGTCACCGGCGTGAAGAGGCTGTTGCCGTCGAGCGCGGCGGCGGCACGAGCTCGAAGGGCCGAGCCGTCCGGGTCCGCCGAGCTGAGGAGCACGAAACCGATGCGGAGCGCCTCGAGATCGGGAACCGGATCGAAGCCGCTGCGCGACGCGAGGTTGCCGACCAGGACCGCGACCCGCTCGTCGTCCGCCGAGAGGTCGCCGGCTCGGGCCGTGGCAGCGAGAGTGGTGCGTTCGTCGAGCGCGTCTCCGGCGCCGCGCTCGAGACGGGCGGCGATACCGTCCGCGCCCGGCGAGAGGACGAGGGTGCCGATGGTCGGGTCGGTGACCGCCTCGGCGGCGACGAGCGCCGGCACCGTGGCCGCGCCGCCGGCGACGGCTCCCCCGCCCATCATCGAGACGATCAGCAGCGGCACAGCCGCCACGACGACGCCGATCGCCGCGAGGGTCGAAACGGTCCGACGGACGGCGGTGGCGGCGCGCCCGGCGACGGCGTCCAGTCCGACGACTGCCGCGCCGAGGATGCCGAGCAGGTAGAGGCTGACCGCGGACCCCGTCCACACCGTCACCGGGTCTCCAGCGACCGCCGTGGTCACGAGACGCGACGCCAGCACGGCGGTGGCGAACCCGACGCCCGCCGCACCCAACGAGGCGATCGCGCGGGTCGAGCGCGGGAGGAAGACCGCGGCGATGGCGATCAGCAGCAGCGGTGCAGCCAGGATCGCGACGGCGAGTCCATGGGGCAGGTCGATCCCGAAGGAGCGCCCCAGGTCGCTCCACACGGTCGTGGAGACGGGATCGAACGCGAGCAGGCGACCGACCTCGGCCAGGCGAGCCGCGGATCCGTCCCCACCGGGCTGGATGACGGCGACGCCCGGGTCGGCGAGCACGCCCAGGGGCGTTCCGCGCAGGGCCTGCTGGATCGCGAGGGGCAGGAACAGCGCCGCCGCCGGGATCGGCAACGGAAGCAGGCGGTGCCAGCCGCGGCCGCCCCGCCCGGAGACGGCGAAGCCGATGACGGCGATGGCCCACAGCACGAGCAGGCCCGGCAGCAACGACGGGGCACCGGCCGTGACTCCGGCGGCCAGCAGGCCGGCCGTCGCCGCGGCCGACCACGAGCGGCGCGCGGACAGCAGCGCGAGTGCCAGCCACGGGAGGAGGAGGTGCGCGAGGACGGCGCCCAGTCGGCCGTCCTGGAGAGCGATGAGGAAGGGCGGCGCGAGGGTCCAGACCACTGCGGCGAACACGCGGATCCCGGGGCGAGCTGTGATCCTCGCGGCCGTGAGCCACGCGGCGAGGGCGGCGAGCGGCATGGCAGCGATGTAGAGAATCACGATGGAGGTCGACGTCGCCCAGGGCGTCAGCGATCCGAGGAGCGCCAGCAGCCAGTTGAACGGATCGGACGCGCCGACGAAACCGCCGCCCGTGGAGCGCCATCCGTAACCGACACCCGACCAGAGCGCGGCGATCGGTGAGAGCGGCAGGAGCCCGGCCGCCTGGACGGCGGCACCGCCGAAGACGGGGATGTTGACGATCGCGCCGACGACGGCCGCGATGAGGACGGTCCAGGCTCCCCCGCCGGCGAAGAAATCGATGTCGTGCCGACCGGATCGGCGGCGGGCCGCCTGGTCATCGCGAGCCAGTGCACGGCGGCGTCGGACCTCGGCCCACGGCAGCCGCAGCGGAGCGATGGCCGCCCAGCCCGCTACCCGGTGCCGTGCGATCCGTCGGCGCGCCTCGAGGACGGAGCCCGTGTGCCCGAATGCGACGGCCAGCGCGGCACCGAACTCGCCGAGCACGCGTCCCGGCCGCTTCCTCAACAGCTGTCCGACCGCCCGGATGAGCGCCAGCGGGATGAGGCTCAGCCAGTGCAGCGGCACCGCGGCAGCCGGGGCGTAGGCCAGACGCCGGTGCAGCTGAGCGGTACGCACGAGGCGAGCACGCTTGTTGGCCGATGTCCGGCGGCCGAGGTGCGCGGTGCCGGGGGCGTCACGCCCCGCGGCGCGGACGCGAGCGGCCGGAACCACCACGACGCGATGTCCGGCGAGGCGGGCGCGCACGCAGAAGTCCAGCGCATCGTCGACGGCGGGCAGTCCCGGATCGAAGCCCTCCAAGCGTTCGAAGAGGCTCTGCCGGACGAGCATCCCGCCGGCGGCCACGGCGAGGACATCGCTCTCGCGGTCGTATTGCGCCTGGTCGAGTTCGGGTTCGGCGATCTCGACCGCCATGCCGCTCGGGGTCAGCGTGTCACCGAAGGAGACGATGTAGTCGGGATCGTTCCACTGCATCTGCTTCGGTCCTGCGACCGCGACGGATGGCGAGATCTCGACCTCGCCCAGCAGGGCAGCGAGAGCGGTGGGCTCGGGGGCGTTGTCGGCGCCGAGGAGCCAGAGCCACTGGTCGTCCGACTCGGCGGGCCCCAGCAGTTGGACGGCGGCCTGCACGGCCGCGCCGAAGCCGTAGGAGGCGGGTGCCTGGACGCGTTGATAGTCGACCGCCGCCGTCGAGGAGAGCTTCGACCCGTCACCCAACTCGACGACGATCAGCCGCTCGGGGGTACGGGTCTGCGCACGCAGCGCCGAAAGGGTCTGCGTGAGGTAGTCACCCGCGTCGCGGGCGACGAGGATTGCCGTGACAGTTGCTCGCACCCAAACACGCTATGGGCGAGCCCCCCACGGCCCGGTCAGACACCCCGCGCGCGCACGGATCCTCAGGGATCCCGAGGAACCCCGCGGCGTCCGACAGCGGACCGCGAACGAGAGAAGGGGATCCGCGCCCCCGCACGGATCCCCTTCTTCGTATGTGTCGCGTCGCGCGACTCAGACGGCCTGCTTGCGCAGCTTGCGGCGCTCCCGCTCGCTGAGCCCGCCCCAGATGCCGAAGCGCTCGTCGTTCTGCAGCGCGTACTCGAGGCACTGGGTCTTCACCTCGCAGCTGGCGCAGATCTTCTTCGCCTCACGAGTCGAGCCGCCCTTCTCGGGGAAGAATGCCTCCGGATCGGTCTGCGCGCAGAGCGAGTCGGCCTGCCAGGCGAGAGTGTCGTCCTCGTCGGTCCGACGCCGGACTCCCGGCACGCCGAGACGGACTGGGTCGACGAACCAGTCGTCCGGCACCCCCGACCTGAGTTCGGTAATGGTCATTGCGAAGTCTCCCCATCCGCACGGGCGGGCTGGGTGCCCGTGTGTGCGTCGTGGAAGTAATTACACCGGTGTCGTTCCCCCCTAGTCAAGTCGCAAACCGTAAAGGGTTGGTACCGGCTTGCATTGTGCGACGCGCCGGAAACATCGATGAAACATGGCCCCAGAACAGGGATTCCGCCGGTCGCGACCACTCGTTTCGGAGGAATCCCAGGTTCGCCCTGCTAGCCGCCGACCCACCCCGCGTCAGGCCTGGCGACGGGCTTCCCACGCGCTGCGGACCATGTCCTCGAGCGTGTGGCGCATCTTCCAGTCGAGGTCGCGCGCGGCGGATTCCCCGGTCGCGACGATGCGCGCCGGATCCCCGGGCCGGCGAGGGGCCACCTCGGGCTCGAACGGGATGCCGGTGACGTCCGCCATGGCGGTCATGATCTCGCGAACGGACACGCCGGAACCGCTGCCCAGGTTGTACACCGCATCCGTCGGCTCGCCGCGCATGAGGCGCTGAGCGGCCGCCACATGGGCCTCGGCGAGATCCGCGACATGGATGTAATCGCGGACGCAGGTGCCGTCCGGCGTCGCGTAGTCGTCACCGTTGATGCGCGGGGTGTCGCCGCGCAGAAGAGCTTCGAACACGAGCGGGAAGAGGTTGTGCGGGGAGGCGTCGTAGATGTCCGGGTACCCGGAACCGACGACGTTGAAGTAACGGAGCGAGGTGTGCGCGAGCGTCGTCGCCCGAGCCTGGTCGCGCAGCAGCCACTCACCGATGAGCTTGGATTCGCCGTAGGGAGACTCCGGCTTGGTGGCCGTCTGCTCGGTGACGAGGTCCACATCCGGGGTCCCGAAGACCGCGGCGCTCGAGCTGAAGACGATGCGTTCGACGCCCGCGGCCTCCATCGCTCCGAGCAGCACGGCGGTGCCTGTGACGTTCTGGTTGTAGGTGAGAAGCGGCTTGGTGACGGAGACGCCCGCGTACTTGAATCCGGCGAGATGCACCACCCCGTCGATGTCGTGCTCCTCGAAGAGGCGCCCCAGGAGGTCGCCGTCGAGGATCGAGCCGCGCACGAAGGCGATCCCCTCGGGTACGAACTCGCGAATGCCGCTCGTCA
The DNA here is from genome assembly GCA_913778905.1 of uncultured Naasia sp. GTDB lineage: Bacteria > Actinomycetota > Actinomycetes > Actinomycetales > Microbacteriaceae > Naasia. Next base: position 261,007 of record CAJYYA010000008.1, on the reverse strand, counting down.
GAGTGTCGATGACGACGGGCTCGATGCCCGCCTCGGAGAATGCGCGCACCACGTGCGAGCCGATGTACCCGGAACCGCCGGTAACAAGCCATGCCATGGCACCGAGCCTAGGGCGCGGCGCTCAGGAGTCGCCACGGCGCGAGCGGGGAGGGGCGAGGTGGGGGGAGCGTCGATCGTCGGTCATGCGGATGAAGGTGGTGACTACGGAGACCACGGCGAGAGCGGCCAGGACGAGGAGGAACCAGAGCATGGCCGAAAAACTATGAGTGGTAAGGTTCTGCCACGAGTGGCAGAATCGCCCCACCCCATCGATATCCCGCCACCAGGAGGATCCGTGTTGAAGAAGATCGCCGTCGTGGCGCTCCCCGGAATGGCCCCGTTCGAGTTCGGCGTCGTCTGCGAGGTGTTCGGGATCGACCGGAGCGACATGGGCGGCCCTGTTTTCGACTTCCACGTCGTCACGGCCGAGCCCGGCCCCGTGAAGATGACCCACGGCCTGACGCTCACCGTGACGGAGGGCTTGGACGCGGCTCAGGACGCCGACCTCATCGCCATCCCCGCCTACACGGCCAGCACGGACCCGGGCGCGACGAGCACCAGCGACATCGAGCGTCGCTTCCGAGCCGGCTTCGACGAGCGCGTCTTGACCTTGATCCGGGACACCGCCGCGAGAGGCGCCTGGGTACTCAGTGTCTGCAGCGGGGCGTTCCAGCTCGCGGAAGCAGGAGTCCTCGACGGTCGCCGAGCCACGACCCATTGGATGTATGCCGACAAGTTGGCGGGCCTCTACCCTCGCGTCGATGTGGACGCCGATGTCCTCTTCGTCGAGGACGACAACATCGTCACGGGGGCGGGCACTGCGGCGGGTATCGACGCCTGCCTCCACGTCGTCCGGAAGGAGCTGGGTGCGGCGGCCGCCAATGTGATCGCCCGGCGGATGGTCGTTCCACCGCAACGAGACGGCGGGCAGTCCCAATTCATCGCGGCCCCGATCCCGGAGCGCCGGGACGACTCCTTCGCCGACGTCACGGCGTGGATGCTCGAGAATCTCGATGCGGATCTCGATATCGACACCCTGGCACGCCGGGCGCTGATGTCGACGCGCACGTTCGCCCGGCGGTTCCGCGCCGAGGTGGGCACGACCCCCGCCGCATGGCTGAACCGTCAGCGGATCCTTCGCGCCCAGGATCTGCTCGAGCAGAGCGACCTCCCCCTCGAGCACGTCGCTCAGCGCACGGGCTTCGGCTCGGCCGCGGTCATGCGGCACCACTTCGGGCGGGTATTGGGGACGAGTCCACAGGCCTACCGCCGTACGTTCAGCGCCACCGGGGGTCGGTGAGCCTCACCGAGAACGCCGCACCGCACATGCTCCGACTCGCCGGGGCTGGCGCGTCGCCGTGCGGTGTGCCATTCTCTTCGCGGGTACCCGAAATGCCCGAACCCCGCTTACCCGAGCACCCCTTCAGTCCCCCTCATCGAAAGAAGTCCCTCGGATGCGCGCGCTCATTTCGGCCCTCGGCGGTGTCCTTCTCGCGGTCGGTGTTCTTCTCGCCGCTCTCCCCGTGCTCTGCGTGGCGGTCGTCATCGCTCTGGTCACTCTCGCCCGCACGCTCTTCCGCCGGCCCGAGTCCGACGCGCGTCGCCGCGACTTCGACACCGCGGCCTGACGCCCTCTACGCCGAACGGCCGCGCCTCCCCGGCGGGAGTCGCGGCCGTTCGAGCTATCGGGTAGTTCAGCTCTGCGGGTTCACCCCGGCGATGAAGGCGATCCCGGAACCGCTGATCTCCAGCGAGCCTTCATCGGGTGTCACGTAGGCGGCCTCTCCGCGCAGCAGGGTCGCCTGGGATTGCGAGCCGGCGAACTGGACCTCCCCCTCGACGACGAGGATGATCGCGGGTCCCTCGGGATCCCACGCCGTGAAGTCCGGACCGCTGTTGCGATATCCGTGCACGAAACCGGCCTCCCCCACCGCCACGCGGGCGAGCAGGAAGTCGGGGACGTCGGGTCGGAACACGGCGATGCCGTCCGGCCCCTCCTCGGGCCGCAGGACGGGCGCGGGCAGCTCCTCCCAGCGCACGACGGACATCAGTTCGTCGACGTCGACGTGCTTGGAGGTCAGGCCTCCGCGGAGCACGTTGTCGGACGCGGCCATGATCTCGATGGCGAGGCCTCGAAGGTAGGCGTGCACGTTCCCCGACGGCAGGTAGACGGCTTGGTTCTGTGCGAGCTCGAGCCGATTGAGCAGCAGAGCGACGAGGATGCCGGGGTCACCCGGGTGGATCTCGGCGATCTCAGCGAGGGTCTTGTACTCCCGGCCGAAGCTGGAGGACCCGGGGGCGCCGATCGAGAGCACGCTGACGGCGAGGATCGCCGCCCGGGATTCCTCCGTGTCGCTGAAGGCCCAGGTGACCGTGTCCTGGAGGGGTGCCTCGCCGGCGAGCTTCTCCTGCAGCAGGCGAAGCGCCGCGAGGTGCTCGGCCCCCTTCTCCCCAAGGGAGGCCGCCACCGCGACGAGCTCATGCACGATGAACTGCGTCTCGCTGACCGGACGGAACCCGACGAGCGCGTCGAAGTGGGGGCTCAGCGCGAACGCGAGCTCGGGCTTGTGCAACTCGTCCTTGTAGTTGCGATTCGCGTGCGATCGGTCGATCCCCGCCTCGTCCTCGCGCGCGAAGCCGGCCCGCGCCTGCTCGATCGACGGGTGCGCCTGGATCGAGAGGGGCTGCTCCGCGGCGAGCACCTTGAGAAGGAAGGGCAGGGTGTCTCCTCGGCGAGCGGCACCGAGAGTCAGCTCGGGCTCGGCGGCGATCCAGGAGTCGAGGGTCTCGTGGCCACCGACCGCCGCAGGGGCGAGGATCCGCGAAGGATTCGCGGGGTGGGCTCCCAGCCAGAGCTCAGCTTCGGGGCCGCCCGAAGGCTCCCGCCCCAGCAGCTCCGCGATGGCAGTGGGGGATCCCCACGCATAATCGCGCGGCTCGTTAGTGATGCCCACAAACATGACGTATCTCCTCGGTCATCGGTTTGGGCCAACCTACCAATGGGGTTGGTGCCTCCGGCTGAGGTGTCTAGCCTCGACGGGTCCGGCCGTCGGCCGCCGTGTGTGCGCCGTCGTTCGATCCACCCGCCCGTCAGGGCTGACAGCGATGGAGCTTCTCGTCACCATGACCGAATTCACGCCTCTTCTCAGCGACTTCTACGACTACAGCGCCTCGCTGGCCCCGCAGGAGAAGCAGGTCCTCGCCGATCTGCGCGACTACCTCGAACGCGATGTCCGGGGGATTGTCGACGACTATTGGGAGCGCGCGGAGTTCCCGCACGAGATCGTCAAGCCGCTCGCGGACCTCGGCCTCTTCGCGATGCCCTGGGACGAGACGAAGCCCTTCGAGAACTCGGCCGTGTTCCGAGGCTGGGTCGCCCTCGAGCTGGCTCGTGTCGATGCCTCCGTCGCGACGTTCGTCGGCGTGCAGAACGGCCTCGCCATGGGATCCATCGCAGTCGGCGGAAGCCCTGAACAGCGTGCCGAATGGCTGCCGAAGCTGGCCTCCGCCGAGCTCGTGGGCGCGTTCGGTCTGACCGAGCCGCTGTCCGGATCCGACTCCGCACAGGGCCTCCGCACCACCGCCACGCGGGACGGCGACGAGTGGGTGCTCAACGGCTCGAAGCGGTGGATCGGCAACGCCACCTTCAGCGACGTCACCGTCATCTGGGCCAAGAGCACCGAGGACGGCCAGGTCAAGGGCTTCATCGTCCCGACCTCGACTCCCGGGTACAGCGCCACCAAGATCGAGCGCAAGCAGAGCCTGCGGATCGTGCAGAACGCCGACATCACGCTGGAGGACGTGCGTGTCCCGGATTCGCTGCGGCTCCAGAACGCCAACAGCTTCCGCGACACCGCCAAGGTCCTCCGCCTCACCCGGGCGGAGGTGGCCTGGGCCGCGGTGGGCAACGCGATCGGCGCCTACGAGGCCGCCGTCAAGTACACCAACGAGCGGATCCAGTTCGGCAAGCCGATCGCGTCGCATCAGCTGGTGCAGAACATGCTGGTCAAAGCACTCAGCAACATCACCGCATCGCTCGGCATGGTGGTCCGGACTTCGCAGCTCCTGGATGAGGGACGCCAGACCGATGAGCACGCCGCGCTCGCCAAGGCCTACGCGACGTCCGCGATGCGGGAGACCGTCGGCCTCTGCCGCGAGGCGCTCGGTGGGAACGGCATCGTGCTGGACCATGGCGTCGCCCGCCACATGGCCGATGCCGAGGCGATCTACTCCTACGAGGGCACGCGCGAGATGAACACCCTCATCGTCGGCCGCAAGATCACCGGCAAGGCCGCGTTCGTCTGAGCCGGCTCCGGCGCCGGGAGCCCCCTTAGGGCTCTCGGCGCCCCCTATAGGTCAACATCACGTAACGTTCATGCATTAGAGGCGTATTTCTCAGCCGATTCCTACTGTTCGCTTTTAGTGTTTTAGGCATGGACGAGCCCTTCAGGGCCTCGCCTGCGACAGCGTCGGTCGTAGTCACGAGCGCCCGCGCCTTCGCGACCTCCGCCACCCAGGCGTCGAGGTCCGACCTTCGTGCCTCCCTCATCGGGGCCGCGTTCCTGCTATTCGGATTCGGTGGGCAGGCCGTCCGGAACCTGGTGGACTGGCCCGGGTTCATCCTCGCGTCTCTGATCATGCTGGTCATCGCTGTCAAGGTCCTGATCGAGTACCGCCCCACTCTTCGCGTGGTCCCGCCAGCGCTCCTGGTCTTCATGGTGATCTGTGCATCGTCGGTGCTGTGGAGCGAGTATCGCTGGGTCACCGTCTTCGGCACCGCCGCCCAGTGGGCCACCGCCCTGGCGGGCGTCTTGCTCGCCGTATCGCTCGACCGGGTTCGCTTCATGCGCGTATTCGAGCTCAGCATGGTGGCGCTCCTCGGCGGGAGCCTTCTCTTCGAGGTCTTCGTCACGGTCTTCATCGGGCACCGCTTCGCTCCGTTCACGGTCGAGCGTCGCCCCGACCTTCCGGGCGCGTTCTACTGGAGCGAGAACCACCTGCTCGAGGGCGGTCCGATCCAAGGGCTCGTGGGCAATCGCAATCTCCTCGCTTTCATCGCGCTGCTCGCCGTAGTGGCCATCGTGGTCGGAATGCTGCACCGCAAGCGCATCGGCAAGCTCGACATGACCGGGCTCGCGCTCGCGGGCATCACCATGGCCCTGACGCGCTCCGCGACCGTCATCGTCGCCCTGTTCGTCGTGGGTCTGGTGGGTGGCGTCATCATGGCTTTCCGCCGCATCCCGCCCCAGTACCGCAAGCTCAGCTTCGGCGCGCTCGTCGCAGCCGGGTTCCTCGGTCTTCTCGTCGTTCTGCAGCACAGTTCCACCGTCCTCGGTCTGCTGGGCCGCTCGGATCTCACCAACCGGGTCGACGTGTGGCGCAAGGTCTTCCACATCGCCGAGCAGAACCCGATCCTCGGCATCGGCTGGACCAGCTACTGGGCTCCCTGGGCGAAGCCCTTCCACAACCTCGTCGTCATCGACGGCGTCCAGTACCTGCAGGCGCACAACGCGCTTCTCGACGTGTGGCTCCAGGTCGGCATCGTCGGCGCGCTCGCGGCCGTCGCGCTCGTCGTGTGGACCGTCTGGCGTGCAATCCAGGCCGCGGTCCACGCGGAGACGAAGGACGTCGCCATCGCTGTGGCACCCCTTCTGCTGCTCACCGCGCTCCTCGCTCAGAGCCTCACCGAGAGCCGCCTCCTCCTCGAAGGCAACTGGATGCTGTTCGTCGCGCTATCGGTGCAGCTCTGGATGGCAGGCCCGGTGGTCAAGCGCGCGTTCGCATCACGCTCGGTGACCGCCCACCCCGTGGAGTCGAGCACCCGCTGAGCGCTGCGCTCCGCTCAAGTTCCTGGACGTTGAGGGAGGGCGCTCCGAGAGAGCGGCAGGGCCTCGATACGCTTCGCTACTCGGCCGGTCTCGGTACGCTCCGCTACTCGACCTCCGGACTCCGGGGCTCCGGGGCTCCAGACGTCGAGTAGGCCGCCAGGCCGTTCCGAGAGAGGACAGCGCGACGCGCCTAGGCTCCGCTGCGGATGTGGTCCACCACACGACGGACGAGGACCTCTGTGTCCTCCCAGCCGTGGACCGCGTGGGCACGAACGCCCGTCGACAGCACCGGGTAGTCGTTCCCCTGCTCGTCGAGACGGTCGCCGACGAAGAGCATGTCGCTCACGGGGATGCCGGTGAGCTCCACGAGACGGGTCATGCCGTAGGCCTTGTCGATACCGCGACGGGTGATGTCGACCGACGTCGAGCCTCCCGAACGCACCTCCAGCTCCGGGAGGTCCTTCGCAACCTCTGCGGCGAGCGCGTTCTTCTTCGCCCCATCCGGGTCCCACGCCTTCTTGGCGTCCACGGGAGCCGACTGCCCGAGAGCGGAGAACGTCACCTGGGAGCCGCGGTCCTCGAGGATGGGGCCCCAGGTCTCCTCTTCCCACACGCCGAGCTCGCGGGCGCGTTTCTCGAGTGACTCGAACGCCTCACGGATCTGCTCGGGGGTCAGGTTCTCGGCGTACTGCTCGCGCCACTCCCCGTCCTGCCGGAGCCAGTACTGGGTGCCGCAGGTCGGCATGAGGTGCAGGCGCGTCAGGTGCTCCTCATCGAGGTGACCGAGGGCATCGATGAGCTGGGTGCGGAACTGGCTGATCTGCCCGCCCGAGATGACGCACACCTCGGCGACCTCGAGGAGCTGGGTGAGCGCGTCGAGCATGGGCGCCTCGAGCGCCGACTTCGACGGCGCGAGGGTGTCATCGAGGTCGAAGGCGACGAGCCGGGGGCTCCAGTCACCCGACCAGACGTGCTCGGCGGGGGTGGTGTCCGTAGAAGTGGGCATTCGTCCATTCTGCCGGACTGCTGTGCAGCGAACGGGAGGCTGGGGTCGACCGTCCCTGAAAAGCAAACCTGCCTCATCTTCTCGGACCCGTTCGGGGGGATTCGTCGGCGGAAAGATGTCGATAGATTCGCCAAGCACAGAAGATGTCTTCGGTCGCCGCGCGACTCCCGCCCGAAACCCCCGGGCAATAAGCGGCCGACACCCACCCCACCGACTCCGCTCCGCGTACATTCGAGGCAGTTCATGGCATTACTCACAGGCCGAAAGGCGCTGTTGATTTACACCGGCCGCAAAGACGGCCTCGGCAACCGGATAAGGGCACTCCTGTCCGCCAAAGCCCTCGCCGAGGCGGAAGAGCGCGATCTTTTCTACGTATGGAGCACCGACGAATTCTTCGGGCCTCGCATGGACGAGTTATGGCGCTTCGAGGCGGGACGGCCGGTTTCGCGCCTCATGTCGCGTGCCGTAGCGATCGCGTTCCCCTTCCGCGACACGGACCTCACGAACATCTCCGACGATGATCGTGCCTCGCACCTGTGGCAGATCAGATCCGGTGGAGTGGAGGTGTCCACTCCCTCCGGGGTACGAGATTGGCGTACCGAGTTCCGCGAACTCGAGCCCGTCCCCGAGATCGCCGGTCGGGTTCACGAGGTCTTCGATGATCATCTACGTGGGCGCCCCTACGTGGGTGTACAGGTGCGCACGCACACGGTCTCACACGCGAAGACCGTAGCGACGTCACCGGTGGAGTGGTTCGCCCAGAGAATGCGCTCGATCCGGGCCAGCCATCCGGATGTACCTTTCTTCCTCTCATGTGACACGGAGGAATCACAGGAACGGCTGCAAGCCGAGTTCTCGAACTGCGTAGCCCTCGTCGACAAGGGCGGTTACAACACGGTCGACGGGGTGCGGTCGTCGATAGCCGACCTGTACCTCCTCGGCTCGTCGCAGCATCTCATTGGCGCCGCCTACTCCAGCTTCGTCGAGATGGCCGTCTTCCTCAGCGACGGCGTGGTTCCTTTCGAGCGCCCGAACCGCCCGCTTGAGGGCGAGCTCGACCTATCCCTCGCCTACGCGGCGGATCCTCTGCACCCAGCCCAGCGGGGCTGAATGAGAGGCGTGCCGGATGGTCGCAGGAACGTTGCGGCCCACCGGTGTTCACCGCGCGCTCGACAGATGCGGCGGCGATGCGAGCTCAGCAGGAGGTCTGTGCCGCGAACGGGAGGCGGCGATGCGCTCGCGCCGTTGAGTAGTGTCGGATAGCCCGCCCCGCCCACCCTCGCCCCTCGGAGTCGCATGTCGCGCACGTCCCTCGTCGTCGCCATGCTCACCTACCGCCGGCCGGAGAAGCTCGGTCACGGTCTCGGCCTGATCGTCGATCAGGCCGACGAACTCAGCCGCGGGCCGCGCGGGATCGACGCCACGGTCGTCATCGTCGACAACGATCCCGCCGCGAGTGCCCGCGACACCGTCGGCCGGTGGGCGGATCGAGGCGTCCGCTACGTGTGCGAACCCCGCCCGGGCATCGCAGCTGCTCGCAACCGGGCTCTGACAGAGGCCGCAGACGCGGATCTGCTCGTCTTCATCGACGACGACGAATGGGCGGAGCCGGGTTGGCTCGACCACCTCGTCGACACCTGGCAGGCCACACATGCCGCAGCCGTCATGGGCCGCGTGGTCTCGAAGTTCGAACACGCACCCCCTCCGTTCATCGAGGCGGGTGGCTTCTTCCGTCGCCGTCGGATGCCGACCGGCACGCGCATCCCGGTCGTCGCAGCCGGCAACCTCCTGCTCGACATGGGTCAGGTCCGAGCCTCCGGCACCCGTTTCGACGAGAGCCTCGGGCTGGGTGGCGGCGAGGACACGCTGTTCTCGCGGGTCCTCGCGAGGCAGGGGCTGACGATGGTCTGGTGCGACGAATCCGTCGCGGTCGACTTCGTCCCCGACGACCGGCTGACCCGACGCTGGGTCCTCATGCGCGCATGGAGTCATGGACTCAACGCCGGGAGATTCGACGTCCTGCTCGCGGAGGGGCGTCGCGCTCGCGCGCTCGCCGTCGCCCGGGGGGCGGTGGGCGGTCTGATCCGGGTCGGCGGCGGCTCCGCGCGATGGGTCCTCGGCACCCTGACCGGCTCGCTCACCCACCGCGCTCGCGGCCTCCGCGCGCTGCATCGTGGACGCGGGATGATCGCCGGCGCCCTCGGACGAACCTTCGAGGAGTACGCACGCCCATGAGACGCAATCCGCTCCACCGGTTGCTCCGGCACGCCGGCCCGCTCGCCGCCCCCCTGGGCTCGATCGTCCGCGTCGAGACCCGCCGCCCCGAGATAGTGCTCACCTTCGACGACGGTCCCCGCCCCGGGAGCACGGAGGCGGTCCTCGACGCACTGGCGGAAGCCGGCGCCACGGCGACGTTCTTCGTCCTCGCCGGGCGGGTGAGCCGATCCCCCGCTCTGGCGGCGCGTCTCGTCGCCGAGGGCCACGAGATCGCGCTGCACGGCCTCGATCATCGCCCGTTCACCTCGTTCGGGGCGGAGGAATTGCGCAAACGAACGGCCGAAGGGGTGCGTGTCATCCACGACGCCACCGGCGAGAACGTGCGCTGGATCCGCCCCCCGTACGGCCGTCAGAACCTCAGCACCTGGTCCACGGTCACACGGCTGGGCCTCACCCCCGTGCTCTGGAACGCGACGCTGTGGGACTCACGCGACGTCGCCGACGCCGACCGCGTCCGCAAGGCCACCGACGGCGTGGGCGCCGGGAGCGTGCTGCTCGCGCACGACTCCTTCGCGGATCACAGCGACGGCGTCGACGACGGGGCGGAGCCGGTCTTCGACCGGGGCCGGCTCGCCTCCGGTCTGCTCGCGGCGTATGCCGAGCGGGGGCTGACGGCCGTCTCGCTCGCCGACGCGCTGCGAAACGGGCGGGCCGTCCGTCGCGGGTGGTTCTCCAGCTGACCGCACGTCAGGCCGACCGATCGTCGACGACGCGAAGCGGGCAGAAGGAGCCGGATGGCGCCTTCGTGACTCAGCGCCGACGTCGACCGCGGTTGCCCTTGCCGCCGCCGTAACCGTACTTCGTCGCTCCTATCGCGTCGGGGCCGTTGAGCGGAACCCGGGTGAGGACCACGCCGAGAGTCTTGGCGTCCACCTGATCGAGCACGGCGAGCGCGCGCTGCAGCTGCTGACGGCTCGATCGCTTCACGGAACTCACCACTATCGCCCCGCTCGCGCGGCGGGCGAGAATCGACCCATCGCTCACCGGCAGCAGGGGAGGCGCGTCGATGATGATCGTGCCGTACTTCTTCTTGAGGGCCGTCAACATCATCGACAGGGCCGGCGATTGAAGCAGCTCGCTCGGGTTCGGCGGGATCTCCCCAGCGGGCAGGACCGCCATCTTCTGGTCACCCCACGGCTGCACGGCGTCATCGACCTCCACGTTGCCGATGAGCACATCCGTGAGGCCGACGCCGCCGTCGATGCCCAGGTAGTCCGCCAGACGGGGTTGGCGCAGGTCGGCGTCGATGACCAGGACCGACAGGCCGCTGTCGGCGATCGCGATCGCGAGGTTCGCGGCGGTGGTGCTCTTGCCTTCCCCCTCGACAGCACTGGTGACGACCATCACCCGCGATCCACGACCGAAGTCGAGGAACTGCAGGTTGGTCCGCAAGGTGCGGAAAGCCTCGGCACGCGCGCTGCGCGAGTCGTCCTGCACGATCAGAGGACGTTCGGCGGCCACCGGGTCCCGGGTGATCCGACCGAGAACCGGGCGGTCGGTGACGAGCTCGACATCGCGGGACCCACGGATGCGCACGTCGAGTGTGCGCCGCAGGGCCGAGATCCCGATACCGAGACCGAGACCGACGAGGACTCCGAGGCCGATGTTGACGGCCTTGCGAGGGCTGACGGGGAAGGAGCTCACCGCCGCGGCTTCGATCTGGGTCAGCTTCACCGGCGAGGTCTGGCCGTTGGCGGCCGGGCTGATCTCCGGCACCACGGCCGCGAGATTGCGGCTGATCGAGTCGGCGATCGCCGCAGCCCGCTCGGGAGAGGGGTCGCTGGCGGAGATCTCGATGACCACGGTGTTCAGGGGGGCGCTCGCGGAGACGCGGGAGGCGAGTGCACGCGGCGTCTCGTCGAGACCCAGCTGTTCGATGACCGGCTGGAGCACGATAGGCGAGGTCGCGACATCGGCATAGCTCTTCACGAGCTGCTGAGTGTAGGTACCGCCCTGGGTCAGCTCCGACACCGAGTTGGCGGACTGGGTCGAGACGAAGACCTTCGAGGTCGACATGTACACGGGCGTCTGCAGGAACGAGTACGCAGCCGCCGCGCCACCCAGCAGGAGGACGCTGATGAGGACGATGTACCAGTCGGCCCGCAGGCCCCGCAGGAACTCACGCAGCTGCATGGTCGGCATTCTCCCTGGACGGCGCCTCTGCGGCCGGACGCGCCAGCGTTTCGACCATGACGGCTGCGATCCCCGTCGCGACGCGGACCGAGGTCTGACGGACGCCGTCGACGACCGCGACGTGCGCGGAGGTGCTCTGATTGTGGCCGTCGGGGATGCTCATCCACGCTCCGGTCGTGCTGTGCAGTTCCCGACGACGCCGGCTGGGCGGGTCGAGCGGCAGACGTCCGCGCAGACCGTGCAGGGCCGTGGCGATGTCGCGCATCGACGTGAAGCGCGCGTGCGCACCGGCGGACACGAGGGGGACGAGCAGATCGAGCAGGGCGGCCGCTTCGGTGAGCGTGAAGGTCTTCGCCTGGGTGCCGGGGGCGACGCGCGCGACCTGACCCCGCTGCTCCTTCTCCATGGTCAGGATGAGGTCCGCCGATGTGGCGAGCTCGCGGTCCAGCTCACGAGCCGCGTGGCTGGCGGGTTCATCCGGGATCCCCCGCGCAGCCATGTGGCACATCGCGGCGCCGGTGCGGGCAGCGAGACCCGCACTCGCGAAGCGCACGGGGGTCGCGTTGCGACGGCCCACCTCGGCGAGGGTCAGCTCGGACAGGGGCGAGCGGCAGACATTGGCCGAGCACACCGTCAGGATCAGACCGCGCGTGATGTCGAGGTTCGCAGTGTCGTTCATTTCTCTTTCCCGTCGATCGAGGGGTTTGTGCGGCCGCGCAGGACCGCGAAGACGGCGATGCCGAGCAGGAATGCCCAGATCGGTAGCACGGAGACCCAGACGTGGAGGGCCAGGAAGAAACCGGTGACCGTGATCATCAGAGCGGCCACGGCGGCGATCCGGGCGGCACCCGGGACGAAGGAGGCTCGCACGGCCAACCAGACGATCGCGAAATAGGTGACGTAGCCGAGGATCCCGTACTGGATCACCGACAGCACGAGCTCGGAGTCGACGGTCCGCGCCACGTCGATGGTGCCCGCGAGCTGTTCGATCAGCAGCTCACCTCGCGGGATGATCCCGGCGCCGTACCCGAACGGGTGCTCGACGAAGATGCGGGGGATGAGCGAATAGAGTCCGAAGCGGTACTGGCTGCTCGGATCGAGCGGGCTGTCGGGATCGATGACGGGTACGAGCACCGCGCAGAAGGCGAGAAATCCGATTCCGAAGATCGGCACGGCTCGGCTCGCCCAGCGTCCGAAGGTCGCTCCGAGAGGGCGTCGTGCCACGAACAGACTGACGACGATCGCGAGGAGCGCGAGTCCCAGGGGGCCGTCGCTGTCGGTCGCTCGAATTCCCGCCGCGAGGATGAGAGCCTCGCAGATCCCGCGCCAGCGGGGGGTCGACGCGAGGGCGAGCGGCACGGTCGCCGCGAGCAGGGCCGCGAGCACGAGCGGGTGGTCGGCAGCGACGATCGCACGGATGCCGCCTCCGTCGAGAAGCAGGGCGTCGACGGACGAGTTGCCCGCGTGGATCTTGTCGAGGGCGTTCCCCGGGAACAGCTGTGCTCCCCGAACGAACTCCACGAGGGCGAGACCGGCGGACAGGAGCGCTGCGATCCGCACGACGGCGAACAACTGCCTGATCCGCGGATCGGTCGCCGCGACGATGCCTGCCGCGATGCCGGTCGGGATGAGGAGGACCGCGTCGCGGACCAGGTCCGGCAGCGGACCCATCTGAGCGAGCTCGATGGGCGACGAACTCCCGAGCAGGTAGGTCGCCGCGAACCCGATGGGCGTCACGACGGCCCAGTAGGGAAGCCACGCCGTGAGGCGCCCGCGTCGCAACAGCTCGGCGATGGCATAGATCGCGAGACCGCCCGCCGCGATGAAGCCCGGGTTGAAGACCATGGTGGCGAAGTAGGGGAAGAACGCGGTCGCGACCATGGCGGCGAAACCCGCCAGGCGGAGGAATCGCGTCAGACCGTCGAAGCGGGACACGTAGGCGCTGTCGGCGGTCCGTACCGCCGGAGTCGCGAGGATGTCGGTGCTCACGCGGCCACCTCCTCGCGGGCACCGGCGAGGGCCCGGGCGATTCGGCGGCCGTCGCGCAGGCCCCGGATCGCGGCAGAGACGGGTTTCCACGGCCGGAGGAACTGGCGACGTCCGCCCTGGAGCAGGATCTCGTACGCGACCCGGATGTCGTTCGCCCGCCACGCAGCGCGACGCCCGGCGTCGAGGTTCTTCGCCGCGAACAGCTGGCGGTTGCGGACGTTGTAGTAGTAGTAAGTGGTCGATTTCGCCTCGGGACGACCGCTCGCTTCCCGGTGCGTGCCGCCTTCGTCGTGCACGGCGATGACGTCGGTGAGCACCTCGAGACGTCCGCCCGATGCGAGGATGCGCCAGGAGAGGTCGACGTCCTCCCAGTAGAGGAAGTATTCGGGGTCGAAGCCGCCGATCCTTTGCCAGAGGGATCGTGAGAGGGCGAGGCACGCTCCGCTCAGCCACTCGACGACCTCGCTGTCTGCGGTGCGGTGGCGCGGCGACATGATGCGGCCGTCACGCGTATGCAGATCCGAGCCCGCGAAGTAGACGCCGCCATCGGGACGCAGCACCTTCGGGGAGACCGCGAGGGCGGAATCGGCGAGGACGGCGTCGGCCAGGGCGTCCAGAGCCGGGGCGGTGAGCACAGCGTCCGGGTTCAGGAGGAGGAGCGCGTCGAAACCGGCCTCGAACGCGGCGGCGGCGCCCAGGTTCATCCCTCCGCCGAACCCCTCGTTGGTCGCCGGGGCGACGAGAAGCCATCCTTCGGCGGCGGCGAGGTCCTCGATGCGACGACGCTCCTCGACACTCGAGAAGTTGTCGACGACGACGACGCCCGCTTCGCTCGCCCGCGACAGGGGGGCGAGATTGGTCTCGAGCAGGGCGCTGGAGCCGTAGTTGACCACGACGACGGCGAGCCGGGCGGCGGCGCTCATGCCGTCCGCCCTCGGAGGCGCATGCGGGAGCCCAGCACCTCGCGGACCGGACCCGCCACCGACGCGAGGTCGCGGCGCACCACGGGGACGAGCAGGGCGAGCGCGACGACGGCGGCCGCGGCCAGGACGGCGAGGACCAGTTCGAGGACGGCGGGCAGGGCGACTCCGGCCGCGATCCACGAGGCGGTCCCGACGAGGACGGTCAGGGTCAGCACACGCGCGGCGCCACCGTAGAGACGCGCGGTCGGGAGGGGACCGAGACGCGAGAGCCACCAGATGCTGATGGGCCAGGAGATGGCCGGCGCGACGGCGAAGCCGATCGCGGTGCCCAGCAGGCCCCACTGGGATCCCACGACGACGCAGACGATCTTGATGGCCGCACTCACCAGCGAGTAGCGGAAGAGCTGAGCGGTGAATCCGCGCGAGACGTACACCCAGTAGCCCACGTACGCGAGCATCTGGAAGGCTGCGGCGATCGCGAACAGCTGCAGGAGAGGCACGACCGTGAGCCACTGATCGCCGAGGAACACCTGAACGACCGGCTCGGCAGCGCCCGCGACGAGGCCGAGGCCCAGTACCAGGGTGTAGCCGAGGGCGAGCTGCCCCTTGGCGACGAAGTCGGAGAAGCGGTCGTCGTCTTCCGAGGCGTGGATGCGTGACAGGACCGGGACGGCGACACTGCTGATCGGGACCCGGATCTGGTTCAGGGGCATCATCAGCAGCTGGAAGGCCCGGTTGTATCCACCGAGGTCGGTGGGTCCGAAGCGATAGCCGACCAGAAGCGTGTCCGCATTGTTGGCCACGTACCCGACCACCTGGCCCGCGAACATGTTCCAGCCGAAACGGTAGAAGTGGCGCATGCCCTCGACGCGGTGAGGTAGGCGAGGGATCCAGCGGGCGAAGAGCGCGACGCCGACCAGGGTGAGAACGGCGACAGCGATCTGCTGCAGCACGAGGGCCTCGTATCCCGCCCCCATGAGGGCCGCGACGACCGCGACCAGCAATGCCAGGGCAGGCGCGGCGAGATCGACGATGGCGAGGGCCCGGAAGCGCAGATCCCGGCTGAGACCGGCACGGTACTGGGTCGCCAGACCGTTGAGCAGGAAGGTGACGGCCAACGCCTGTGCGATGCCGGTCAGCTCGGGCTGACCGAAGACGGCGGTGATGAGCGGTGCGGCGAAGAACATGCCCACGGCGAGGACGGCCCCGATGCCCGCATTGGCCCAGAACAGGTTGTCGCGCTGCTGACGTTCGAGGACGGGAGCCTGGATGGCCGCGGACGAGAGCCCGAAGTCGCGCACGATCTCGCCGACGCCGATGACGGCCACGACGACGGCGATCAGGCCGTAGTCATAGGGAGTCAGGAGCCGGGCGAGCACCGCCACGGAGATCAGTTGCACGAGTATCCGCCCGCCCTGCGAGGCGAGCGTGACGACTGCCCCGCCCGCGGCGACGGTACCGAGTCGTGGAGCGGTGACGGTCATCGGATCGCTCCGCCACGGACGCGGGAGAAGGTACCGCGCGCCGTGCCGATCACATCACGCCAGCGGGCAAGCGCGAGGCGCGCGAGGCCGAAGCCGCGGTAGCGGGGCGGACGGACGCCGGCCGCGCGCTGCCCAAGGGTGCGACCGAGGAGGGTCTCGCGGCGGTCGCGCTGAAGCGGTTGGATGCGGGCGAGGTCGTCCACGTCGAGCGGCTCGGCGACGAGGACGCCTGCCGCGATGGCGCGAGCCACCACTTCCGCGCCGCGTGAGGTGCGGGCGATCAGAGCGCTCACGCCATCGCCTTCCGCGAAGACGGGGTACCCGTTCTCGTCTGCGGCCCAGTAGTCGGCTGCGGTGATGTCCGCGCTTTCGCCGACACCGTCGGGGCAGATCTTGCAGCGCCACTGCAGGTCGCGACCGAGGTGGGCGCCCCAGGAGTCGTCGTAGGTGGCGCTCACCATGCTGCCGTCGTTGCTGACGGCGGTGAAACGGCCCGGCCATCCACGCCCGCGGTACCACATCGCGGACAGGTCGTCGGGAGTGGCGGCGCCGAGATCTTCGACCAGGCGGTTCGTAGCGCGCTGGCTGGGAGTGCCGGCGCAGAAGAAGCTGAGCAGCAGGGGCGCGTCCGCGCCTCGATCGGCACGGAGAGCCGAGATCTCGCAGGGCTTGGCGATGACGGCCAGACCGGCATCGTCCGAACCCAGCTCCGGGTTGGCGAGGGTCGCGACAGGCGCGTATCGGGAACCGGCCGACTCGAGCACGTCGGCGCGGGAGCGGACGGAGACCGACACAGTACGGCGCGGGTCCCCCGAATCGGGACGGGCGCCGATGATACGGCTGACCTGCCCGGTCTCCACGAGCCACGCAGACAGGGCGCTGAGCGCTCCCCCGCTGCTACCGCGATGGCGGATCTCCTCGTCGGCGGCCCACGCCGCCCACGCCTGCACGACAGGGCCCATGGTGGGGTGGCGTCGCGCCCCCGTAGGGGTCTGCGCGCGCAGCACCCGGCCGGGGCACGCCGCATCGAAACGGCGACGTGCGGCCTGCTGCTCCACCTCGTCGCGAGTCGACAGTGCGACGCGGACGGGACGGGCGAAGCCGGCCGCATCCGACCGCATCTCGATCCCCCCGTCGAGGGCGACGCAGAAGCCGCAGCCGCTGCAGTTGCCGGCCGCGACGACGTCCGCGATGGCGGCGTCGAGGGGCGTGCGCGACTCCTGTTCGAGCCGCGTCGGGAGCGCGGGCATGCCTATCCGTTCGGGTCGGATGATCCGCCGGACTCCTTCGACAGGGGGTGGCTGTCAGAGTCGGCGGTGTTCGGGTGGGGTGGCGACAGCGAGAGCTCGCCGCTTCCTTCGAGGCTAAACGGGATGTTCGCAGACGCGAACCCCCCAGTAAGGGTCACCGGGTCAGGTGAGTCTCACCGCCACAACCCCCAGGGCGATCATCCCGGCGGCCGGGATTGCCCATCGGCCGATAAGCGAGCCGGAGGCTGCGGAGACCATCCGATCGAGTCGGCCCGTCGAGTCGCGCTTCTCGCTGCGCACCGGGAGCGCGAACAGCAGAGCGATCGGGCGGAATCGGCGACCGGCGGCGAGCATCCCGCCGATGAGTACGGCGGCGGCGAAACCGAGTGGAATAGTCGCGCCGACCGGCAGGCCGACGACACCGGAGAACGTGACGACCGCCACGATGACAGGGAAGTGCGACACGTAGAACACCACCGAGTTCCGGCCGATCCATCGCAATGCCCTGGCGCGTTCGGAGATGGCGGGCATGCGGGCGATCCGGATGAGAGTGACGATGCCGAGCACGGAGAAGATCGCGAGCGCGCCCTCGTACCGCCACGGGCCCCACAGGGCGAAAGCGACACTGAACGCGACCGCGATCGGCAGGGCCCACCAAGCACGCCGACTCGAGGTGATCCGCTCGACGACGTCACGATGCTCATCGGCCATACGGCCGAGGAAGAAGAAGCCCGCGAGGAACAGGAATCTCTGCGCATCCATCGTGGGGGCGGCGAGCGTAGCGGCCCACGGCAGGGCCACGAGCGCCCAGGCGGGAACCCGTCGGACGAGCGGAGCCAGAGCGTAGAGGATCACGAGGTAGTAGAGGAACCAGAGGTAGCTCTTCGCCCAGACGGTTCTGTCCCATAAAGGCTCCTCGTACTGGAGGACGAGCCAGTTGACCACCGTCCAGAGAAGCCACGGCCACACCAGATTCGCGACCTTGCCCCAGCCGTAGACCCGGACCGGCTTCGCCAACGAACGGTTGAGCAGCATGCCGGACAGCACCATCAGAGTGGGCATCCGATAGGGCGCGAAGACGTCGTTGGCATCGACGAGCCACGTCGGCACCGTAAGGTCGAACAGCATCAGGATGGCGGCCGAATGCCAGACGATGACGAGCGCGACGGCGATCCCACGCAGCAGATCCATCCACTCCAGGCGTCCGTCCGGACGCACGGCGGAGCCGCCCGACGCCGGATCCGTCGGGGTGAAGAGAGCCGTCATGCGACGACGAGATCGCGGAGTGCGTCCTCGGCGATGCCGAGCCTGGCGCGGGCTCGCGTCGCCACCGCACGAGCCTCGACCGTGAGGCGCTCGACCGAGTCGGGCGCGACCATTGCCATCGTCTTGTCGACCAGATCCGCATCCGTGCGCAGATCGAGCGTGTGCTCCCACCCGAGATCCCCCAGCAGCGGGGCGAACTTGCGCGAGTAGGCGAGCGGGATCGCCGGGGTGCCGGTTGACAGAGCATTGAGGCAGGCGTGCATACGCGATCCGATCACGACGCGCGCGGAGGCCACCGTGTCGCGGACCTCGTCGAGCCCGGCGGGCGTGACGACCTCGAGGGTCGCCCCGATCTCCTCGCGGAGGGCCCGCGCGGCCACGGCGTCGTTGTCACCCGAGTTCTTCGAGTCGAGGACGTGCTCGAGCAGCGTCACCCGGCGGCCCTCGTCGGTGAGGCGGCGATACAGCGACCGGACGGTGTCGCGGTAAGCCGCAGCATCCACATGCGGGTTCTCCTGCCAGAGCAGACCCGACACGTTGAAGACCACGTCGCGGGTCTTCGCGACCGTCGGCACGGGTAGAGCGAACACCACGTCGGTCGTGTCGACGTCGGCGGGCATGCGGACCGAGTCGAGGTAGCGCGAGCTGATCGAGTCACGCACCATGACGGACGCCGCACGACGGATCGAGTGCCGCGCGATGGCACGTCCGCGACGGGTGTCGAAGGGCCCCACCGTCTGCGGTCCCAGAACGACGGGCACACCGGCCTGCGTGACGAACTCGGCGACGGTCGACATGACCGCCAGGCGGTCCACGCCGTAGATGTCGGCGAAGCTGTCGCCCGAGCGGGTGTCCACCGCCAGATCGAAGCCGGCGAACCACTTCATCATCCCGAAGCGGCCCGTCACCCGCTCGCGCAGCAGCGAACGGACACTCCCGATCGGCACCTCCTGCGGACGGTGCCCATAGTTGAGGAACACGATCTCCGCATCGGGATCGATTCGGCGGACGAGCTCGGCGGAGCCACGCCCGAGGGCACGAACGCCCAGGTTCGGGGAGGCATCGTCTGCCCAGAGGATGAGAACGCGCATGGCGGAGGTCACCAGTTTCGGGTGCGGCGCGGCGGGTACCGCGCGAACCGGCGCGGGGAGGGCCGGCATCAATGGGGTGGGTCCTTCCACGCTACCCGGACCGCTGCCGGCCCCGATCCCCCCAATAGGGGAGGCACGGGCGTCGATGCCCCGACGCGTCCGCTCGCGAAACTAGGATGGCGTCGCGTACGCGCCCCGCGCACGCGACGAGTCCGCGGAGGCGACAGGCATGACCGACAACGACCCCACCCGTTCCCCCGAGGGCCCGGCGCCCGCCCGGAATCGAGCCGTGATCATCGGGTCGATCGTCGGAGGAGTGGTCGTCCTCGGAGTGATCGCGGCCCTGGTCGTATCGGTCGCGGCCGGCGGCCCGGCTCCCACCGATCCGAGCGCCGCTCCTTCCGCGTCGACGTCGGCTTCCCCGTCCGCGGTACCTTCCGCTTCCGCTTCGGCCTCGTCGACCCCGGCTCCGAGTGCGACGACGACCACTCCCGACGAGCGCTTCGGGCTCCCCGTCGTAGCCGAGGTGCCCGTCTCGGAGCCCGCGACCGTCGCGGGCGCCACCGTCTCGATCGAGAGCGTCTCCGTCGAGCAGGCGTCGGGAACCCGCGCGGGTGAGACAGCCGGACCCGCCGCCCGCGTCGTGGTCCGGGTCGCGAATCCCGCCGGCGGCGCCGACCTCGACCTCTCGACCGTGTCCGTGCGCGCGTACACGGGTCAGGACTTCGCCCCCGCCTCCCCCATCGATGAGGGGACGGGCTTCAGCGGATCCGTCGCGGCGGGTGAGTCCGCCACCGGCACCTACCTGTTCAGCATTCCCGAGGGGGCAACGGTGACCGTCACCGTCGGTCTCTCGCCGGATTCCGGGCTCGTGGTCTTCACGCCCTGACAGGTGGACTCGACGGGTCGCACCGCTGGGCCGACAGCTGCGAAACGACGAGGGCCCCGACCTGTTGGTCGGGGCCCTCGTCGTGTTCACCGTCTCACTTGACCGGCGTCACCGTGTAGTCGTCGATGGTGATCGGATCGGCCGCCGTTGCGGATCCCGACAGCGAGCTCAGGATCCCGACGGAGCCGGGCGCCTGCAGCGCGCTGGTCGAGTCCGTCACCGTCGAGGTCCAGCTGGACGGCTCGGCGGTGCCCTCGACCCACACCTTGGCGGAGATGGTCGTCGGCGAGGTGCCGACGGTCTGCATCCGCACCACGAGGCGGGTCCCCGCCGAGTAGGTGAGGCCGCTGATCGGGGTGGAGCTCAGGACCGTGCCGCTCTGAGTGATGACCAGGTAGGCCGCGCCGTTCGCCCGGACCCAGACCTGGGCCGCGTAGTTCGCGCTGCCGACCTGGCGGCCGACGAGACCCGCATAGAGCCCGCCGCCGGTGGGCACCGCATCGAGCGCGAAGGTCGCCTTCGAGTCGGTGGCCGAGCTCGAGACCGAGGACAGCAGCCCGAGACGGGTCGAGCCCGCGGCGAGCGCCGCACGAGCGGCGCTGCCGTTGACCGACAGGATCGAGGCGTTGCCGCCCGTGATCGTCCAGGCTCCCCCGGTGTCTGCCGAGCCCCACCCGTTCGCCGCGGTGCGGGTGAAGGTGTCGGCAGCGAGGACGTCCGAGGCGGGCGGCGGGGTGACAGGGGCCGTCACGGTGACGCTGCCCGTCGCGGTGCCGGTGGCTCCCTTGTCGTCCGTGACGGTCAACGTGACCGTGTAGGTGCCGGCCTGACCGTAGGTGTGCTGCGCGGTTGCTCCGGTGCCGGTGGTGCCGTCGCCGAAGTCCCAGGCGTAGGACGCGATCTGGCCGTCCGAGTCCTTGGAGGAGGAGCCGTCGAGGCTGGCCGTCAGGTTGCTCGTCGACGAGGAGATCCCCGCCGTCGGCGCCTGGTTGACCACGGGAGGCGGCGTCTGCTGCGCGGCGACGACCTGCAGGTTGTCGACGGACACGGGGTCGCCCGTGGTGGCGCTCGAGCCGAGCGACATCTGGAGGCCCATGATTCCCTTGCCCTGCAGCGTGCCGAAGCTATCCGTAGCGGTCGCCTGCCAGGCTCCCGGTTCGGTCGTTCCCGTGGGCCAGACCTTCATCGAGAGCGTGGTCGGTGAGGATCCACTGACCTGAACACGGGCGGTCAGCTTGGTGCCGGCCGTGTAGGTGAGTCCGGGGATCTGGACGTTGCGCAGCAACGTGCTGTTCTGCTTGAGCACCGCCCACACCGTGCCGTTGGGCTTGACCCAGACGGAGGCGATGTACAGGTCGCTTCCGGCCTGACGAGCGACGACACCCGTGTAGGAGCCGGTGCCGGTGGGCACCTTGTCCAGAGCGAAGTCGAACGTCGTGTCCGCGTCCGTGACCTGCGTCGAGTTGAGCAGCAGGTTGCGGGTCGATCCAGGGGCGAGGTTCACGCGGCCGGTGCCGTTGGTCACCTGGACGATCGAGGTCGACCCGCCCGTGACGCTCCAGGCGCCGCCTGTGTCAGCCGTTCCCCAGCCGCCGCTGACGGTGCGCTCGAAGGCGTCCTTGGCGATGGTGTTCGTCGGGACCGCACCCTGGACCGTCACGCTCGCGGTCTTCGTCGCGGTCGCGCCGCGGTCGTCGGTCACCGAGAGCGTCACGGTGTAGGTGCCGCCGGCCGAGTAGGTGTGCGACTTCTGGGCGCCCGTGGCGACCGATCCGTCACCGAAATCCCAGGCGTAGGCGCTGATCGAACCGTCGATGTCGGACGAGCCGGAGCCGTCGACCGCGACGTCGAGACCGTTCACCTGGGTGGTGAAGGCCGCCGTCGGCAGCGCGTTCGGCTTCGGGGCAACGGTGACGGACTTGGTCGTGGTCCCGGTCGCGCCGCGGTCGTCGGTCACCGTGAGCGTGACGGTGTAGGTGCCGCCCGTGCCGTAGGTGTGATCGACCTTGGATCCGGTGCCGGTCTGCCCGTCGCCGAAGTCCCAGGCGTAGGACGCGACGGAGCCGTCACTGTCCTTCGATCCGGTTCCGTCGAAGGAAGCCGCCAGGTAGGTGGTCGTGCTCGAGATCGCGGCGGTGGGTGCCGCGTTGGGCTTCTCAGTGGCGGTGACCTGAGCCTGCGCGGTGCCGGTGGCGCCCTTGTCGTCCGTCACCGTCAGGGTGACCGTGTAGGTGCCGGGCGTCGCGTAGGTGTGGGTCGGCGTCACGCCGGTGCCGGTCTGCCCGTCACCGAAGTCCCAGGCGTAGGACGCGATGGTGCCGTCCGCATCCGCCGACTTCG
The DNA here is from genome assembly GCA_913778905.1 of uncultured Naasia sp. Taxonomy (GTDB): domain Bacteria; phylum Actinomycetota; class Actinomycetes; order Actinomycetales; family Microbacteriaceae; genus Naasia. The sequence continues at coordinate 238,492 of CAJYYA010000008.1, read as the reverse complement.
ACGCATCGAAGGAAGCGTCCAGGTTCACCGGAGTCGAGGTGAACGAGGCCGTCGGGGCCTGGTTGGGCGCCACACCGGTCTTGCCCGTGTCGAAGTGCGACTTGATCGTCTCGGGGCTCAGAACCGTCGAGTAGACGGCGGCTTCGTCGAGCTGGCCGTGGAAGTCGCCCTGCGGCGCGCGCCACGGGTTGTCGCCGCCCACACGCCAGTAGCCGGTGTAGTTCTCGGCACCCTGCTGCGAGTTCGAGGCGACCAGTTCGCCATCCACGTAGAGCTTGGTGCTGTCCTGGCCGAGCGAGGCAGCGGCGAGGTGCCACTGGCCGTCGTTGTAGGCCTTGTCGGACGTGGTGAAGCTCTGGAAACCGGGGTAGGTGCCGAACTCCAGTCGGCCGTCGCCGAGCATGTAGATCTTGCGATCGTTCTGCCAGCTGTAGCCGTCCGGCACGCTGCCGAAGCCGATCAGTACGCCACCCTGTTGCGTGGTGGTCTTGAACCAGATCTCCGATGTGAACCGAGTGGGGTTAGTCATCGGCTTCTCGGCGATGACGCGACCGCCGTTGAAGATTCCGGACTGGCCGGGCACGCCCGCCGCGCCGCCACCGAAGGTGAGTCCGTCCTCGATGCGCCCGGATCGGCCCGCGCTACCGCTGTCGGTGATGTAGCCCTTCGTGGCTCCATCGAAACGCCAGTACAGGTCGGGGTCGGCGCCGACCACTGCTGCGCCGTAGGCGTCGGAGGGCGGGGCGGGGATGGTGCTGGTGCGCCCTGCCGCCGTCCAGTGAGCGTCGACCTGCTTGAGCGTCAGCGGCGTGCTGTAGACCGCGACGTTCGCGATGTCTCCGTTGAAGTACCAGCTCGAGCCCGAGTTCGGCCATCCGCCGTAGTTGTCGCCGCCGATGCGCCAGTAGCCCTGGTAGCTCTGAGCACTGGTGGTGTCGGTGCGCGAGTCCACGAGCGAGTCGTCGACGTAGAGGCGCATGCCGTTGCTGCCCAGGGACGCGACCACGTGGTGCCACTGGCCGTCGTTGTAGCCGGTGCCGCTCTGGACCGTTCGAACCTCGTTCGGGTAGACGCCGAACGTCAGGCGACCATCGTCGGACATCATGACCTGGCGGTCGTAGCTGCCCGAGTTACCGGTCTTCGAGCTTCCGAAGCTGACGATCTTTCCACCCTTGGTGGAGGTCGTCTTGAACCAGGCCTCGAGGCTGAACGTCTGCGGGCCGTCGACGAGGGAGTTCGTCGCGACGGTGCCGGAGTCGGTACCCGAGAACGTCGTCGCGGTCGAGCCCGACGTCACGCCCTGAGCACCACGGGTCACACCGGTCTGCGCCGTTCCGTCGTTGAAGCCGGCGTGGTCGTAGACGGTCGTGCCCGAGCCCTCGCCGAGCGGGTAGAAGATGCTGGGCGCATCGGCCTTGACCGAGTCGGAGTACGGAGTCGAGTCGGACGTCGCGGCGACGGTCACGGTGTTACCCAGTCGACTGATGCTGTTGCCGTCCGGATCGGTGACGTAGAGCCGGTAGCTGTGAGTGCTTCCCGGCGCGAGTCCCTTGTCGACGAAGCCCATCTGCTTGCGGTTCCAGAAGGTGGAGTGCGCGGTCTCCTGATAGACCGGGTTCGCGGTGTTGCCGTCGCGGACCAGCTTGTAGGTCAGGTTGCCGTTGTCCCGGTCGAAGGTCTGCAACCAGGTGATGCGGGCCTCGCCGGCCGCGAAGGAGACGGCGTTCGGGACGAGGTCGGTGTTGACGTTGGGTGCGACCTTCTTGGGCGCGATCGAGGGAACCGCGAAGCGAACGAGGCCCTGCTGCTGCACACCCTGGACCCAGGGGAACTCTCCGCCGTAGACCACATAGCGGTCGTTGCCGGTCACGGTCCAGGTCGCCTGGCTGGCCCCGGACACATTGGCCGTGCCCCACGTGGGGAACCAGTCGAGAAGGTTGGGGGCCTGAATGCCCGCGATGTTCATGCCCATGCCGTCGTGATCGATCGGGTGGGTAGCCACGTGGGAGAACGCGATGCTGTTCCAGTGGGCGCGGGGGTTCGAGGTGTCGGGGAAGCCGCCGATGTAGGAGCAGTCATGCGGGTGACCGGCGATGTAGGTGACCTTGTCGTTCGCCCATACGCCGTAGCTGTCACCGCGGCAGTTCTCGATCCAGTCGATGTCTCCCGAGGTGGTGTTGGCGGCGAACGTGCCCTCCAGGTTGCCGGTTCCGTAGAAGTCGTATCCGGTGCCGTACACCCGGTCGCCGACTGCGTAGAGGCTCGTGATGGACGACCCCTTGCCGGAGTTCGTCACGGTCTTGTTGACGTTCCACGCCAAGACGGCCCCGGAGGCGGTGTCCACGGCTCCCATGCCGATGTTCCCCACCCCGTTGATGGTCGTGAACCGACCACCCAGGACGAGCTTGCCGTTGTTCGTCAGGGCGATCGAATCGACGACCGCATCCGTGTCGGCGACGAGACCGGTGAGCGAACCGTCACTCGCATTCAGCGCGGCCGCGTACTTCCGCGGCTTGCTGTTCATACCCGTGAAGGTGCCGCCGAGGTAGACGGTGTCGTTGGTCGCGACGACCGTGCGCACCTGGCTGCTCGGCGTGGGCTTGAAGGACGGGATGGCCTTACCTGTGGCGGTGTCGATCGCGGCGACTCCCCAGTAGGAGACTCCGCCCACCTTGTTGAAGTCACCCACGATGTAGAGGCGCTTGCCGTCGGGCGACGCCGAGATGCCGAGGATCTGCCCGTTCACATCGGGGTTGAACGAGGTGACCAGGTTCCCCGTCTCGATGTTGTAGGCGAGCATGTTGTTGCGGGGTGTGGTGTTCACGCCGGCCGCCGAGCCCGCGGGACGCGCGGTGCCGAACTTGCCCACGGCGTAGACCGTGTTGCCGACGATCGCCTGACCCCAGACGATGCCGTCGATCTGGACGGTCGGCAGCGGATCCGCGGTCACGGTGGCCGGATTGGCGGGATCGTTCGGGACTGCCGGGGAGGTGTCCGCGAACGCGGCCGGCGCCGCCACGAAGAAGCCGGCGACGGCCACGGCCGCAGCCGTCAGGATGGAGATCGCGCGGGCAGGGCGCGACAGGGGGGAAGAGCCCATGGTGGGTGGCCTCGGCTTCGGGTGAGCACGGCACGGGGATGCCGGAATGGGTGGGGGTGAGCGGCATGGGTGTGCCGCGGGTGAGGTCAGGCTATCCGCTGCCTGAGAATCTGCCTACCCCCGGAAGAGGGGGCACGCGTCCCCTCTCTTCTGGGGTGACTGATGTGACCAGGTCGTGCGACAGACTGGAAGCCCGCGGGCACCCGTTCAGCCCCGAGAGAGATCGTGTGAGAACCGGATGCCGGACCCCCGCCCCCTACACGTCATGGAGTCTTTTCGACGTCCTCGGCCGACGACCAACCCGTACATCGTCATGCTCGGAGAGCGCCTCGCCGCGACGGAGGGTCTCGAGGTCGCCACGTTTGGCTGGAGACATGCCCTCACCGCACGCGTAGACGTCTTCCACCTCCATTGGCCCGAAGTGCTGCTCCGCGGAACGTCACCTCTCAAGAGCCTCGCTCGCCAGGTGCTGACCCTCGCCGCTGTTGTCAGGATGCGCCTCAGTGGAACCGCCTTCGTCCGCACGGTGCACAACCTCGAGCTCCCCAGCGACCTGTCGCGGCGCGAGCGTTGGATCCTGGGCCTCCTCGAACGGTGGACGGACCTGCGGATCGTCCTCAACAGCACGACCCCGGTCCCCGAGGGCTCGGCTTGGGCACTCATCCCCCACGGTCACTATCGCGACTGGTTCGAGCAGTACCCGCACGCGGAGGCCGTCGAGGGGCGACTCGGTTACGCGGGCCTCATTCGCCGATACAAAGGCGTCGAGGAGCTCATCGCGGCGTTCCAGGAGACGTCGGATCCGTCCATCTCCCTGACCGTGGCGGGGAAGCCGTCCTCCTCGGATCTCCGGGATGCGGTGGACGCGGCGTCGCAGGAAGACCGTCGAATACGCACGATCCTGCATTTCCTCGACGACGCCGAGCTCGTGGAGGTGCTCAGCTCGTCGCAGGTCGTCGTCTTGCCCTACCTGTTCATGCACAATTCGGGCGGGGTGCTTGCCGCACTCTCGGTCGATCGGCCCGTGTTGGTGCCCGACAACGAGGTGAACCGCGCTCTCGCCGCCGAGGTGGGCGAGGGGTGGGTACTCACGTTTGCACCGCCGTTGGCGAGTTCTCACCTCGAATCGGCCATCCGCGCCGTCGCCTCGGCTCCCCGACTAGACCGGCCGGATTTGAGCGCACGGGAGTGGTCGTACGCCGGCCCGGCACATCGTGATGCGTTCCGACGGGCACGGACGCGGCGCGCCGGTCGCTGACCTCCGGGTGGGCGACTCCTCAGCCCAGCGCGCTCATATCGCGGAACCATTTGCGCAGAGCCAGAGCGAGATGCCCCAGGTTGGCGACGAAGAGCAGCGTGTAGACCACGAAGAACACGGGCGGCGCCACCAACAGGATGAAGACGACGCACAGCAGGCCGTAATCGGTCGGCAGGACGAGCAGTGCCCTCAGCGGGCTCGAGCCGGTGCGAGGTGTGGGCGACGGGGCTCCCCGACGCACCGCCTCGGCCTTGAGCTGGTCGTTGAGGATCATCGCGAAGAACGACGTCGTCACGACGATGGAGTAGCCGATCGGAATGAGCATAAGAGCCTCGTTCGGCAGACCGCCGAACCGGAAGAACTGGATCAGGACCGCCAGGTGAAGACTCGCGTTCTTGATGCAGTCGATCACATGGTCGAGCCATTCGCCCGCCAGTGATCCTCCGCCGCGGAGCCGGGCGACCTGCCCGTCGGCAGAGTCGAGCGCGTAGCCCACGACGAGGGCGACTGCCACGAAGATCGCCACCGGAATCGAAGCCGGCAGCGCGGCCAACACGATGATCCCCGCGAAGGTCACCACGGCGCTGATGGCGGTGACACCGTTGGGAGTGAGCCCGGCCCGGTAGGCGGCCGCCGCGAACAGCCGTCCGAGCGGCCGGTTGACGTAGATGGAGTACGCCGGGGCCCCGGGGGCCCGCTTCTTCTGCGCGGCGGCGAGTCGCGCGACGACCTCACGGTACGACTCCGTGGGGCGGGCCGTGGGGCTCGTGGGGCGGTGCATCGGGTTGCTCATCGGGTCTGCTCAGCTCGAATCGAAGACGGGGAGGGGCGGCTCACAGCCTAGGCAGTGGGCTTCGAGCACGATAAGGCCCCCGATCGGGCCAGTCGGTCGAAAAATGTGACGACCCCCCGAACGGGGTATTGGGTCCCCCATAATGCGGACACTAGGTTTGAACCTGTTCGCATCGGACCCCCAGCGTTCGGACACCTACCCCACCGACTCCCCCCGTCGGCGGTGATCGAGCGTTTCGGCGCGGACAAACAACCCCCCGAAAACCCGACCGCCTGGAACCCGATCAGGCCAACCGACTCGCTTGCCCGCACCCGGTCCCCCGCCGGTTGCACACCGGTGCCACTGCATGGCGACCGGCCGACGCTCCCCCCGTGCGTCGCCGTCCGCCCGCTGGCCCCGGGGTCGCCACCCACGACCCCAACGCAACGCTCACGTCGCTGGCACCCTGCTCGGGTTCCGGCGGGAGGGCATCCCTGAAAAGGAACCCACCCCTCGTGACTTCGCTCCACGCGACCACCCGGCAGCCCACCACCCCGTCGACCGCACTTCTGCGGATCGCGATGGTCGGCACGCGTGGCGTTCCCGCCGCCTACGGCGGATTCGAGACCGCGATCGAGGAGATCGGTCAGCGCCTCGTCGCGGCCGGCCACGACCTCACGGTCTACTGCCGACCGGTCGGCGACGAGCGCCCGAGCGAACACCTGGGCATGAAGCTCGTGCACCTCCCGGCCGTTCACTCCAAGGCCGTCGAGACGATCAGCCACACCGCGCTGTCCTCCATGCACTTCATGGGGGCCCGCAAGCACGACGTCGCGTTCGTGTTCAACGCCGCGAACGCTCCCTTCGTCCCCTTCTTCCGCGCTCGCGGCGCCGCTGCGGCCGTCCACGTCGACGGCCTCGAATGGAAGCGCGACAAGTGGGGCAAGTGGGGGCGCCGCTACTACCGGGCCGCCGAGCAGCTGGCCGTCCGTCAGGCCGACGCCCTCATCGCCGACGCTCAGGGCATCGCCGACTACTACGACGACGAGTTCTCCATCCCGACCGAGCTGATCACCTACGGCACCCGCGTGCTGCGCGACCACCCCAGCGACCGTCTCGCCGAGCTCGGCCTGGAGGCCGGCGGGTTCCACCTGGTCGTCGCGCGCTTCGAGCCCGAGAACCACGTCGACGTCATCGTCGAGGGCTACACCCGTAGCAACGCGACCAAGCCGCTCGTCATCGTCGGATCCGCCCCCTACTCGGCCGACTACACGAACCGCATCCAGGCCGTGGCCGACGCCGATCCGCGCATCAAGATGCTCGGAGGCGTCTGGGACCAGGACCTGCTCGACCAGCTCTACACCGGCGCGTTCACCTACCTGCACGGCCACTCGGTCGGCGGCACCAACCCCTCCCTGCTCCGTGCAATGGGGGCCGGCACCGCCGTCATCGGCTGGGACGTCGTGTTCAACCGCGAGGTCGCCGGGGAGTCGGGGGTGTACTTCTCCTCCCCCGACGATCTGGCCCGCGCGGTCGAGGATGCGGAAGCGAACCCGATGCGGACGGCCGCGTTCTCCGCGACCGTCCAGGACCGGGCCGAGGCCACCTACAACTGGGACGAGGTGACGCTGCGCTACGAGGATCTCGCCCGTCGTCTCGCCGCCGGATACAGCACCCGCGGTCTGTCGAGCGGTCGCCGACGCGAATCCGCCTGGTCGGTCGAAGTTCCCCAGGAGTCGCGAGTGGCGGTGTCGACCCGTGCCTGATCCCCTCTTCCCCGCCGAGGTGGGCACGGCGCTCATCGCCCACCCGAGCGCCGAGATGTACGGCTCCGACCGGGTCATGCTCGAGACCATCAGCGGTCTCGTCGAGGCCAACTGGCGGGTGGTCCTGACGACCCCCGTCGACGGCCCTCTTCTTCGCGAGGCTCGTGCGCGCGGAGCCGAGACCGCGATCCTCGACATCCCGGTGCTCCGTAAGAGCCTGCTTCGCCCCTTCTCCCTGGCGAAGCTGAGCGTGCAAGCTCCGGCCCGTCTCATCGCCGCAGACAAGTTCCTCCGCCGCCTTCGCCCCGACGTCGTCTACGTGAGCACGCTCACCGTGCCGATCTGGGCGCTGGCGGCCCGGGCCGCCGGGATCCCCGTGGTCGGTCACGTCCACGAAGCCGAGAAGTCGGCCCCGAAGCTCCTCCGCGCCGGTCTCGCAATGCCGATGCTGCTCGCTAACGACGTGGTCGCCAACAGCGAATTCAGCCTGCAGGTCCTCGGGCGCGAGTCGAAGGCCCTCGCTCGCCGCGGTAGCGTCGTCTACAACGGCGTCGTGGGCCCGACCCACCTCAGCGCACCTCGCGAATCGATCGACGGCACTCTCCGCGTCATCTACGTCGGACGCCTGTCGCCGCGCAAGGGTGTGGACGTGGCGATCGACGCGGTCGCTCAACTGCGCACCCTAGGGTTGGACATCCAGCTCGACATCGTCGGCGACGCGTTCACGGGCTACGAATGGTACGAACAGGACCTCCGCCAGAAGGTCCTCGACCTGCGCCTCGCCGCGTCCGTCCGCCTCCACGGGTGGCAGAGCGACGCCTGGGAGTACGTCGACGCGGCGGATGCGGTCGTCGTGCCCTCCCGCACCGATGAGCCCTTCGGCAACACCGCGGTCGAAGCCGTCCTGGCCGCGCGTCCCAGCGTGGTGAGCCGGTCCGGCGGACTCCCCGAGGCCGTCAGCGGCTTCGACTCGTCGCTCCTGGTCCGCCCGGGCGACGTCGACGACCTGGCGCTCGCACTGCAGACGATCTTCGAACGCTGGGCGACGTTCCGCGCCATCGCCATCGAGGACGCGGAAGACGCCCGCCTGCGCTACTCCCCCGAGCTGTACCGGACCCGCATCGTGCGGGCCATCGCCCACACGGCCGGGATCGGCCCCCGTCGCGGCACCGGTGTGCAGGTATCGGCGGGTGCGCGATGAGCCGGGTCGTCGGGTACGCGGCAGGCGCCTTCGACCTGTTCCACATCGGCCATCTGAACATCCTCAAGCATGCCAAGGCGAACTGCGACCACCTCATCGCGGGCGTCGTCTCGGACGAGATGCTGATGCAGAACAAGGGCATCACCCCCGTGATCACCCTGGCTGAGCGCATGGAGATCGTGCGCCACATCGACTTCGTCGATCAGGTCCACGCCGAGACGCTCTCCGACAAGCTCGACACCTGGGAGGAGTTGCGCTTCGACGTCTTCTTCAAGGGTGACGACTGGCGGGGCACCGAGAAGGGCGAGCGCCTCGAGCGCGAGTTCGCCAAGGTGGGGGTCGAGGTCGTCTACTTCCCCTACACGATGTCGACGTCGAGCACTCGACTGCGGGGCGCATTGGACGCGTTGAGCGCCGGAGCCCGTATTCCTGCGGGCCGCTGACCCCGCCGACCATTCCCGCTGAGAGAACAAGCCCCGCCGCCTGATAATCCAGGCGGCGGGGCTACTTCTTTTTTCTCGGCGACTACTGATACGGCCTTTTCGCACGATCCCAGTAGTTGCCCATATTCACCTGTCGAATCCAAGTAGCACTTGTGATTAGCCTGGTCAAAGCGAGATTTTGGAGCCACATAATTCATCTGTGACCCATTCGGGTCACGCCCTGACACTCCCCCGCGGGTCACACTGGCCAGGAATTGGCATTCGCAAAGAATTGTCGATGAATACCGGTGAAACGAGTCGACGACTATTCATCGCTGCAGAAATACAACGTGCCCGAAAGGGCCTACACGGGGGTACCAAGCAGATGATCCGCACCAAGAGAACACGAGCACTGGCGGCCGCGACCGTCGCCGGGCTCATCGCGGGAGGAAGCCTCCTCTCCGCGACACCCGCATTCGCAGCTCCGGGCGACGCTTCGGCGCTCGGACTCGGCGTCGACATCGACGCCGGAGTCCTGGCGCTCCTCGCCGCCTCGGTGGACGCGACCGTCGGCGACGTCGCCGTCACGGGCGCCGGCACCGATTCCAGCGAACTCGTCGGCGCCGACGCGTCCATCGCCGGTTCGCTGCTGGCAAGCGCTTCGGCGACCGCGGTCAACACGAGCGCGACGAGCAGCAACACCGGGTCCGCCGCGACGGCCGCGGTCGACGGGCTCAGCGTCAACATCCTCGGCTTCGAGGACGCCATCGCCGCCAACGGCACACTGACGGCGGCCGCGATCTGCCCCGTGGGAGCAGCTCCCAGCGCCGAGACCGAATTCCTCGGGCTCACGGTGCTGGGGCAGGACATCGGGGTGGACGAGCTGGGAGCCGAAACGACCGTCGCCCTGGGCGGCCAGTTCACCGGCCTCGACCTGACGATCTCGGTCGACAACGTCGAGACCAGCGACGGCGACTCCAGCCTCGCCACCGCCCTCGTGGCCGACATCGCGATCACGGGCAGCCTCCTCGCGATCCCCGTCGTCGACATCGACGGCACCGTGACGATCGCGTCCGCCGAATGCGAGCGTCCCCTCGTCGCGCTCGTCGCCGACGCGATCGCTCCCGCCGCGGGCCCGACCGCCGGTGGCCAGACCGTCACCATCACGGGCGAGGGCTTCGGGCCCGACACGACCGTCACCTTCGACGGCACCCCCGCCACCGGCCTCGTGGTCGACCCCACCGGCCAGTCGCTCGTCGCGACGACCCCGGTCGGCGACCTCGGCCCGGCCACGGTCGTCGTCACCTCGGGCGACGCCACCGCAGAGCTCGCCTACGAGTACCTCGCCCCCACCGTGACCGGCCTCGAGCCGGGATCGGGCAGCGAGGACGGCGGCGACACCGTCACCATCGGCGGCTCGGGGCTGGGCGACACCACAACGGTCACGTTCGGCGACGAGGAAGCGGACATCGTCTCCGTCTCCGACACCGCGGTCGTCGTCACCACCCCCGCCGGCACCGGAACGGTCCCGGTGACGGTCGGCTCCTCGACCGGCGTGGAGGTCGACGCCGGCGACTTCGAGTACGTCGCTCCGTCGATCCTGGGCTTCACCCCCACCGGCGGCCCGGAGGCGGGCGGCACGCTCGTCGTCATCTCCGGTGACGGACTCGGGGAGACAGACGTGGTCCGCTTCGGCACCGGCGTCGCTCTGGTCCTCGGCGTCTCGGAGGACGGCGACGAGGTCACCGTGGTCACACCGGCCGGCGTGGGCGTAGTGCCCGTCACCATCGAGCTGACCGACGGCCGTGTCATCACCGCCCCGGGTACTTTCCGCTACATCGCGGACGAGGATCGTGTCGTCACCGACATCGACCCGCGTCAGGGCCCCACTGCCGGCGGCCAGGAGGTCACCATCACCGGTGACGCTCTGAACGACGTCACCGAGGTCACGTTCGACGGGGTCACCGCCCCGATCGTCTCGGTCTCCGAGGACGGCACCGAGGTCGTCGTCGTCACCCCAGCGGGTGAGGCCGGATTCGTCGACGTCGAGCTCACCTTCAGCGACGACGAGGTCATCGACGGCGGACAGTACCTCTACGTCGACGACGCCTCTCCCGTCGTGGACAGCATCACCCCCGCCACGGGCCCCACGGCCGGCGGCACGACGGTCGTCATCGTCGGTGACAACCTGGGCGGCGTGACCGAGGTCACCTTCGGGGGCAATCCCGGCACGATCGTCGGGACTCCCACCGACACCTCCATCACCGTCATCACTCCGGCCGGGCCCGCGGGCGTCGTCGACGTGGTGCTGACCGGGGATGACGGATCCGCCCTCGTCGAGGACGGCTTCACCTACGTCAGCCCCATCACCCCCGGCGGGGGCGGTAACGGCAACGGCGGTGCGGTCGTGAGCGGCGCCGCCGGTGGCCCCCTCCTGGCCAGCACGGGTGTCGACGCGCCGATCCTGCCGCTGACGATCGGAGCCCTCCTGGCCCTGCTCGCCGGCGCAGCGATCATGCGCTTCCGCAGCCGAGAGGCTTGATCCACCACCCGGAGGGGAAACCGGGTAAAGGCAGGAGGCCCCGCGCGTCGCGCGGGGCCTCCTCGCGTGTGCGCCTAGGTTCGCCCGCATGTCCGAGACCGTCCCGTCGAGCGATGCAGCAGTGCCGCTGGCGCGGACTCTGGCGGCCGCCATCCTCGCGATGCGACCGGAGCTCGTCTCGGCGACTCCCGCTGTCGCCCCCTCGCTGGGCCGCCGCGACGAGGTCGACGCCGCGTTGTCGGCCGTGCTCGTTCGATACGCTGAGGTGATGGCCCGACTCGCTGACGCATGACCGCGGATCACCCCGCCGCGGTCGCCGAGGACGCCCCCACCGTCAGATATCTGACGATCGAGGACGTCGTCCACATCGTCGTCGCCTTCGACAGCGGCGGTGACGACGTCGGCGTCCGCGACATGGGGCTGCTCATCGGCGCAGTCGCCCGCCCGTCCCTTGTCTTCGAGGGCCGCGATGTCTACCCCACGATGGCCGCCAAGGCGGCCGTGCTGCTCGAGAGCATCGCCGGGCACGCTCCGTTGATCTCGGGCAACAAGCGCCTCGCGTGGCTGGCCACCGGGGTGTTCCTCGAGCTGAACCGTGTCGCCGTCGAGTTCGAGGACCACGAGGTCGTCGCCCTTCTGCGCGAGATCTCGAAGGGCGTCATCTCCACGGCCGAGCTCACCGACCGGTTGGCTCGTCGTATGGGCCCGTGGCCGCCGCCCGCGCCGGGGAAGCGGCGGCGTTCCTCCCGCGGTGCGACCAGGGAGGCGAGCGCGGCGGCTGAGCATCCGCGCCGGCCCGGTCAGCCGCAGCATCCGTGACGGCGCGCCGCACCCACGTCCGCCGCGTGGCTATCGCAGCGGGTGTCTACGCCCTGTTCGTGCTCGCCATCGGGTTGTATCCGACACCGGTCGATCGCCCCATCGACGGGATGTTGAGCCGGGTGCTGCGATTCCTGCACCGCCACGGCGTTCCGGGCGCGTTCGATTACGCGTTCGTGGAGTTCACGGCGAACATCGCGTTCTTCGTCCCGGTGGGGGTGTTCGCGGCGCTGCTCCTGCTCCCGCGACGATGGTGGCTGGCGGGGGTCATCGGTTTCGCGGTGTCGTGCGGGATCGAGACCGCTCAGGCGACGCTGCTTCCGGGGCGCTTCGCGAGCGCTCAGGACGTCCTCGCCAACACGACGGGCGCGTTCCTCGGAGCAACCGCCGTCTTCCTCTGGCGCCGCTATGCGGGGCGTTCCCACCGGAGCTAGGGCCTCGATACGCTCCGCTACTCGGCCGGTCTCGGTACGCGGCGCTTCGCGGCCGCTACTCGACCTCCGGAACCCGGACGTCGAGTAGGCCGCCAGGCCGTACCGAGACGGCTCGAGTAGCCGCAGGCGTACCGAGAGCAGACCAAAGCAGCATCGGCTCAGCCGATCCCTCGGCGGAGCCGATTCCCTCAAGCGGGGACGTGGTCGCCGTGGCGGTGGATGATGCGCCACACGCCCTCTTCGAGGCGGTAGACGTGCGTCACCCTCACTGCGAACGGTGCCGGCTCGGCCCCGTCGAGGGCGAGGACCCCGCGTTCGTAGCCGGCCGTCATCGCCCAGTCGTTCCCGACGAGCACCTGGTCGTACTCGGCCACCAGGTCGCCGTTCGAGAAGCGCGAAGCCACCCAGCCGAGCGTTTCACGGACGGCAACCGCTCCCTGCACACGGGTGAGGAACCCGCCCATGAGGGTTCCGTCGTCCGTTTCCGTCCAGCACGCCGCGAAGGGACCCGGGTCTCCGCCTGCGATCGCGGTGAGCGCGGCGGCCGTCCGCTCGAGGGCGGTGTCGAATGACTCGTTCACGTCGAGCGACGCTACCCAACCGCGCGGCGATTGGCAGCAGCCGCCGCCTCGGCGAGGGTGCGCAGGATGGGTGGCACGTCGTGCGCCGGCACGACGGCCTGGACGAGGGTGAGCCCGTCGTGCGCGCGGGCGTCGGCGAGCGCCGCCTGCAGCTCCCCCACGGTCTCCGCCCGGACCCCGCGGGAACGACCCGAACGGTCGAACGCGGCAGGCAGCAGGGTCCAATCCCAGCGGGCGATGTCGTTGTAGGCGGCGAACTCGCCGTGGATGACGCGCTCGACCGTGTAGCCGTCATTGTCGACGATGACCGCGATGGCGGGGATCCGCTGCCGGATGAGGGTGCCGAGGTCGGCGATCGTGAGTTGCGCGGCCCCGTCGCCGATCAGGAGCACGGGCCGTCGGTCGGGCCTGGCGGTCGCGGCGCCCACGAGGGCGGGCAGGGTGTATCCGATGGATGCCCACAGCGGCTGGCCGATGAACACGACGTCGTGCGGCAGCCGCTGGCCGCCCATTCCGTAGAAGCTCGTGCCCTGGTCGGCGAGCACGGTGTCGCCTGGGCGGAGGAAGTCGTCGACGATCGCCCAGAGCTCGGTCTGATCGAGCGGCGCGGAGGCCTCGGCGGGGGCGGGCAGCTCGACGTGCGCGCCCTGCACGGGAGCATCGAGTGAGAGCTGGTGACGGAGGTCGCCGATGGCGGCGGTGACCACGTTCAGGGCGTCCGTCATCGCGAGCGGAGCGAAGTTCCGGTCGCCGACGCTGGCGGCCTCGCCGCCGATCTCGACGGTGCGTCCCCGGTCGAGGTGCTGCGAGAAGAAGCCGCTCGTGAGGTCGGTGAACTGCACCCCGGCGACGACGAGGGTGTCGGCGCCTTCGATCGTTTCGCGCACCCGCTGATCGCTCGCGGCCCCGATGTAGGAGCCCAGGTAGGCGGGCGCCTGTTCGTCGACGACGCGGCGCCCCCAGAGCAGGGTCGCGTGAGGGATGTCGAGGGCGAGGAGTTCGTGGAGTTCGGCCTCCGCGCCGACCCGCTCGACGAGGATGTCGGCCAGCACGGCGACGGATCGTGACGCCGCAAGTCGCGTGCGCACGGCATCGTCGAATGCGGAGAGCACGGCGGGGTCGGTGACGGTGGGCGGCGTGGGCAGATCGTGATCCGGACGCGCGGCGGGCGCCTCCGACACGTCCGCGGGCAGCAGGAGGTAGCCGGGCAGGCGCCGGTCCCTCACCGATGTGATCACCTCGTCGATCTGAGCGACCGCGTCCTCGGCTGTGAGCGTGTGCTGGATCGCGGTGACCTCCGCCGACATACGGGCGAAGTGGGTGAAGTCGCCGTCGCCGAGCGAATGGTGGGTCGCGCGCCCCGCGGACTGCGTGGGGGTCGCGGGAGCACCGACGATGTGGATGACCGGAACGTGCTCCGCGTAGCTGCCGGCGACCGCGTTGATGGCCGCGAGCTCGCCCACGCCGAACGTCGTGCTGAGCGCGCCCAGCCCGTGCATGCGCGCGTATCCGTCGGCCGCGTATCCGGCGCCGAGCTCGTTCGCGCAGCCGACCCACTCGATGAGCGGATGGGCTTCCACGTGATCGAGGAACGCCAGGGTGAAGTCGCCGGGCACGCCGAACAGGTGACGCACGCCCGCGTGGGCGAGACGGTCGAGCAGGTAGTCGGCAACGGTGTAGGCGGTCATGGGAGGCCACATTTCCTCACCGACCCAGCACCGCGGTACACCCCGTTCGCGGGCGGGCCGGCTGGTGCCCCAGGTCCTGGGCAGGTCGGGCCCTCCGCGCGTCCCCAGGGCGAAAGGCAGTAGACGGCCGGCCGTGAGGACGAGAGGCTCTCAGGCTCCAGCAGGTCGTTGATAGCCGCGGGATCTGCTCGGGGCCCCGCTGCCAGCGACCTCGCCGATGTCAGGGGCGACCTATCGATGCTCCCCCGTCACGGGTGCGAGGCGTGGAGGTGGCGTGGGTCACGTCCGCCCGGGCCGGATGCCGAACAAGGGCTCGAAGAAGACGACGCCGCCGCCGCCGACCTCCTCCAGTTCGGTTGCCGCCACAGGCGTATCGGACGCCGCCACAGAGTCTTCCGCCGTCTCGATGGTCGCGACCTCGTCGTGGGGACCGTCTCCGGCGTGGTCGAGACGGATGTCGTCGGTCATGTTCGTCCTTCTATGTTCTGGCGCCGAGCGGGTGATCAGCGGCGGTGCCGGCGTGTGCCTACAGACCGCCGCGTCGGTGGCGGGTCACCTGGGGCTCTTCGCCGCCGCCGCCGATCGTGTCGAGGATCTCGTCTTCGAGGAGGCCGGTCGGATCCTCGCCCTTGACGTCCGCTTCGGTTTGGTTGCGCTCGGCCATGCGGGGGGTTCCGTCCGTGAGATTTCGGCGCTGAGACGCTGGCCCAGCCGTGTCTTACGAGTGTGCATGTCTCCGGCTCTTCCCAGAATCTCCCCTTCGGGGGGCTCGGGTGGTCGGATTTCGACGCCTCGGCAGGCACCTCCGACACGTCCGCGGGCAGCAGGAGGTACCCGGGCAGGCGCCGACCCGCACCGCGGTACACCCGTTCGCGGGCGGATCGTCGCTCGGCCCACGCCCCAGTGCGCGGGTCAATCACCGCGTGGTCATTCAGCTCGGGCGGGCTCGGATAGTAGCGTCCGTTCCGGGGCGCTTTCACAGCTCCGACGATTTCCGGGGGATGGATATGGCACGCTCACGCCTGCGCCGAATCAGCGCATCGATCGGTGGAGGCGCGACGGCGGCGCTCCTGCTCGTCTCGCTCGCGCTTCCCATGACGGCCTCGGCAGCCGAGGACACCACGGGTGGCGTCCCGGGCACGGACAGCGCGGCCTCCGCTGCCCCGGCCATTCTGGGAACCGCGACTCTCCAAGGGGATGCGCTTCTCGCCCAGCCGATGAGCGTGCGCCTCGAGGACTGGGAACCGGGCACGACGTTCGCCTACCAGTGGCTGCGCGACGGCGCCGCCATCGACGGCGCCACGTCGAGCGGCTACCTCCCCGGCTTCACGGACTGGGGCACCCGCCTGTCGGTGCGGGTGACCGCGACGGCACTTTCGGGCGCCGTCGGCGTCGTGACGAGCGCCGAATCGGCCCCCATCACGAGCGGAGACGACGCATCTCTCGTGGTGACGACGGTCGACCCGTCGGGCGCGTCGATCCCGGGCGCGAACGTCTATCTGTTCACCGAGGCGGGCGGGCTTCGCGCGGAAGGCGTCACGGACGCCCAGGGCCGCGTCACCTTCCAGGGACTGCCTGTTGCGGACTACGAGTTCACCGTCTTCCAGACCGATGACGATGCATTCGGCCGTCTGCGCTTGCTCGTCCGGCATCTCCACCTGGGGGAGGCGGCGACGACCACGGAGCGCACCGCCGTGCTCACGCCGGGGCTGCCCGTGGGCGCCACGCTCGAGGGCTCCTTCACCGGGTCGACGGGGAGCGTCGGGGTATTCGCTCAGCCCGCCGTCATCGCGCTCGCCGATCAGCCGGACGTCGAGTCCGTCGAACTGCGACTCAGCCTCCGTGAAGGAGACGCCGACAACGTGCAGCTGATCAAGGACGGCGACGACTTCGTCGGCGTGGTCGACCTGAACGTGGCACCTCAGTTCGCCTCCGCCGGTCTCGCACGGGTGTTCCCGGGAGGCGAGGAGCAGGTGAGCGTCTTCGACCTGACGATCGCCGCACCGTCCCTCGTGCTCGATCAGCGGGGCGCACCGGTCGGAGGCGCCGAGGTGACCCTGTTGCATGCGACCTCCGCTGACGGCCCGTTCACCCCGGTCGCGGTCGGGGATCTCGCCGGCGGCACCGACCGAGTACCCGCCACGACCGATGCGCAGGGTCGATTCGGATTCGTTCCGTCCGCACCGTCCGGGTTCTTCCGCGTCCGCGTGTCCGCTGCGGGTGTCACGGCGGACGGCCCGGTGACCACCGCGCCGTTCGCCGCCGGATCCCTCACGACCACTCTGAACCTCCCCGACCGCTCGACGCCGACGGTCGGAGCGTCCGGGACGCTCGCGTCCACCGGATTCGACGCGCCGCTGCCGTTGGCGGCACTGCTTCTCCTCGCCGGGGCGATCACCCTCGCGGTGGCGCGCACGCGGCGACGGGGAATTGCGGTCCGAGTCGACCGCCCAGGCATCTGAGGGATAGGGGAAACCATGCGTAACTCGTCGCGTCGCCGAACGGGCGGCCTCATCAGCGCCGTGGCGGTCACGGCCGCGGTCCTCGCCGCCGTCGCGGTTCCGTCGATGGCCGGCGCGGCTCCGGTTCCGGATCCGTCGAACACCAACCCCACGGTCGACGTCTCGGCGCCGGTGACCGATCCGACGCCCACGGCGACCCTCGCGGGGGACTCGCTCATGGCGCAGCGGATGACCGTCGCCACGACGGGTTGGCCGGCCGACACGACGCTCTCCTACCGATGGTTGCGTGATGGCGAACCCATCGACGGCGCCACCTCCGCCTCGTACTTCCCGGGTTTCGCCGACTATCGCGCCGTGCTCACCGTCACAGTCTCGGGAACGGGTTCGTGGGGCTCGAAGCAGGTGGTTTCGGACGGATCCGCGCCGATCACGAGCGAGGACGACGCGACCATCGTGATCGGGGCCCTCACTCCGACGGACGGCCTGGTCGAGGGCGCGACCGTCCACCTGTCCACGGACGATCGTCTGCTGCAGGCCACGGCGACGACATCCGCTCGCGGGGTCGCGATCTTCCAGGGGCTCCCGGCGGCTCCTCACTACACTTACACGCTCTTCCAGGACGGCTCGTTCCGGGCGATGGGGCAGCAGATCGAGGTACGGGCGGACGACGAGACCCTGCGCCGCGTCGTCATCACGCCCGCTCTGCAGAAGGACAGCAGTCTCGAAGGCGTCTTCGCCGGCAGCACCGGCAGCCTCGGTGTGTTCGCCGGGGCGAAGGCGTTCCGCCTGGGCGGCGATCTGGCCGACGGGATGCGAGACGACAACCGGCTGGACGACACCCCGATGACCTCGGCCGAGCTCCGTCTCAGCGTCACGGACGGCGATAATCAGCGCGTCGAGCTCTCGCGGAACGGATCCGACTGGACCGGCATCCTGGATCTCGATCGGAGTCCCCAGCTCGCCGCGCTCGGCGTCTACCGCAACTATCAGGGCGGTGAGCAGTACGCCACCTTCATCGATCTGGCGGTCGTCGCCCCGGCGACCGTCACCGACCGGCGGGGCGAGCCCCTCTCCGGCGTGGATGTCGTGCTCGAGTCGTCCGCTTCTCCCGACGGCCCGTTCGCACCGGTCGCTTCCGACGATCTGCACTACGCGACCGACCGGAACCCCGTATCGACCGATGCGGAGGGACGCTTCGGATTCCTCGTCATCGACCCGCGTCAGTGGTTCCGGGCTACCGTCACCGTCGATGGCGTCACCGTGTCGAGCGCGGTCGTGCAGGGTCAGTTCGCGGCTGGGGCGCTGTCGATCGTCGTCGACCGGGCCGCGGTGACCGGCCCCTCGGCAGCGCGGTTGGCCGCGACGGGCCCCGACTCCGGATCGTGGCCCCTCGGCGGGCTGCTCCTGCTCGCCGGTGCCGCTCTGATCGTCGCGCGCCGGGCCGGACGCCGAGCCTGATCGGTCGCTCTCGACGACGAAGGCCCGCTCCGAGCATCGGGGCGGGCCTTCGTCGTTCGGGGGGAAGGTCAGGGCCGTCCCATGCCGAAGTAGGTCCAGCCGGCGGCACGCCAGGCGGCCGCGTCGAGACAGTTGCGGCCGTCGATGACGATGCGGCCTGTCGTGAGCGAGCTCACGTGCTCGGGGCTCATCTGACGGCGGTACTCGTCCCACTCGGTCACCACGATGACGACGTCGGCGTCGGCGAGCGCCTCGTCGCGGTCGGTCACGTAGGTGAGCTGCGGGTGCACGCGACGGGCGTTCTCGATGGCGGCCGGGTCGGTCACGGTGACCGAGGCGCCCAGTCCGCGCAGTCGGACGGCGACGTCGAGGGCCGGCGAATCGCGGATGTCGTCGCTGTGCGGCTTGAAAGCGGCTCCGAGGAGCGTGATCTTCTTCTCGAACACCTGCCCGTCGAGGGCGGCGACCGCGAGGTCGACGGCGCGGTCGCGGCGACGCAGGTTGATGGCGTCGATCTCGCGGAGGAACGCGACGGACTCACCACGGCCGAGCTCCTCGGCGCGGGCCGAGAAGGCACGGATGTCCTTCGGCAGACAGCCACCGCCGAACCCGATCCCGGCGCCGAGGAAGCGACGGCCGATGCGAACGTCGTGGCCGATCGCATCGGCGAGGGTCGTCACGTCGGCTCCCGTCACCTCGGCGATCTCGGCCATCGCGTTGATGAAGCTGATCTTGGTGGCCAGGAACGCGTTGGCCGACACCTTGACGAGTTCCGCCGTGGCGAGGTCCGTGACGATGAACGGCGTGCCCTTGGCGACGGAGGGGTGGTAGACCTCGCGCAGCAGATCCGCCGCCTCCTCTCCTGCATCTCCCGCCGGAATACCGACCACGAGTCGGTCGGGGTCGACGGTGTCCTGGACGGCCCACCCTTCCCGCAGGAACTCGGGATTCCAGACGAGGGTCGCGCCCGTCTCGGCGACGCGGGGCGCGAGGCCGGCGGCCGTTCCGACCGGGACGGTCGACTTCCCGGCGACCACGTCGCCCGCGGCGAGGTAGGGCAGCAGCCCGTCGATGGCGGCATTGACGTAGGTGAGATCTGCGGCGTAACCGTCGCGCTGCTGCGGGGTGCCGACTCCCACGAAGTGAATCTGGGCGCCGCGGGCCTCGGACATGTCGGTCGTGAAGCGCAGCCGGCCGGAGGCGATGCCCTCGGCGAGGATCTCGGGAAGGCCCGGCTCGAAGAAGGGCGCTTCGCCCTTCGAGAGCGACGCGATCTTGTTCTCGTCGACGTCGATCCCGACGACCTCGTGGCCGATGGACGCCATGGCGGCGGCGTGGACCGCTCCGAGATAGCCGCAACCGATGACAGACAGACGCATGCCGCTCTTCCTAGCAGACGGGGTTGACCGGAAGGGGTGACGGCGGAGCGAGCGACTTCGATGCCACCCGTAGTGGGAACTCCCGATCTGCTGCCCTATTCGGGATGATGAGAAAGTGACACACGGGGGAACGGTCGCGGAAGAGCCTGAGCTCGCCACAGCGCGGCGCTACATGATTCGGGATGCCATCGCGACGCCGGAAGCCATATACGGCACGATCCTCTTCCTCGCGATGCTCGCCTTCTCCGAGGACGGGCAGAAGAGCCAGGACCTGTTCTTCCACGGGGCGGTGACCTCCGTGTCGATCTGGGCGGCCCATGTCATCGCCGTAGCCGTCGCGTCGCACGGGTCGCGGGACAATCGCACCGTGGGAGTTCGCGAGTCGTTCCGGCGCGCCCTGGATCACTCCTACGGCATCCTCCTCGGCCCGCTCGTGCCGACCGTGGCGCTTCTTCTCGGCACGCTCAACATCATCGGTGACTACGAGAGCTATCTGGTGGCGTCCGGTTCGTCAGTCGCGATGCTGGGTGTGCTCGGCTACGTGGCGATGAGCGAGCGGCGCGCCAGCTGGTACGTATGCCTGCTGTCGGCCGTCCTCACTGCCGCCATGGGCGTCGGCGCCGCGACTCTGAAAGGACTGTTCTCACATTGAGCGCACTTTCCTCTCCCGCCCGGTTCAGCCGGCCGTTGACGACGCTCTATCTCGTGGCCGTGCTCGGCTTCGTGGTCGGCGCATTCCTGTGGTCCGTCAAAGACGAGAACGCCGCTCCGGACGGTCCACTCGATCTCGCCGACTTCGTTCTCATGGCGTCCTGGGCGATGCTCGTCGTCGCTGCAGCTCTGACGGCCAGGCGCCGATGGGCGACTCCCAAGGCCTGACATCCGGCCACCGGACTCGGTTCGGCGACAACGAAAGAGGGTCGGCGTCCTGGGGTGCCGACCCTCTTTCGGTTCTCGATGTCGTCTTTCGGCGTCAGCGCCCGCTGAAGATCCTCGTCCACGCGCCGCCCCCTCCGGCGACCCCGTCGAGCAGGTCGTCGTGGATGGCTTCGTTCTGAGGTGCCGGGGTGGTGGCGTCCTGCTCGCTTTCCGGCATGGGCGCGACGGAGTCCGGCGTCGTGGCAGACGCATCGTGCTCGGTCATCGGCCGTCCGCCACCCGCTGCCAGGGCCACCGGAAGTCTCCCCCGCCGCCTGTCACGTGCTCGACGACCGTGTCACCGTCCTCGGGTGCGCGGTCGGTGTCGACGGGATTCGCTCCCGTCGTTCCGTCGTGAGTGGTCATGTCCTGTTCCGTTCTCGCTGAAGACCCGGCGGTCGCGCGCCGAGCCACCTCAGCTTGCTCCTCGTGAGACGCGCCCGCCACCCCTCGTACAGGGGCGGATCGGCCGACGCGCCTCCGACGCCATTCGCCGAACGCGGATCCGGGCCCCGGATCAGCTGGCGTTCACGCGACGGCGGCGGGCTGTCACGCACGCGGCGCCGACGACCAGCGCCAGCAGTCCGAGGGCGGCTGCCGCCCCGGTCCCGGGTTCGACGCCGGTGGCTGCGAGTCGGCTGCGGAGCGACACGGTGATGGCCGAGGGCGCGAGATCGACGTTGTCGGGTGCGAACTCGACCCGGAGATCGCCCTCGCCGCGCAATGCGTCGCGGTCGATCGTGATCGATCCGCTGCCGTCGACGTCTCCTGAGGCGACCTCGACGTCCCCCTGGAGGACCTTCACCGACCCGAGCGGGACACCGCTGGGCAGCTGAGGGTCCTTGCCCGAGCCGTCGACCGCGGCTGCGACGTCGAGGACGATGCGCGCGTCGTCTCGAGAGGCGACCTGGGCGGAGAGGAGGGTCGCGCGCGGCGTCACCCGGTTCGACCACGGGTCCGATCGGGCATCTGCGAAGCCTGGATCCCCGTCGAATGAGGCGAAGAGCTCGTGATCGCCCGACGTGAGCATCGACAGCGGATAGCGCCACTGCATCGCGCCATCCGGGAGCCGCTCGGCTTCGGCGTCGACGAGTCGCAGCAGCTCCTGACCGTCGGCTGCGTGAAGGGACAGATCGCCGGCGGGCGCGGGCGACCCGGACGAAGCGCTCACCGTGATGGTGGCCTCCCCGTCGGTGTCGGCGACGAACTCCGCAGGCCCGGGATCGACGGCGATGCGGATAACGGCCGAAGCGTAGGCGAGCGTGACGGGATCGGACTCACTCGCCGTGGTCACGCCGGGGACACCGAGATAGCGAGCCTCGATGCGGTTGGTCATCCCGTCGAGACCGTCGAGCTCGAGCGTCGCCTGGCCGTCCTCGACGGGCGCGAGGCCCAGCAGGACGTCGTCATCCCGGAACTCGACCAACCCGCCGCCGACGCCCTGCCCCGCGCTGTCGGAGACGAGGGCGGCGAGTTGGATGGGCTCGCCGACCGGCACGGTCGTCGCCCCGCCCACTGCCGACGGTTCAGCCGCGCGGGGGATCTCAACCTTCACCGTCGTCGGAACGGCGGGGGCACTGACGGGTTGCACAGGAACGTTCGGGAGCGTCGTCTCGATTCGACCGGACATCGCCGCGTCGCTGTCGGAGGCGAATTCGACGGCGACATCCTGAGCCGAGCCCGCCTGTGCCGAAACGTCGAGCTCCCACCGGCCCGTTCCCTGCACCCCGTTCGCGACGACTGTTCCGTCCGGGCGGCGCAAGGTGATCGTTCCGGAGAGCGGCTGGCCCGTCTGAGCGCTCTTGACCTCCACGACGAGCAGACCGTCCCTGGGGACGGCCGTCATGACGGGGGTGTGCTTTTCCTGCCACCGGATCGTCGTCGAGCGCGCCGCTGTCGTGGGCGTCACGGTCTGCGCCGCGCAGTCGCCGCAGACGGAGGGCGAGATGTAGCTGGCGCCGCCGGCACCGCCCCCGGCGGGAACGACGTCGCGAACGATGAGTCCTCGGAGGGAGGCCTTATCGGGCCCTCCGCCGTTCCCGGCCGTCAGGCCTCCGCCTCCGCCACCTCCCGCCGCGTGGAATAGGAGCGTCTCACCGCGGCCGTCCGCACCGGCCGAGTTCGTGTTGGGGGTTCTGCAGAGAGCCGACGCCGTCACTCGGACGGAGCGGGTGAGCTGGGTGGCGTCCTTCCCGGGGTCGCCGCTGAAGGAATTGAACGGGATCATCGGCATGTTCGCGACTTTGCCGACGGTCCGGCCACCGGCGCCGCCCCCTCCGGCAGCTACCGCGAGAACCTCGGCGTCGCTGTCGCATCGGTCTCCGGCGGACCCGACGAGCACCGCGGTCGCGTCCCCGCCACCCGCGCTCGACGCGTTCTTGGCCAGGTACGGAAACTGGTAATTGCGAAGCCCGGCTACGAACTCGGGCGGCAGGCCGCTGCCCGCCCCACCTCCGAGCGACGCGTACTCCGCTCGATTGCGAGCACCGAAGACGACCGTGAGCTCTTCACCGGCGGCCCGGACCGTGGAGAAGGACAGCTTCGCGCCGGCCCCCGCGCCCGTCGACGAGGTGGCGTGGCCGGGCTCGCCGGACACGACGAGATCGATCGCGCCGACGATCCCCGCCGGCACCCTCCACGTCTTGGACGGACTATCAGGGGTGATGGTGACTTCACGTTCCAGGGTGAAGACCTCGGCCGCCTGCGCCGAGCTGGGGGCGGCGACGACCGCGCCGCCCACCGAGCTCGAGACGAGCCCCACGGCGAGCACCGCGGCCAGTCTCCGGGACCCGCCCCTCGGCGTCCCGAACGGCATGCGTGTGCGGAATTGCTCAGCTGTCATCGCGATATCCCCCTCGCGGTCGTGCCTCATAGCTTGGCGGTGGCCGCGAACCGGCGAAACCCCGTCATCGAGGGGTGGATGCAGAGGCCGAGCGTTGTCTCGTCCGGTCGGCGGCGATGGTTCGGCCCCGTCGCGCGCCGCATGGACGGGGCCGTCGGAGCGAGGCTGGTTACCGGGGTTGGACGTTGACGCTGCGGCCGCTGAAGAGACGTTGCCATGGCATGTCGTTCCCTGCGCCGCCCACGACGTGGGCGACCTGATCGTCTTCGAGGTATCCCTCTCGGATAGCGAGGGCCGGCGTACGCTCGGGCGCGCGGAGCTCGGCGGCCGAGAGATTCTTTCCGTTCATTTCTTGACCTTTCGTGTCGGGTACATAGTGCTCCGGCCGCTGTTTTTCTAAAACTCCCGGCGCCTACCCAGAAAAGCCCACAACGTATGCCTCTAGGACATATTTAGACTGTCTAGCTATACATAGATCACAAGTCACTCGCGGATGCCGCCACCCGCAGACCGGGTGGCGGCATCCGCGCTGCGAACAGAGGATCAGCCCTTCGGCAGGTCCGGGAACAGCGTCGTCGGGCGCCTGTTCTTCGTGGCCTGCTCGTAGCTGTAGGCCAGACCGATCAGCTTCGACTCCGAGTACGCCTCGGCGATGAACTCGAGCCCCATCGGCGTTCCCGAATTCGACGTGTCGTCGAGCCTCGAATCGGCGAAGCCCATGGGAACCGAGATCGCCGGATAGCCGCTATAGGCGCTGATCCGATTGTTGCTCGCGGGAGAGCCGACCACACCACCGGTGCTGGGGTAGACGAGGGCGTCGAGGTCGTTGGCGGCCATGAGAGCGTCGAGACGGGCTCGCATGGCGGCCTGCGCCGCACTGAAGGCGGGGTACGCCGCGTCTCGCTGCGCCTCGGTGGTGCTTGCCCACCCGCGGATGGTCGACACCGGCCACGACGACGATCGGTCGCCTGCCGCCTCACTTGCGGCCACCTTGTCGGCCAGATCCATGAACGTGAATCCCGGCTCGTAGTAGGTGCCCAGGTAGTCGTCCATGTCGTGGGTGAAGGAGCGGCTGCTGGGGAGCGAGCCGATGCCGGCACCGTTGACGGTCCCGAAGGCTCCGACGTCGATGACCGTGGCGCCGGCACCGCGGAGATCCGCGAGCGCCTTGTCGACCAACCGGAAGCCGGGAGCGCGTGAGTTGCCGGAGACCAGTCCGGAGATGTACCCGATCCGCGCCCCGCGGAGGGCATTCGCGTCGAGCGACTCGGCGTAGGACGCGGGCTTGGCCGCGTCGGCGCCTGCTGTGACGGCGTCCATCGGGTCGCTCCCGGCGAGGCCGTCGAGCGCCAACGCCGCGTCCGAGACGGAGCGGGCCATCGGGCCCACGGTGTCGCGGTAGAGGTCGAGCGGGATGACGCCCTCACGGCTGACGAGTCCGATGGTGGGGCGAATGCCGACCAAGCCCTGGAACGACGACGGGACGCGGACGGATCCGCCCGTGTCGGTCCCCAACCCGAAGGCGGCGAAGTTGGCAGAGACGGACGCTCCCGTGCCGCCGCTCGACCCGCCCGACGCCTTGTCGAGGCGGTAGGCGTTCTGCGTGGTCGCGTACTTGCTGATCGAGGTGGTCGTCGCCTGCGCGAACTCGGAGAGGTTTGCCTTCGCGATGACGATGGCGCCCATCGCCTTGAGGCGCTCCACCGTCTCCGCGTCGGTGGCGGTCACGTTGTCGGACAGGCAGGCGCAGCCTGCGGTCGTCGGCATGCCGACCGTGTTGATGTTGTCCTTCACGATGACCGGGACGCCGTGCAGCATGCTGCGTGGACCGGTCGCGGCGCGCTCGGTGTCGAGTGCATCCGCCTGGGCGAGTGCGTCGGGGTTGGTCGTGATGATCGACTCGAGGGCTTCGGCCTGCGCCTCGGGCGACGAGGTGTCGAGACCCTTGGTGCGGTCGTAGGCGACCATCCGCTGGAGGTAGTCGAGAGTGAGTTCGCGCGCCGTGAGCACCCCGGCCGTCATGGCTTTCTGGATGTCGACGACCGTGGCCTCGAGGAGCTCGAAGTCGCGGTCGTCGTAGATGTACTGGCGAGAGAGGGCGGCGACGTCGCGGGCGGTGATGATCCCGTCGGAGTCCGAGTCGGCGGCCGCGACGGCGGCCCATCCCGCGTCGCCGCGTGCGGTTCCGACGGCTGCGAGCGCGAGGGCGATGTCGTCGGTGTCGATCTTGTGGTCGCCCGTCAGCTCTCCGACCTGGTATTCGGGGGCGCGGTAGCTGACGGAGTCGTCGGCGGCGACGGCGGGGCCGGCGACAGTGACGACGGCTCCTCCGGCGACGAGGCCGGCGACGGCCAGGCGTGCGGTGATGCGTTTCACGGTGGTCCTTCGTAGGGAGGTGTCGCTGGTCGAACGGTCGGCGCGGAAGTTCGCGGGGCTCATGCGCCTGCCGCCTTCGAGCGGCGCGCCGCGGTGATGACGGCGAGGATCACTGCCACGAGGCCGAGTCCTCCGACGATGAGGCCGCCGATGAGCCACGGCATTCCCGACTGGGATGCCTGATCCGCGTCGAGCGCGACGGCACCGGAGCCATCCGAATCGGACGGGGCCGCGGCTCCCGCGCCGGCGCTCGCGCTCGGTGAGGGCGACGCGGTCGTGGTCGCGGTGATCTCGACCTGGGCGCTGCCGATCACGTTGCCTCCGGCGGAGATGGCGAGTTCCTGCTGCCCGGTGGGTGCGGTGCGCGGTACGGCGAGGCGACCGACGGCGGATCCGGTGGCATCGGATCGGAAGGAGCCGAGGCTCGATCCGTCGCTGACGAAGGCGACCTGCAGTTCGGTGTCGGCCGGCGCGTTCTTGACGGTCATGTCGACGGTGCCGCCGAGAGCGACGCGGGAACTGCCGAGAGTGATACTGATCGGCTTGTCGGTGCTGGGCGAGGCGGTGAGACCGGGCGACGTTCCGGTCGACGAGCGGGCGGGGGTGCGGCCGCTCTCGCCCGTGGTGACGAAGACGGGGTTGTAGACCACCGGCTTCTCCGCGGCGGGTTCGCTGGGCTCGGGCTGCGGTTCGGGTTCCGGCGGGGGCGGCGGGGCGAGGACGGTGTAGGACAGCGACGTCTTCGGTTCGCTGCTCACCACCTCGAGGCTCGAGTCGACCACGGTGAGCGTCTCGACCGTGACACCGGGGTCTCCCGCCGCAATGCCGACGAAATCGAGGGTGCCGAATGTGGCCGCGCCGACGACCCCGTCGGAGGTGCCGAGTCGGGTGACCGTCAGGTCGACGGTGGCGTGGTCGCCGTCCGCGTTCCCGACGGCGCTCCACATCCCGTCGAAGTCGCTGGCGAACGAGTCGAGATCGAGCCCGACGACGCTGGGGCGGTAGCCGATGCGGACGGTGGCGGAGTAGAGGTCGTCGGCGTCGAGGGCGGCGAGGTCGAGTGTGACCGGGTCCCCGATCTCCCCCTTCTCGGCACTGAGCTCAGCCGTGGCTCGGGTACCGGCGTTGAGCGCCACGACGGCTGCGACCGTGCTGGCCGAGCCGAGTGCCAGGCACATCGCGCCTGCGGCCCCGAGGAGCAGGAGGAGTCGGGACCTCGATCTGGATCGGGTCGAAGCGGGCAGAGGGGAGCGCGATGCAGGCATACAGGAGCCTTCTGGTCAGGGCGGGGGAATCGGCCCCAGGCCTGAGCTGTGCGGTCCGGGAACCTCAACGGGAGCCTGTCAGTCCCCCGTATCCCCCAGATGTCGCCAAGTTGCGATCCTGTAAAATCACTGAGTATCGGTGTGGGCGCGAATCAGTCTCATTCACCCAAGTCAGATGACATCAGGAGAATGCGTTTACCGCGACTCCACCTGCGGTGGGCAGGACGCATTCAACGTCATTGGTGCGATCGGCGTCGGCCGACGGTGCTACAGCCGAGTACAGGATCGACACGCCTGCTTCACGAGATCGAAGAGTAAGGAAATCCTCGGTCTGATAGGGGTAGGGATCTTCAAAACCGTTCTCGAGATAGAAGTTCTTGAAGTCCTCCATCGAGACGCCGCTCACGATGTAGCGCAGGAAAGGGCGGCCGGGCTCCCAGGGCGGGGGGGTCATTGAAGTACTCGCAGGAGATTTCTCCGAGAGGTGCGGCGTGGGCGTCCTCGCGGAAGGCTTGCAGGGCTCGAAGCTCGGGCGTCGAAGGTCGGAAGTTGAGCAGCAGGCTGATGCCGATAGCGCAGACGGCAACGAGGATGAGCCCGGCGATGACAGCCGCCCCGATCATCACTCTTCGTCGCTGCTGGCTCACAGTCCCCCACATGCTCGTGCAACCCGGCAAGTGGAAGCGAGGTCGAGTCGACTATGGCACGTCACTCCGACGCGTGCGGCTCCGCGGGCTGGGGCTTGCGCATGGGGTGCACGACCTCCACGTTCGAGAGCCACCATGGGCGACCACCGTCGACATCCTGCAGCGGAGTGCCGCTCTCGTCGATGGGCGCGTCGGGCGTCGCAGGCGCATCGGGCGTCGGATTCGTCGAGTCGGTCATGGATGCAGCTCCCGTCGGTTCAGTGAGCTCGGCTCGAGTCAGCCGCGTCGCCCCCAGTGTGGCGGCGCTCCCGACGGTCCGACATCCCCCGATCTCGGGTCACCCTTCGAGGTGGGCGAGGCGACGGAATGGCCCGGCCTACTGGATCAGCTCCGCACACGCCGCCGGGAGACGAACACCACGGCTCCCCCTGCGAGGAGAAGCAGCAGAGCTGCCGCCCACCACGGCTGACCCTCGAAGCCGGTTGCGGCGAGCGCCGATCGGGTCGAGCTCGGGTCGCTGGCAGGCACACTGCCACCACCGCCACCGCCACCAGCCGTGATCGAGACCGCTCCGTCGGCACGGCGCAGCGAGCCGGCACCTCGGAACTCGATGATCCCCGATCCCGTCGCGACGTCGTTCGCGAGACGCCCCGCCAGGGTGGGCCGCCCGCCGTCGTTGACGATCGTCTCGAGGGGCGTCTCGGTGCCGCCCTGGATCAGCACGGCCTGCACCGTCTCGCCGACGCGGAATCCCGCGGAGGTCGCCCCGATCTCACCGCCCTGTTCCACGGTGGGGGTGGTGACGGTCATCTCCGCCGGCCCTTGGGTGGCTTCGACGCAGGGGTCGCCCTGGACGCCGTAGCGGATGCCGGATCCGAGAGCGGCGTCATCGTCGTGGACGAGGAGTCGCGCAGTCGTGAAGCCGAGCTGGGCCGCGTGGGGTTCGGTGATGCTCATGGTGTAGACCGAGGTCGCCCGGCCCGAGGGGCTCAGGTCGCCGGCCAGCGGGAGGCGGACGACCGCACAGGTCTGGCCGGGCTCGAAGGTCACGGGCACGGTTCCTCGACGGTTGAGAGCGGAGGTCCGTGCGACCACCGTCACGTCGGCGGTGACTCGATCCGCACTCGGCGCGGAGAGCAGGACCGCCGCACCGAATGTGGATGAGGATTCGCCCTCGTCGATGCGGGT
This sequence comes from uncultured Naasia sp., assembly GCA_913778905.1. Classification (GTDB taxonomy): domain Bacteria; phylum Actinomycetota; class Actinomycetes; order Actinomycetales; family Microbacteriaceae; genus Naasia. The sequence continues at coordinate 209,374 of CAJYYA010000008.1, read as the reverse complement.
GTCGACCATGGCGATCGCCGGCAGCGTCGATACGGCGGGAGCCCCGGTCGCGACTGTCCCGAAGCCGAGGTCGGAGATGTGGACGCCGCCACTGTCGGTGCCGCCGGTGAAGTGGATCTCGACGATGTCGCTCGTGTCGACGGCGGGGAGGCCGTCGGTCGGGATGACGACGTCGCGCAACAGGATCTTGCGCAGCGGCGCGCTCGTGCCGGGGAGCACCTGCAGCTGGTCGCCGATATCGGCGAGGTTCACGACTGTTGCGTGGCCCGCTCCGTCGACGAGAGCGACGGAGAGCTCGGTCGAGCCGACCGTGTTCTGGTCGGGCGCGATCTTGAATCGCAACGCGGCACCGGCGGCGGCGGCAGGCCGGGCGGCGGCGTCGACCGGCACGGTGAGGTCGCCTCCCCGTGCCGTCCAGGTGAAGTGCATGGTCGGCGAGGTCGGAGCGGTCGGGACGAGGAGTCCGCGACTCCAGTGCGGCACCTGGTCACCTGTGAGGGTGGACGCGCAGTAGGGGCCCGTCGGTGTGGCGCCGGCGAGGCTGTTGCAGATCTCCGCGGTGCCATTGGTGACGGTGGTGGCGCCGGGGGCGGTGAAGGGGTCGATCGCGGTCCAGGAGGAGGACGGCAGGGTGGCGGTGGTTCGCACGTCGGCCCGGCCGGCGCTGGTCGTGGTGGTGGCCGATCCGTCGAACAGCGGGAGGAACTGCTGCTCGCCGCCGAGGGTGAGCCGGAAGAACCCGCCGAGCCACACGGTGCCGGCCGCGCGCTGTTCGGCGGGCGTGAGGCGGTTGCCGGTGGTGGATCCGCAGGTCGGGTCGGTCTGCGCGGGGTCGACGGCGCCCCAGTCGTCTTCGGTCTGGGGCGTGTAGTCCTCGGGGGTCCAGTAGGTGTTGAAGTAGTTGTGGTTCGCGCCCATCATCAGGATCGAGGTGCGCAGGGCGTCGTCGTCGTAGCGGCGGGAGTCGTCGATGTAGTGCTGACCTTGCAGGTCGGGGAGGTCGCCGTCGCAGTACGGAAGGATCGTGGCCATCGCGGCGCCGGGCAGGCTCTGCCGCGTGAAGTCGGTGGGCGCGAGCGGCAGCACGGAGCGGATGCCGTAGGGGTTCGCGCGGCGTGCGTTGAGGAGTGCGGCGCGGACGACGCCGTCGCCTCCGCGGGAGTGGCCCATGAGGCCTACGTTGGTGAGGTCGAGGCGCCCGGCGAGGTCGGCGGAGAGCACCGTGCTGGTTCCTGCGTCGGCGTCGGCGAGCAGGTCGAGGCTGTCGAGCACCAGCTGGCCGCGGGCGTTGGCGCCGAGGTCGTCGAAGGCGGAGTTGTCGAACGCGTTGATGGCGTTGGCGGAGATGGAGACGACGACGTAGCCGTTGCTGGCGAGCGCGTCGGCCATTTGCGTGTAGCCGAGGTAGCTCGGGATGCTCGACATCCCGTCGGGGCAGGGCCACGGCGCTTGGTCCGGTGCGGGGTTGCCGGTGCAGCTCGAGTGGCGGCCGTGGAGGAACAGCACGACGGGGCTGCGGGTGGTCTTCTCGGCCGGGTAGTAGACGGCTCCGCGCAGTTCGCCACGCAGAGTGTCGGATCCGGCGAGGGGGACGGCCTGGTCGCCCAGGTCGTAGTCGGCGCGGGCGACGGTGTAGCTGCCGGGCGTGGACGGGTCGTCCGGGATGACCGTCGAGTTGGGGCGAGCCAGTTGAGCCGATGCGCCTCGCCGATTGCCGGAGTCGTGCGGACTCACGGCGTCGACGGCGGGCGTCTCACCCCAGCCGAGTTCGACGTCCCGGGCGTCGGCGACCCGCGGATCGTCGGTGGTGACGGTCAGTGTGGTGCCGGCGGCATCCTCGGTGGCGACCCCGATCAGTTCGTCGTCGACGAAGAGCGTGGGCGCGGCCGACCGGACGGGGAGCCGCTCATCGAGACGCAGCTGCACGGCGTAGCCGCCGGGGGCGCGGGTGACCTCCCAGTCGTGGCCTTGAGCGACGGGCGCGTCGTCCGTGGCCGCACCCGCGGGCAGAGTGGTGACGAGGGGCAGGCTGAGAGCCGCCACCCCCAGGGCCGCGACGAGTCCGATGGACGACATTCTTGAACGCACCGAAGCGCCTCTCCCCCGAGAAGCCCGCAAGTCGCTTGCGGGATGCGCCTCCCCCGGCGCACGTTGACGAACCTATCGGTGTTTGAGACCTGCTGCCGTGGTGGCCACGGCGGGTCCGGAACGATCCACCGCGCTCCGCCTCATCTGCTTCCGGGCAGACCGTTATGCGAGCGTCCCCGGTTTGTGAGGCCGCAGGATGGACGCCTCACCCCCTGCATATCGGGGACTCGAACGCCGGTCTCCACCTAACGCTCGCGAATAAGCCCGTATCGAACGGCGATACGCCAGGGAGGCAGATAGCGGCGCCCCTTCCACACGAGGAGCAGCGCGACGATGATGAGGCCGACGGCACAGCCCCAGAAGATCGGTGATGCGAACTGCACCTGCGCCACATCGACGCCGATGGTCACCACCGCGAAGACAGTCACCCCGAGTAGCAACAGGCCGAGGTAGCGGCGGAGGACGCTCGCCCCGCCGAGGTAGCCGTTCCGGACACACAGTACGACCTGCCACGCGTGCTGCACTGCCCCCGCGATGAGAACCCCCCAGATGGCTACTCGAAGGTCGTGCGTGACGAGCACCGCGACCGCGATGAGGACCTGCGTCGTGAGCACGGAGAGCTCGGTACCGAGAACCCAGGATCGCTTGCCGATGGCGAGAACAGCATTGTTGATCACTCCGATCAGCGGTTGCACGGCAGCGGCCACACCAAGAATTGGTGCAATTTCGGAAGCCTGCTCCCACCCAGGTCCGAACAGAACGGGAATGAGCGAAGGCAGAACCACTGCCAGAACTGCTCCGATGGGCACGGTCACCCAGCCCACGAGTTCGAGCAGATCGGGCCAGATCCGCCGCGCACGTTCCGGGTTCTCGACATCGTTCCTGAACTCCGGAAACACAACCTGCATGATGGCCGTCTGCACGTTGTACATGGGCACGGTGGACACGGCCTCAGCTCGGTTCCACTGTCCGAGCGCGCCGGCGCCCACACCGGTGGTAACTCCCCACCTCGACACGGAATTGCTGAAGTACGAGAGCAGGTTGGAGCCGGTGACCGTCCAGCTGTAGTTGAGGTCGGCGAGAGCGTGGCCGACTCGACCGAACCGGAGGTACCTGAACCGCAACGCCGCGTTGTTGAGAAGAAAAACGAGAAAGCTGGTGACAATCGGCGCCACCGTGAGCAGGGGCGCCGACGAGAACGTCAGAAGGACGGCACCGCCCACCAGCATCCCTCCGAGGTTCGCAAGCAGCGAGTTGACGGCGAAGGACTTGAACCGCCCGAGACGCAGGGCGATACCGGCGGCTAAAGACCCGAAAGGCGCAAAGAAGGCGCTGATAGCGAATAGCCGGATCGGCTCGGCAGCCGCCGGGGAACTCCAGATGAGCCCCCACAGGTCGGCTGTTGTCAGGAGGAAAAGAGAGACCGCGCCGCCGCTGATGAGGGCATAGGTCATCAGGGGGGCAAGCCGCGAGATGCTCACGTCATGCATACGTCCGACCGATTGCACCAGGCCGCCATTCGCAACCATTCCGGCCAGTCCTGACACCGACAGGGCGATTGCGTACGCGCCGAACCCGTCATCGCCTACTGCTCTGGCCGCGAGCGCCGCGTAGGCGAATTGCGCCGCCGCGGTCGCGAGTTGCGCCGCATAGTTCCAAGCCGCTCCGCCACTCAGGCGGCGCGATCTATTCACGAGGGCGTCACGGTCGCGGCGGTCCGACTGCGGGACTCATGCGCATGTTCAGAATGGCCCACGGCGACTCGGTGGCGGGCACGGCCTTCCATTGGTTGTGCCAATGAACGATGAGGCACCTGTCCTCGATCTCGTCGACTATCCGCTGGGCCTTCTGGCTGGAGGCCATGAAGTCCTTCGGTGCACCGAAGATGGAGGACTCCGGATCCCAAACGGGATCGAATTCCGGCGCCGGCAGCATAGTTATACCGATGTCCGAGACGGCCGCCTCGGTCAGGAGCACCCACGGCCGGAAAGACCTCTCCGCGACCGCCTTACTACCCAGCGCTCGAGCGGCCTGGCCATCTCCCGGGAGATACATAATCGCGTTGTTACCGAAAGGTTGATCATCCCATCGGTAGACGAAGGCTCCGTCCAGCGGCCACTCAGAGAAATCGCGGACGAAACAGGTGTCGAGATCCACCCAGAGGTAGTCGTGGGATGGGAAGAGAGACGGCGCGAGCACGCGGAAGACATCGGCACGGTAGGTGTGCCACCGCGGCCAGTTGACCAAGGGCGAATCGGTGTCGAAGTCCCATCCGCCGACGGAGTGCGTGCGACCGCGCAGAAGTCTCGAGCGGGATACGTGCAGGCGCCGCGCGATGGCGGGCGCCCATCTCCTCACCGCCGATCCGATACGACCGGCGGCCCCTCGCCGTGCCGCGAGTTTGCGCAGTCGATAACCCGGTGCCACCTCTTCGTTCCCGAGCTGGCTCCAGAAATCGCGATGCACGCGCACTCGAGGTTCGCTTTCGAGCCATTCCAAAAGCCGACCATTCGGTTCTGTCTCAGTCTGAACATCGTCGTTCTCAAGGAAAAGCTCGTACGTCGCGTTCGTCGTCCGACTGAGGAACGACCGGAAGTGCAGTTCGGCAACCGCAGGCAGCGGTCCGCTCCAATAGGAGACGACCCGGAGCGCACTTATCCCGGAGTTGGTCATCGCGGCAGGCCCCCCGCCTTGCGTCGTGTCGCCGTGCCCAGCATCCAATCCAAGTAAGCCTGGGCAACCCTACGCGAGCCGTACAGCTCGGACGCTTCCTTCGAAAAGTCTCGCGCGGAGCGCGAAACCTCCGTCCAGCTGGCCGCCACGTGACGGAGCGTCTCCACTGCCGATTCAGGCGACTCTGCGGAGTACCGATTGTCCCACTCGCTCTGCCCCCCAGGGCGTCCGATCGAGTCGGCATAAATAACAGGCATCCCCGCAACAGCCCCTTCCAGGAGGACGACGCTGTGGGCCTCACGGGCCGCAGGATGGAACAAGACGTCAGCGCTTTCCAGAACAGACGCCGGGTCGGTGGTCGGCCCACAGAAACGCGCATTTGATGGCAGATCGCCGAACACATCCCCGTCGCCGGGCCCCCACCATTCGAAGGCCACTTCGGGGACCGTCTCGGCCGCCAAGCGCGCGGCCTTCACCCAGAATTCCGGCCTCTTCTGCTCAGCTACTCGGGCGAGGGTGACGACTCGTCGAGCCTCGGGGCGCAGCTGCAAGCGAGGCGCGATATTCGCGCCGACCCCGTTCGGAATGACCGTCTGCGGCACAGCCCGACCGAAATGGCCCTGGTACTCCTCGAGTTGTCGCCCCGCGACGGCGATGACACTCGCGGTCCTTCCGAGCAGCGCTCGCTCTGCCCACCGAGCCTTGGGTCTCACGAAGTCATCCGTCGCACTGTGGAGAACGGTATGCACCGGGACACGACGCCCGAGCGCGAGACGGGCATAGAGGTTGGGAAGGAAGGAGTGGGCCACCACCAGATCGGGCGCGAACTCCCGGCCGAGACGGCGCAGTCCGCGCACTCGTCGCATTTGCTTGCCCGGTCGATCTCCTTCTGCAACGTCCAGATAGCCGACCCTGGTCACGTGCCCCGCCAGCGCCCAACTTCGGTCAAGCGTCGCCACGAGGGATTCCGCCCCACCGATACGTGGACTCAACAGAAGCTGAAGAATTCGCATTGGGTCCCGTCGTTGAGCGGCAAGGGGCCAGAGGTGAGCACTCATAGCTGCCGCTTCCGGCGACGCGCCCGCACGGCCCTCATGAGTAGGCTAACGCCTAGCCGGAGGAACGCGCGGAGGGTGACAGAAGCGCGGGCCGGAGCGTTCGCGAACGCTCATTCACAGGCTCTAGAGGGGCGTATCAACAATGCCAACCGACGCGAATCGTCAGCTCATCGTCGCTCAGGGCCACGGCGGACACCGGCTTGCCTACGCGAGGCTTCTCGCCGACGCAGCGAGAGCGGATGGCAGACGGCCGACGCTTCTTCTCAGCGACGCGGCCATGGGCTCAAACGAGTTCGCGCTTCATCTGGCATCGCTCCCCGACGACGTCGACATCCTGACGGCGCCAACCATCACACCACGGGTCATTGCCGCAGAGTCACGCCGCCACACCCGGTATCCGGTCGTCCTTCCGGAGGGCGATGAATGGATCCTGCCTACGGCGGCCGGGAAGCTCATCCATCCCGCGGGCGTCAATCTGCTTGTAATGCGCCCTCGCGGTCAAGCCCCAGGGCAACTGAGACGGGCTGTCGAATCCATCTTCAAAGCGGCGCTTCGAGGCCTTTCGCGATGTCGCCGCGGCGTCCGGATTTATTCATTGGTTGGGTTCGCAACTCCCCCAGAACGGTGGGAGGTCCCTGATCCGGCGACGTCCGCCGCCGACGAGAACAAAGCGCAGAGTCGTCGGGCCTCATGGGATGACGACCAAACGCAACCCGTGCGGTGGCTGGGGATCGTTGGAGGTATCGGCGCCAGGAAGAACGTCGACCTCGTCGCGCGCGCGATGACCCACACGCGACATCGCGCCGGTCTGGTGCTCGCTGGCTCTGCCGAAGTGCCCGAGGAGACGCTTTACGAGTGGACGCAACCTCTTCGAACAAACCGAATCCCGGTGGTTCGGATCGCTGAGCAGCTACCCGACGTGGAGTTCGACTCGATCATCACTGCTCTTGACGCGGTAGTCCTCGCTCATTCGAACGAAGGCTCCAGCGGCATCTTCGCCAAAGCTGCCGTGAGTGGTACTCGCGTGCTCGCCGCTGGAGCACTTGCGCTCAAACGAGACGCCGAACTCTTGCCTCACTTGGCGGTCTGGAGCCGACTAGACGAGGATGCCCTGGCGGGGGCAATCGACGACTGCCTCGACCTGCCGAATCCAGCCGCCACCGCCGATCACAACAGACTCTTCAGTTCACGCCTACTCGGCATACCGATGGAGGCAGATGACCACGCCGCCCCTCGCGGGAGAATGGTGTCGTGAAGTACATCACGGGGATGAACCGCGATCGGGACAACTACCAGGTCGCTATCGCTCTCGCCGAGGGCGGACTTCTAGAAAAGCTAGTCACGGACTACTACCACCCCAAGGCCAAGTTTCCGATCCCAAGCCTTTCGCACCGTCAAACCCCTGCGATTTCGCCCGAATTGGTCGCAACAGTTCCTGCGGCGGTGCGCTCTCAGCTCCTCTACCTGGCGCGTCGCAAGGTCCTGAAGGCCGCCCGCTTTCCTTCTGCATTCGTGGATGACGCAATTGCAAGAGAGATCGCGTCACAGAGCTCTCTTCATCCTTCGGCGTCACTCCTCGTGTACTCGAACTACGCATGGCGATCCTTCGAGCGCCCCGACCTCTCCACTTTGAAGGGCCTCTTTCAATTCCATCCGAGCCCGACCATTATCGATCGCGGAATGGCCACCGACGAGCTCGCCGATCAGGCCCCCTGGCAGCCGGAGCAGGACATAGAGCAGGACCGACGGGAAATTTACGAGCGAGAGATCTCCGCCGCGGATCTCGTCGTCTGCGCCTCTACCTTCACCGCGCAAGGTCTCGAGCTCGACGGGGTGGATCCGAACGCAATCAGGGTGGTGCCCTACGGCTGTCCAGTCCCGGAGGCGGGGGCGCGTTCGACCCGCGACCGTACTGTCCTCTTCGTGGGGCAGGGGATTCAGCGGAAGGGTCTCCATCTCCTGGCCAAGGCTTGGGGCCGAATCGATACCCGAGGGTGGAAGCTCAGAGTGGTCGCTTCAAAGATCGACCCACATGTCGCGCGCGCGCTCGCTGACCCTCGCCTGACAAACGTCGAGGTGTCGGGGGCGCTCCCTAAGGAAGAGCTGTCGCAGCTCTACAACTCGGCCAGCATCTTCGTCCTCCCCAGTTTAGTCGAGGGGTTCGGACTCGTCCTTGGTGAGGCGCTCGCCGGCGGCTGCCGGCTTATCGCAACCACCAACACCGGCTTGCCCGACCTCGACCTCCCCGCTGATGTTTCGACCGTCATTGAGCCGGGGAGCGTGTCAGCTCTCGCGGGCGCGCTTGAGCAGGAGATGCAACGCGACCCGGGCGACTCGGCCGACATCGCTCTCAACATGGCGCGAAACCGGTCATGGGCGTGGTTCCGGGAGGGCATCCGCGGAGCGATCCCCAGCCCCGCCCGTTAGTTACCCAGCCTCACGGAGGCGACATTGCGAACGTCCTGTTTGGGAAGCGCGCCTCGCCGGGGCTTGAATTCGTCTTGTCGGGTGACCGCCCCTTGGGAAGCGACGAGGACATAGACAAATAGTCCCGCCATGAGGTAGGTGCGACCGGGGGCCGAGAAAACCTCGGTCATCGAGACGGCAAACAGAACACCGACCAAAGCCGTTGGGTATGGCGTATCACTCGATACACCTCGACCGCGACTGGCAAGAAAAAGCGAAATCATGATCGCTACGGCGCCAACAGCCCCCATTGACACGAGAAGCTCCAGGGCCAGGTTGTGAGTCGAATAATTGAGGGGGACCCCATAAGCACTCCCCCCTCGCACCCAATAGGAAGATCCGTACCCAAAAAGCGGGCTCCGATCAATCAACTCTTGAGCATAGAGCCACAGCGCACCTCGTTGAGTGAAGGAAGAAGGACTCCATCCAAGAAACGGGAGGACCACCACAATTGCAGCCGTAAGGGCGGCCGCGAGACGCACATAGGAGCGTCGTTCGACTTTCTTCGACAAGTAGAAAGCGCCCGAGATTACCACGACCGCACACCAAGAATAGAGAGCGGAACGGCTGCTCGTGAGATCAACCAGAACTAGGCTCGACAGGAGTACCGCGAGATACCGATACCAGCTCGAGACAGAAAGTATGGTAACCCCTGCAGAGGCGGCCAGAACCATGCCTATGGCGTTTCCCGTTCCGCCAGCTCCGATCGCGGTACCCCAGACCGAGCACTTATCCAGGCGACACGGCCCCAGGAGACTGGAGGCAAATACCGTCGCCCCCATCGCAAGGACGAGAAGACCTACGCTCACACCTACGGAAACCCCGGCCCTCAGAGCCTCTATGCTCCATCCATCTCGCGGACTCAAAAGCGCTGGCAAGAACAGCGCGAACGAGAATGCGACCATGAGAGACGGGGTCTCGAGGTAGTGAACAGCTAGCACACCGAAGGCAAGCAGCAGAAAGACAGCGAAAGCCGGAACGCGAGCGCCAGATTTCAACGCTTGGATGACCATGCCGACGCCAAGGAGGGCCAGGGGGGCGACCCTTACTAGCGCTCCCGCGTCGCTCGCATCAGAGGGGACACCGAGAAACCCCGACAACGGGCCCAAAAACCCCAGGGCGAAGGCAGAGATGGCCCACCAGAATTCGACTCTTCCCGCATGCCTACGCAGTTGATCCCCTCCGCGCAGGCCCCAGATCCACCCAAGGATCGCCCCAAGGGCGGCCAGCTGCGCTGCGATCATGAGCCGAGCGTATCAACCTGCGACCGACTCAACCTTCCCACCCCGTTGCGAGAAAGCTTCACTGAAAAGGAGCGACGTGAACAGCTAGGGCGCCTCGCCCCTTGATGACGCACAGCACGGCCATGACCCAGTCACCACCGCCAAATACGCTTCGCACGCAGGATTCAGGAACTCAAGGGAGGATGCCCCTCATGTCTTCAGAGGTGCCCCCAGGGTTGCGTCCCCCAACCGACGGTTGCCCTCTTTGGTGAGGCATCTCCGGCGGCTCGTGGTAATCCAGCCCTACGTCCCTAGATACCGACTCGAGTTTTTCCAGCGTTTATTCGATTCATTATCGGACTCGCAGATTGAAATGTCAGTTTTATCCTCACTGCCCAAAGGAGAAATGGCGGCAAGAGGGGACTCGTCGGGTCTCACGCCGTGGATCCGGACATACAACCTGCGCAACCTAGCGATTGGTCGCAGGCACCTCAGCCTGTCCTCAGCGTTCAGCCATTGGAGAAGCGCCGACGGCGTCATCGCTCCCGTCCAGGGCAGCCATTTGGGCACCTGGCGCGCATTGTGGCGGCGTGGTGGACGCCGCGTCGGGCTATGGGGTCATATCGACAACTATGTTTCACCGCCCAACCCCGTCGACGTCCGGCTCGAGCAGTGGCAATTGCGCCATGCAGACCATGTCTTCTCTTACACGCCCACGGGATCAGCCTTCGCGATCCGCCAGGGCGCTGAGTCTTCGCGAGTCACAACGGTGATGAATACATTTGATACGACCGAGCTCACCCGACACCTCGCCTCAATCGGTCAGGAAGAGCATCAGGCATGGCTGTCCACCCACTCGATAGCTCCCGGTCCAGTAGTCGCCTATCTGGGCGCGCTCGACAGCACCAAGCGCATCGACTTCCTGCGGGACGCTCTTGACGAACTCTGGCGTCGTAGGCCGGACGTTCAGGTTCTGGTCGCCGGGCGCGGGAGTCAGGAGCACTTTCTGGACCGAGCCGCTGCGAGGAGCCAGGTTAAGCTGCTCGGCAACGCCGATAGCAGGATGAAGGCTCACATGAGCCTGAGGAGCGCCGCGCTCATCAGCGCTGGCCGCATTGGTCTGGTGGCGGTGGACGCGCTAGCCATGAGGTTGCCCCTCATCGCCGCGCCCTTCGACTTCAGCGCCCCGGAGACGGAATACCTGGTAGAGGGGCGCGACATGTTCACGACCGGTCCATCGGTGACTGACTTCACAGACACCGTTATCGCGACCGCCGACAGAGGTGTTGCCGCTTTCGAGGACCGCACTCCGAGCCCATTTCCTACGATCGACGAGATGGTGTCGAACTTCGCCGAGGGCGTGGTAGAGATGTTCGAAGCGCCGCCAAACACACGGCGGTACCGCTCGGGCCGCTAGTCACTCAGGTCACTGGGCCCGCTGACGACGCATAACCGGAGGGCGTGTATGCCGATCGACCTGTCGCAGGCCCCAGGGGAGCGGATGGCCTGGGACCGGCCTAAGAGCGTCGTCTATCTGTGGGCAATCGTCGAGATACTCATTTTGACGAATGCTTGGCAACCGAGTTCGCGGCTCCGGGTTGCCGCTCTTCGGCGCTTCGGAGCCTCCGTGGGGTCGAAGGTCATCATCCGTCCGCGCACCAGAATCCGCTTTCCATGGAAGCTCGCCGTCGGCGACAACAGCTGGATTGGCGAGGGAGTTTGGATTCACAACCAAGACCAGGTGGAGATCGGCGCCAACGTCGCTGTCTCGCAAGAGACCTTCATCACCACGGGGAGTCACGCCCACCGCACGGATATGGCCTTGATCACTTCGCCGGTCGTGATCGCGGACGGCGCCTGGGTGACATCGCGCTGCATCGTGCTCGGGGGCACTCGGATTGGGGAGTCGGCCCTCGTCGCGCCGGGCACGGTAGTGAAGGGTCGGGTTCCGCCTAACACGATCTGGGGAGGCCCGTCGGCCGGCCCCATCGGTGAACGTTTCCCCCCAGCCAGCATGCCGACCGGCGACGCATGAAGATCGCACACGTCGTCACGCTCATCTCCCCGGACGCCGCGTACGGGGGTCCAACTCGCGTCGCCGTCAACCAGTGCAGTGCGCTTCAGGACGCCGGTCACGAGGTGACCATCTTCGCCACGCACCGCGGATTCGACTCAAAGCCAGACTCAGTCGGAGGGGTTCCCGCTGTCCTCCGGCGCGGCTATTTTCTTCACCCTGGACTTGGATTCGCCGGCCTCCTCTCTCCCGGTCTCCTCTGGGAGCTCCTCACGAAGATGAGGGGGTTCGACGTGGTCCACGTTCATCTGGCACGCGATCTTGTCACCCTGCCCGCCGCCCTCCTCGCGAGACTATTCAGGGTGCGTTTCGTCACGCAGACCCATGGCATGGTGGATCGCTCCGATCGACGTCTCGCTCGAGTGATCGACGCGGTCGCCACGCGGACGGTGCTCGCCCACGCGCACCGTTGCCTCTGCCTCACACCGTTCGAGTCACGTGAGTTGGATCTCGTCGACCCTCATCACGGTCCGGTTGAGATCGTCCCCAACGGAGTGCCGACCCCTGGGTGTGATCCGCATCCGTCGCGCCCGTTGGAGGTGCTCTTCCTTGCGCGTCTCCATCATCGAAAGCGGCCCACGCATTTCGTCGAAGCAGCCCTACGCCTGGCTCCGCGATTCCCAACCGCCACCTTCGCTCTCGTTGGTCCCGACGAGGGAGAGGGTGCGCCAGTGCGCCGCTCGATCGACGAGTCGGCGGCTGGTGGACGAGTTGCGGTCGAAGGCCCCATCAGCCCGGATGATTCATTGCGGCGGATGGCCCGCGCATCTGTATACGTTCTTCCCTCCATCAATGAGCCATTCCCGATGTCGGTCCTCGAAGCAATGTCGCTTGGGCTCCCTGTGATCGTCACCGATACATGCGGTCTGGCCGACGCTATACGCGAGGCGCGTGCTGGGCTCGTGGTGGGCCCCGGCGAAGACGAACTCAGCTCCGCTCTCGAGACCTTGCTCACCGACTCCGAGCTCCGGGAGGAGATGGGCAAGAACGGCCAGCGACTCGTACGTTCTCGATTCTCGATGGAGAAGGTGCGAGACCAACTCATCGAAGCTTACGCGGCCCGCTGAGGCCGGGAGTCTGGAAGCGAAGCTGGTGGGCAGGAAGGGTCCACCAGCTTCGGTTCAACGGAACGAACGTGCCTCGGATTTGAGAAGCGCTTCCTCGAAGACGCTGGCGAATTGGCGCGGGCCGAAGCGGAGGATTTCTGGTGTGGAAATCACACCGTCCCAGGAATCTCGACTGGCTCGCAAGGCGACCTGGAGGCCTTCGACCGACGAAGACGCGCCGAAAACCCCGCGCATACCGGCGACGTCCTCGTAAACGCCGCATTCCTCCGTCACAACCACGTGCAGACCTGCTGCCAGTGCTTCGTTGACCACCAGCCCCCACACTTCCTCGCGGGAGGGCAAGACGAGCGTGTCGTGGCGTGCCAGCTCGCGCGGAAGGTCTCGATACGCAATGCCGCCGACGATGTCCACGCGTCGTCCGATGTCACCCATCGACCGCACGTGTTCCGTGATCAGCGAATGCAGGGGACCTGCTCCCACGATTGAGAAGCGGTCCGAGGCTCCTGCCATATGAGCGAACGCATCGAGGGCCGCAAAGATGTTCTTACGTTCGATGAGCTGACCGACGTAAACGTAACGATGGCCGCCTTCGGACGAGCGGAAGGTGCGGCTACGTTCAACATTGGCCTCGCTGTGGATCGCAGCGACATCGACCGCATTGAACCCCATAGCGATTCGGTCGCTAGGCACACCCATTGCGCTCACAGCCCGTGCAGACGCACGGCCCGGCACCACCACTCCATCTACCTTGCGGAAGAAGCGCGCCCTAGCTTCTGCGATCGGCCCCTTTGCGAATCCCTGCGAGCGTTCAGTCGACTCGTAGAAGGCGACTATTCGAGAGCCGTGTTTGCGCCCCCAATGAGCAACCTGCCAGAACGCAGGTGAGTCCCATCCCCCCACCAGGATCGCTGCCGGCGCATCCGTGTGGCGCAGCGCGCCGGGCCCGAGGATGTGATGCCGATGGTCCCCCCGGGTGACAGTGAAGGTCGGGAGGGCCCGCATCCGATAGCGACTCTGTTCGCTCGTCTGCCAATCATTCCCGCGCCCGGTCGAGCCGCTACGCACGTCATGGTCCGATTCCAGCAGAGCGACCGTCAGGTCGACGCGTGAAGCCATCTCGTCCCACACTGGCAGTCGATACGGTGCGGCGAGGTTCGTCATCCAGAGAACCGAGCTAGGCACGGCAGCCACCTGCTTGTGAACAGCGGAAACCGGTCAGCTCCTCAGGTGCTACGTTCTGTCCCCCATCCGACACGGCGCCAATGGTAGGACAGGTGAGGGTCGCTCGCGACGCCAGACGTCACGTTTGTTCGCCGTACCCCATGACTGGGTCGCCGCTTTGAACGAATGCTTCGTCGCCTAGGCTCAACAGAAAAATGGGGGAACTTTGACTAAGCGCGCACTCATCACAGGCATCACCGGCCAAGACGGCTCCTACCTAGCCGAGCTGCTGCTCAAGAAGGGCTACGAGGTCCACGGCATCATCCGCCGCTCCTCCACCTTCAACACGAGCCGCATCGACCATCTCTACGTCGACCCGCACACTCCCGACGCCAAGCTCTACCTGCACTACGGCGACCTCGGTGACGGCTCGCGCCTTGTGTCTCTCATGGCTGAGATCAAGCCCGACGAGGTCTACAACCTCGGCGCCCAGTCGCACGTGCGCGTCTCGTTCGATGAGCCCGAGCACACCGCCGACGTGACCGGGACCGGCACCGTTCGCTTGCTCGACGCCGTTCGTCTCGCCGGCATCGAGACCCGCTTCTACCAGGCCTCCTCCTCGGAGCTTTACGGGGCCACTCCCCCTCCGCAGAGCGAGACCACCCCCTTCTACCCGCGCTCCCCCTACGCGGCAGCGAAGCTCTATAGCTTCTGGATCACCAAGAACTACCGCGAGGCCTACGGCATGTTCGCCGTCAACGGGATCCTCTTCAACCACGAGTCGCCCCGCCGCGGTGAAACCTTCGTGACCCGCAAGATCACCCGTGCCGTCGCCCGCATCAAGGCAGGTGCGCAGAAGGATCTCTACCTCGGCAACCTCGACTCCGTGCGCGACTGGGGCTACGCACCCGAGTACGTCGAAGGGATGTGGCGCATGCTTCAGGTCGACGAGCCCGAAGACTTCGTGCTCGCCACCGGTGTCGGCTACACGATCCGCGACTTCCTCGACGCCTCATTCGGCCACGCGGGCCTCGACTGGCAGGAGTTCGTCAAGTTCGACGAGCGCTACCTGCGCCCCACCGAGGTCGACGCCCTCGTCGGCGACCCGTCGAAGGCCCAGCAGAAGCTCGACTGGAAGGCCACGGTCGACGGCCTGCAGCTCGCCCGCATCATGGTCGACGCCGACACCGCCGCCCTCGAACACGAGGGGCGACCGTGGATCGACGCCCCCAAGCTCGCCAGCTGGGCGACCGCGTGAGCACGATCGGCGAGACCGAGGGCGCACGCGTCACCGACGACGTCGAATACACCCCGGCTGCACTCGACCGGTCGGCGCCGTTCTACATCGCCGGCCACCGTGGCCTCGTCGGGTCGGCCATCTGGCGCAAGCTGGAAGCCGAGGGTTTCACCAACCTCATCGGACGCACCTCGGCCGAGCTCGACCTCAAGGATCGCGACGCGGTCGCTGCCTTCTTCGCTGAGACCCAGCCCCGCTACGTGGTGCTCGCCGCCGCGAAGGTGGGCGGCATCCTGGCGAACAACACCTACCCGGTCGACTTCCTCAGCGACAACCTGCGCATCCAGGACAACGTCCTGAGCGCAGCCCTCGACCAGAAGACCGA
This sequence comes from uncultured Naasia sp., assembly GCA_913778905.1. Lineage (GTDB taxonomy): Bacteria > Actinomycetota > Actinomycetes > Actinomycetales > Microbacteriaceae > Naasia. Next base: position 193,942 of record CAJYYA010000008.1, on the reverse strand, counting down.
TCGACTGCTGTTCCTTGGGTCGTCGTGCATCTACCCGAAGTACGCACCCCAGCCGATCCATGAGGGCGCGCTCCTGACGGGCTACCTCGAGCACACCAACGACGCCTACGCCATCGCGAAGATCGCCGGCATCATGCAGATCCAGGCCGTTCGCCGTCAGTACGGACTCCCGTGGATCTCGGCCATGCCGACCAACCTCTACGGCCCGGGCGACAACTTCTCCCCCACCGGCTCGCACGTCCTCCCGGCTCTCATCCGCCGTTACGACGAAGCCGCCCAGCAGGGGTTGCCGACCGTGACGAACTGGGGCACCGGCACTCCCCGCCGCGAGTTCCTCCACGTCGATGACATGGCAGCCGCCTGCCTCCACCTGATGGAGCACTACGACGGCCCGCAGCAGGTCAACGTGGGCACCGGCTCGGACGTGACGATCCGCGAGATCGCCGAGACCATCGCGCGGGTCGTGGGCTTCACCGGCGACACCGAGTGGGACATCTCAAAGCCGGACGGCACCCCGCAGAAGCTCCTCGACGTGTCCAAGCTGGCGGACGCCGGCTGGACCGCTCAGATCGGGCTCGAAGACGGGCTGCGGTCCACGGTCGAGTGGTACCGCGAGCACATCGGGTCGTTGCGGGAGTAGCTTCGCGAAGTCGTGTCGGCCGTCCGCGAGAAGATCCGCGGCATGATTCGACGGATTCGCTGGTCTCCCATCCTCATCGCCTACCCGGTGCTGTTCGCTTGCGCCATCATCGGTGCATTTATCTCGCGCGCACTTGAGAATTTGGGTCAATTCCTCGTGGTCGGAGGTCTAGCGGTATTCGCCTCAGCCACCGTTTGGGTTCTTCTCGTCGCTTTGCTCGCGGCCGCAATCGCCAAACCGCTGACCCCGCTCGCGGACATTTCTATCTTGTGGCGACGTGCCGCAGCATTCTGGAGGCGAGGGATCACGATCGCGGCCTTCTTCGGTGGGGCGTTGTGGACGTGGTCGATGACCGCGTCACCCGTTGCCGCGGACCCGGCGCCTACACAGGCCGTCGTAGCCAACACCGCCGAATTGCTGATCGGGCTCGTCGTCGTGGCGGCGGTGTTCATATGGGCGGGACTTCTGATCGATCTGTTTCGTCTCGGTAGGAGGGGCCGCCGGAACGCCGTCGACTGGTGGATTCACCGATTTTCTCCGTCGTCGTCTCGCGCCCTCCTCCGCGCTGTATGCCAGGCGTCCGTTGCCGACAAAGTCGACATCGTCGCTGGATTCGCCCTGGCCCCCGGATTCCTGCTGCTCCTCGTCCTCCTCGGTATTGAAGTTGCGCCGACGATAGGGACGTCCTGAACCACGACGACAGCTACAGTCAACGTGTGGGGGACATTTCGCGCGTCGCGATTCTGGGCATCAACTTCCCTCCGGAGACCACCGGCATCGCTCCCTACACCGGGGCAGCCGCGGCGGCACTGCGCGAGCACGGGTGGGCGTCCCGAGTCGTGACCGCCCACCCGCACTACCCCGAGTGGACCGTGCGGGACGGGTACGGCGGATGGTCGACCCGCGAGAACATCGCCGGAGTCCCCGTCACGCGCGTGAGCCACTACGTGCCCGAACGCCCCACCGGGGTACGGCGCCTCCTGTCCGAGATCAGCTTCGGATTGCGCCTCGCCACCACACGGCTCGGGCGCCCGAGGGCGCTGCTGTTCGTCAGCCCCGCCCTCTTCTCCACCGCCATCGGGGTGGCAGCCGCGAAGATCCGCGCGCCCAGGACGCCGAAGGTCGTGTGGGTTCAAGACATCTACAGCCTCGGCATTGAAGAGACCGGTCAAGGCGGAGCCGGACTCGCGTCCTTCATGACGCGGATCGAATCAGCCACTCTGCGCGCCGCCGACCACGTCATCGTCATCCACGACCGCTTCAAGGGCGTCCTCGTCGACAAGCTGGGCGTGCCTGCCGAACGCATCACGGTGATCCGCAACTGGACGCACCTCAAGCCGACCCCCACCCCCGATGTCGCGGCGACACGAGCCGGGCACGGGTGGGGCTCCGACGAGACCGTCGTGCTCCACAGCGGCAACATGGGAGCCAAGCAAGGCCTCGGGAACGTGATCGACGCGGCCCGTGAAGCCGACGAGCGGGGACTTCCCGTCCGATTCGTGCTCGTCGGCAACGGCAGCGAACGGGACCGCCTCATCACCGCCGCCGAAGGAGTCCAGCGGATCCAGTTCATCGGCTCCCTCGACGACGCCGCTTTCCAGGCCACCCTCGCCTCGGCCGACATCCTCCTCGTCAACGAGAAGGAAGGCGTCTCCGAGATGGCGGTCCCGAGCAAGCTCACCTCATACTTCAACGCCGGGCGACCCGTTATCGCCGCAACCGACCCCACAGGGATCACGGCTGCCGAGGTCGATGCCGCGCAGGCCGGCGTCGTGGTGCCCGCCGGGCAGCCGGCGCTCCTCCTGGAAGCCGCGTGGCGACTCCGCGAGGACCCGCGCGGAGCCGACCGTCTCGGAGCGAACGGCCTCGCGTTCCGCCACACGGTGCTCGACGAGAGTCACGCGGTGGAGTCGCTCGCCGCTCTTCTGAACCGGCTGACCGCGAGCCGCTGACTCAGCCGCTCTTCTGAGCCGAGAGGGCGTCGGTTCCTCGCCACGGGTACGGCCGAAGAATTCCCCATGACGGCTCGGCCAGTCGAAGACAGGTCCATCCCCGAGACTCGTACGATTCGTGAGTAGGTCTCAATCTGAGACCCGCTTCGGGGGAAGCGCATGGCCACGGGGGATCCGATGCTGACGCGGCCCATCTATCTCAAGGACGGGTATGCAGAAACATCTCCTCGCCGCAGCCGCGCTCGCCTCGATGACCCTCATCGCACTGACGGGTACGGCCGCATCGGCCACCCCTCAGGCCGAGCCCGCTCCTCCCGCGGAACCCACGGTGAGCGCCAGTGTCCGAGACGCGATCGACAGCGGCGCGACCACCGTGGACGCCATCGCCGACGCCGTGGGACTTCCCGTCGACGGCCCGTCGAGCCTCTCCACCGACGCGACAGGACGACTCGTCGTCACCATCACCTACGCCTCCAAGCCCACGAGCGCCGACGCGACCGCAGTCGCGGCGATCGCCGAGGTCGCGAGCGTCAACACGTTCACCCCGACCATCTCGGCCAGCGTGGCCCCGGAGCGGCTCGCCGAGCTCTCGACACTCGCCGGAGTGACCTCGGTTACGCCGGTGCTCACCCCGTCGGTCGGTTCGATGACCTCAGCTACGCCGTCGGGCTCGGCTCCCGCTGCGCGAGCCGCGTCGGCCACGTCGTGCACCCCCTACCCCAGCGATTCCTCGGCGCCCCTCGCGGCCGACCTCGCCCGGCTCGACTTCGGCGTGGACGGCAGCGGAGTCAAGGTCGGCATCATCTCCGACTCCTTCGCGACGAACGCGGAGGCCGCAAGCACCCCCGAAGAAGACATCAGGCTCGATGCGATACCGGGTGTCGGCAACCCCTGCGGGTGGACCACGCCGGTCGACGTCGTCCAGGACCACAGGGGCAGCGACGAGGGTCGCGCGATGGCGCAGGTGGTGCACGGCATCGCGCCCGGTGCCGAGCTGGCCTTCGCCACCGGCTACTTCGGCCCTGAAGGCATGGCCGAGAACATCGTCCGCCTCGCCCGGGGCGGCGCGACCGTGATCGTCGACGACATCGTCTTCAGCAACGAGCCGCTGTTCCAGCAGGGAATCATCTCCTCCGCCATCGAGTTCGTGAAGAAGCAGTACGGCGTCGCCTACTACTCGGCCGCCGGGAACTACACCGTGACGGGCAGGGGCGACAGCGCCGGACGCCCCATCTCGGCGTGGGAGACCGGGGCCTACCGCCCCGCGACGTGCCCGGATTGGCTCGAACTCCCCCCGACCTTCACCACCGCCGACTGCCTCGACTTCAACCCCACCGAGACCACGCAGGCATGGGACACGCTGACCTTCGACGGGACCACCCGACCCGCCCCACTCCTGAGCTGGGGTGAGCCCGTAGGCGGTGTGACCACCGGCATGATGGGCCAGCTCTACCGCGTGGACGGCAGCACCCGAGAATTGATCGGAGTGTCAGCACGGATCGAGGCGGAGATCCCCAACGCCTCATTCATCTTCCCCTCGCTCGCCTCGGATCCGCAGGCGAATCTCCCCGCCGGGACCTACGACCTCGTCATCCTTCGCAACACCACGTCCGGAACACCGACCACGACACCTCCGGTCTGGATCGGGACGATGGGCCGGATGGATTCACTCGTTCAGCGTCAGTTCGACAGAAGCACCGGCGATGACCGTGTGGGGCGCGCCTCATTCGGCCACATGTCCGACGGATCCGCCCTCGGCGTAGCGGCCGTCTCCGCGCTCAGCCCCGACATCGCCGAACCGTTCTCCTCTCACGGACCGGCACGCATGTACTTCGCGCCCTACGATCCCGACGCCTCCACGCCTGCTCCCGCTCTCAGCGAGCCGCTCGACATCGCGTCTCCCATGATCGCGGGCATCGATGGAGCCCGGAACACCTTCCTGGGCCGCCCGACCGTCGAAGACGGCCAGACCGTCCACCGGTTCTACGGGACTTCTGCGGCAGCACCCAGCGTCGCCGCGGTCCATGCCCTGGCACAGTCCCACCTCGGCCGACCGGACGCCACGAGGATCTGGAACGCCCTCCGCACGACAGCCCGCCCCGTGAAGAACCCGTGGGCCGCCTACACCTCCGACGAGTCCGTCTTCGGTGCCGGGCTGGTCCGAGCTGACGACGCGCTCGCCCTGCTCACCGATTCCCCCGCCCCCGCTCCGGCGCCCGCATCGCTCGCGTCCACGGGGCAGGAGACCGCACCCGGCATCGCTGCAGCGGCGATCGCATTCCTGCTGGGCGTGACCGTCCTGGTCGCGCGGCGGCGACACGTTCGAGGGCACTAGTCGCAGGCTCCGCAACCGGGGCCATTCCCGACACCCATTCCGGGGTACATGGGAATGTCCCCAGTTGCGGGGACAAAAGGACCACATCCGAGCATGGATGCCGCATCATGGTTCGAGAGCCGCTCCCCCACTCGATGTACCCGACATCGCAGGCGGTTCGACACCCACCCGAAGGCACACCCATGTCGCACCCCATTCGCACGCTCCGCTCCTGGTGGCACCGCCACGTCACCGCCCCCATCGAGACGGTCTACAACCACCTCGACGAGCACGCCTCGCGCTGACGTAGGCATCAAGCTCGTAGCCGCCGGGGCTATGAAACCCCGCGGGCGGCCCGCTCGGCAGTCACGCTGAGGCGGCGACTCCCTTCGGTGCGCGCAGGAACGCGATGAACGCGGCGAGCGCCATCAGGCCGATCAGCACGAGCGACACCACGCTCGACTCGAATCCGTAGACCCCGCCCGTGATGAGGTCGGACGCTCCCGGGGTGGGTGCCGTGGGGAACAGTGCGGCGACCGAGTCTCCGCCCGACACTGCGGCACCGAAGACGCACCCCTGGGCCCAGTTCCACACACCGTGGAACGCGATGACGCCCCACAACGCGCCCTCGGTCAGCGACCAGAACGTGAAGAGCAGGCCGACCAGCACCAGGTTGATGACCGACATGAATGAGAAGCCGGGGTTCAGGCTGTGGAGCAGGGTGAACACGACGGTCGGCGCGAGAACGGCCCCCGTCCGCCCGAAACGGCGGTACCAGACCTGCATCAGATAGCCCCTCATGAGGAGCTCTTCGGCTCCGCCCTGCATGAGGTACATCGGGAGGGCTATCAGCACGAACGCGACGAGCGCGGTCGAGAAGGAGGCCGCGGACGGCACGAAGACGAGGTTGCCGCTGAGCACACCCACGGCCACGATGATCGCCATGGCACCCAGGGCGATGAGCGCACCGCGCCCGGCCTGCACGAGACCCTGACGAGGGCGGAAGAAGCCGACCGTGCGGAAGCGCCGCTTCTCGCGGAACACCACCCATAGCGCGATGACCACCCAGGCACCCGCGAAAGCGACGGCCTCGAGCGGCTGCCCCAGGGCGCTCATCACCTCAAAAGGCACCGACAAGCCGACGACGGACTGCACCACGGTGATGGCGAGGACCCCGACGAGCACCATCAGGGTGCCGACAATGACTCCGGTGGGTCGCGCACCGCGTGACATGCCGGTCGCGAAGTCGCGCGCAGCGACCGGAACGTCATGGCCCGAGTGCTCGCTGAGAGGTGCGTCGATCTTCTGATGCCGAGCATCGATTGCTGTCATGCGCCAAATCTAAGAACCACCGTGATCACGAGCGATCCCCACTTCGGGTCAGCCCGGGCCCCTCGATCACGCACAGACCCATGATCAAGGGGCCCATGATTGGGGCGCGTCGGATTCCCCAGACCGGCCCGGGGTGCGTCCGTTGTCGATAGTTTGGGCGCATCGATCTCATCTGAGATCCGTCTCGGGGGAGGCGTACAGCGACGGGGGAACGCGGCGCACACGCTTGCCCGACCATAACGAAGGAACGGCGTGAAACGGCAAGTCCTCACTACAGCGGCAGTCGCATCGGCGGCATTGATCCTCTTCTCCGGCCCCTCCGCATTCGCACAGCCCGAGCCGGAGTCCGCGGCCGCCTCGACGCTGGCCGGGAACGTGCAGTCCGCCGTCGACGACGGCGCCACCACAGCCGCGCAGGTGGCTGCAGCGGTCGGCCTGCCCGCCGACGGCCCGATCAGCCTCGCCGACGACTCGGCCGGTCGTCTCGCCGTCAACATCACCTTCTCCGCGAAGCCGACCGCCGCACAGGTGGAGGCCGTTGCCGCCATCGCCCAGGTCGACCGGGTGAACACCTTCACTCCGACCATCTCGGCAACCGTCGAACCCACCGTTTTCAGCGAGCTCGCGAGCATCGACGGCGTCATCAGCGTCGACCCGGTCCTGACGCAGTCGAGAGCCCTGGCCGGTGGCATCGCCGCACCCGCACCGGGCGCCGCCAACCCTGCCGACTGCACTCCCTTCCCGAGCGACTCCTCCGCACCGCTCGCCGCCGATCTGGCCCGGCTCGACTACGGGGTCGACGGCTCGGGTGTCAAGGTGGGGATCATCTCCGACTCCTACGCACGCGCCACCACCATCTCCTCCCCCCAGCAGGACGTCGAGGCAGGAGCCCTGCCCGGTGAAGGCAACCCCTGCGGGTGGACCACCCCCGTCGAGGTCCTGAAGGAGGGCCCCGCCAACGCGGCCGACGAAGGGCGCGCCATGGCGCAACTCGTCCATGGGATCGCGCCCGGAGCCGACCTGTCATTCGCATCCGGCGCCGGGTTCGGCGCCATCGGCATGGCGGAGAGTGTCGTCCTGCTCGCCCGGAACGGAGCGACGGTCATCGTCGACGACCTCGGCTTCCCTGACGAGCCCGTGTACCAGCAGGGCGTCCTCTCGTCCGCCATCGAGTACGTCGAGAGGGAGTACGGCGTCGCCTACTACTCAGCCGCGGGCAACAACAACGTCACGGGGCGCGGACCGAGCGCCGGACTCCCCATCGCGGGTTGGGAGACCGACGCATACCGGCCTACGGCGTGCCCGGCCTGGATCGCTCTCCCGACCGGGGTGACCTCGGCCGACTGCCTCGACTTCGACCCCGAATCGGGCGCACAGGCGTGGGACGTGCTCAGCTTCAACGGAAGCGAACGCCCCATTCCCATGATCGGCTGGGGTGAGCCGGTCAACGGTGTCACCACCGACATGATCGCCCAGCTCTACCGCATCGACGGACCAACTCGTCAGCTCATCGGGTCTACCACCCGCGCGACTTCGAACATCCCGAACTCGGTCTTCATCTACGACAACCCGTCCGGACCGAACCCCGACGGCGACTACGCCCTCGTCCTCCTCCGCAACACGACTCAGAGCGTCCCGACCACGACCCCTCCCGTCTGGCTCAGCTTCTTCAACGGCCAGGACTCACTCACCTCGCGTCAGTTCAACCGTTCGTCGGGCGACGACCGGGTCGGACGTACCGCCTACGGGCACGAGGCGGACGGTTCGAACATCGTCGTCGGCGCCGCTCCGGTGAGCGACCCCACCAAACCCGAATGGTTCTCCGCGATCGGCACGGGGAAGCTCTACTTCGAGCCCTTCGACCCCACCTCCGCTACGCCGGCGCCGGCTTACGCGACGCCCGTCGAGGTGCCGTCGCCTCAGATCATGGGAGTGGACGCGGCCCGCACGACATTCTTCGGAGCCGCCAGCACCGAGGGCGGAAAGACGGTCTACCGCTTCTCCGGCACCTCGGCGGCCGCGCCCAGCGTCGCCGCGGTGCACGCACTCGCCCAGTCCTACCTCGGACGGCCCGACGCACGGCTCATCGAAGACGCGATCGCCCGCTCCGCCCGCGCGATGACCAACCCCTACAGCGGGAACGTGCCGGACGCGTGGATCCTCGGCGCCGGGCTGGCCCAGGCTGACAAAGCCCTCGCCGAACTGCCTCAGCCCGCTCCGGGCCCCGGCCCCGGCCCCGCGCCGGCCGTACTGGCCTCGACCGGGCCCGGTCTCGACCCGACCCTCGGTGGAATCGCCGCGGGAGTCTTCCTGCTCGGAGGAGTGCTCCTGATGGCCCGCCGTCGTCGGCTCTCACGAGGCTGACGCGGGTCGTCTGCGACAGAAGAGGGCCCGTATCCGAGACATCGGATACGGGCCCTCCTTCGTTGCAGAGGTCGTTCGGCTGCGGACGTGTCGCTCAGACGTGCGCTTCAGGGTCGGTGCGAGAAGGGTGTAGTTCGATCAGGTCGACATCGCCGTCGAGGATGACATCGAGCACCTGCGGGGTCACCTCGAGACCGTCGGCGAGCTCGTCGCGGTCGACGCCCGCGTCGTCGGCGTCGTGCAGCGCTTCCTCGGCCTCTTCCGCCGCGCCCTCAGGATCTTTCGTCTCGGTGAGGAAGTGGGCGACTTGAGTCGACGCCTCCCGCACCAACTCGGCCTTCTCATCCTCGGTCACCCCAGCGGGCTCCGGCACAGACGCTTGCGAGATCAACTCCGACATGGCGCACACAATAACCCCCACCGCGGTCGCCGCGCTGATAGCACGTCACCCCGAACGGGTCGCCCGTCTTCTGGGGGGCGCCGAATACCTGCCCCGTTCCCTAGATTCGTGGTGGGTCGTCGGGGAAACCGACCCGCCACGCAAGGGGGAAGCATGCTGTCAGCGCTCACGCGCGCTGCCGCTGCCGCTCTGGGCCTCGCACTCATCGCGGGGTCCTCGACGGTGGGGGCCGACCTGGCGCGTGCGCAGACGCCTGCGCCGACGATCTCCCCGGTGGCGGCCGCGTCGGCGAACGACACCGCGCCCGACACCGAACGCGCCGTCTCCGTCGTCCAACTCGGCGACTCCTACTCGTCGGGGAACGGGGCGGGCGACTACTTCGGCGATCCGGACGCGCGGCTGAGCCATAACGCCTATGGGCCCCTCTACGTCGACTGGCTCAACACGCAGCCGGACATCTCCGCACGCTTCACGACCTTCGCCCACAGTGGGGCGAAGATCGCCGACCTCCGCACCAAGCAGATCCCGCAGGTGCCCTCCGATGCGAACCTCGTGTTCTTCACCATCGGCGGTAACGACGTCGAGTTCAAGGCCATCGTGCCCAACTGCTTCGTCGTGGGGTTCCGCAATTCCGCCGGCTGCCGCGCGAAGGTCGACGCGGCGACCGCCATGCTCCCCTCGGTGGCAACCGACCTCTACGGAGCCCTCGAAGACCTGTCGACGCGAATCGCTCCGGGCGCCGAGGTCGTCATCGTCGCGTACCCGCAGCTGGCACCGCCCGAGCCCAACCTGCTCTGCGACTACGTCGTGCTCTGCTGGGGCGACTATGCGTACGACGCATCGAAGGCGGTCCGCGATTTCGGCGACGCGGCACTGGCTATGCAGGCCGGCGTCGTCGCGAGATGGAACGCCGCCCACCCCGACCGCCCCGTCTTCCACGCCGACTCGATCGTGCAGGCCTTCTCCGGCCACGAGCCCGTCGCCAACGTCAACCCATTCGACTCGAAGCAGTGGATCAACGGGCTTCTGCAGACTCAGACGTCCGCGGCGGGAACCGGTGGCAACACCACATCCATCTTCAGCGGCGACCGCCTCAACTGGTTCCACCCCGGCACGATCGGCCAGGCGAAGATGGCCGCTGCGATCGAGACGCAGTTCGGTCTGACGCCCGGTGTCCGACGCATCCAGGCGCACAACGCGCAGGTACGCGAGCTGGCCGCGGAACGAGCGAGAACCGGGGCGAGCTCCGCCGGCGCAGATGCCGGCCCGTCCGCATGGCTCGACGGCCCCTTCATCCAGAAGCTCGGGACCCCCGTCGACTTCGACGCGCGCGGCTCGGTCGCGGGAAGCGCAGCGATCGAACGATACGACTGGGACTTCGACTCGGACGGCACGGTCGACCGCACGACCACCTCGCCCGAGACCAGCTGGACGTACCCCGCCCTCTTCACCGGATCGGCGACGGTGACCGTCGTCGACACCCGAGGTCGCTCATCCAAAGCGTCCACCGGGGTCCTGATCAGCGAAGACGGCGACGGCACCCCTGCCGAGGTCGACAACTGCCCGGGCGTGGCGAACCACAGCCAGAGCGACGAAGACGGTGACGGTGTGGGCGACGACTGCGACAGCGACATCATCGCGTCGGTCGCCACCGACATCCCCGGCGTTCACACCCTCACCGCGGACGGTTCACCGGTCCGCGAAGGCGCCAGTCCGTGGGCCGGGACAGCGACGTTGACGGACGACGAGGGCCCGGTGGTCACCCTCGGATCGACCCGCGCAGCCGCCGGCGCCACGATCGCCTACCGGGCGACAGGGCTCCCAGCGGGCGACGCGGCAGAGATCCGCTGGGGCAATGATTCGCGCACCGTCCTCGACAACGTCACCGTCGACCAGGACGGAACCGTGAGCGGCACCGTCACCCTGCCCCGGAGCACCCCGTCGGGAACCTCCAAGCTGTACGTCGTCAGCCCTGGAGTCGCCGCGGCAGCGAACATCCTCATCACCCCGGGCCGCCGGACCCTCGACGGCCCGCTGCTCGCCACGCTGACCGTGGCCATCCTCGTGTGGATCGCCGTCACACCCGCCGCTGTGGCGCGGCATCGGCGACGCAAGAAGGCGAAGAAGCTCGCTCGAGCCGAGAAGGCCGCCCGCAGGACCTCGAAGTCTCGCTGACCGCCCGCGGCAGGGCCGATCAGTAGGCGCCGCGCCCCCGGAGGACCGCTCCGGCGGTGCGGAGGAGCAGCACGACGTCTCCCGCCAGCGACCAGTTCTCGACGTAGTACAGATCGAGGCGCACGCCCTCCTGCCAGGAGAGATCCGAACGCCCACTGACCTGCCACGGCCCGGTGATCCCCGGCTTCACCAGCAGGCGCCGCCTGACATCGGTCTCGTACTTGGCGACCTCGTCCACCAGCGGCGGACGCGGGCCCACCATGGCCATCTCGCCGCGGACCACATTGATGAGCTGCGGCAGCTCGTCGAGGCTGAAGCGACGCAGCACGCGGCCCACCTTGGTGACTCGCGGGTCGTCCTTCATCTTGAACAGCAGGTCGGGACGGTCGCTCTTGGCGAGCAGCTCGACCTTGAGCGCCTCCGCGTTCGGCACCATGGTGCGGAACTTGAACATCTTGAACACGTGGCCGTTGCGTCCGACCCGGTTCTGCAGGAAGAAAATCCCGCCCTGACCGCGCGACTCGATGGCGATGAGCGCGGCGATGACGAGACCGACAGGGACGCAGACGAGGATCGCCAGCGCAGCGGCTGTCCAGTCGAAGGCGACCTTGGTGACGTGCTTGCCGCCCTCGAAGCGGGGCACCTCGACACTCAGCAGCGGCAGCCCCTCGATGGGGCGGGTGTGGATGCGGGGACCCGCGACCTCGGTGACGGCCGGAGCGACCGCCATCTTGATGCTGGTGGCTTCGAGCGCCCATCCGATTCGACGTACCGTGCGCGGCGGCAGGTGGTCGGAACTGGTGAGGATGACCTGGTCGGCCTGCATGTCGACGGCGGCTCGGGCCACGTCGTCGACCGTTCCGACGATGGGCAGCCCGTGGATCTCGATGGGGTGGGCTTGAGCCGCGGGCCCCGCGAGGATGACGCCGATGGGACGGTAGCCGGCGGCCGGGTAGCGGTGCAGCTTGTCGAGCAGGTATCTCGTCGTCTTGTCGCTTCCGACGACGATGACGTCGAACATGAACCGCCCGTCCAGGCGGCGGGAGACGAGCCAACGCCGCCACAGTGCCCGCATGCCCAGGAGGCCGAGGAGCCCGATGGGGAACGCGGTCGCGATGTAGCCACGCGCGGGGTCGATCTTGAACACGAAGGCCGCGATGGCGATGACCCCGAACAGCGTGAGGCTGGCGCTGAAGACGCGTTTGTACTCGCCGGCACCCATCCCGATGACCCGCTCGTCGCGCGAGTCGTAGAAACCCAGGATGAGGGTCCAGGCGACGATGAGCCCGAAGCTGAAGAGCCAGTAGCTGACGGAGATGGGGAGCACACCGGCGACGTAGGCCCACTCGCGGCCGAACCACAGGAGCTGGGATGCGAACACGGCCACGAAGACGACGAGGAAGTCGGTCGCCAGGAGCAGGGCGCCGTAGCGGCGAACCCAACGCGGGCGGCGATCCCGATCGATCGCCGCGGACTCGTCGGAAGACAGCGCGGAGACGTCGAGTTCGGACGTGTCGTCCGCTCGCCGATCGGTCATGCGCCTGTCCCCCTGGTGACTCGCACAGCTTCGGATACCGGCGGTTGGAGTTTACTCATCACCCGCCGCCCGAGCGGCGGGCGAATGCAAAGAGGCCCGGATCGCTCCGGGCCTCTTTGTGTGTGGATGGTGCTGGTCGCGTCAGTTCTGACGAGCGACGCCGCGACGGCGGGTCGTGTAGACCGTGCCGAGGACGACGCCACCGAGAACGAGAGCGCCACCGCCGACGAACATGGCGGTGAGGGGCAGGTCCTGACCGGTCGACGCGAGGCCGTTGCCGGAGGTGCTGCCGGTGCCGGTCGCCGAGCCACCGGTCGAGCCGGTGCCGGTGCCGGTGCCCGCTCCGCCGCCGGCGGCCGGGGCGAGAGCGAAGGCCGCGGTGCCGGTGCTGACGCCGTCAGTCGCGACGACCTCGTAGGCGCCGGAGGCGTTGGCGGGGAGGGTGATCGACACGTCGACCGAACCGTCGGCCGCAGCGTTCTTGGTGATGGGGCCGGTGGTTACGGCGGCCAGCGTGACCGCGGTGTCGCCGGTCACGGTGATGCTCACGGGTGCGCCGCCGATGAAAGCGCCCTCCTCGAAGGCCACGACGACGGTGCCACCGGCGGTGGCGCTCCCGGACACCGAGATGTCTTCCTCAGCGACGTAGCCAGCCGCGTTCGCGGCGAACGGAACCGACAGCACGAGACCGGCGGCGATAGCGCTGGTGACAGCGATCTTCTTCAGCATGTTTCCCCCAAATGTATGGCTGGCACCGAAAATCGGACCAGAAATCCTCTGCGCCGACGTGTCTGCGCCCCATCAGTCTGGATGGGTCAACAGCCTGCCGTCAACTGTGTGACGGCTATTGGCCGGATGAGAGGCGTAACTCGTACCCCGGTGTCCTCTACTCCGCGGACCGTTCCGACGAACTTTAGCGAGATGGTCTCGCTTTCGCCAGCCCCAATCTCCGTTCCGAACTTCGCGACGAAATGTTGGCCGTCTAGCGCCGACTGCAAGGGAAACGGCTGCCCATCCTTGGTGGCCTCGACGAACAGGCTGCCCGCGGAGCCGTAGACGGCGATGTTGGTCCGGATGCGGCCCGGCTGGACGCCGAAGACTCCCCCGCCGGTCACATAATCGGAGAGAGTCTGGGCCGCATCCGCCGGCGCGTTGTTGGTGACGGTCACGTCGATGTCGTAGATCGGCAGGCCGTCGGCCGTGCACTGCTCCTGGCGGACCGCCACGGACGAGTCGAGGTAGTAGTCCATCTTCGCGCCGGTGGCGTCGTTGTAGTAGACGGCGAAGTTCTCGGTGGTCCCCTCGCTTCTCGGCAGAGTGGGAGCGAGCACCGTCTGCTCGAGGAGCGCTTCCTCCTCGGGGACAGCGCTCCACATCCGGAGACGCCCCTCGGCTCCTGCCTTCGACAGCGCCTGCACCATCGACAGCGGATCCGCGCCGCCCGAGGCGAGGGACCGGAACACCTCGCCCGCCGCCGCCGCGAAGAACGCGTCCTGATCCGCCGGGTTGGAGTAGCGGGCGTAGACGTCCTTGAGGAGGAGGTCCACGACGTTGTCGGCTCGCAGCTCGTCGCCGGTGGAGAGAGTGATGGGCCCGGTCGCCTCGAGCAGGTAGCTGAGCGCCACGGGGTCCACGGCGATCGCCCCGTCGGGCTGCGTGCCGAACTGCTTGTTCCAGAAGTCCGCCGAGAGACGCCCCGTCGTCGAGAACTCCGGGAAGGCAGAGGCGTTGAGCATGAACCGGCCGCTGGCGCTTCCGAAGATGCTCAGCTGCTGCACGCTGAGCCCGTCGGCAGGCTGCTGCAGTGAGTCGATGGCACTCGCGGGCGACTGCCTGCCGAGCTCGATCTTGCCCCCGTCGGCCTTGATCTCGGCCAGGGCACCGACGATGCCGCCGCTCGAGCGCAGCTCCGCATTGTTGAGGAACAGCGCGAGCTGCGTGCGAGGCCCGTTCGCGCCGAGCATCGACGGGACGACCTGAGACAGCGTGCTCGCCGTCTGCAGACCCTCGGAAGCGGTGTGCATGACCGGGCGGATCTGATCGATCGCGGCTCCGAGCGGCCCGACGACCTGCGTGGTGTCGATCGCATCGAGGCGGGCCGCGCCGTCGCTGGCGGTGGCCGCCGCCGTCTCCAACTCGGGGACGGCGTCGACGAGAGGCTGCAGCGGCAGCACGCCCGGCTCGGCGGAGGCGTCGGCAGCCTTCAGCGTGGTGGCCAGGTTCACCACGGGGAGAACGACGTCGTCACCGACCCTCCCCAGGGTGTCGGTCGTCTCGCGAAGTGCCGCGAGATTGGGGCCGGCGAAGGGGATGATCTCGGCCGCTCGCCAGATCGGATCGCCCGTCAGCGATCGAGCCGACGACAGATGCGTGACGAGTGTCTGCGCATCGGCAGCCACCTGATCGGTGTCGGCCTTGCCGCCCCCGCTCACCTGCGCCTGGAGCTCCGAGATCGACGCGCGCGCGGTCTGCAACTCGGACACGGCGAGGTAGCCGCGCACCCCGATCCAGACCACGGCAGCCATGAGCAGGAGCGCGAGGGCCGAGACCGTCCAGAAGATCGGGCCCGGTCGCCGACGTCGGGGCTTGCCTCCTCGACGCGATCGGATCTGTCGCGACGGTCGGTGCGTTCCCTCCGCGTCTGCGCCCCGGTTCGCGCGCCCCCGCGAGCTCACGCCATCCGACCGGGCCGCGCGCCGCGCATCGCCCCGAGGCCTGACCCAGGTCTGTTCGGGCTGCAGCCCCTCTGCGGCCGGTCCGGCGCCCGTGCTCTCGTCGGGCGCGCTCATGACCAGGTCGCGCCGCCGTCCGTGGACACGCGGGTCGTCGTCCCGGACCACAGCCACACGGACGCACCCCTCGAGGCGAGGGTCACCTCCGACGGAGCCGTGTCGGTGACGCACCCGATCCGCACGGGCTGGCTCTGCGCGATCGAGCCCGCGATCGACTCGATCGCGATGCCCTCGCACCCTTCCGCCCCCGCGCGAGCGAGCGTGTATCCGCCGCCTTCCCGCGGCGCAGCGGACAGCAGTCCGGGCACCGACGCGCGGTCCCAGGCGGTCGCGCCCGCGGCGAGCTGCACGAGCTCGTCGGCGCACACGGCTCCGGTGGTCTGCTCGGTCGAGGCCAGCTGCAGCACAGGACAGGGCGCCGTCGACGCGGCCCCGTTCACGTGCACGACCGCCTGGTCCGCCGCGTCGAGGTAAGCGGTTCCGCTCAGACGGTCGGGGTAGCGCTCGAAGAACTGGCCGCCCGTGAAGGATTCGGACAGGGTCACGGCACACGCGTCGTCCGCCGCCGACACGACCCTCAACTGAGATGAATCCACACCTTCGAGGCCGAGCACCCGGCGTGCGCCCGGCACCGTCACGGCGGTCCACGTGGCACCGCGGTCGGTCGTCGCCTCGACGGTCGCGCCGGGTGACGGGCACGCACCGGTCGTCGACCGCCAAGCGACGTCACCGGTCGCGACAGTCAGAAAGCGCGGAGCCGCCACGACCGCCGGAGTCGTGGCGGGCGGCGTGGGCGTCGGGCTGGGCCTGTCCAGCATCCCGAACGTCGAAACCGGCGCGGGCTGAGCAGACGGATCCGGACGGTTGGCGCTGACCGCCCACAGGACCAACGCGATGTCGACGACGAGGAACAGCGTGATCCCGACCGCGATGAGAGCGGTGCGGCGGTTGCGAGCCCGCACTCCCCGCGTGCGACTCGATCCGGTGATGGACGCCATCAGCGCAAGGATGCCGGCTGCGACAGGGCGCGTGCGATGGCATCGGTCGCACGGTCGATCTGGCGCCCCGCGTCCTCGTAGACCTCGGCCGACTTCTTATACGGGTCCACGATGTCGTCGGCCTCGGGATCGGCGGGCGGCGGCACCATGCCGCGCTGGGCCGCGACCTCGTCGACGAGCGCCTGCACCGAGTTCGCGCCGGTGATGACGCTCGGCTCGAGC
The DNA here is from genome assembly GCA_913778905.1 of uncultured Naasia sp. Lineage (GTDB taxonomy): Bacteria > Actinomycetota > Actinomycetes > Actinomycetales > Microbacteriaceae > Naasia. The sequence goes on along the minus strand of CAJYYA010000008.1, from coordinate 177,276 downwards.
GAGTCGAGCAGGCGGGCGAACTGGTTGATCGTGTAGGCGGTCCGCGATGCGCGGGGCACCATCTGCACGACGGCGGCGCGATGCTCGCGAGTGGCGGTCAGCACCAGATCGGCTTCCCGGATGAGGTCTTCGCTGAGGCGCTTCGCGCCGTGACCGCGCGGATCGCCCCCGTAGCGAGACGCCAGCGCTGCGGCCTCGGGCGCCATGGCGCGCCCGTCGTCCGCGATCGTGCCGGCGCTCGTGACGACGACACCGCCCGCACCGGGGAGTCGCGACCGCAGGAGCTGCTCGGCGAGCGGCGACCGGGCGATGTTGCCCGAGCAGACGACCAGCACCCGGAACCGGGTCGGATCCTTCTGCTGCGCGTCATCGAGGAAGGAGAACGAGAACATGCCCTCAGCCGACGGTTTCGCGCTTCGTGGCACGCGCGACGCTCAGACCACGCTTCGGGGCCTTCGCCTTCGCCTTCGCGGGGGTCTCGTCGAGATCCGCATCCGTGTAGCCGTACTCGTATCCGTAGCGCTCGTGGCCGTAGGCGTCGGGGCCCTTGGTCGGCAGCATCGTCAACACCACACCCGAGACGTGGGCACCGACGGTCTCGAGGGCCGCGATGGCGCCCGCCAGCTGGCTCTTCTGCGTGTAACCGGCCGCGACCGAGACGATCGCACTGCCCGCGTGGGTCGTGAGCACGGCCGCGTCGGTGACGGGCAGCAGCGGCGGGGCGTCGAACAGCACGAAGTCGAACTCCCGCTCGAACAGGGTGATGAGGTCGCGCATGGCACGCGATCCGAGCAGCTCGCTCGGGTTCGGCGGCACCTTGCCGGCGGGCAGGACGTAGAGCTGAGCGCGGCCCCACTGCTGGATGACGTCGACCGGGTTGACCTTCCCGATGAGCATGTCGGTCAGACCGACGGCGCCTTCGAGGCCCATGTAGGTCGCGACGCGCGGGCGGCGGAGATCCGCATCGATGATGAGCACGCGGCTGCCGGCCTCGGCGAGCGCGATCGCGAGGTTGGTCACGGTCGTCGTCTTGCCCTCACCCTGGATGGACGAGGTGAAGACGAAGGTGCGCGACGACTGGTTGACGTTGAGGTACTGCAGGTTCGTCCGCATCGTGCGGAACGATTCGGCGCGGGGGCTGCGCGGATCCACCTGGACGATCAGGGGCCGCTCGCTGGCCTTCTTGTCGAACGCGATACCGCCGACGATCGGGGCTGACGTGATGCCCTCCACGTCGCGCTCGTTGCGGACGCGGTTGTCGAGCGTCTCGCGGAGAACCGCGATGCCGACGCCGAGCGCCAGAACGATGAGCAGACCGAGCGCCACGTTGAGGGGGACGTTCGGGCTGTCGGGTGCGCCGGGGATGCCCGCCTGGCGCACCTGCTCGATGCGGACGGGCGAGACGGCCTCGGCCGACGTGGGGCGCTCGAGCTGCTCGACCGCATTGGCGAGGCTCTGGGCCGTCGCGTTGGCGACGTTGGCCGCCTCCGACGGGTCGGTCGAGGCGGCCTTGATGTCGATGAGGGTCGTGTCGAGCGGCGCCGACGCCGTGATGCGCTTGGCCAGGTCAGCCGGGGACGTCGCAATGCCGAGCTCGGCGATGACGGGCGCCAGCACGATCGGCGAGGTCGCGAGGGCCGCGTAGGTCTTGACCCGGTTCTGCGAGAAGCTGTTGCCCTGAGCCAGATCGGCGACCGAATCGCTGCCCTGGACCGATACGAAGACCTGCGCGGACGACGAGTATTCGGGCGTACGGGTCAGCGAGAACGCGGCTGAACCACCGACTCCGACGAGTGCGAGCAGGGTGATGAGCACCCAGCTCCGCCTGAGAATGCGGATGTAGTCACGGAGTTCCACTGGTCGCGCCCTTTCCCCCACGCTTGCGGCGACCGGTCCCCAGACCGAGCAAAACGTGCGTCTTATGCTCGCACACGAGGCCCCCTGAGTGGGGGTGGAGCCGCAATCCGTTATCCAGACGGAGCATGCGCGTGCCAGCATGGGCGGATGACGTCGACCTCCACACCGTCCACGGGCAGGGGGATCCTCGACACGGCCCTGTGGCGCTGGCTCTGGGTGGGTCTGCTGGCCTACGCCGTCGCGATCTTCGCGCAGTACGGCGTCATCCGCGGCGGCGCGATCAGCTTCGGGGCCTCGCCCGCCACATCGACGCTCGTGCCCCCGCTCCTCCTGTTGGGCCCGATGCTGGCCGCCGCCGTCATCGTCACCTGGGGCACTCACGTCCGCGGTGCCGCACGCCTCCTCGGTCTCCGGATCAGGCCGACGGATCTGCTGATCGGCGCGGGTCTCGGCGCGCTGCTCCGCGCGGGCACGGCTCTCATCACACTCTCCCTCCTCGGCACGACCGGGTTCGGGGGGCAGGTCATCATCGGCGATGTGGACGTGTGGTTCTTCGTCCGCGCTCTCGTCTTCCCGATCTTCATCAGCCCGTTCGTCGAGGAGCTCTTCTTCCGCGGAATCCTCCAGCGCTCGATCGTCGCGGGGCTCGGCCGCATCCTTCCCAGCTCGATGGCGGTCGTGATCGGCATCGCCTCGACCGCCCTGATGTTCACGGCTCTTCACGCGGTCGCCGCCCTGAACGGTCTCGTGGCCCTCAACAGCGCCCTCATCCTGTTCACCCTCGGCGCGGTGACGGGCATCCTCGCCGTGCTCACCCGGCGGATCGGGCTGTCGATCCTCGTCCACGTCGCCTTCAACGCCGTCGCGGTCTGGCTGACCTGGCCCCTGTAGCCCGCTCGTCCGCACGCACCGCGCGCCGAGTGCGCTGAGCGTTCCTCACGCTCTAACGTTGCCCGCGACAGTCATCGGGGGATGAAGACATGACGCGCGCCACAACGGAGAACTCGTCCGCACGCGGGAGATCGGTGAACGGGCGGGCCTGGGTTCGGGCCGCACTCGCGGCCGGGCTCGTCACCCTCGTCGCGCTCGCGAGCGTCGCCGTCGACGCGACCGCGGGACCGTCGCCCCGAGCCCAGGCTCTCGGCGACGAGTGCAAGCCGGTCGTCTTCGCATTCCGAGGCAGCGGTGAAGGAAATGTGAGGCCCTGGGTCACCGACCCCGCCGGGGAGAGCTTCCGCTACGGCGAGACGGATCTCGTCACGGACGGTTGGGAGGGCGACACCCTCACCCGAGTGCTCGCGCGCTACTCGGCCCGGTCGTTCAACGGCGTTCGCAACGACACCTACCGGGTGATCCCCATCGGCCCGTCAGCGGACGGACTGTTGCACGGCTATCCGGCGGTCGCGGCGGGGTGGGGGGCGCTGGGCGGGCTCGATGCTTCGGCCGGGCTGGGGGCCCGTGAAGCGATCCGCCGCTTCGAGACCATCAAGCGGCAGACACCCGAACCCTGCCGCAGCAAGCTCAGCTACATCGCATTCGGGTTCTCGCAGGGCGCCATGGCGGCCCGCGCTCTCGTGCATCTGCTCCCCGGGCAGGCCGCGGGCGTCGTCACGATGGGCGACCCGCTCCAGAAGCCGGACGGCGTGGACGGGGTCGTCGGCTCGGGACGCACCGGGCAGGGCATCCTGCGGAAAGCGGCTGACAGCAGACTCACCCGGCTCTACGACAGCTTCTACGACCATCCGGCACCCCGGTCGATGCTGTGCCACGACCGTGATCCGATCTGCGACATCCGACTCTCGACGCTGACCGAGCTGATCAGTCACCCTCAGCACTCGAACTACGCCATCTCCGACGACGAGGCGGACTCGATCTCCGACAAGATCGCCGAATTCGCCTTCTACGCCACCGCGCGGGCATCCGGCTCCGCCGATGGGTCGCAGCGAAGCCTCATCGCTCCCGCTTCGTCCTCGTCGTTCGCACCGATGGCGGAGTCCGCCGGGGCCCCCGAGGCGATCGTGACTGCGGATCCGTTCGCCGTCGTCGGGCGTGACGTCACCATCGCGGCGACCGCGAGCACCTTCGACACCGGGACGACCATCGCGTTCGACCTCGACGACGACGGCACGTTCGAGACCGACGACGGAACCTCCGTCATCACCGCGCGATGGGATTCCGTCGGCGACCACCGGGTCGCCGTTCGAGTGACCGATGCCGACGGCCGCGCCTCGGAGGCCTCAACCGTCGTCACCGTGCAGCCTGACGACATCTTGGACAGTCGCTACGATCCCGCCTCGCCCGACAAGGTGCTGTCGGTGAGCCGGTCATCCGCTACCGCGGGCGGCGAGGCGACCCTCCGCATCGCTGGGCTCGACCCCGACGAGGAGGTGGGAGTCCGCCTCGTGGAGGGAGACGACGACTTCTTCTGGGACGACGAGGGTCTCGCCTACTGGGACGGTGTGACCACGGACGGAACGGTCTCGCTTCCGTTGCCCACCGACCTCGAGGCAGGCGACTACCGGGTGGTCGTCGCCTCCGAGGAGGGCGGGCTGGGCACCGACGTCCTCTCGGTCGAACCGGCCGCCGCCGGTACCGCCACCGCAGAACTGGCCGCGACGGGTTCCGATCCCGTGCCCCTCGGGATCGCCGGCGCCCTGCTCGTCGCGGGGGCGCTGGGGCTGCTGTGGGCGTCGCGGCGACGATCACGCTCGGTGTCTGCCCGGCACGGGTGAGACGCTCGTCGCGGAGGCCTCAGCAGGGGTCGTCGGCGACCGTCACATCGACCGGATGCACGAGTGGGGTTACCCACGAAGTCAGCGGACCGTAGGTCGCGTCGGGCGTGCCCTGGAAGACGACCTCGAAGGTCTTCGATTCGAGCGGGCCGAGCAGCGCGGCGAAGCCGACGATCGGGCGACCGAGGTCTGAGCCGACCGTGATCTGGTCACCACCGCCGCCGGTGACAGAGGCCGTCGTGCCCGGCGGGCCCACCAGATAGGCGTCCGTGTAGAACTGACCGCGCGGCAAGAACCCCGCGGCCACATAGGACGGCAGACCTGCGGCCTGACTCGGATCCAACGTCGACGACAGCGTGGTCGAGACCACGAACTCGGGGCCGTTCGGGCCGCACCGCCGCGATGTGATCGTAGAAGCCGAGTGCAGGTAGAACGACATCTTCGACACGGACCGGTCCATCAGGAAGACGCCCACCTGGGTCTCTTCGTCGTTCGACGTCGGCAGGATGCCCGCGATGGGGGTCGTCTGAATGACCGCCTGCTCCTCAGGCTTCGCGCTCCAGAGCATGAATCGGTGCTCGTCGCTCGCGCGCTCGAGCGCCTGCACCAGCTCGGGAGCCTTGAAGGCGCCGGTACGCAGTGCATCGAAGACGGTCGACGCGGTCGTGGCGAAGAACGCGTCCTGATCCTTCTGCAGCGTGTAGCGGCTGTAGACGGTGTTCATCAGGAACGTCGCGGCGTCGTCGGACGTGAGCGTGTCCCCGGAGGGCAGCGAGATCGGGCCGGTCGCCTTCATGAGGTACCCGAGTGCCACCGGATCGAACGAGACCACACCGTCGATGGAATCGCCGCGGTACTTCTCCCAGAACCCCTTGACCAGCTGGGCCGCCGTCGGGAAGTCCGGCCTCGTCGTAGTGTCCATGATGAAGGAGGGGCTGTGCGGGTAATAGACGTCGTAGATGCTGCGATCAGGGGTGATGCTGTCGTCCCGGGGGAAATCGAGACTGCCGCCCTGGGCGGCGATGCTGATCGCGCCGTCGTCGACCCGGAGGAGCACGAGCGCAGCCGGGTTGCCGCCGAGCGAACGCGCCTCAGCGTTGTTCTGGATCATCAGCAGGTAGTTGCGCGGCCCGTCGGCGCCCATCATCCCCGGCGCGAGGGACGTCACCGAGCGCAGGGTTGCGGTCATCGAGGCGGCCTCGTCGATCGCCCCCGACAGTTCGTCGCGCGCCTCGACCACCTGGGCCAAGGTCCCGTCCGCCGAGATCGCGGCCATGGCGTCCTGCGCGCGGACGACGGCATCGTCGGCTGTCGCGACGGTGCCCGCCGCCGCGGCGATCGGGGCGAGGTCGATGCGCCCGTCGACAGGGCGCAGCGAGTCGGGGGTGATGGTGTCGGCGAGGGAAGCGAGCGGAACCACGGCCTGGGTGGCGATGTCGTCCACCAGGCCGGTCAGTTGGCGGACTACGACGAGGTCTCTCCCGACAACGGGCACACCTTCGGTGGCACGCCAGAGCGGATCGTCGGCCGCCGAGCGGGCTCGTTCGGTCGCCGTCGTGATGCGGTCGACGATCGGCCCGACCGAGGTCGGGTCGGCGGCCACGGCGGACGGCAGTTCCTTGATCGCCGTCCGGGCCTCCTGCAGCGAGTCGCGGACGACGAGGGCGCGCGAGCCCACCCACCCGGCGACACCGAGGACGAGGAGCAGCAGGGCTCCGAGCGAGACGAGCACGATGAGGCGACGGCGGCGCTGCGGGCGCGAGGAAGGACCGTCGGACGAGGTCGCGGCGGTTGCGGCTGCGGAGCTGGGGTGAGGCTCGGAGGCAGACGGGTCTTCGGGTGCGGGAGGGGTGAGGTCCACCGCACCACGGTAGCGATCCCCCGGTGCACCACGGCCCTCCGATCAGGGATTCCCCCCTGGACTGGGGTGGTCAAGCCACCCCAGTCCAGGACGGCTCAGGCCTGCTTCAGGTAGGCGATGAGTGCCTCGTCGGCGTCACGCGGCGTGAATCCGGCGGCCTCGATCTTGCTCAGATCGAAGACGCTGTGGGTCGGACGCGGAGCCGCGTCCTTCCCCGCGAAGAACTCCTCCGAAGTGACGCCCGTCACCCGAGCCGGGTCGTGACCTGTGAGCTCGAAGACGCGCTTCGCGAGATCCGCCCACGTCGACACCGCACCGGAGTTGGAGACGTTGTAGACACCGTAGGGGCTGCCGTTGCGCACGAGATGCAGGATGGCCTCCGCCAGATCCTGCGTGAAGGTGAGTCGCCCGTGCTGATCGGCGACGACCGAGGGGTCGATGCCGCGCTCGGCGAGCGACGCCATGGTCTTCACGAAGTTGCCGCCGTCGCCGACCACCCAGCTGGTCCGGACCAGGTAGTGGGCCGGCACGGTGCGGACCGCGACCTCACCCGCCGCTTTGGACTGGCCGTAGACGCCGAGAGGGGACAGTTCCTCGTCTTCCGAGTGCAGTTCCTTCGCACCGTCGAAGACGTAGTCGGTCGACACATGGACGAGGGTGATGCCGTTCTCGGTGGCTTTGCTGGCCAGGCGCGCCACGGCGGTCGCGTTGGCACGCCATGCGTCCGCACGCCCCTCGGGTGTCTCCGCGAGGTCGACCTTCGTGTAGGCGGCCGCGTTGATGACCGTGCCGTAGTCCTGCCACGGCCATGCCTCGACGGCCTCGGCGTCTTCGAGGTCGAGCTCGGCGCGCGTCACGAGGTGCGCATCCGGAAGCAGCGCCGCGAGGGCACGACCCAGTTGGCCGCCCGCTCCCGTCACCAGGGTGCGCTTCGGCGCCATCGGGGTGACGGCGGCAAGACGCGGGTGCGCCTCGTCCTTCGCGGACTTATTCGCGTCCGCGAGCGGGATGGGCCAGTCGATGGCCACCGTCTCGTCGGCCAGGTTCAGGAACGTGTAGCGGCCCTGGGCGTCGGCACTCCAGTGGTCATTGACGAGGTAGCTGTAGACGGTGTCGGGCTCGAGGGTCTGGAACGAGTTGCCCACTCCGCGCGGTACGAACACCGCGACCGACGGGTCGATCTCGACCGTGAAGACGGCACCGAACGAGTCGCCCTCTCGGAGGTCGACCCAGGCCCCGAACACGCGGCCCGCCGCGACCGAGACGAGCTTGTCCCACGGCTCGGCGTGGATTCCGCGCACGGTGCCGACCTCGACGTTGTGCGACATGTTGTTCTGGACCGGACCGAAGTCGGGCAGACCGGCGGCGATCATCGAGGCGCGCTGCCAGTTCTCCTTGAACCAGCCGCGCGAGTCGCCGTGGACGGGGATGCGGATGACGAGGAGCCCCGGGATCGGGGTCTCTTCGACGGCGAGCTTCGCTCCGAACTCCATGCGGGTCACTGACCCTTCGACGCGTAGAAGGCCTCGGTGGCGTCCTTCGACGGAGCCCACCACGCCTCGTTGTCGCGGTACCACTCGATGGTGGCCGCGAGTCCGGCCTCGAAGTCCGAATAGCGCGGAGCCCAGCCGAGCTCGGTGCGGAGCTTGGTCGAGTCGATCGCGTAGCGCAGGTCATGGCCCGGACGATCGGTGACCAGGTCGTAGGCGTCGGCCGGCTGACCCAGGTTGGTCAGGATCAGCTCGACGACCTCCTTATTGTTCTTCTCGCCGTCGGCACCGATGAGGTATGTCTCACCGATGACGCCCTTGTCGAGCACCGCGAGGACGGCGGACGAGTGGTCGTCGGCGTGGATCCAGTCGCGGACGTTCTCGCCGGATCCGTAGAGCTTGGGACGCTCGCCGCGCAGCACGTTGGTGATCTGGCGAGGGATGAACTTCTCGACGTGCTGATAGGGCCCGTAGTTGTTCGAGCAGTTCGTGATGGTGGCCTGGACGCCGAACGACCGCACCCACGCACGGACCAGCAGGTCGCTGCCGGCCTTGGTCGACGAGTAGGGGCTCGACGGGTTGTAGGGCGTGTTCTCGGTGAAGCGCTCGGGGTCGTCGAGCTCGAGGTCGCCGTAGACCTCGTCGGTCGAGATGTGGTGCAGGCGACGATCGTGCTTGCGCGCGGCCTCGAGCAGCGTGTACGTGCCGATGATGTTCGTGTCGAGGAACGGGCGCGGATCGTTCAGCGAGTTGTCATTGTGCGACTCGGCCGCGTAGTGAACGACCGAGTCATGCTTCTCGAAGAGCGAGTCGACAAGCGGCGCGTCGGTGATGTCGCCCACGACGAGCTCGAAACGGCTCTCGTCGAGGCCGTCGAGAGATGCACGGTTGCCCGCGTAGGTCATCTTGTCGAGGACGGTGACGCTGTGGTCGGTGTTCTCGAGCACGTGGTGGACGAAGTTGGACCCGATGAATCCGGCCCCTCCGGTGACGAGCAGGCGGGCCATCAGGCGTCCTTCCCTCGAGCGAGGATATCGAGCAGGTAGCGGCCGTAGCCGGACTTCACGAGCGGCTCCGCACGGACGCGGAGCTCCTCATCGGTGAGGAAACCGAGACGCCAGGCGACCTCTTCCGGCGCACCGATCTTGAGGCCCTGACGACGCTCGATGGTGCGGACGTACTCGGTCGCGTCGCTCATGGAGTCGAAGGTCCCGGTATCGAGCCACGCGGTGCCGCGGGGCAGGACCTCGACCTTGAGGTCGCCGCGCTCGAGGTAGGCGCGGTTCACATCGGTGATCTCGTACTCGCCGCGGGCCGAGGGCTCGAGCCCGGCCGCGATCTCGACCACGTCGTTGTCATAGAAGTAGAGGCCGGGAACGGCGTAGTTGCTCTTCGGGTTCTCGGGCTTCTCCTCGAGGGAGATCGCCTTGAACTCGGCGTCGAACTCGACCACACCGTAGGCCGTGGCGTCGGCGACCCAGTAGGCGAAGATCGCGCCGCCCTTGAGGTCGTCGAAGCGGCGCAGGCGGGTACCGAGCCCGGGGCCGTAGAAGATGTTGTCGCCGAGGACCAGCGCCACGGAGTCGTCGCCGATGAAGTCGGCGCCGATCACGAAGGCCTGAGCCAGACCGTTGGGCTCGTCCTGCGTCGCGAAGGTGATCTCGATACCGAACTGACTGCCGTCGCCGAGCAGACGCTCGAAGTGGGCGCGATCGTGCGGGGTCGTGATGACCAGCACCTCACGGATACCCGCAGCGATCAGGGTCGACAAGGGGTAGTAGACCATCGGCTTGTCGTAGACGGGGATGAGCTGCTTCGAGACCCCGAGAGTGATGGGGTGGAGGCGGGAGCCGGTACCCCCGGCCAGGATGATTCCACGCATGAGGTCTAGCTTGCCGGACCGGGTCCACTTACGGAAACCGGAGGCGGGGCGCGGATGGGACAATACGGTCCATGGATGCGCCGAAAGCCCGAGTGTCGAACACCCCGGGCAAGGAGGGCTCTCCTCCCGCGCGGACCCGCCTTATCGTCTACGTCGTCTACGCGGCCGACGGCCGGGTCGATGATTTCGTTCTCTACGCCCTTCGGGCTCTCCGCCCGCACGCCACGCATCTGACCGTCGTCGTGAACGGTTTCGTGGACGAAGACGGTCAGGGCGCGTTGCGAGGTGCTGCCGACACCCTGCTCTTCCGCGATAACGGCGGATTCGACATCTGGGGCTACAAGCACGCCATCGACCACCACGGTCCGCAGATGGCCCGCTACGACGAGCTCGTGTTGACGAACGACACCTGGTACGGCCCCCTGCGCCCGTTCGCTCCCGTCTTCGAGCGCATGGACGCGACCGACGTCGACTTCTGGGGCATGACCGAGCACGCGGCGGAGGATCCGTCGGACGGCGCGAATGAGGGCATCCCACGTCATCTGCAGTCGTTCTGGGTCGCCGTCCGTCGTCCGATGCTGGGCTCGCCCCAATGGCGCGAATACTGGCGCGACCTCCCCGCAATGCCGGGCTACTGGGACGCCGTCGCGTTGCACGAACTCCGCTTCACCGGGGTGTTCGAGGCAGCGGGGTTCCGATCCGGGGCCGCGTTCCCATCCGACGACTATCCGCCGGGCAATACCGCGATCCTGCTTCCGGACCTCCTCCTGCGCGACGGCTGTCCGTTGCTCAAGCGGCGGGTCTTCCACCACTATCCGCCCTACTTCCACCGGCATGCCCTCGTCGGCCGCTGGGTTCTGCGGGAGGCCGGTGAGGAATCCGACTACCCGATGGGCCTCATCACTGCCAACCTCGCCCGCACGACCTCGCCCCGTGTCCTGAACGTCGACGCCGGTCTGCTCGAAGTCGTCTCGGACGCGGGCACCGAAGAGGTCGTCCCACCCGAAACCGAGCGGATCGTCGCGATCCTCTCGGCGGACGATCCGGCGTCGCTGGCCGACCAGTACGAGCTGGCGCAGCGCGTCCCCGGTCTCAGCGAGATCGTCGCCCGCGTCCCGGCCTCGCTCGTCGACGCCGCCACCGCTCTGCTGTCGAGTAGCGGATCCGACGCCGCTTCCGTCACGGTCTCGGCGACGGACGTGCCCCACGGTGCCCGCCGCGTGCTCGACGCCGCCGCGACGATCGCTGACGAATCGGCGATCGTGATCGCACTCCACTACGGACTCCCCGACCGGGCGGATCCGGGCTTCAACGCGTCCACCGCGATGATCCGGCAGGCGGCAGACTCCCTCGTCGGCTCGCGCCGTCACTCTGCGAGGGTGCTCGATCTGTTCGCCCGCGAACCCGGACTGGGTGTCGTCCTCCCACCGCTCCCCCACATCGGCTTCGAGCCACCGGCGAGCGCCTCGACCGCTCGCGACGACGCCCGTCGAGAGCTGGGCATCCGGGTGCCGACGGATGCCGGCCCCGCGCTCGCTCCGATCGCGGGCATCTGGATCGCCCGCTCGTCCGCACTCCGGATTCTGACCGCCGACCACCGCGGCGTCGCCCTCGACGAGAAGGTCCTCATCGACCTCCTCGTCTCCGCCGCAGGGGAACTCGGCATGCATCACCGGACCGTCCTGAGCACACGGCAGGCCGCGATTGCGCACACCTCCATGGAGTACAAGGTGGACGAGATGCTCGCGTCGACGTGGGGATATCCGCTCGATCAGATCCAGACGCTCCAGCGACTGTCGTGGCAGGGGCGCCCGGGCCTCCGCCAGGTGACAAGGAAATACCTCGCCGTGAATCACTCATCCCTCACTCAGCGTCTTCTCGGGCTCCGAGGACGGCTGCGCGAGCTGAAAGGACGGGTGATCCGATGAGCGCGTCGGCTCCCGAACCCCTTGTCGCGGACGCGAAGCGCCTCGTCCTTTATTCCTTCTTCCACGAGCACGGCGACGTGCACGATTTCGTGCTCCATGCGCTCCGAGGACTCCGCCCGCACGCGGCCCGCCTCGTCGTGACCGTGAACGGCGCACTCGCGCCGGCGGGTAGGACGCTCCTCGCCGCGGTCGCCGACGACGTGATCATCCGCGAGAACGTCGGCTACGACATCGGCGCCCACCAGGACACCCTGCGCAGACTCGGCGACGACGCGGTCGGCTTCGACGAGGTCCTGCTCACCAACGACACCTGGTACGGCCCGATCGGCTCGTTCGACGGCGTCTTCGACCGCATGAATGCGATGAGCGTCGACTTCTGGGGCATGACCGAGCACGGCGAGGAGACCCCGCATCCGCTGACGAGGACGGGGACCCTCCCGCGGCACCTGCAGTCCTACTGGGTGGCGGTCCGCGGACGAATGCTCCGCAGCCCCGCGTGGCGCGACTACTGGGAGAAGCTCCCTGCGCTCACCAGCTATGACGATGCCGTCCTCCTCCACGAGGGCCCCTTCACCGGTCACTTCGAGAGGCTCGGCTTCCTCGGCGCGGTGGCCTTCCCCGCCGCGGACTACCCGTCTCCCAACGCATCCCTCTTCCACGCCGATCTGCTGCTCGAGGACGGCGCGCCCCTCCTCAAGCGGCGCCCTCTGTTCCACGGCCCGTGGGTGCTCGACCGCCACGGCGTCGTCGACGCTCACGCCGTCGAACTCGCCGCGAAGCACGGCTACCCTGTCGACCTCATCCCGACCGATCTGGTGCGACGGGTCGAGCCCCGCGTCGTGGCGACCAACCTCGCACTGATGGACGTGCTCCCCGAGGAGGACGTCTCGTATCGAGCCGACGAGCCGCTTCGGATCCTCGCCGTCGCCCATATCTACTACCCCGAAATGACCGACGAGATCCTCTCGCACCTCGAGTGTCTCCCGGGCGAGTTCGACCTGGTGGTGACCACCCCGGACCAGGGACGAGCCGACGCCATCGCGGCCTTCCTCATCGAACGCGAGGTGCGCGGGAACCGCGAGATCCGGGTGGTCGACAACCGGGGACGCGACCAGGGCGCGTTCCTCGTCGGGTGCCGTGACCTGCTCGAACCGGGCCGCTACGACCTCGTGGTCAAGGTCCATTCGAAGAAGACCGTCCAGGACGGCTTCGCGATCGGACGCCACTTCGCCCACCAGCAGTTCTCGAACCTGCTCGGCAGCCCCGGCTACGCCGCCAACCTCATCGGTCTGTTCCAGCGCGAGCCGCACCTCGGCCTCGCCGTGCCGCCGACGATCCACATCGGCTACCCGACGCTCGGCAAAGGCTGGTGGGCCAACAAGCAGCCGGCTCGACGGTTGTTCGCCAAGCTCGGCGTGAGCGTGCCCCTCGACCCGATCTCTCCCGTCGCTCCGTACGGCTCGATGTACGTGGCCCGTCCCGAGGCGCTCCGCCTCCTCGTGGACCACGGCTGGAAGTACTCGGACTTCGGCGACGCCCAGCAGTACCGCGACGGGGGACTCGCGCACGTCCTGGAACGCACGCCCGTCTACGTCGCCGCCGAACTCGGCTTCCACACGCGCACCGTGGCGACCCAGGACTACGCGGCCGTCAGCTACGGAGCGCTCGAGTACATCCACCAGGAGCTGCGATCCGTCGTTCCCGGGGCCGACGACGCCGACCGGATCGAGTTCATCCGCGACGCCGGGCACTTCGGGACGGGGCGCCTGCGGGACTTCGCCCGCGTCCATCTGAGGCTGAACCACCCGGGTACGGGAGCGCGGATACGCCGAATGCTCCGCCCCCTCATCGTCACCCGCAGGGCGATCATCGAGCGGCTCCGGAAGGACCCGTTCTGATCGGAGCCGGGCGCGGGAGCTGCGCCGGCGGAAGCGGGCTCAGCGTAGTTCGAGCGCGCTGTCGAGCAGCTGGCGAGCTCGCACGTCGAACGAGTCGCGACCGCGCACCAGTTCGCTGATGCGGTTCAGCTCCTCATCCTGAGGGAAGAGCGCGTCGACGTCGCCGCGGAGCATCTCGATGAGCTCAGGGATGGTCCGGTAGGAGCGAAGCGCCCCCTCGAAGAGCTCGTCGATCCCCTCGACATGGTCGCTGATGACCCGACCGCCGGCGGCGATGACGTCGAAGGGGCGGTTGGCGATGAATCCGTTGCGCTGCATGGCGGGCCAATGGTCGTTTAACACCACACCCGCGCTCTCGTAGACGGCGGGCAGCTCGGAGTTCGGCACGCCCGTCTTCACGATCGAGCTCGCCGGGATGAACGCCCGCCAGTCGGGGCCGTAGACGTCGACGGGGATGCCCGCCTTGATGGGCTCGACGACCGAGGGGCGGACGATCCCGCGGGCGGTGCCGACGAAAACCGCGCGAGAGCCGCGGGCTGCCCCGGTGGGCGCGAAGCGACGCGCGTCCGTGCACTGGAAGAGCGGCGCGATGTGTACTCCGGATGACTCCGCGCGAGCGGCGGCCCACGGCTCCGACGCCGCGAAGACCCGGTCGAAGCCGCGGAGCTCGTCATCGGTGATCTCGTCGGGATGGCTGATGACCCAGAGAATCGAGCGGCCGCCGGCGGGTGGATCGAGACGGTGGGGCCCCCGGAGCACCAGCGACACGTCGTCGAGATACGAGGTCTCGCGGTCGAGGGCCGGGCGAGCGTCGACGACGACCTCCTGTCCCAGCCGCGTCAGGGCCGCGGCGAGGCCGCGGGCGAAGTGGGTGTCCCCCCAGGACTCACCGGCGGCACCGGCCGGCGACGCGGTCTTGATGGCCCAGCGCAGACTCGGAACGCGGGTCCCATCGGCGAGCGCCACTGTCCGGGAGGGGCGCGAATAGCGGACTCCGCTGCCGTGGGGAACGGTCGCGAGACCGATGCGATCGAGGATCGTCTCCCCGCGACGCGTACCCCGGAGTCCGCGTTCGGCGGTGTGGTCGACCGGCGCGACGACCGTGAGGTCGGTGAGGATCGACGCACCCCCCGAGCCGGTCGATGTGAGCGGGCGGGCGTAGGTGAGTCCGGCGATCTCGTCGACTTCGACCACCGGACCGACACGTCGGGCGTCCTCGACCCCGAGGCCCACAAGCAGGCGCGATCGGCTGCCGTCTTCGACGACGACCCCGGCTGCGGCGACGGTACCGTCGGGGCCCAGCCACACGGGGGCGACGGCACCGCCTCGCGCTGCCTCGGCCAAGCGGGGAAGCGTCCCGATCGCGGTCTCGGCGTGCGGGCCGCGTACGAGGAGTCGTCCCCCGGTCGCCTCGCCCGCCGCCGTTTCGACGACCTCGGCTGCGGTGCGCCGACCGGAGAAGCGAACGATGCGAAGGGGCGCCCAGAGCGCCATCAGCGCTGCCTGGGTCCACACGGTCGCCGACGGTCCGACGACTTCGACCAGGACTTCCGCGGCGTCCGAGTCGCCTGCCGACCCGGCACCGGCGAGGACGGCTGCCTGTCGCAGGACGGCCCCGGGGTCGCGCTCGTCGCCCGCAATGACCACGACGGCGGTGAGGCCGTCGGCACCGACGTCCCGCGGTTCGCCCTCCAGAACGAGAGCGGCTCGCTTCGCGGACGCCGAGGCCCCTCGAGCCGCGAGCGCGGACACATCCGACCGCCCGACGATCCGGGTGCGCTCTCCCCGTCCGAACGGCATCCCGTATCCGGCCTGCAGCGCGCGCCATGCGGCTCCGAGCGGACCGGCGGGATCCTCGAGCGCCGACGGATTCGCGCGCGCGTAGGCCGGCGCGTCCCAGTTCGGGCTGACCTCGACGGCCGCGCGGTCGTTGACCAGGTAGGCGTAGAGGGCCGGTACGCGGCCGTCGTCCGTGAGGACGCGAGTGACGGTCTGCTCGCAGAACAGCGGGTTCAGCGACATCCCGGTCCGGTACCCCGACAGGACGTAGCGGAGGATGGCCTCCCCTGCCGTCACCCGCCGGCCCAGTTGGGCCTCGACGTAGCCGAGATCGACGATGTCGGCACGGGCGATCGCACGCGCCCACCAGATCCGGTCCCCCGCGACCACGGCTCGTCCCACCAAGGGGTTCGCACGGGCCCGCTGCCACAGTGAACGCAACCTTCTCAGCACCGTCCCGAGTATAGGAAGCGCTATGCGAAGAGCCCGTACGTCGGGTTCTCATGGGATGCCCCGCTACCCTGGCTAAGCCCTCCGGGGGGACGAGGAGAATCATGACCGACCGTTTTCCGACCACCATCGTGGTCCCGCTCTATGGCGACCTCCCCTCCGCGGAGAAGTGCATCGCCAGCGTTCTCGAGCACGTCGACCTGACGTTCCACCGACTCCTCGTCGTCAACGACGTGGGCCCCGACGCCGACCTCATGGAGGCGCGAGTGAAGGAGTTACTCGCGGGACGCGAGGGCACCCGCTACGAGCGGAATCCGCACAATCTCGGCTTCGTCGGCACCTGCAACCGCGCAGCCACCGAACTCGACACGAGCGACAACGACATCCTGCTGCTCAACAGCGACGCCGCGGTCTTCCCCGGCACCGTCGACGAGATGTCGCGCGTGCTGCACTTCTCGGAGAAGCATGGCGTCGCGACCGCCCGCAGCAACTACGCGACCATCGCGACCATCCCGAACCGCACCGCGACGGGAGAGCACACGACACCCGAGCGCTCGCGTGAGGTGTTCGAGGCGCTCAATCAGGACCTTCCGCGCTTCAACATCGTCCCCGTCGCCCACGGCTTCTGCTTCCTGGTGCGCCGCTCGCTCATCCGCAACTACGGCTTCTTCGACACCGCATTCGCCCCGGGTTACGGCGAGGAGAACGAGTTCTGCCTCCGCGTCAACGCCCGCGGGTTCTCCTCGGTCATGGCCAACCGCGCCTACGCCTCGCACGAGGGAGAGAAGAGCTTCTCCAGCCTCAAGCAGGAGGAGATCAAGGCCGCTCACGAGCGCCTCCTCATCGAACGCTACCCGTTCTACCCGTCAGCCCTGTTCCACTACGACGACAGCGGGATCGACACGGTCGACTGGTTCGCCGACTTCCTCGTCCCGGCCGATCGCGATCAGACGGTGCTCATCGACCTGCACCACATGTCGCTCATCTACGACGGCAGCGTGCGGAACGCCCTGACCTTCCTCGAGTTCCTTGCCGCGAGCCGCGAGTCCGGGGCCCTCGACGGTCTCAAGGTCACCATCGTGTCGTCGTCGGAGGCCATCGAGTTCTTCGACCTCGGCCGGTTCGGGTTCACGGTGCGCAGCAATGAGCAGCTCACCGAGTTGTTCGACGTCGGATTCGCTCTCACCCCGGTCACCACCGGTGGTCAGATCCAGCGTCTCGACCGGCACTGCGTGCGCTGGGTCGCCTCGCACCTCGACATCATCGCCCTGCGGATCATCGCGCTGTGGGACTCGGAGTACCCGCGCGCCCAGGTCGTCGTCGACTCGCTCCGCTTCGCGGACCGCGTCGTCGCCATCAGCGAGGCGACCGTGCGCGACACCATCGAGCGGTTCCCCCAGCTCGCGACGGAGCTCCCCGCTCGCACCACGGTCATCCACCAGGGCGTCGCGTCGTCGTCGTTCGCGGAGCCCGCCGATTCGCTGGCTCACCACACGAGCCTCACCGACGAGCAGGCCGCTGTCATCTCCGCCGGCGGCTACGTGCTCACGGTCGGCAACACCTTCCTGCACAAGCAGGTCGCCGAGGCGGTCGCGGCGCTCGGCGGAGCCCCGTTCACGGTCGTCGCCTTCGGCGGATCCCCTGAGGACCTGCCGGCCAACGTCATCCCTGTCCGGGGCGGCTACCTCACCGACGGCGACGTCGCGCAGCTCTACGACAACGCAGGCGTCATCGTCTACCCGTCGGTCTACGAGGGCTTCGGCCTGCCGATCGCCGAGGCCGCCCTCCACGGCAAGCCGCTCGTGCTCTTCGACACCCAGGTCGCCCGCGAGGTCGCGTCGGTGCTCGACCTCGACGCATCCGCCCACTTCTTCAGCGACTTCGCAGATCTCGCACCCCTCGTGATGCGCGTACTGGCCACGCCGCTCCCCGATGACAGCCCGCGCGTGCGCACCATGGAGGAGTACAACCAGGGGATCCTCGACGTCATCCGCGAAGTCCTCGCCGAGCAGCCGTCGATCGAGCACCTCCGACGCCGCCGTGCGCACTTCCTCGCGGCCCGCGCCTACGAGACCGGTGCACTGCAACGCGTCGAGATCCTCGAGCGCGAGCTGTCCCGGCGCTCCATCAAGATCGCGCAGGTCGCGATGAAGAAGCTGCGTCCGCTGCGTCGTGCAGTCGGGGCCGCTCGACGCGCTACCAGGAAGCGCCGCCCGCGTCTCTAGATCAAGCCGGGCCGAATAGCCGCTCGCGATGCGCGGCAGCGTCGTTCACGATCTGCTTCAGCCGCGCCGTCAGTTCGGTCTCGCCCGAGCCCGAGTCGATGGTCGCGTTCCACGCGTGCTCGTCGGTGGGAGCGTCGCCCGAGACGAGCACGTTGAAGGTCGCCGAACGGGGTGTGTACGGAGCCGCCTGATCGAAGGCGACCAGCACGTCGTCGAGACCGTCGACGAACCGGACGCCGCCGCTGAAGCTGACGACCTCCTGCCCGAGGTCCAG
This sequence comes from uncultured Naasia sp., assembly GCA_913778905.1. Taxonomy (GTDB): domain Bacteria; phylum Actinomycetota; class Actinomycetes; order Actinomycetales; family Microbacteriaceae; genus Naasia. The sequence continues at coordinate 158,900 of CAJYYA010000008.1, read as the reverse complement.
GAGAGCGGCGCGAATGCCCTGAACCAGAGATTCGTCAGCGGGTGACGTGAGCGCGAGCGTCCACCGCAGGCACGGCAGCCCGGCCGCCGGTCCCGCCTCGACAAGGCGTGCCGGACGAACGAGCTGGGGGTCCGACAGCATGACGGGTACTTCGTCGACGAACCAGTGCGGCCGCATCGCGGCGAGACGGAGTCCGATCTGCTCGTACCGCCAGGCTTCGGGGGCGGGCATCCGCCCCCTCCAGCGGTCGAGGAATCGGATGCGATTCTCGGTGTCGCGCAGACTGCGCCCCTCCGAGCTGCCCTCGGGATGGACGGCCCGCGACTCGGGAACGACCACGAAGTAGTCGTCGTCGTTCCGCAGCATCCGCAAGCACAGGTCGACGTCCTCGTACCCGTTCGCGTAGCCCTCGTCGAAGCCCTCGGACGCGATCACGTCTCGCGCGCGTAGCGCCAGGATCGCGGCGGTGACGACTTTGAAGCGGAGATCGGTGACGCGCTCCAGGTCCTCCACCGGGTGGCCGGCCAGGAAGTGCCAGGGGATGACGCCTTCGCCGAGGAACATCGTGCCGGCAGCCTGGATGCGCCGGATGTCCGGGTAGAGCAGCAACGGCTGCGCACCGCGCACGTGGTCTCCGGCGCTCAGCGCATCGCGCAGGGGCGCCCACCACCCGGGCTCGACGATGGCGTCGTTGTTGAGCAAGAGGATGAACTCACCCGTCGACTCCGCGATCGCGCGGTTCATACCGCCCGCGAAGTTGGTGTTGATCTCGCAGGCCACGATCTTCACCCGCGGCTCGTCGATGAAGAGGGCGACGAGAATGCGCAGCACGGCGGGACGCGAGCCGTTCTCGACGATGACGACCTCGACGTCCGCCTCGTCGGCAGAATCGAGCACCGCGCGCACGGCCGTCGCGGTCATCTGCCAATCCTGGAACGTCGGCACGAGCACCGAGATGCGTTCGCCTGTCCGAGCGTCCAGGCGCGCGGTCACCTCGGACCAATCGACCGCCGAGGCCGAGCCGCGGTTCGGAGCGTCGCGGTGGGCCGCCTCGAGCCGGTCGATGTAGCGCCGGCGAGCCGCCTGCGCGCTCAGTCCACTCGGAGTGGGGGCCGTCCAGCGTCCCGACGCAGCGCGGACGGCGACGTCGCGAACCGGGCCGGAGACGGGCTCGGCGCAGAGGATCGGCGATGGGCACAGGTCGCGAGCCCAGCCACGGGCGACCGCCGTGTCGATGAAGAGACGTACGGACTCGTCCATCTTGGACAGCCGGTCCCACCACTCGGGCTCGAGGAACGGCGAGGGAGCGAGCCCGATCGCGCGGCCGGTCGAGGCGTAGTGCGCGACGGCGTCGTCGAGCGTCTCGGGCTTCCGACTGTCGCGGGGGAACTGCGCCCGGTAGTACTCGAGGTCGAAGAGTCCGCGGGCGGCGAGCTCGTGGACGACGTCCTTTCCGGCCCAGCGGAGGCGGGACGCGCGCCCGGCCGCGCGGCGCGCGAGCGTGAGGGCGCGGTGGGTGGGGGATGACGACGATGTCATGCTCACGACTCAGCCGTGAGCTCGATGGGCAGCTGAGCTCATTCGAACGAGCATACTGGCGACGGTGGGTCCCGCCGGGGTCTGTGTCGTGCGAGCTACTATGTACGACGATGACCGCGCCGTACGATCCCGGCAGCGAACGCACTCTCCGCTTCGCTCGCCTCGCTTCCCTCCCCGTCGAGCCGGTCGGTTCCGGCGGAGAGAGCAACGGTGTCGGAGCCGCTCTGAAGGTGTTCCGGCACCGACAGATGCTCGATCTCCTGGTGCGTCGTGATCTCAAGTCCCGATACAAGGACTCCAGTCTCGGCTTCGTCTGGACGCTGATCCGCCCACTGACCCAGCTCCTCATCTACTACGTGGTGCTCGGGCAGTTCCTCGGCGCCGCTCGCGGGATCCCCGACTTCGCGGTGTACATCTTCTCCGGCCTCACCATCTACGGTCTCTTCAGCGAGATCGTGCAGTCCGGCGTCGGCTCGATCGTCTCGAACGCAGGCCTCGTCAAGAAGGTCTATCTGCCGCGCGAGGTGTTCCCGCTCGCCTCGGTGGGCGCCGCCATCTTCAACTTCGCCATCCAGATGGTCGTGCTGATAGCCGCCGTCCTCCTGTCAGGTTCGTTGCGCGTCGAGACCGACCTGTTCTACGCGATCCCCTCGATCGTGCTGATCATCGTCTACGGCACCGCCTTCGCACTGCTGCTCAGCGCCGTCAACGTGTACCTCCGTGACACCCAGTACCTCACCGAGGTGCTGATGATGTTCATGATGTGGGCATCCCCCATCGTCTACGCCTGGTCGATGGCGAAGAACATCATGGGTGGCGGTCTGCTCCTCGACGTCTATACGAACAATCCGATCACGCTCGCAGTGCTCGGCTTCCACAAGGCCTTCTGGGGGTCGGGCGCCGACACCGAGTACCCGGATCTCCTGCTGCTGCGCATGGTGATCGCCATCGCCGTGGGCTTCGTCCTCCTCGCCGTGTTCCACGGCGTCTTCCGTCGCCTCCAGGGCAATTTCGCGCAGGAGTTGTGATGACCACCGCCACCGAGACCGAGACCTCCGCACTGCCTCCCGTCGTCATCGACGTCGAGAAGGCCTCGAAGCGCTTCGTCGTCCGCCGAGACAACTCCCTCAAGGAGCGCATCGTCACGCTCGGTCGCGCGGGTCGGCGGCACAGTGAGGACTTCTGGGCCCTCCGCGACATCGATCTGACCATCCGCGCGGGCGAGACCATCGCCCTCATCGGGCACAACGGTTCCGGTAAGAGCACGCTGCTCAAGCTCATCGGCGGCATCCTCGACCCCACCACCGGGTCGGTGCAGGGTCGCGGCCGCGTCGCCGCACTTCTCGAGTTGGGCGCCGGTTTCCACCCCGACCTCACCGGTCGCGAGAACGTCTACTTGAACGCATCCGTACTCGGCCTGAGTCGCGAAGAGACGGACGCCCGCTTCGGCGACATCGCCGCCTTCTCGGGCATCGGCGGATTCATGGACACGCAGGTCAAGTTCTACTCATCGGGCATGTACGTGCGGCTCGCTTTCGCGGTCGCCGTGCACACCGATCCCGACATCCTCATCGTCGACGAGGTCCTGGCCGTGGGAGACGAGGCATTCCAGCGCAAGTGCATGGACCGCATCCGCGGCTTCCAGGCCGACGGACGCACCATCATCCTGGTCACGCACTCGATGCCTCAGGTGGCGGAACTATGCGACCGCGCCGTTCTCCTCGATCACGGCCGGATCAAGGTCGACGGCGATCCCAACGACGCGATCATGGCGTTCCGCGACCTGCTCGAGGAGCAGCGCCTCGCCGACCTCGCGGCCAAGGAGCTCGAGCCCGACGACCCGGCGTTCGCCCGCATCGTCTCGACGACGCTCACCGTCGACGGGGAGCCCGCGCTCATCGTCCAGCCGGACGACCACCTCACGATCGAGGCGACCGTTTATCATCCGACCGGGATCGACGAGTGGCTCTGTGCCGTGCAGATCGACTCCGAGCACGGGCAGGTCGTGTTCGGCACGGGCAGCAACCACGCGCCGGAGTCCGCCGGGCCGCTGAAAGGCAAGCGCACGGTGCGCATCGACGTGCCCGGGCTCCACCTCGGTGGCGGCAAGTATTTCGTGAGCGTCTCCCTCATGGACCGCGCGGGCCGTCAGCTTGCCGGAGCACCGCAGACGCTGTCGTTCAACGTGCCGTCGGCCGAGACCTCGTGGGGCACGGTCTCGGCTATCCCGACGATCTCGTTCTCCGACGCGCAGTGAGTGGCGACGCGACCATGAGCTCCGGCGACGGCCTCCCGGCCGAGCGCACCACGGCGCGCGTCGGAATCGTCGTGCGTACCAAGAACCGGCCCTGGTTCCTCTCCCGCACGTTCACCGACATCGAGGCTCAGTCGTATCCCGACTGGGTCGTCCTCGTCGTCAACGACGGCGGCGATGCCGAGGCGGTCGACGAGATCATCGCGCACCTCCCCCGGGCCTTCAGCGGTCGGGTGTCGGTCACCCACAACGAGACCGCCACGGGGCGTTCGGCGGCCGCCAACATGGGAGTCCGTGCTGCCGGAAGCGAATTCGTCGTCCTCCACGACGACGATGACCTCTGGGACCGCGAGTTCCTGGCCACGACAGTCGCATGGCTCGACGCCAACCCCGACCACGCCGGCGTCATGGTCCGCACCGAGATCGTCTACGAGGTCGCGCGTGACGGCGCCTTCGTTGAAGTGGGTCGTGCCAAGTTCTGGCCGCAGATCACCGAGATCACCTACTCGGACCTGCTGCAGGTCAACCGCGCGGTGCCGATCGCCTTTCTCTATCGCAGCGCGATCCACGACACCGTCGGCTATTACCGCGAAGACCTCCACGCCGTCGAGGACTGGGATCTCTACCTCCGCATCACCCTCGACCACCACATCGGTCTCATCGACGGCCGCCCGTTGGCCTTCTGGATGCAGCGCACCGCCACCGAGGGCGAGCTGGGCAACAGCGTGTTCGCCCTCGCCGGCGAGCACGAGAAGTACGATCGCATGGTGCGCGACGAGGCGCTGCGCGGCTATGTCCGCGACCAAGGTCCGGGTCTCCCCCTCTACCTGACGCGATTCATCCAGGACGAGGTCGAACGCCAGCTCGCTTCACGACGCGGCCTGTCCGAACATGCGGTGGACCTCGTCCGCCGCTGGCGTCACCGCCGCCGCACCACGTGAGCGTGACGCACGGCCCGTCCGAGGCCCTCGACTGGACGGTCGTCCAGCGAGTGCGCTTCGCTCCCATGGCCGACCCCGTCGGTGTCGACGACCTGTACACACGGGGCGAGGGCGCGGGGGCGACCCGGTCCGGCATCACGGTCCCCGCGATGGAGACGGTCTCAACCGAGACCTACTTCGGCGGTTTCCCGTCGCACATCTGGTTCCGGGCCGCGGAAGTCCGGCGGGTTCGCGTCTCGGCGCACCTGTCCGCCCCCGCTTCGGTCCGGATACGCGCGACGCACACGGACGGGCGCATCGAGACCCTGTCCATCATCGAATCGGCAGGCAACCTCGTCCACGAGGTGCCCCTGTCGGATTCGCTGGCCTGGCTCTGGGTGGAGATCACGGCCGCGGACGCAGATGTGGAGATCTCCGACCTCCATTGGTCCGCCCGCGTATCCGCCCCTGCGGCCGGATCCTGCGCCATCGCGCTCACGACCTACAACCGGGTGGACGACTGCCTCGCAGTGCTGCGAGCCCTCGCGTCTGATTCGCGCCTCCTCGAACTGCTCGGCCGCATCCTCGTCGTGGATCAGGGCACCGAGCGCATCGCCGACGCGATCGTCGGGACCACCGTCGAGGCGGATCTCCATGGCCGCCTGACCCTGATCGAGCAACCCAATCTCGGCGGCTCCGGCGGTTTCAGCCGCGGCATGATCGAGGCGTCCGAAGGCCACGAGCAGTGGGTCATCCTGCTCGACGACGACGTGCGCCTCGATCCCGAGTCGGCCGTCCGCATGATCTCCCTCGCGAGCGCCTCCCCTAGCCCGACGATCGTCGGTGCCCACATGCTGAGCCTCATCGAACCGACGGTGCTCCACAGTTGGGGTGAGCAGGTCGATCGCCGAGCCTTCTGGTGGCGCCCCGTCGATACGCGACTAGCCCCCGTCGATCTCGGCGAGGTGACCCTCACAGGCGAACCGGCGCTCAGCGCGGCCTTGAACGTCGACTTCAACGGCTGGTGGATGTGTCTGATCCCTACGCCGACCGTGCGGGCTATCGGCGCCTCGCTCCCCCTCTTCATCAAGTGGGACGATGCCGAGTACGGCCTGCGGGCCGCGAATGCGGGAGTGCCGACCGTGACCCTCGCGGGAGCGGCGCTCTGGCACATCCCATGGACGGGTAAGGACAACGGCCTCGACTGGCAGGCCTACTTCCACGTGCGCAACCGACTCGTGGTCGCCCTCTGCCACGCGAACCGCGGTGAAGGTCGCGCAGCGTTGCTCTCCGTCTTCGCACAGGACGTCGCCCACCTCATCTCCATGCAGTACGGGTCGGTGCGAGCACGTCACCTCGGCCTCCGCGATGCGCTGCGCGGTCCGGATCATCTGGCCGGAGCCCTCCCGACCCGCCGCGGTGACGCTCAGGCCCTCCTCGGGTTCGCGGGTCAGCTGCCGCAGGCCGAGTCGAGTCGTGCCGCGACACCCGATCGAGCCCCAACCCGCGGCTCGTCCGCTCAGGCCATACTCCGCGCCGTGGCACATCAATTGCGCCCCAGCCCGGGGATCGACACACCCCCGCAGGCGAGGATCCACCCCGGTTCGGGCCGCTGGCGCGACCTGGGCGTCCTCGATGTCGCTCAGCTCGACGCGGCGTCGGGCGAAGGCTACTTCCTCCTGCGCCGGGATCGTCGAGAATTTCTCCGTCTGCTTCGTGATTCGGTCGTCCTCAGTGCTGCTCTGGCGTTCCGCTGGGGGAGGCTGGCCGCCCGCTACCGCGAGGCCGTGCCGCGCATCGCGGGTGCCACCGCGTGGCGCCGCATCTTCTCCCGCGGGCGCTGAACCGACCCGATAACATGCTCTGGCCGAGGGCGGCCCACATCTATGCTGAATGCGGTGCGCCTGACGGGCCACCGCGATTGAGGGGTGAATAGGTTGACGAATGATCGCTCGTCGCTCTCGTCGACGCTCGTGGTGATCCCGGCTTTCAACGAGGAGGCCTCCATCGCGGAGATCATTGGGGAACTCCGGGAAAAGGTCCCCGGGATCGACTTCGTCGTCGTGGACGACGGCTCGTCCGACTCCACACGGGTGACCGCGGCATCGGTCGGCGCACCCGTCCTGGCCCTCCCCTTCAACCTCGGCGTCGGGGGAGCGCTGCGTCTCGGATTCCGCTATGCGCTCCACCACGGCTACAGCAACGTGGTCCAGCTCGACGCCGACGGGCAGCACGATCCGAGCCAGATCCCGCTCCTCCTCGATCGCCTCACCGACGCCGACCTCGTCATCGGTGCACGCTTCGCCGGGGAGGGCGACTACGAGGCGCGCGGCCCCCGCCGCTGGGCCATGAAAGTCCTCGCCACGGTCATCAGCCGTGTCGCCGGCGAGAAGCTGACCGACACGACATCGGGCTTCAAGGCAGCCGGCCCGAGGGTCGTCGCACTGTTCGCTCGCGAGTTCCCGGCCGAGTACCTCGGCGACACCGTCGAGGCTCTGGTCATCGCGGCGCGTGCCGGCCACAAGATCGTTCAGGTCCCTGTCAACATGCGGGTGCGCACGCACGGCGTCCCTTCGCAGACCCCATGGAAGGCAGCCGTCTTCCTCGGCCGCGTGTCGCTTGCCCTCGTCTTCGCGCTGACTCGGGACCGCAACGTGGAGGTCACCGCAGCGTGAGCATCGTCGTCCAGCTCCTGAGCATCGTCGTCGCGCTGGTGCTCCTGTCGATCGTCGTCGTCTCCCTGCGCCGTCAGCGCCTGCGCGAGCGTCACGCCGTCTGGTGGCTCCTCGCCGGGGTCGTCGCACTGATCCTGGCCGTCTTCCCGCCGCTCTTGGAATGGGCCGCCGATCTGACCGGCATCGCCACCCCGAGCAACCTGCTCTTCTTCGTCGGAATCGCCACCGTCACGCTGGTCTCGCTCCAACAGAGCAGCGAGCTGACGCAATTAGAATCGAAGACCCGCGTTCTGGCCGAGGAAGTCGCGCTACTGCGCCGAGACCTCGAGGATCTCCGAGGCGCAGCCCCCGAATCCGAGTGATCCCGGACGCCGGGCGACCGAATGGCTACGGCCGTGTCGTCCTGTCGGCGGACTGAAAGGAATGACCAGAGTATGGATCTCGAAACGGCTGCGCAGATCGCGCATCACGACGTGAGACGAGCCGTGTTCGCGCTCGGCCGCCTCGACGCCCAGGCCGAGCACATCGCCGCCATCGGGCTCCGCATGGCCGAGCGCATGCGCGACGGCGGCAAGATCCTGGTCTTCGGCAATGGCGGAAGCGCGGCCTGCGCCCAGCACTTCGCCGCAGAGTTCACCGGCAAGCTGTCCTCCGACCGCCGCCCCCTCCCGGCGATCTCACTCACGGTCGACACCTCGGCCATGACCGCCATCGCCAACGACTGGGGCTACGAGCACGTCTTCTCTCGGCAGGTCCGCGCCCTCGCCGGGCCGGGCGACATCGTCGTCGGCCTGACCACGAGCGGCACCAGCGCCAACGTCGTCGCAGCATTGAAGGCGGCCTCCGAGGTCGGCGCGATGACCGTGGCGCTTACGGGCCCGCGCGACGCGACCGGGGCGGACGAGTCCATCACGGTCGCCGTGAGGGAGACCGCTCGGGTGCAGGAGGTGCACGATCTCGCGCTGCATCTCCTCGCGCAGATCATCGAACGCGATCTCATCCCCGACATCGCCCCCGACACCGCCACCAGCAGCCTGCCATTCGTCCTGGATGAGGATGACGCGCGGAAGTACCGCGAATGGCTGCGCGCGACGGGCCAGACCCTCGTCACCACCAACGGCGCCTTCGACCTCCTCCACTCCGGCCACCGCGCCTCGTTGCAGGGCGCTCGCGTCTTCGGCGACGCATTAGTCGTCCTCGTCAACTCGGACGCATCCGTGTCCGCCCTCAAGGGCCCGGATCGCCCCATCCGATCGATCGACCAGCGCATCGAAGACCTCGAACGCATCGACGCGGTCGACCACGTCCTCATCATGGACGATGCCGATCCCCGCCGCCTCCTAGGACTGCTCACGCCCGACGTGCACGCCAAGGGCGCCGATTACCGCGACAAAGGCCTCCTCGAAGAAGAGGTGGTCACGGCCGGCGGCGGCACCATCGAGTTCATCGAGCTTCTGCACGGGTTCTCCACCACGTCGCAGGTGCGCCGTTCACAGGGAGCGGGAGAATGACCGGACAGACCTACGAGATCGCCGTCGCCGGAGATCTCATGCTCGACGTGTTCGAGAAGGGCACCGCCAGTCGCCTGAGCCCAGAGGCCCCCGTCGTCGTGCTGGTGAATCCGAAGAGCCTCTACATCCCGGGCGGCGCAGCCAACACTGCCGCCAACGTCTTCACGATGGGTGCCCGAGTCACGGTGCACGGCCATCTCGGCGACGACGAGGACGGCCGGCGCCTCGAGGGTCTCCTGGTCGAGGCGGGAATGAACGTCTCCCTCCACCGCTCGGCCGAGACGCCCACCACGGTCAAGCGCCGTTTCCTGGCCGGCGGCCAGCAGGTCCTTCGGGTGGACTACGAGACGCTCCCCGAATCCGACTTCGCAGACAAGCTGGTCGCATCCCTGCGGAACGACCCCACGCCCCGGGCGCTCGTGCTCTCCGACTACGACAAGGGCACGATCACCGACGCGGGCGCGCGCGGAGCCATCGCATGGGCGAACGAGGTCGGGATCCCCGTGATCGTCGACTCGAAGAAGCTCGAGCCCGACTGCTTCGCGGGGTGCACGGTCATCGCCCCGAACCACCTCGAGGCGACCGCCATGACGCGCACCTCCGACCCCTACAAAGCTGCATCCCTCATCGCCGAGCGCACCCGCAGCGCCGTCATCGTTACCCTCGGGGCCCAGGGAATGCTGGTGCAGGACGAACACGGCCAGGAGCTCATCGCATCCGATGCGGTCCAGGTCTCCGACGTGACCGGCGCCGGCGACACCGTCACCGCCGCTCTGGCCGTCGCGATCGCCGAAGGCGCCTCGGTACGCGAGGCGGCACGCTGGGCGAACAGCGCGGCTGCCGTCGCCGTCGCTCACCTCGGCACCCACGCCGTCGAGCGTTCCGCGATCCGATATCCCCTGGTCGGTGCGCAGGAGTGACGTCGCGCCATCTCCTCCTCTTGCGGCACGGCGAAACGGAGTCGAGCCGCTCGGGTGCGTTCACCGGACGGGCGGACCACCCGCTCACCGATTCCGGCCGTGTCCAGGCCTCCGCATGGGCGGAGGTTCTACCTCCGATCGTCGACCGGGCTCGTACCTCGCCGCTCCGGCGTGCGAGCGAAACCGCGACGCTCGCCGGCTTCCGCGATGCGGTGATCGCGCCATCCCTTCTCGAGTGGGATCTCGGCGTGCTCGAGGGGCGGCCCGCCGACGGTTTCCGCGCCGCCAACCCGGGGTGGTCGGTGTTCACCGACGGTCCCCCGGAGGGTTCCGGCGAGTCGGTCGACCAGGTCGAGTCTCGGGCCGCAGAAGTCCTCTCGACACTCGCGGACAGGGACGGCGTCACGCTTCTCGTGTCTCACGGACAGTTCCTCCGCGCCCTCGCGTTCACGACCCTCGGCATCCCCGTTGCGCACGCGAAGGCGCTCTCCCTCGGCCCCTGCCGCATGGGCATCCTCACGCAGCGCCCGTCGGGCTGGAGTCTCACGGGTTGGAACCTGCCCGCCGAAATGGCCGCCGCCACGATCCTGGAGAGACTCACCTAGATGAGCGCCGACCGACCGCCCTTCTCGCTCGAGAACGCCGCTCTGCAGGTCCTCAGCCTGCTCCGCGCGCGCGGCTCCGGCCGGGCGGGCTCGACCTCACCCCGCGCCGCGACCGTGCCCGAGCTCGCCGCCCGCCTGGGACGCCCGCTGCGCGTCGCTGTCGTCCGCAATGACGGCATCGGCGACTGGGTACTGGCGCTGCCGCTCATGACCGCCCTCCGCGATTCGGCCGACGTGGGAGAGATCCTCATGGTCGCTCCCACGCGCTTCGCCAAGCTGCTCAACCCTGACGGCGACTATGCCTTCGCCGCCTTCGATACCGGCACCCTGCTGGCGCCCGACAGCTCCGGACTGCTCGGGAAGATACGAGCGATCAGCTTCCTCGCCGGCCGGGAGGCACGCCGACTCGGGGCCGTGGACGGCGCGAATGTCGACCTCGTCATCCTGCCCAGATGGGAGTCGGATCTCGGGTTCAACGCCCGCATCTGGGCCTTCGCGAGTTCAGGTCTCGTCGCCGGGCACTCCCCTCAAGCCCTCCCCCGACCCTTCGTGGGAGAGCGCTACGAGGCGGCCCGGATGGACATCGCCGTGGTCGACGGCCGCACCGCCGCACACGAGGTCGATCACCTCTCCCGCCTTCTAGGCGCTCTCGGTCTGGACGAGACCATCCCCGCGTCATACGGGGCCTCGTACTGGCACACGCCGCCGGCCCCGCTTGACTCGCGCCGAGTGCTCATCCATCCGTCCGCGAACGAGGCGAAACGCCGCTGGCCCGCCACGCGATGGCGCGAGGTCGTCACCGCCCTCCTCGCCGAGGAGGCCACCACAGTCGAGATCCTGGGCGGACCGGCGGACGCCGTCCTGATCGACGAGATCATCGGCGGACTGGGACCCCGCGTCACCGGCCTCCCGGGGACGATCCCCCTCCACGAGCTGCCGACCCACGCGTCGGGCGCGCGGCTCTTCATCGGCAACGACAGCGGTCCGGCGCATGTCGCCGCCTCCGTCGGCGTTCCCGCAGTCGTGGTGTCACCGCACCCCGCCGACGGCGACGCCTCGCATCGGAACAGCCCGTCGCGCTTCCGACCGGTGGGCTCGGCTGTGACGGTCCTCCAGCCGGACCACGCCCTCGCCCCCTGCCGAGTCGCCTGCGTAGCGACGGAAGCCCACTGCATCACCGAGATCACAGTCGAGCAGGTCCTCTCGGCCGCCGCGGGCGTCGCCCCCCGGCGCGACCCCTCGTGACCATCCGTCGTCATCCGCCGGAGACCCGCCGATGAAGGTGCGCGGTGGGGGCAGCGGGATCGTTCCGATCCTCGCGAGCACGCTCATCGCGGGCGTCGCGGGCTATCTGATACAGCTGGGCGTCCCGGGGCTGGTGTCGACCGAGGACTACCTGTCCTTCACCGTCCTGTGGTCGGCCGTCTACCTGGGCGTGGCGACGCTGTCCGGGCTCCAGCAGGCCGTCGCGAGCGCGGTTCGTCCGATCCGGAACGGCGAAACGGGGGCTGCCCGGACGTTGACCACGTTCACGCTCGCCATCGCCGCGGGGGTGTGGCTGATCGTGGCCGTCACATCGCCCCTCTGGACGCCGTCGCTCGTCGACGTGCCCTGGGCCGGACTCGCGATCGCCACCGCGCTGGGCGGCTACGTCATCGGCGCCATCCTCGGTGGGACGTTCTCCGGCCTGTCCCTCTGGGGCTCCTTATCGTCCGTGACAGCTTTGGACGCCCTCCTCCGGGTCGTCCTGATCGGGATCGCCGTCGCTCTCGGCCTGCATTCCGCCGGGCTGGCCTGGGGCATCGCCGTCCCCTTCGTCCTCGCACCGCTCCTGGTCCTCGCCGTGCGGGCCCGTCGTGTGGCGCCGTCCGTCGCCCTCAACGTCTCCGTAAGCGAGCTGGTGCGCCGCAGTACCAGTACGGTCGGCGGGTCGCTCGCCGCAGGCGCCATGATCAACGGTCTCCCGCTGATCCTCGCAGCCACGGTGCGCTCCGACCCGCAGGTGCTGGCGTCGCTAATACTCATCGTCTCGCTCGTGCGAGCGCCGATCCTCATCCCTTTGACCGCACTGCAGACCTTCCTCATCGTGCGGTTCCGTGACCACGCGCGCCCAGCTCGCCAGCTGCTTATCGTGTCGGGCTTGCTCGCCGGTGCCACGCTCATCTACTCCACGGCAGCGGCATTCGCCGGGCCCTGGATTCTGAACCTCATCTACGGCGACCGCTTCATCATCGCCGCCGTTACGGTCTTCCTGGTCTCGGCCAGCGCCGGAAGCACCGCGCTGCTCTACGTGACCGGCGCGGCGCTCCTCGGCCGCGGCCTTCACCAGCTCTACGCTGCGGGCTGGGCCGTCTCGGCCGTGCTCGTCCTAGCGCTGCTGTTCGGGCCGCAGAATCCGCTCGTCACCGTGCCGCTCGTCCTGCTCATCGCCCCGCTCGGCGGCGTCCTCGTGCACATGTTGGGTCTGCGGCGACGCTGACTGCCCCGCAGACGCGGTCTCAGCCACCGCCCGCGGCCAACGCAGTGCGAACCACAGCCCCACCAGGGCTGCGGCGAACATACACGTCCCGAGTACCCACGTCACCGCGGGCGACGGGATTCCGGGCCACCACCACTCGGCGGCGAATCCCGGGTTCAACGAAGGGCGATCGGTGCCCGTCGTGTATCGCTTGATCAGCTGATGCAGGGCGACAGAGTCGATCACCGCGAGTGTGCCGGCCGCCAGGACGAAAGGCATCCCCCTCCAAGCCCGCTCGGCGTCGAACCGGAGGCTCGCCACACCCACCGCGATGATGATGAGCGGCAGGATGTAGCGAGGCTGGATGGTCTCGCCCACCACGACTCGCGACTGCACCAGCAGGTAGGCCGGCACCAGCCACATCGCGGCGAAAGCGAGCAGGAAGACGGCAGAACGGCGCACCCGAGCCCCCTGCAGGCCGAGGAAGACCGCCCCACCGCACACCAGGGTGTTGAAGATCCAGACGGCCGACGGCAGCGGGGTGTCCAGCCAGCCGAGGCCCCAGCCGCCGAACGCTCCCGTCCACAGCAGCGGCACCTCGAGGAAGTTGTCGACCTGTTGCACGACCGTGAACGGTGCACGCTCGGAGCTGAGACCGCCGACGATATCGCCGCCCTGACTCGTCGACAGATAGGTGATGATGGCGCCCACGCCGATGAGAGCGGTGATGGCGACCGCGACGAGGTTGGACCGGATTGGGCGCAGACGTGCGCCGAGCAGGAGGCCGAGACCGGCCCCGAACAGGGCGAAGACGGCCGAGTCCGCTCGGGCTCCGATTCCCAGACCGGCCCCGAAGAGCGCCAGTACGACGAGGGTGGTCCGGGCCCGGCCCGTCGTTTGGGTGACTCCGTAGACGCTGATCCAGACCACCGCGGCCGAGAGCAGAGCCCAAGACGACGGATTGGTGGATGGAATGATGAACAGCCCCAGTGGGATGATCGTCGTGGCCACCGAGACGACGAGCGCGGGCCGCAGGCGCCGGGGGAGCGCGAAGAAGAGAGTCGTCAGCACGCCGACGAAGAGCACCGAATTGAAGATGCGCATCGCAGCCACCGACCACGAGATGTCCGGGCTGGCGAAGACCGACAGGGTGCCGTAGAAGACCGGCGGGTAAAGGGCGTCGATGTTGGCGCGGGACACCGTGATCATCCCGGTGGCCTCGCGGTCGAAGCAGGCCCCGCTCTGCTCCTGTTGAAACCGGGGGCAGAGGGAGTCGATGAGACCGACGGGTACGGAACGCTCGAGGGAGGCGGGATCGCCCGTCGACTCGCAGAGCCCCGGTCGCTCGCCGAGCCCGCACCAGATGGAGGCGAGATGGAAGTCGTCGTCCGGGCTGGACCCCGGGGGTGACGCAAAGCCCCATGTCACGAGCGCCCCGAGGAGGAGCAACGGACACAGAATCGCGAGAATCAGCTTCCGCGCGCGGGCATCCAGTTTTCGCACCACAGAAGTTTAGTCAGCCGCCGTCGCCCACCGAGTCGTCGACTCGCATCAGGTGGCGGACGGGACCTTGCGCCTGCCGCGGGCGATTCGCATCGACGGCCTCTCCACCCACACCCAACTGGCCCAGGCGAGGAGTCCCGTGCCCGCGCAGCACACGACGAGGTAGAGCACGAAGGGGGTGGACGGGCCGAGCATCAGGACGGCGAGCTGCTGCACGGGCCAAGCGAAGATGTAGAACCCGTAGGAGATGTCGTTACGGGCGACCCAGCGAGGCTGTCTGATCACGATCGACAGGGCGAGGAGCCCGTACACGAGCAGCGGGGCGGCCAGTTGGCCTCCGAGCGCAGGAACTAAGACCATCATGATCACAGCGAGCGCGATGGCGCCGAGACCCAGCGGCGCCACGATGCCGTACCGATCCACGACGAGGTACACCAGTGCGCCCGCCGCGAAGAAGGGCAAGAGCCTGGCGAACTGAGCGAAGTCTGCGCCCACGCGCTCCTCACCGGCGACGAGGGTCGCGACGAACAGCAGCACACTCAGCGGGTACATGGCCGCGATCGCGCCGGTGCGGATTTTCGCGAAGATCGAGCTGCCTACCACCCACATGACCAGGTAGCACATGAACTCGTAGCGAAGCGTCCACAGCGACCCGATCCACACACCCGGGTACGGCACGGTCGACAGAGTGTCGCCTATCCCATAGGACGACACGGTGAGACCGCTGTTGCCCCAGACGAACTGGAAGGGGGTGACGGGGACGCCGAGGTAGCCCGCGAGCCCTCGGCCATCGAGCAACAGAGACAGGGGCCCGAAGATCACCGCCGTGACAACGAGGGCCACTATGAAAGCTGGGTAGATGCGCGCGACGCGGTGGAAGAGGTAGTCCCCCGCGGTTGTCCTGAGACGGCTGCGGCAGATGAGGAACCCACTGAGGCCGAAGAAGGCCATAACGGCCCAGCCCCCGAGGTTCTCCCCCTGGAACTGCGGGCCGATACCGCGGCCCAGGATGTAGAACGAGTGCGCGAACAGCACCACTGCTGCGAGGACCAGGCGGAGCAGGTTGAGCGAGTTGGTCGAGTACGGGAACTCCCGCGCCTGCCACGACATCATCGCAGGAGTCTTCGCGCCGCCATCTCCTCGACGGACGCCTCGAAGGTGCTCGTCGGGACCGGCTGGGCGGTGACCCAGTCGGCGAAGCGCTTCACCCCTTCGCTGAAGGTCGTCGAGGGCGTGAAACCGGTGACGGATGCGAGCGCCGATACGTCCGCCACGTTGTGGCGGATGTCCCCGAGCCGGTAGTTGCCGCTGACCTCCCAGTCGACCTCCAGGTCGAGCGCCGCGGCGAGGGCTTCGACGACCTGGATGACATTAGTGGCCTCACCCGAGCCGACGTTGAGCACCACGTTCTTCGCGTCGGGGGCGACGGCGGCGAGATACGTGGCCTCGACGACGTCGTCAACGAAGACGAAGTCGCGCGACTCGAGCCCATCCTCGAAGACGTTGATCTTCTTCCCCTCGCGGATGAGGGAGGAGAAGATGGACAGAATGCCCGTGTACGGGTTCGACAGCGACTGGCCGGGGCCGTAGACGTTCTGATAGCGCAGGACCACCGAGTCGAGCCCGATCGACGGGGCGACGGTCGCGATGAGGGCCTCCTGCATCTGCTTGGTGATCCCGTACACGCTCGACGGGTGCAGGAGCGCCTTCTCGTCGGTCGGAACCATCTCGAGCTCCTCGCCGTCGGCGCCGCGTACTTCGAAGCGGCGGGCGTCGAGATCGGTCTCGGAGCGGTGCGGGGGGTGGACGATTCGACCGTCCGGCGCACGGTAGGAGCCCTCGCCGTAGACGGATCGCGAAGAGGCGACGACCACTCTCTTGACCCGGTGATCGGTGTTGACGAGCAGGTCGAGCAGGTTGGCGGTTCCTTGGACGTTGACGTCGACGTAGCGCGCCACCTCGTACATCGACTGCCCGGTGCCGGTCTCGGCAGCGAGGTGCACGACGAGCGTGCTATCGGCGAGCGCCCCGGCGATGTCTTCCATCGAGGTCACCGTGCCCACTACCAGCTTCGCGACCTTCTGCAGGTCGCGAACGGCTTCTGAGTTCTCGAGCGGGTTCTCCCCGTGGATCTGAGGGTGCAGGGAGTCGAGCACCGTGACGTTGTGGCCGTCGCGCGCGAACCGCGCGGCCAGGCGCGAACCGATGAAGCCGGCACCACCGGTGATCAAGACGTTCTCGCTGGATGTAGCCATCTCACAGACCTTTCGGACGGGACGAGGGCAGCCGGGTCGGCCTGCCGAACATATGGGTGAGGACCGAGCGGATGCCCGGGCGCGAACGGGCGCGAAGCACCTCGGGGAGCAGCGACGCCGCCTGGAACCTCGACATCATGCGCCAGCGGGCGACCCTCGCCGCACGGGCCCATCCTCTCGCGTGCGCCTGCTCCGCCGCGAGTGCGAAGTAGCGCCTCTCGCCGACGAAGCGGGTGCCGTCGATCACACTGCGCTGAGAGGCCGAGCCGCCGTGGCGACGGTAGGAGAACGCGACCTCGGGCTCGAACGCGAGCGTTCCCGATTCGTGCGCTACATCGACCAAAAGGGCGAGATCCTGGATGATCGGAAAGCCTGCGCGAAAGGGGACCTCCCGCAGCATCGCGACCCGGAAGGTCAGAGCGGGCCAGTAGAGCCAGTTGCCGCGCAGGAGGTCGGTCGCCATCTGCTCACCGGTGAGGGTCGCGGCACCGCGGGGCTGCATCCACCGTTTGACCCGGTCTGCGAGTGGAAGGACGACGCGGCCCTCACCGTCTATGACGCGCACGCCCGGCTGGATCACGTCGGCGGCGGGGACGCGGTCGATGGTCGTCCGGATCAGCCGGACGTAGCCGGGGTCCATCAGGTCGTCGCACCCGAGAATCGTGATGAAAGGACGCGTGGCTAACTGGATGGCGCGCTCGTAGTTGGCGGTGATGCCGAGGTTCACCTCGTTGCGGGTGTAGACCACCCGGGAGTCCGCGAGTCCTTCGAACCACGCCGCGACCGACGGGTCGGGGTAGCAATCGTCGATGACCACAAGCGTCCACCCGGGATCATCCTGCGCGAGGACCGAGCGGATCGTCTCGTAGAGCAGCTCGGGCTCGCCCCAGAAGGGAATGAAGATCTCGAGGGGTTCCGCCATCAAAATGCTGCCCTTGCGCTTACAGAGCGACGGGTGGGCGTCGCGTTCGCGACCCCACCCGTCACCGACGTATCCGGAAAATCAGACCTCAGCCTACGCTGACGTCACGGCACCCGAGAAGCGCATTGACCCCGTTGGGACCGTCCACCGCATAGACGCAGACGCGCGCGGGGCCCGCGGGCGCCGACACCGTCGCGGCGAAACCAGTGGCCGGTCCGGTTCCGGGAACCGCCGCCTGGACGTCGGGACGCGCCTGGTCGGCGGCGAACCGCGTGCCCGATGACCCCACGTAGACGTGCACGTCGATCGACGAGGCCTGCATGGGTGTCGCGGCCCATCCGGAGACACTCACACTTCCCGTGCCGGCGGTCACCGCGTCGAGTGAACCGACCGGAGTCAGGGCCGGCACCTGGATCGTCCGACAGCCCAGCGAAGTGCTGCGCCCGCCCGCCGTGTCAGGGATCGCGGCGCAAACGTTGCGCTGCCCAGGCCCGGCGGGCACCGTCTTCGCGAAGCCGTGGGCGCCACCGTAACCGGGGAACGCGTTCGACACATCGGCGCGCCAACCGTCGGCAGTCACGGTGTACGGCGTGTCGTCGACCGTGAAGTTCACCGGGACCGAGGCCGCGGTGTCGGGGTCGATGGCCCATCCCGAGAGGCTCAGCTCCCCGGGACCGGCGGACACGCCCTCGAAGTTCCCGATCGGCGCACGACCCCGATCGACTCCGTCCACGACGACCTCCGCGGTGCGGCATCCGAGGCTCGTGTTGATCGACGGATTGGCGATGTCGATTGCGTACGCGCAGATCCGGTGAGAGCCACGCGCCAGCTGGAAGGATTTGTTGAAGCCGTGCGCTGCACCGTAGGCCGAGTAGTAAGCACCCACGTCGGGACGGTTTTGGTCCGCAGGGACGCGGTAGCCGACGCCATCGACATACAGGTGCACATCGGAGGCCGCCGTCGAGTCTGGGTCGATGGCCCAACCGCCGGCGGTCACCTCACCGCCCACGACCGAGACGCCCTCGAAGGCACCGAAGGGCTTGCCGTTGGTCACCTCGACGTCGGTGCACCCCAGGATCCCGTTGCTGCCCGGGCCGACGTTGTAACCGTAGACGCAGACGCGGTGCGTTCCGGGCGACGCCGGGACCGTGGTGGTGAAACCCTGCTTGTCAGAGCTGCGCGAGAAAGCCTTCTGCACATCGGGACGCGACAGGTTGGCCGGGGTCGAGTAGCCGCGGTTATCGACATAGACGTGAACGTCGATGGGTGACTCGGAGTCGAAGTCGAGCGCCCAACCGGTCACCTGCAAGCCGCCGGGAGCCGCGCGTATGGCGTCGACCGCTCCGATCGGGTCCGTGGGGTTGGTCGGGGAGCCGAACCAGTCGGTGAAGAGTCGCCAGAAGTTTCGGTTGCCGTAGGCGGAGCAACCGTCGTCCTGACCGCCGTAGATGTTCGACATCGCGGTCGCGTTCGGCTGATACGGGGTGTAGTAGTACAGACCGGCCGTGGCCTGGTTCTGGATGCGCACAGGGCTCGAACCGCAGGCGGCATTCGGGTGATAGCGGATGTTGGAGACCTGACCCACGGGGAACCACGTATAGGTGCGGTTGGTTCCAGCAGGGTTGGAGTAACGCTTGTACTGCCACGCGGCCTTGTAAACCTGGTTGTAGAAGCCGGCGAACTCGGCATCGCAGGGCGCGGTGTCGGGGCACGCGTAGCCCGTCGCCTTCTGGTACTGCCACGCGTCGGGCCACGAGTCGGTGACGAGTGACATCTCCTTCTCGAGAAGGACGAGGAGGACCTTCTGGCTGACGTTGCAAGCCTGGCCGACCTTCGTGATGATCTGAGCGGCCGACTCGTTGCCCGACCCCTGGTAAGCACCGCACATGGGGTCCGCGGAGCGGGTCCACGTCGACTGGCGGTAGTCCTTCAGGCAGGTGTAGCCGCTGCGACACTGCGGCACCTTCGAGTTGAGGAACCCCTGGACCTGATCGGCCGAGAGGGCGCCCCCGTTGAAGAAGTTGTAATCGCTGATGATGTTGCCCGGGTTGAACTGCGAGGCGTCAGCGGCCGACGCGGACGGCGCGTTGGCGGGCACGAGGCCGCCCACGACGAGCGCGCACGTGGCGATGAGGACCAGCAGGGCCCGGGAGAGGATTCCGCGGCGCTTCATCGGACCTGAACCGTCCCCTTCACGCTTCCGCTCGAGATCGAGTCGCGGTAGACGAGGTCGTAGTCCCATGTGCCCTGTGCTCCGTTCGGGATCGCGACGCTCACCGACGCGCAGTAGGTGACCGTGGCGTCGGCGACGGCAGGTACCGTCGCCGTCTCCGAGGCCTGTTGATTGGTGACCGTGAGGATGCAATCGCCCTCGGCCACTCGGTCGCCGACGACGGCCGATACGACGATGGATGCGCTCGAGGAGTCATAGCTCGCGTCGAGCAGCTGCAGAGGCGCCGTCTGGGGGTCCGGCTGAGGCTGTCCCTCGACGGGGGCAGGCAGGACGGGAGCGTCTGTCGTGGGCGCCGGCGTGGGCGTGGTACTCGCCTGCGGCGCGGCGGCAGAGGCCGACGTTGTACCCGATTCGGTCGGAGCCGACGGTGCGCCGCCCACACACGATGCGAGGCCGAACGGCACCACCACCGCGAGGGCGATCAGCCCGAAGGCGCGGGAGACGAGCCGGACAGTCATGCACGAATGTTAGACAGGTCGTTCTATCCAGGGACATACGACACGCGGCCCCCAGTTCGGGGCGTACCCCGTCAGACGCGAGCGGCGAAGGCGTCGCGCACGTCGTTGTTGTAGGCCGAGAGCGCCGATCCGATGGCCATGTGCATGTCGAGGTACTGATAGGTGCCGAGACGGCCGCCGAAGACGACACCCGTCTCGGCCTGAGCGAGTTCGCGATACCGGAGGAGCTTCTCGCGGTCGCCGGTCGAGTTGACGGGGTAGTAGGGCTCGTCATCGCGTTCCGCCGCACGGGAGAACTCGCGGACGATCACGGTCGCGTCCTTCGTGTAGTCCCGCTCGGGGTGGAAGTGGCGGAACTCGAGGATGCGTGTGTAATCGACATCCGCGTCGGAGTAGTTGATGACCGGTGCGCCCTGGAAGTCGCCGATGGGCAGCACCTCCTGCTCGAAGTCGAGAGTCCGCCAATTGAGGTCGCCCTCCATCGAGTCGAAGTAACGGTCGAGGGGCCCCGTGTAGACGAGGGGAACGTTCCCCGGAACGTTCCATCGATTGACGGGCTGGTCGCGGTCGAAGAAGTCGGTGGAGAGCAGCACCTCGATGCGCGGGTGGTCGGCCATCCGCTCGAGCCACGCCGTGTAGCCGTCGACGGGGAGGCCCTCGTAGGTGTCGTTGAAGTAACGCGTGTCGTAGTTGTAGCGGACGGGCAGCCGCGAGATGACCTCGGCGGGGAGGTCCAGCGGGTCGGTCTGCCACTGCTTAGCGGTGTAGTCGCGGACGAAGGCCTCGTAGAGCGGTCGGCCGATCAGCGAGATCGCCTTCTCCTCGAGGTTCGCCGGCTTGCGGTCACCGAGCTCGGCGGCCTGCTCGGCGATCAGCGCGCGGGCCTCACCGGGGCCGTAGGCGGCGCGGAAGAACTGGTTGAGCGTGCCCAGACTGAACGGGAGCGGGTAGATCTCTCCTTTGTGGTTGGCGTGCACTCGGTGGACGTAGTCGGTGAACCGGGTGAACCGGTTGACGTACTCCCAGACCATGGCGTTCGAGGTGTGGAAGAGATGGGCGCCGTAACGGTGCACCTCGATCCCGGTGCTCGGTTCGAGCTCGCTGTAGGCGTTGCCGCCGATGTGGTCGCGACGGTCGATGAGGAGAACGCGGAGCCCGAGGTCCTCTGCGGCCCGCTGGGCCATGGTGAGCCCGTAGAGCCCGGTTCCGACGATGACGAGATCGGCCTGCATTGTCATACCTCCACGGGTGTGTGCTCAGCTCTTCCTGGAGACGAACCATCGACGGTACACCGCACGGCGCGCCCAGAGGGGCACGAGCCGGTATCCCCCGCGGACCAGGACGTTGCGGACGGCCTGCGCGGGAGTGGTGAAGCCGATGGACCGCAGCTCGCGCTGCAGGAGGAGCTCGGCTCGCAGCTGGGCGAGCCCCCCGCGGCGCTTGTAGGCGCCCTGGTCCACGCGATAACGCACCACGGGCTTCGGCAGGTTGTCGACCTTCGCACCCGAGGCGATCATGCGGGCGAAGAGCGAGTAGTCCTCCATGAGAGGAGTCTCCTCGCGGTATCCGCCGGCCCGGTCGACAGCCGCCCGCCGGTACACCACGGTCGGATGATTGAAGGGGTCGCGGAACCGTGCCGCGACGGCGATCTCCTCGCCGTGCGGCGGGATGCGCACACCGAGCTGCTCGCCTGAGTCGCTCGCGAACTCGATGAGGCCGCCGCCGATCATGTCCAGCTCGCGCTCGAGGAGTACCGGCAGCTGCTGTTCGAAACGGTCGGGCAGGCTCTCGTCGTCGGCATCGATGCGCGCGACGATCCCATGCGTGCAACGGGCCAGCCCCTCGGTGAGTGCACGGGAGAGCCCCTGGTTGTGCTCCAACTCCACCAGGCGGACCGGGACGGGGCTGAGCTCGACGAGCTCGGTCAGGACACCGGCGAGATCGGCTCCTACGGGCCCGTCGCGAACGATGACGACCTCGCTCGGCCGCAGTCCTTGCTCGGTCACCGACGTGTCGAACGCGCGACGGAGGTGTTCGCCGCGATCGCCGGCGTAGACAGGCAGCAGTAGCGAGAACGGCTGGGTCATTTCCGCGCCGCCGCCTCGTGACGCGCGATGACGGCGCTCACCGGTCCGAGGCCCGCGAGCACCTCATCAGTAGCCCGCGGCCGCTGTGCGAAACCCTCGCGCGCTCCCAGCCTCAGAGCCGCGGACAGCGTCGCACGGTCGGACGACCGGCGGAAGGTGCGGATCCAGCGACGAACGGTCGCGGCCGAGTAGACCGCCTTCTCGGGGACCGAGAGGGCGCGGGAGAAGCGCATGAGCCAGATCTTGTTGCGCACCTCGAAGCGGAAACGCTCACCGGGGTCGGCGTCCGTCGACCCGAGGACACGGGTCTTATGAACGACCACGCTCGCGGGGACGGCGAGACCGCGACGACCCCGGATGAGGCGGGACGAGTATTCGAAGTCGTCGTTCCAGATGAAGTAGTCGGCGACAGGCAGGGTGGTTCGGCGAGCGGCGTCGGCGCGGACGAGCATCGAGACGAACGAGGTGCTGCGGATATCCATCGTGTCGCGTTTGGCGGCCGATTCCCGGCGGGCCCGCGACGCGAACGGATTCGGCCGGGGCGTGTTCATGGGATGCTCGCGGCCGTCCGTCCAGACGACGCGCGATCCCAGAACGTCCGTGTCGAGCGGAGCGAGCCGCGCTACCCGAACGAGCTCCTCGAGAGCGGTCGGAGTGGGGATGGTGTCGTCGTCCATCAGCCACACCCAGTCGATTCGCGGATCCTCGAGCACGGCCGCCAAGCCCACGGCGAAACCACCCGCGCCTCCGGTGTTGCGATCGAGCGTGACGACGTCGACGCCGCGCGCATCGCTCGCGAGAGCCTCCGAAGTGCCGTCGGTACTGGCGTTGTCCACGACCACGATCCTGTCGAGCGGAACGGTCTGAGCGTGGAGTGCGCCCACGGCTTCGAGCAGCAGCTCTCGACGGTTGTAAGCCACGACGACCGCGGCGACCCTGAGCTTCTGGTGAGACAAACGGGCCCCGTCGCGAGTAGGTGATGGGCTGCGTTCGCAGCTCCTCCTTATTTAACCACCCGCCTCGCGAGCCCACCCATCGGGTACCGTGGGGGCGTCGTTTTCCGCTCTCGCGAGAGGCTTGACTCCTGGTCCCACCGGATGCAGCGGCCGCCGTGGCGGCTTCGCTCGCGCTTCTCCTCCTCCCCGGGGTCGCGGTCGCCTATCTGCTCCGGGTGCGCGGCCTCGCCCTCATCGCTCTCGCGGGACCCCTGTCGATAGCCCTGGTCGGAACCGCCGGGGCACTGGGCGACAAGGTCGGCATTCCCTACGGCTGGTGGTCCGTCGTAGGACTGACAGCGCTGGCCTGCGCGATCGCGGCGGTCGTCTCGCGATTCATGTCGCCGCCGAGCTGGGCTCGGCGAGCGCACGGCGATGCGGTGTGGGCTGTCGCGGGCATCGCGCTGGTGGCGATCGTGTTCGGAATAATCGCTTTCCGTGCCGCACCCCTCGACGCGGTGAGTCAGACGTACGACGGCGTCTTCCACCTCAACGCCGCGGCATCGATCGTCGACACAGGGAGGGCGTCGTCATTCGACCTCTACCGGCTCACCAACCCGTCGGTCGGCAATGTGGAGTTCTACCCCGCCGCCTGGCACTCCCTCGTGGCCCTCACCGCCGAGCTCACCGGGGTGTCGGTGGTGACGGCCTCGGGGGCGACGTGGCTCGCCTCGTCGGCCGCGGTGTGGACGCCCGGCATCCTGCTCCTCACCCGCGCTTTCGCGGGACGCCGAGCCACTCGCGGCCCCCTCCTGCTCGCGCCTGCGGCCCTCTCGACCTGCTTCGCGGGATTCCCCTACCTTCTTCTCAGCTGGGGAACGCTGTATCCGACCGGTCTCGCGACCACGCTCCTCCCCTCGGGATTCGCGCTCCTGGCTCTTCTGGTGCCGCGCAGCCGGGTGGCCTACGCGAACGGCTTCTTTCGAGGTCTGCGGGGCAGCTGGTGGACGCTAGCCGCCTTCGCCGCGTGGGGCGTGGCCGAGGTCTTCGCGCATCCCCGCACCGTCATCTCGCTCGGGATCCTCGCCTTCCCGCTCGCGGTGCAGGCGATCGTAGTCGCGGCCTCCGGAC
This sequence comes from uncultured Naasia sp., assembly GCA_913778905.1. Lineage (GTDB taxonomy): Bacteria > Actinomycetota > Actinomycetes > Actinomycetales > Microbacteriaceae > Naasia. The sequence goes on along the minus strand of CAJYYA010000008.1, from coordinate 134,494 downwards.
TCCGCCGACACGGCCGGCGGCGAGCAGCCCTGCTCGTCGTGGCCGCCCCCGTGGCGGTCGCACTGATCGCTGTCGCCGCTGTCGTCGTCTTCCTGTTCCGCAACTACAAGCTCGGCTCCGAGCCCATCTCGCAACGACTGACCGGCGGCCCGGCACGCGCGATCCAGACGCTCTGGGACGGCGCGGTGCAGGTCTTCACGGCTGCCCCGGTCAGCGCCCCGAACGACGTCGCTCTTCCCGCGTCGCTCCTGCTCGCCGCCGCCGTGCTCCTCGGGCTGCTCGCCGCGTCAACGACGCGGCGAGGCCGTCCGCTCGTGGCGGCTTTCCTTTTGACCGGGCTGCTCTACTGCGTCGCGGCCGGCTCGGATTCGGACCTGGCGAAGATCATGACCGGTGCCTGGTATAAGGACAAGTACCGCCTGGTCTCGCTGCTGCCCCTGCTCTCGATCCCGCTGATCGCCATCGGCGCCGTGGCCCTACGGGCGCGCCTGAGAGGAAGTCGGACGGTCCGCCGGGTCGTCGTCGGCCTGCTCGCAGCGGCAGTCGTCCTGTCGTCCTGGTTCGGCCCGACCCTCGCCGAGATGTCCGCCCAGATCGGGCGCACTTTCGTCCTCCCGCAGTCCGAGAAGGGTGGAGCACTCGTCGACGCCGACGAGGTGGCTCTACTCGAGTCCCTGCCCGACCATGTCCCCGCGGACGAGCGCGTGCTCGGCGACCCGTGGAACGGTTCGACCCTCTCCTGGGCTCTGGGTTCGCGCGAAGCGGTGTTCCCCCACCTCATCGGCGTGTGGGGCGACCCTCGAGACGTCGTGGCCACACGACTCGACCAGATCCGCACCGACCCGGAGGTCTGCCGGTCGCTCGACACGCTCCGCGTCCGGTACGTCGTCGGCGATCCCGAGAAGCTGTGGGGCGGGAACGCGCAGGCCGATTTCTACTCGTCCATCGACCACGCCATCGAGGCCGGCCTCTTCACGGAGGTCACCCGGGTCGGCTCGTCCGCCCTTTACCGCATCGACGAGTGCGGTCCGCTCCCTTTAGCCTGAGCACCTCGTGTCACCGGCCCGAGCGCGCCATCGGCAGACCTTGAGCGAGCGCCCCTAGGCTCGTCAGTCATGGTCACGCTGAACGTTCTGGTCGAGGGAGTCCTCGAGCAGTCCCCGCGCGGATTGGCCCGCTACAGCCTGGAGCTCACCCGCGCGTTGGTGGACACCGCGCCACGCGACTGCGATGTCGCAGGCATCGTCTCGGCCGTCTCCTCCGAGGAAGACAGCGCCCTGCATGAGCTCCTCCCGGGCCTCACGGACGTGCACCGCCTCCCCCTCGGCCGTCGCGAGCTGCGGCTGGCCTGGCAGCGGGGACTCACGACGCGCGCCCTCCCCGGTATGGTCCATGCGCCATCGCTATTCGCGCCGCTCAGCCGTCACGACCGCCGCGCGGAACCGGGCCAGCAGACCGTCGTCACGATCCACGACGCAGCGCCCTGGCTCTACCCCGAGGATGACGAGAACGCCTCCTGGGTACGTCAGATGGCCAAGCGGGCTCGCAAATACGCCGACGCAGTCGTCGTCCCGACCCACGCGACCGCAGACGCCCTGGCTCATTTCATCGACTTCGGTGAGCGCGTCCGTGTGATCGGCGGAGCGGTGGCCTCGGGCCTGCTCACCGACCCGAGCGACCCCCGCGCCGCGATCGACGACCTCGACCTGCCGAGTGAGTTCGTGCTCGCCGTCGGCACCCTGGCACCGCGCAAGAATCTCGAAGTCCTCATGCGGGCCGCCGCCAGCGCCTCGTTCCCCGTGCTGCCCCTCGTCATCGTGGGGCCGCCCAGCCGTAACGGCCGCTCGGTCGAGCAGGCCGCGTTCGAGTCGGGTGCTCCGGAGGGCCGTATCCGCCACATCCCGCCGCTGACGGACGAGCGCCTCGGCGCGGTGATCCGCGCAGCGACCGTCATGGTGGTGCCGAGTGCACACGAGGGCTTCGGACTTCCGGCTCTCGAAGCGATGCAGCTCGGCACACCCGTGGTCCACTCCTCGGATCCCGCACTCGTCGAGGTCGTCGCCGACGCCGGCGTGCGCGTCGAGCTCGAGCCGGCGAACGACTACGCGGAACGACTGGCCGAGGCCATCGGACGCACTGCGGAAGACTCCGACCTGCTGGCTCGTCTGACCATCGAGGGCCGCGATCGCTCTCGGGCTTTCAGCTGGCGCGATTCCGCTGAGCGGACCTGGCAGCTGCACGCCGAGCTCTGAGCCCGCTCCACGGCTTCAGCCGCGACGGAAGCGCCGTTTCCAGCCGAGCGCGGCCACCTTCAGCATGGCCTCCTGCACGATGCCGGACGACATCTTCGACTCGCCCCGCTCACGCTCGCGGAACACGATCGGGACCTCGATCACGCGGTAGCCGGAATCGATGGTGCGCGCGGTCATCGCGACCTGGAAGAAGTAGCCACGCGCATCGACCGGCGTCGACAGCAACTCGCGCAGCATGGCCGCCGGGTAGACCCGGAAGCCCGCGGTCGCGTCCTTGACCGAGATGCCGAGCATCAGACGCGCGTACAGGTTGCCCCCGCGACTGAGCACCTCGCGCCGGCGTGGCCAGTTCTCCACGCGCCCACCGGGCACCCATCGGGAGCCGATCACCAGGTCCAGCCCGGCCGCATCGCGGCAGGCGGCGAGCATCTGCGGGAGCGTCTCGGGCGGGTGCGAACCGTCGGCATCCATCTGGATGAGGTACTCGTAGCCGCGCTCGAGAGCCCATTCGAAGCCCGTGACATAGGCCGAGCCGAGTCCGAGCTTGCCCTGTCGGTGCATGACGTGGATGCGCGGATCCTCGCGGCTCATCCGTTCCGCTTCACCCCCCGTGCCGTCCGGCGAGGCGTCGTCCACCACGAGGATGTGCGCGTCGGGCACAGCGGCGACCACCCGTTCGACTATGCGCGCGAGGTTCTCCCGCTCGTCATAAGTGGGGACCACGACCAGGGCTCCGCGCCCGCGCTCGTCGTACCGCTCGGTGTGCTCAGCCATCGATCCGCTCCGAACGTTCCTCGAACAGCGATCGCTCCGCCGCTTCGACCTTGGTGGGCGCTTCGACGGTGTCGCTCCGGTGGTGCCCGTACACCCAGTAGCGGTAGAGGGTGAAGCGGAAGACGGTTCCGAGACCCAGTCCGACCACGTTGCTCGCGATGTTGTCGGCGAACAGGTTGTCGAACCCCAGGACGTAATGCGAGACCCAGAGGCACAGCACGCCGATCGCGAGCCCGCCGAGGGACACTGTGACGTATTCGCCGAGCTCCCGGATCCAGTTGCGGCGACGATTTGCTCGGAACGCCCAATACCGACTCCCGAGCCAATTGAACGCGATCGCTACCGAGACGCTGATGATCTTGGCCCCGACCGGGCTCTGAGCGAAGTGGTCGTCGCCGAAGACACCGAGACGCAGGAGGTTGAAGAGGCTGACGTCGATCACGAGGCCGACGATGCCGACGACGCCGAACTTCACGGCGTAGCTGGCTATCCCGTGCCAGAACCTGCTGAGCAGCGACGACGAGCGTGTGCGTGGTTCGCTCATCGGATGATGCTGCAAGGCACCAAGGTGTACCACCCTAGGTTGGCGGGCGCGTTGGCGAGGTCGAAGGAACCGTCTGCGTCTCGCGCGCAGTAGTCGCGGGCCGAGACCAGCGAGGCGGACCATTCGGGCCCAGCCGCCCGATGAGTATAGGGAAGCGAGAAGTTCACGACGCTGAGTACCACGAGGGCGACGACCCCGACGATCGCGACGATCCGCGATGCGAGGCCTCCGCGGAGGAGGCGGCCGATCGCGGCGGCCACGATCGTGAGAAGCATGAGCGAAGGCACCACGCCGTATCGCGCGGGCGCGAGTCCGGCGAACTGCTCGGCGGAGTAGGAGGTGAAGGCGAACTGCGCAACTCTGTTCGCTTCGACGCCAATGATCCACAGACCGACCGAGAAGGCCGCCGCGACGCCCACGGTGATCCGCTCGGCGACTGTCCCCTTCGTCAGCACGTAGACGAGCGCGGCGATGAAGGGCACGGCGAGGAGGGCGGGGATCCACCAGCCGTCTCCCTGAACCATCGCCGCCATGTCGGCCCCGACCGGCCGATACGTCAACGCGACCACCTGGAGGAGGTAACCGAACAGCAGATCGAGCGGATTCATGAAGGCGTTCGTGTTCGGATCCCGCGGCATGAGGATGGACGCGAGAATCTGGGCGGCCACGCCTGCGGCGAGCGCCGCGAGGACGGGCCAGCGCAGCCGCGCCCGAGTCTTGCGGAACAGCTGCAGCCCGAGACCCACGACGAGAGGCGCCAGTAGCTGGATCTCGGTGAGCGCGGCGAACAACGCCACGACCGCGAGAAGCACAGCCCAGGCACGGCTTCGCGGCCGGACGAGAACCATCCACATGGCAAGGTAGATGAGATACCAGTGGAAGTTGGCGAGGTTACCCGAGACTTCGACCGGCGCCACCGGGAGAACCGCAGGGAGTACCCCGGCGATCACCGCTGCGACCGTCGAACGCAGGACGGAACGAGCGCAGATGAATACGATCCCTGATGCGAGAGCGGCCAAGACGCAGCTCACCACGGTGAGACCACCGGCCCACGCCTCGACGGGAAGCACGCCCGCCACGAATGCCGCCCCCAGCCGGGGGATCGCGTGCAGGTATCCCTGATAGGGCTCGAAGAACGTCGCGGGGAGACCGCGTTCGAGGAAGCCCTGCAAGAAGAAGCGGCCGTCTTCGGCCCAGATCGTCTCGCGCCCGACAGGCGTGATCCGCGACCAGGAGATGATGAAGCTTGCGGCGATGACCATCGCCGCAAGCAAGGCCGTCGTGAGTCCCGCCGGCGGGCGGGTGTGTCGCGCGCCTGAGGCGTCGCAGGCCGGTGCGCCCGCCACGGTCCGACCGGAGGCGTGCTTCGAGGATCTCGTCAAGGTGATCACTCGGCCGCGGGGGTGAGGGCCATCGCTTCCGCGGCCTTCTGGTGGATGAGGGTCCAGTCCGGCGCCGCCGGATCGATGAGCGGCGGCACGAACTCGACGTCCGTGATGGGTTGCCCCTTGGCCTTCGTCGCGAGATCGACGAAGTGCCCGAGGGTGCCCTGCGGGATATCCGTCTTCACTACCTCGCTGCCGGCCTGAGCAACGTCCTGGAATCGCAGCAGGACGTTCGCGGGATCGAGCTGGTCGAGCATGGCCTGCTGGACCTGCCGCTGCCGCTCCATCCGTGCGTAGTCGCCAGCGCCGCTGCCGTGCCGGGACCGCGCGTACCAGAGCGCCCAGTTGCCGTCGAGATGCTGGACACCCGGTTCGATCCAGGCGCCGACGTCCGAAAGGTCCTCGCTGCCGCCGATCGGGATGCGCTCGGTCACATCGACCGTGATACCGCCGAGTGCGTCGATGAGCTGCTCGAAGCCGTACATGTCGACGAGGACGTAGTACTGGATCTTGATACCCAAGGCCCCCTCGACCGCGTCCCGCATGGCCTCGATTCCCGGCTCGCTGCCCGCGGCATCCGCGGCGGGGTAGAGGTCGGGGCTCTTCAGGCTCACCTCGGTGTAGATGGAGTTGAGCTGGCAGACGTCGACGTCGCAATAGTCGTCGTGGCCGTACCCGTCGGGATACTTCTCCCGCATGGGCGAGCCCTCGACGAAGGGGATGTCGGTGAGGTCGCGGGGCAGACCGAGCGTGGTCACCTTGCCCGTCGCGTCCTCGATGCTCACGACCGAGACACTGTCGGGACGCATGCCCTCGCGATCGGGACCGGCGTCGCCGCCGAGCAGCATGATGTTGTAACGGCCGTCGATCGGCGGCTCCGGCGGGGCCGAGGCGAAGACGTTCGTGATGGTGTCCCGGGTCGCGCCCGCGATGACGGCACCGTACGCGGCGGTGCCGGTGAAGACGACCAGGGCGGCCACGGCGAGCAGCGCGACCAGCGGACGGGCACCCGACCGCAGCCGCACGAAACGGACGAGGCGCAGGGTGTCGACCGTGAGGACGACCCACAGCACCGCGTATCCCGCCAGCACCACCTGCAGGATCGTGAGCACGATCGGGTTCGCTACGACATCGAACAGTACCGCCTGCGAGACGAGGAAGAGTGCCAGAAGGGCGACCCCGGCGACCCAGAGCGCGAGCGTAGCGCCGAGCCCGAAACGCCCGAGCCGACGGCTGCCGGCGAGAACCTGAGCCGAACCGGGGAGCAGGATGTTGACGACGACGAGGAACCAGGCCCGCCGGGTCATGACTCTCTGCGTGACGGGACTCGGCGACCGCAGCGAACTGCCCGCGTCGAGTCCTCCCGAGATCGGGGACGACGAGCGACGGGGAGGAGCCGAAGCGATCCCGGAAGCCCGGCTCACGACCCGGTACTCGCCGAGAGCGCCGCTCGGAGCGCCTCGTTCTTCCGCGCGACCTGGTCGCCGAGGGTCTGTGCGTAGGCGTCGAGCTTGTGGGTGAGCGCCTCGTCTGAGGTGCTCAGGATCTTCACCGCCAGGAGGCCCGCGTTCTTCGCTCCTCCGATGGACACGGTGGCGACGGGCACACCCGCAGGCATCTGAACGATTGAGAGGAGCGAGTCCATGCCGTCCAGTCGCGAGAGCGGAACGGGAACGCCGACGACGGGCAGGGTCGTCACGCTCGCGAGCATGCCGGGCAGATGGGCCGCACCCCCCGCGCCGGCGATGATGACCTTGAGGCCGCGCGAGGCGGCACTCCGCCCGTACTCGATCATCCGGTCCGGAGTGCGGTGGGCGCTGACGACCTCGACCTCGTGCTGCACACCGAACTCGGTGAGCAGCTGGGCGGCGTCGCGCATCACGTTCCAATCGGAGTCCGACCCCATGACGACACCCACGACGGGCGCGCTCTCGCCGTCGGTGGCGGCCACCGCAGCGGGGATCACCACGGGCGCATCGGCGAGGGGATCGACGTCAGACATACCGGCCATCGTAAATCGGGCCGGTGCGGACCGGTCCCCGCCGCGCCTGTCCGCGCCCGACCAGGCTGATTCAGCTGACGGGAGCGCCCTCAGACGGGGTCTTCTGCTGTCGGGCGGTACCGAGGAGCCGACGCGGCGCCTGGAAGAGGAAGGCGAGGCGACCGCGAGTCGCCACACCCCCGAACCACCAGCTGAGGGCCACGATGAGCGTCGCGACGATGGGCGAGACGACCGAGGCCACCACGTCCGGATCGCCCAGCACGTCGAGGATGTCCGTCGCGACGACCAGGCGGGTGAGCAGATCCAGGAACAGCCACTGCACGGCGTAGATCGGGAGCGTGCGACGACCCACCGCGGCGATCGCCTGGGAGAGCCGGCTCGTGAGCGGGAGGACGGCGAGGACCATGACGGCGGCTGCCACCGCGAAGGCGGACAGGAGCCACCCGAATTCGCCCGGAACCCATGCCACGTTGATGGCGTGGTATCCGAGCGAATAGACGGCCACTGCCAGCAGCGCGGTCAACGGGGTCGAGACGCGGCGCAGGTAGGCGAGGACGGGGAGGCCGAAGAGTCCCGCGAAATACCAGACGACGTTGGAGTAGACCGATCCGAAATAGACAAACCCAAAACCGGGGTTGATGTCCACCGTCGAGATCCCCTCCAGGAGTCCTGCGCTGGCGGACACGGCGGCGGCCGGCAGCAGGATCAGCGGAGCCCACCTGTGCAGCGCCACGACGGCCGCGCGGGCGACCAGGAAGTAGAGGACGAGAGCGTAGAAGAACCAGACACCGGTCGGAGCGAGGAAGCTCGTCACGACCTCGCCGACTCCCAGCGCCCCCTCGTTCTCCGCGGCGAGCGTCAGCGCGAGATGGACGGCCTGCAGAGCTGACCAGAGGAAGTAGACCCAGGCGAGCCCGATTGTTCGAGGCGTCGTCATCGACAGCGGGCGTCGCACCGCGTTCGCGGCAAGCGACCCGGCGATGATGAAGAAGAGCGGCATCCGCAGGGGCCGGAAAAACCGGTTGACCTCCGGCCAGACGCCGGTGTTCCCGCCCGTCGCCGCCTCGACGATGAACGACACGTGCATGAGCGTGACGAGGATGATCGCTGTTCCACGGGCGACGTCGATCCACGCCTTCCGTTTCACACCCATCGTTCAATGGTCACACGAATCCAACACCTGTCGCTCCTCAACGGGGTCACGAGATGGTCACGAGCCCCTGGGGTCGACGGGAGGTCCGACTCAGTCGAAATAGGCGGCCGCAGCGTGAGCCCGGTAGACGACGTCGTCGAGGTCGTCGCCTCCGGCGGTGACGTGCCCGACCTTGCGACCCGGCCGTGATTCCTTGCCGTATCCGTGGAACTTCACGGTCGGCTGATCGGCGAGCGCCCTGGCATACGGTGCAGTGAAACCGCCCTCGGCCGGCCCGCCCAGGATGTTGATCATCACGGTCCACGGATCACGGCATCCGGTCGCGCCGAGCGGGAGGTCCAGCACGGCGCGGATGTGCTGTTCGAACTGGCCGGTCGTCGACCCGTCCATGCTCCAGTGCCCGGAGTTGTGGGGGCGCATGGCCAACTCGTTGACGAGGATGCGGTCGTCGTCGGTCTGGAACAGCTCTACCGCGAGAACACCCGTCACACCGAGCGACTCGGCGACCGTGACGGCGATCTGCTCCGCGACGTCCGCGATCCGCCCTGCAGACGCCGGGGCCGGCGCGATGACCTCGGCGCACACACCGCCGCGCTGGATGGTCTCGACGACGGGCCACGCGACGATCTCGCCGGACGGGCGGCGTGCGACGAGCTGCGCGAGCTCTCGGGTGAACGGGACGACCTCCTCGATGAGGAGACGATCGAAGGCCTCCAACCACTCGGCGGACTCGGCCGCGTCGGTCACGATCCGCACACCTTTGCCGTCGTAGCCGCCGCGAGGGGTCTTCAGCACGGCACGCCCGCCGTGGTCGGCGAGGAACGCGGCCACCTCGGCGGCGGACGACACGGCGGCCCAGTCGGGCAGCGGCAGGCCGAGCCCCCCGAGCCGCTCGCGCATGAGGAGCTTGTCCTGGGCGTACAGGAGCGCGTCCGGGCCCGGGTGGACCCGCACGCCGCGGGCGACGAGCGCCCGCAGGATGTCCTGCGGCACGTGCTCGTGATCGAAGGTCACCGCGTCGACCGTGTCGGCGAAGGCGAGGACGGTGTCCCGATCGCGGTAGTCGCCGACTCGCGACACGGCGAGCGCCGCGGAACTCCCCTCGGTCTCACCGAGCACGCTGACCTCGATGCCGAGTTCGACGGCGGGACCGATCATCATGCGTGCCAACTGTCCGCCACCGACGATTCCCAGCTTCACAGTCCGCCCTCAGTTCCCGTTTCGCTCCGAAGCAATAGCCGGCGCGTAGACTCGCGCGTCGCACCAGCCGCACCGCGTTCATTTTGGCCCATCAAGCCGGGGCCCGCAGCAAGCGGGTGCCGGACCCCGGAAGAGCGAGTGGATACGTGACCGCCGAACAGACGTCAGCCGCCGATGAGGTGCAGCTCGACACCCGGCCCGCGGATCGCGGCCGTCCGCTCGTGACGCTGCGCGAACGCTCGCGGGGCCTCCTCGGGCAGCTCGTCAAATTCGCCCTCGTCGGCGGCGTGGGCTTCGTCGTCGACTTCGGCGTCTTCAATCTCCTCCTGCTGACCGTCCTCTCGCCGAATGCCGTGCACGAGGGGCCGCTCATCGCCAAGCTCATCTCGACGACCCTGGCGATCGCGGCGAATTGGATCGGCAACCGCTACTGGACCTTCGGCCCGCATCGGAGGAGCGACAGCACGCGGGAGGCCCTGGAATTCCTCATCGTCAGCCTGGCCGGCATGGGCGTCGGCCTACTCTGCCTCTGGATCTCGCACTACGTGCTCGGCTTCACCTCGCTGCTCGCCGACAACATCTCGTCCAACGTCGTCGGGCTCCTGCTCGGTTCGCTCCTGCGCTTCGGGCTCTACCGCCACTGGGTCTACAGCCCCAGTCGACTCCGCCGCCGCCAGGTCTAGCGCGCGGGCGGGTCGAACGCCCGGCGGGTAGCCTCGGGCTGCCGCGTTCGCGCATACGTGGAGCCGCTCGAATGCTCCATCAGATCCCTCAAAGCCTCTTCGACCAGGCCCGCGCCGGGCAGATCGAGGAGACGGAACACCTCCCGCTCGCCCTGCAGGATGACGAGGTCGCCGGTTCCCGCCATCCGCTGAAGCGCGCTCTGACGCAGTTCGAGCAGATTGGCGCGGCTGTGCGGCAGCTCCCTCCGCTCGCGGGTGAACACGCCCTTACGGGCGACGATACGGCGGGTGGTGATGAGGTAGACCCGGCTCGCCCAGAGAAGGAACGGGATGACGCCGATCCCGAGGATCGCGATCAGACCTCCGCCGGCGAACGCCAATCGGTGCAGTGTGTCGGACGCCGACGCGGCACTGTAGACGGCCGCTCCGCTGACGGCGATGGAGGCGATGGACGGGACAACCAGCCTGCGCGCGGACGGATGGAGGCGAGCGACGGTCTGTTCGGTCGCCGATCCGGGCTGGGGAGTGTCGATCGGCGGGGTCGAGCCGGTATGACGGCCGCTGGGTGCGGCGTCACTGCGACGAGTCCCCGAAGCCATGCCTCATTAATACCGTAGATGGGTGACCTCTCCGGCCGAGACGACGAGTGGCGGTAGCCCGTCCTGCTCGACCCTCAGGCGGCCGTCGTCGTCGATGCCGGTCGCAGTTCCGATCCGCGTCGATCCGTCGGGCAGCAGCACCCGCACGGAGCGCCCCAGGGTGTCGAGCGCATCGGACGTCTCCCGTACGAGCCCTGCGGCAGGCGCGTCCCCTCCGGACTCCTCGAGCCGCGCGACGAGGGTCGCGAGATGGGGCAGGTAAGCGGCCACGACGTCATCGGCAGACGCGACGACGCCCTCCACGGCGAGCGACGTCGCCGTGGGCACCGGCAGGTCCGCCTTCGCGAGAGTGATGTTGACTCCGGACCCGACGACGGCACCGGAGAGGTCGGGCAGGAGCTCGGACAGAATGCCGCACACCTTGCGGCCTCCGATCCGCACATCGTTCGGCCACTTGAGCGTGGCCACCGCCCCGAGATCCTGGAGGGCTCGTGTCATCGCCACTCCCGCCAGGAGCGAGAGCCAACCGTAGGCGTCGGGACGGATGTCCGGACGCACCACCACGGACAGAGCAAGGGCGGTTCCCGGCGGGGCCGTCCACACGCGATCGAGTCGACCGCGCCCCGCTGTCTGATCGGTCGTCGCGAGAGCCGAGAGATGGGGCCATGCGGCGGGATCCGCTCCCGCACGCGTCACGAGTTCGACGTTCGTCGAACCGACCCTGTCGATCCATTCGACACGGGCGGGAGCGGGGCGGCCGGAGAGCTCGTGAGTCACGCGTCGAGCGTATGGGCTCCTCGTCGCCGTCGGGAGCCGGGAGGAGCCCGCGTGATACCGCTCCACGGGGCAACCTCGGCGTCCTCCTTTTGGAGGAAAGGTCAACGGTTCCCGCCGCGATGTCCCCGGTATCGTGAAGCGCGTGACCGACGAGACGACGCCCGGCCCCGACATGTCCACCACCGCGGGGAAGCTGCAGGATCTGCGCAACCGCTTCGCGGAGGCGGTCACCGAAAGCGGGGCGGCCGCGGCTGCCAAGCAGCACGCGAAGGGCAAGAAGACCGCCCGCGAGCGTATCGAGCAGCTGCTCGATCACGGCTCCTTCGTCGAGCTCGACGAATACGTGCGCCACCGCACCCATGCCTTCGGAATGGAGAAGAAGCGCCCCTACGGCGACGCGGTCGTCACCGGCCTCGGCACCATCCACGGTCGTCAGGTCGCCGTCTACTCGCAGGACTTCACGGTCTTCGGCGGCTCGCTCGGCGAGGTCGCCGGCGAGAAGATCATCAAGGTCATGGATCACGCCCTCAAGACCGGCGTGCCCATCATCGGCATCCTCGACTCCGGCGGAGCACGCATCCAGGAGGGGGTCGTCGCCCTCGGCAAGTACGGCGAGATCTTCCGCCGCAACACGGCCGCGTCGGGCGTCATCCCCCAGATATCGATCGTCATGGGCCCTGCCGCCGGTGGTGCGGTGTACTCCCCCGCGCTCACCGACTTCGTCATCATGGTCGACAAGACCAGCCAGATGTTCGTGACCGGACCCGACGTCATCAAGACAGTCACCGGTGAGGACGTCGGCATGGAGGAGCTGGGCGGCGCGCTGACCCACAACACCCGCTCGGGTGTCGCGCACTACCTCGCGAGCGATGAGGACGACGCGCTCGACTACGCCCGCTCGCTGCTCTCGTTCCTTCCCGACAACAACATGACCGAGGCCCCGATCTTCGACACGGTCGCCGAGCTGGAGATCACCGATGGTGACCGCCGGCTCAACACGGTCATCCCGGACAGTCCCAACCAGCCCTACGACGTGCACACGGTAATCGAGCACATCGTCGACGACGGCGAGTTCCTCGAGACGCAGCCGCTCTTCGCCCCCAACATCGTGGTCGGCTTCGGCCGAGTCGAGGGCCGCTCGGTCGGCATCATCGCGAACCAGCCGAGCGCCATGGCCGGGACCCTGAACATCGAGGCGGGCGAGAAGGCGTCACGCTTCGTGCGCTTCTGCGACGCGTTCTCCATCCCCGTCCTCACCCTCGTGGACGTGCCCGGCTACCTGCCCGGCACCGACCAGGAGTGGACGGGCGTCATCCGCCGCGGCGCCAAGCTCCTCTACGCCTACGCGGAGGCCACAGTGCCCCTCGTCACGGTCATCACGCGCAAGGCCTACGGCGGCGCCTACATCGTCATGGGCTCGAAGCAGCTGGGCGCCGACCTCAACTACGCCTGGCCCACCGCCGAGATCGCCGTCATGGGCGGTCAGGGTGCGGTCAACATCCTCTACCGCGGCGAGATCAAGCGCGCGGAAGAGGCGGGCGAGAACGTCGCCGAGGTGCGCACCCGCCTGGCCAACGAGTACACGTACAACGTGGCGAGCCCGTTCCTCGCGGCCGAGCGCGGCGAGTTGGACGGCGTGATCGAGCCGGCCGCAACCCGCGTCGTCGTCGTCAAGGCCCTGCGCGCGCTCCGCACCAAGCGCGCGACGCAGCCGGCGAAGAAGCACGGGAACATCCCCCTGTGAGCGAGTCGGCAGCGGGCGGCGTTGATCCCAGGGCGGTGCGGGTGCTCTCGGGCAACCCGTCCGACGAGGAACTCGCCGCCGTCATCGCCGTGCTGAGCGCCGTGGCAGCGAGTGCTCCCGCGCCCGCGGCCCACCCGGTGACCCCGCCCCGCCTGTCGGGATGGGCCCGCTCGCAGCGCGCACTCCGCTCCTGGGACGCCGCCACCCCCTGGTCCTGACCTCGCACGGTTATTCCGGCTCAGTGAGAACGTTGCGGCGTACCAACTGAGCCGGAACACCCGTACAAACGGGGAGGCTGGACCGGGATGTCAGCGCGAGACGAGTCCGTTCTCGTGTGCGAGGACGATGACCTGCGCTCGGCTACGCAGGCCGAGCTTCGCCAGGATGCGGCTGATGTGAGTCTTCACGGTCGCTTCGCTCACGAAAGCGGATGCGGCGATCTCGCTGTTGCGCAGACCTTTCGCGGCCAGCAGCAGGATCTCGCGCTCTCTGGGGGTCAGCGCCCCGAGAAGCTCGCCGCGTGCGCGGTGTCCGCGGTCGACCGCCTGGTCGTCGGCGCCGGGGGCGACACCGTCGAGAAGCTCGGTCAGCCGATCGGGCGACGCATCGCCGCGATGCACGGACCGGATGGTGTCGAGAACCGCTTCGGGCGTCGCGTCCTTCGTCAGAAAACCGGCCGCTCCACTCCGCAGGGATCGCACGACCGCCTCCCGCTGACCGAAGGTGGTGAGCACGATGACCTGAGGAGGCGAGTAGCCGGGCGTGAGGCTCGAACCACGGAGGCGCGAGGTCGCCTCCAATCCGTTCATCACGGGCATCCGGATGTCCATGAGCACGACGTCAGGCTCGGTTTCGGCCACAACGGCGAGCGCCTCTGCCCCGTCGGCCGCGGTCCCTACGAGCTGCAGGTCGTCTTGCGATCCGATCAGCATCGACAGCCCATGGACGAAGAGCCGCTGATCGTCGACGATCACCACGCGGATGGGCGGCTCCGTCTCGATCACGCGACGACCCGCTCGTCGCGCACCGCAGTGGGAATGAAGGCGGTTACGAGGAAGCCACCATCGTCCTCCTCAGTGGGCTCCGCTGTCAGCCACCCGCCGGCCAACCGCGCCCTTTCCGCCATCCCGCGCAACCCGAAACCGCGGCCCGGTGACAGATCCGCCGATGAAGCCCCGTCAGGCGACTCCGCTCCGCGACTGTGCACCGTTGCCGCGAGGCCGGCCCCCCGCCAGTCGAGTGAGACGGTCGCCTCACCACCGCGTCCACCATGCTTCAGAACGTTGGTCAACGCCTCCTGAAGAATTCGGAAGACCGCCAGCTCCTGCGCCGGGGTGAGCCCGTCCACCTCGCCGTGCTCGATCACTGTCACGGCAGACCCCGCAGCTCGGATGCGATCGAAGAGGGCGTCGAGGTCGCCGAGCCCGGGCTGCGGGCGGGCCGTCTGATCCGTCAGCTCCTCCATCAGTCCACGCAGGTCGACGAGCGCGTTCCTGGCTGCGTCGGCGATGTCGCGCAGGGACCCATCCGTAGTGTCGGGCCGCTTCTCGCGAATGAACCTGGCCCCGTCGGCCATCGCGACGACGACCGCCAGCGAGTGCGCCAACACGTCGTGGACCTCCTGCGCAATCGCCCCCCGTTCGCGGACGACCTCCAGCTCGGCCTCCACCGTCTCCAGGTCCGCCTCGACACCGGCGAGACGTCGTCGCTCGGCGCTCCGCTCGCCGTTCATACGGAGGACGTAACCGAGTATCCAGGCCGCGGCGAACAGAGCCAGGTAGAGAATCGCCACGCTCGGCCCGGACGGCGTCAAATCGGTCGCCACCGGAGCCGGCTCCGAATCGACCGCCTCCACCCAGCTCTGAGCGCTCACTCCGATCATGGTCGCCTGGATCAGCGACAGCACCAGCGTGAGCACCGCAACAGAGGAGGGACCGCTTCGGGCGATGGCGAATGCGAGCCAGAAGGAGGCGAGGTAGATGGGCTGTTGCGTCGGTCCGAGAGGGGCGAGCACACCCGAGGCCTGGAGTATCGGCACGAGCGTGATCACGCTGACGGCCACGGCCGGGGACCACCTGACGACTGCTATCGCCACCACGTACCCGGCGAGCACCAGCCAGGTCCGCAGGGCCTCGCCCGGTGAGTCCACCAGTGGCGGGACCCGCCCCGCTTCGGCGACGACCCATAGGGTGCCGAACGCTGCCGCAGCGACCAGATCGAATCCGCGAGGGATGCGTGTGAAGCGTGTCATGGCCCTCACGGTAGGGCGCGGCCCACTCCCCGCTCGAGCGAGGCACGACGAAATCCGCCGAAGGGAGGACGGACGATCAGGCGGGGCACCTGGCCGCGGGTGCACGCCGGGATCCATGTGTTAAACGGGAATGAGGGCCGGTCCACCCCTGAACCGGCCCTCGTAAACCCCGAGACGAAGTGACAACCCGAATGTCACTACGACTCGCCCCCAGTCCACTCGCCTGCTTACCCTTGTCGGCGAGTGGCCGGTCGGCGCCCACTGTGAGGAGCGCCTAGCCCCTTCAGTCTGTGACATCACCCGGAAAGCGTGTAGTCGTCATTTGGGAGGACTACCGGGGTACAAATGGGACAGGAGTTCCTCAGCCTGTCAGACGGACCGTTCCACCGGGGGTACAGCCTCGGCTGCGGGCGCCCGGGCCGGAACGGGTTCGCGGCGCGGAATCTCCAGCCACAGATCCAGCTCGTCGTCATGGTCCTCGGACAGGGCGCTCGCACTCGCATCGCCCACGGTGCGCAGCCCGACCACCGTGACCGCCATCTCGGATTCCGACGGCACCGTCCGGATGACGATGCGATCGGCCTCACTCCGGGACAGCGCCGAGGCGATGCTGTTCAGGATGCGGTCCACCTCGACGTCGCTCAGATCGTCGATGCCCCCTTCGTCGAGGAGCTGTACCGTTGCGCCCCGCCGCCGTGCCGCCATGATCTCGTTCCGCACGGCGTCGTTCAGCAACCGGCGACCGCGGATCTCGTCCCGGAGAGCCCCCTCGAGGATGAAGCAATCGATCCGCTCGGCTTCGGTGATGTCGCCACCCGTCGCGATGATCCGTCGGAGCATGGCTTCGGCGGTTCGGCTGGTCTGCAGCAGACGGAACTGGCGTTCGTAGAGGTAGGCCTCCTGGGCCGCACGCCAATCGACGGCCTCACGCTCGGCGAGACTGAACAGGCGGGCATCGCGGGAGGCCTTCGACAGCGCGATGGACAGCATGTGCGCGAGGCCGATCCATACGACACTGCCGATCACACCCATGTCGAGCGCTTTCGCGAAGCCGCCCCACGCGACGGACTGGACGACCAGGATGCCCGTGCCGATCCAGCCGAGGAGGAATTGCCGCCGCACCGCCGTGACAGTCATGAGCGTTCCGACTGCGGCGACATGCCACGTCTCGTACCCGGCCGCTGTCGTCGGATCGAGATGCGCCGTGACGAGGAAGCAGACGGCCGCGGCGACACCGACGTTGAACGCGGCGAGCCCCGGCGTCATCGCGACCGGGCTCAGCGGCCAGAGGCTCAGGACGGTGGCGAAGCCGTAGAGCACCATCGCGACGATCGGGGAGATCGCATCCGACTCACCACGGAGCGCGAACGCACCGAGAACGATGTGGTAAAGGGAGAACAGGGCGCCGGACGCGAGGATCGTGGTGCGCGAGACCGACATCACAGGCTGTACTCACCCGCCCGGAGGGAGACGATCTCGGTGAGATCCTGCGAGTCGTCGGGCGTGAGAGCCGGCCACCGCAACGTGACCCGTGTACCCGCCCCGGGTCGCGATTCGATCTCGGCGACTCCGCCGACCTGAGACATCCGCTCGACGATCGACCGCCGGACGCCGAGCCGCTCGAGCGGAACCCGCTCGATGTCAAAGCCCACACCGTCGTCCTCGACGCGGATCTCGATCCCGGAGCCCGATGTCGTCACGACCAGGGAGCGCGTCACATCGGTCAGACGCCCCCCACCGGATGCGTGGTTCCCGCTGTTCACCATCGCCTGCGTGGCCGCCTCGACGAGCGCCTCCGCGACCGCACCGGGGATCTCGGTCGACGAATCGACATGGATGCTCACCGCGACCAGCTCGTGCTGATCCGCGGCGGCGAGGCGGAGGCGGCCGATGAGCTCGTCGACGGCGACATCCGCGCCGATGAGGGGGAAGGTGGTCTGGGCGTCCTCGAGGTGCATGATCGCCCCGCGGGCCATCTTCACGGCGAGCGCTTTGGTCTCAGGGGTGTTGGCCCGCGCCGCCGAGAGGAGCGTGACCAGCACGTTGTCGTGCACCAGTGCGTCCACGCGGACGCGCTCGCTCTCGGTCGCGTTGTGGCGCACCGCCGTCGTGTAGCTCTCCAGGGCGAACCCCTGCGCACGGTCCACCTCGCGTGCGGCCCGCCGCAGCGACAGGATGATCACGAGGAGCACCAGACCGATGAGGAAGGCGTAGATCCCGTCGAGCACCGCGTCGAGCACGCCGACGTCTCCCCCACTCGGGGTGATGCGCACCAGCGCGAGCACCACGGGTGTGACCGCGACGTAGCCGAGCGCGATGGGCCACCTCGCCGCGCTGACGGCGCACGCGGATGCGACGTTGGCCAGGTAGAAGATCCACGGAGCGTCGCCCTGCTCGATGGCGGGGACGATGAGGGGCCAGATCGCGAGGGTCAGCAGGTAGACGCCCGACACGAGGCCAAACACCGAGCGCGTCCACTGGCGGAAGATCGCGGCCAGCCCGGCGAGGACGAGGGATCCGAAGACGGCGACTATGGCCGTCAAGCCGCCGGGGGTCGCCATGAGCGGCATCTGATTGAGGAGCGGCGGCAGCGCCTGCGCGGCGAAGATCAGGCCGATGACGCTGATCGACGTGCTGATGACCACCTCGACCTGGCCGGAGGTGATGGGGTTCGCGGGCCGCCTCGGGTCCGGAGCGTCAGCTGTGGGAGCCTCAGCGCTCATCTGCGGAGTCGGAGTCCAGCCCGGGGAGGATCCCGTCCTCCACGGCTCGGCGAAGCAGGTCGACCTTGGTCGGGGCAGGGCGGCCCACTTCGACGTACTTGACCCGGATGCGGTCGAGGTACTCGCGGGCGGTCGACGCGGCGATGCCCAGCTGCAGCGCGACCATCTTCAGCGGGAGCCCCGATGCGTACAGGTGCAGGACGTCGCGCTCGCGGCGACCCAGCTGGGCCTTGGCGAAGTCGGCGTCCGCATCGATGGCACTCGCCCACTCGAGGTTGTTGAGCACCTCGCCGCCGGCGACGGTCTTGATGGCCGCCATGACGGTCTGGGTGGCAGCCGACTTGGGGATGACCCCCGCGGCACCCGCAGCGAGCGCCTCACGCACGCTCGCGACCCGGTCGGCGATGCTGTGGACGAGGACGCCGGCGCCGGTGGCCTGGATCTTCTTGACATTCTCGGTGACGACGGATCCGTCGCCCAGCGAGAGGTCGAGCACGACGACGTCGACCTCGCGGCCGTTCAGAGCGGCGACGAGCGAGTCGACATCAGCACCCTCCTCGACGAACTCGTACCCCGCGTCGAGGCATGCGGCACGCAATCCGAGGCGGACCGACTCGTGGTCGTCGACGGCTGCGACGCGGACGCGGAGTGCGGTGGGCGCCGCCGTGTCGCCGGCCAGTTCGCTGGTGTCAGCCACAGAAGACTCGCTTTCCAGGACCCATCCCCCGGGTCTCTCAGGACCCCATCGTAGGCGACACCCCCGAGCCGGAAGCCCCCCATTTCGCGGTTGACGGCCTCGCACGATGCAGGAGCGGGATCGGCGTGGAGGGCTCAGTCCTCGCGGACGAGAGTGGCGACCGCCTCGACGTGATGCGTGTTCGGGAAGAGGTCGAACCCGCGAACGCCCGTGAGCCGGTACCCGGCTTCTCCGGCCAGACCGATGTCCCGCCCGAGCGCGACGGGATCGCAGGCCACGTAGACGAGCTGCGCGGGCCGCAGGCGCCCGAGGGTCCGCATGACCTGCTTCCCCGCGCCGGAACGGGGAGGATCGAGCACCACGGTGCCGCGCGCGATGCGCGCGAGAGCTGAGCGGCTGCTGCGCTCGAGGCCGGCGAGGTACCGATCGACCCGGGCGGTGACGGCGTCGGCACCTCGCCACTCGGAGAGGTTCTCCTTCGCGAAGGCGGTCGCGCCCTTGTCGGCTTCGACCGAGGTGATGCGGAGTCCGCCGAACCTGTCTCCCAGCGCCGCCGCGAGCAGACCCACCCCACCGTAGAGGTCGAGGTTGGCCGCATCCGCATCGAAGCGATCGGGATCGACGGCGTCGGCGACGGCCGCGCTCAGGGTGGTCGCGGCCTCGGTGTGGACCTGCCAGAAACCGCGCTCGGCCAGCCGGAACTCCCGGCGCCCCACCCGCTCGACGACCGGCTCGCCGGGCTCGGCCGCGACCTCGACCACGCGCAGATCGCCCGTCGAGGTGGCGATGAGGTCGACGCCCTCCGAACCGGGGCGGACCTCACCCAGTGGGGCGGCCTCGCTCAGCGCGGGTACGGCGAGGGGGAGCGCCGCGGTGGGAACGACGGTGTGGGAGCGCGCGGCGTAGGCCCCGATACGGCCCGCCTCGTCGGCGTGGAGTCGCACGCGGGTACGCCACCCGGTGCCATCGGCGGCGCCGGGCAGCTTCTCCACGGCCACCGACTCCGTGCCGAGGTCGACCCGACCGAAACGACGGATGCTGTCGGTGAGCACCTCGGACTTCAGTGCTCGTTGCCGCTGCGGCTCGATGTGCCCGAAGTCGGCGCCGCCCACCCGGTTCTCGGGCGCTCGCGAGATGTCGGCCTCGGGCCAGATGTGCGGCTGCCGGTCGACCGAGGGGGTGAGCACCTCGAGCGTCTCGGCTCTCCAGAAGCTCTCCCGGCCGTCGTCGACGATTCGTGCGCGCACCCGCTCGCCCGGGATCGCGTCGGGCACGAACACCACACGGCCTTCATGGCGGGCCACGAAGGCGCCACCGTGAGCGACGCGGCCGACCTCGAGATCGAGTTCGGGCTGGGGAGCATCGACGTCAGACACGTCAGCGAGCATGACACGACAAGCCCGGCGATCGCTCTGGCAGGCTTGCCGGGTGACCGTTTCGCTTTATCTCGCGTCGACCTCGCCCGCACGGCTCATGCTGTTGAGATCATCCGGGATCGAGCCCGTGGTCGTCCCGTCCGAGGTCGACGAGCCGGCGGCCGTCCTCGTCGAGGAGTCGCGCGTGGGCCATTCCCTCGACGCGGCGGACACGGTCGCGCTCCTCGCCCGCGCCAAGGCGGAGGCGGTGGCCGGGCCCGGCGTCTCGGAGTTCGACGGGCTGGTCCTCGGCGGCGACTCCGCCTTCGAGCTCGACGGGATCGTCTACGGCAAGCCGCACACGGCGGAACGCGCGACCGAGCGCTGGCGCGCGCAACGTGGCCGCACCGGCGTCCTCCACTCCGGCCACTGGCTCGTCGATCTGCGCCGCGACTCCCCCGAGCGCGGCCGCGGTGTGGGCGCGCTCGCCGAGGCGTCTGTGACATTCGCGGATGACATCACCGACTCCGAGATCGATCGATACGTCGCGACCGAGGAGCCGCTGTTCGTGGCCGGCGCTTTCACGATCGACGGCCTCGGAGCCCCCTTCATCACGAGGATAGAAGGGGACCCGTCGACCGTCGTGGGCCTGTCCCTGCCGACCCTCCGCTCCCTGGTGCGTCGACTCGGTCTCGACTTCGCCGACCTCTGGAACCGCTGACCCGCGTCTCCCCGGGCGGATTGTGCCCATCCGCCGTCTCAGTCGGTGAACCTTTGTCGCGAGTGACCAACGGCGCACCCGTGAGGGTCCGTAGGCTAGAGCGCATGCCCAGCACTGCCGCGCGCCCGCTGACCAAAGTCCTGATCGCGAATCGCGGCGAGATCGCCGTTCGCGTCATTCGAGCGGCTCGTGACGCCGGCATCGGATCCGTCGCCGTCTACGCCGACCAGGATCGCGACGCCCTCCACTCGACGCTCGCCGACGAGGCGTACGCGCTCGACGGTGCGACGAGCGCCGAGACGTACCTCTCCATCGAGAAGATCCTCTCGGTCGCCCGTCGCTCGGGCGCCGATTCCGTCCACCCCGGCTACGGCTTCCTCGCCGAGAACGCCGACTTCGCCCGAGCCGTGATCGACGCCGGTCTCATCTGGATCGGTCCCCCGCCCGTCGCGATCGAACAGCTGGGCGACAAGGTCACCGCTCGCCACGTAGCCGAGCGCGTCGGCGCCCCGCTGGCTCCCGGCACCCTCGAGCCCGTCTCAGGTGCCGAGGAGGTGCTCGACTTCGTCGACATCCACGGTCTGCCGGTAGCCATCAAGGCGGCCTTCGGCGGCGGCGGTCGCGGCCTCAAGGTCGCCCGCACCCGCGAGGAGGTCCCCGAGCTCTTCGAATCGGCCACCCGAGAGGCGGTCGCGGCCTTCGGACGCGGCGAGTGCTTCGTGGAGAAGTACCTCGACAAGCCGCGCCACGTCGAGACCCAGTGCCTCGCCGACTCCGAGGGCAACGTCGTCGTGGTCTCGACACGCGACTGCTCGCTGCAGCGCCGTCACCAGAAGCTGGTCGAAGAGGCGCCCGCGCCCTTCCTCACCGACGAACAGAACGCGTCGCTCGTCGCCGCGTCGAAGGCCATCCTGCGCGAGGTCGGCTACATCGGCGCCGGGACCTGCGAATTCCTCGTCGCCCGCGACGGCACCATCTCGTTCCTCGAGGTCAACACGCGTCTCCAGGTCGAGCACCCCGTCACCGAGGAGATCTCCGGAATCGACCTCGTCCGCGAGCAGTTCCGCATCGCCGGCGGCGGGCTCATCGACTACGACGACCCCACTCCCCGCGGGCACTCGTTCGAGTTCCGCATCAACGGCGAGGACCCGGGCCGTAACTTCTTCCCCTCCCCCGGTCCCGTGCACGTCTTCTCCGCTCCTGGCGGGCCCGGCGTGCGCGTCGACTCGGGTGTGCGTGCGGGCGACGTCGTCTCCGGCGCGTTCGATTCGCTGCTCGCGAAGCTGATCGTCACGGGATCCGACCGTCAGGATGCGCTCGAGCGCGCCCGCCGTGCTCTCGACGAGTTCGAGGTCGCAGGCCTGCCGACGGTGCTGCCCTTCCACCGCGCGGTCGTGCGCGACGAGGCCTTCGCCCCGGCCGACGACTCGGCCTTCACGGTGCACACGCGTTGGATCGAAACCGAGTTCGAGAGCACCATCGAGCCGTGGAGCGGATCCCTGGTGGCGGATGAGGACACCCCCTCGGAGCCGCCGCGTCAGGATGTGGTGGTCGAGGTGGGCGGCAAGCGTCTTCAGGTCTCTCTGCCCGGCCGCATCTTCGGCGGCGGTTCCGCGGCTCCGACCCGACCGACTGCGCCCAAGCGTCGCGGCGGCGGTGCCGCGGTCTCCACAGCCACCGGCGACTCGGTGAAGGCGCCCATGCAGGCGACCGTCGTCAAGCTTGCGGTCGCCGAGGGCGACACGGTGGTCAAGGGCGACCTGGTGGCCGTCCTCGAGGCCATGAAGATGGAGCAGCCCCTGACCGCCCACCGCGACGGCCGCGTGACGAACGTCGGCGCCGCGGTCGGCCAGACGGTCTCCGCCGGCACGGTCCTCCTCGACATCACCGACTGACCCTCCCCCGCGACTGCTGAGTGTCGCCGCGACTGCTTGGTCGACACGCCGCGCAGTCGGCGCGACACTCAGCAGTCGCGGGGGACGTCAGGCGAGGCCTGCGCGGCGGAGGTGGGCGGCCAACGCGCCTGGGGTGCGGGCCGTGCGCCAACCCCATCGGGTGACCCCTGGGCCGAGCGCGCGAAGTCGATCTTCACGCCACTTCTCCGCGACCACAGAACCGACGGCCGAGTCCACCGAGTCTGTGGCGTCGGTCGATCTCAGGTACTTCGCCTCGCCGTCGAACTCCCCGATCAGATTGAACTCGGGCCACCAGAAATCGACCCGCATCACACCCTGCCCATCTCGGAACTCCTGTTGCAGCAGCGGAGCCGGGAGGCCCGCCTCGTGGATCGCCCAGCGGCTGATCGATTCCCCGACGGACTCGCATCGGGCGTCCCCGAGGCTCAAGAGTTCGCGTGCCTGACGCACGCCGCGTCCGCCGGAGATGGAGCGGACTATCGTCTGTGCGACATCGGGGCTCATCGGATCGCGGTCCGACGCCCCTCTGAGAGCGGAGTCGAGCGCGCTCAGAGCGTCCGCGGGATGCTCGGTCCGGAGAACGTCGACCACCGTACGCGGGAGATCGGTGACCCAGAAGTCACCGCGTTGCGTCGGGACGGGCTGGATCGTCACCGCGTGACGACGAAGTCCTCGATTGGATCTGCCACCGCCCTCGAACGCCTCGATCGCGTGAGGACGGTCCGGATACCTCGCCGCATGCTCGAGCCCCCACACGGCCGCTGCGGACAGATGGGAGAAGACGACGGGCTGAGGCTGTCGGCGCACGGTGGCGCGCATCAGGCTCAGGTGCTGCTCGTCCGGGGTCGCGAGAGGGCCGAAGGCGGGGCGAGCATCCGAGAGGTCGCGCGCTACGCGCGGCGGTCGATCCATCGAAGTCGCGGGTTCGTACGGGTGAGCGGAGATCATCCGCCCACGGTGACCTACCGTCACCCGGCCGCCGCGCCGTCCACGGCATCCGTGGAGAACCGGGCGGATCCGCCTCTCGGTGCAGGACACGACCGCCCCCGCGACTGCGGAGTGTCGCGCCGACTGCACGGAGTGTCACCCCCGCAATCGCGGCGACACTCCGCAGTCGCGGGGGATGGGTCAGTCGACGATGTGGAGGGCTCGGGCGGCGTCGGTGATGGAGCCGGAGAGGCTCGGGTAGACGCTGAACGCGCGTGAGACCTGATCGACCGTGAGGCGGTGCTCGACGGCCATCGCGATCGGGAGGATGAGCTCGGAGGCACGCGGGGCGACGATGACGCCACCGATGACGGTGCCGGATCCGGTGCGGGCGAACAGCTTCACGAAGCCGTCGTGGATGCCCTGCATCTTGGCGCGGGGGTTGCTCGCGAGCGGCAGCTTGTAGATCTCGCCCTGCGCGACACCCTCTTCGATCTGCTTCTGCGACCAGCCGACCGTGGCGATCTCCGGCTGCGTGAACACGTTGCTCGCGACGTTGCGCAGCTCCGTCGGCGTCACCGCGTCACCCATCGCGTGGAACACGGCCGTGCGGCCCTGCATCGACGCGACCGAGGCCAGTGGGAGAAACGTGGTGCAGTCGCCGGCCGCGTAGATCGACGGAACCGAGGTGCGCGCGACGCGGTTGACCCGGATGTGACCCGAGTCGGTCATCTGCACGCCGGCCTCTTCGAGCCCGATGCCGGCGGTGTTCGGGATGCTGCCGACCGCCATGAGGCAGTGGCTGCCCTCGACCGTGCGCCCGTCGGAGAGGGTCGCGACGACACCGTCCCCCACGACCTCGACCTTGTCGGCGCGTGACTTCGAGAGAACGGTCATGCCGCCGCGGGTGAAGACCTCCTCGATGACGGCTGCCGCGTCGGCGTCCTCACCGGGGAGCACCTGGTCGCGGCTCGAGATGAGGGTGACCTTCGCGCCGAGCGCGGAGTAGGCCGACGCGAACTCCGCACCGGTGACGCCGGATCCGACCACGATGAGGTGCTCGGGAACGGCCTTGAGCTTGTAGAGCTGCGTCCACGTCATGATCCGCTCGCCGTCCGGTACGGCGCTGGGGAGGACGCGCGGGCGGGCGCCGACCGCGACGACGACCGTGTCGACCTCGAACTCGTCGAAGTCGCACCCCGTCCCGCCCTCGGCGGTCGAGGCGACGAGCTTGTTGCCGCCCTCGAGACGGCCGTCGCCCGTGACGACCTTGACGCCCGCCTTCTTGAGGGCGGCGCGCATGTCGTCGGACTGCTGACGCGCGAGGTTCTTCAGCCTCTTGTTGACCGCGGCGAGGTTGACCGCGAGCTCGGGGCGCACCGCGCGGCCGGACTCGGAGCGCGAGAAGAACTGGACGCCCAGGTCGCTCGACTCGGCGATGGCAGTCGAGGCCTCCGCGGTCGCGATGAGGGTCTTGGAGGGGACGACGTCGGTCAGGACGGCGGATCCGCCGATCCCGGTGCGTTCGATGAGGACGACCTCGGCACCGAGCTGGGCTCCGGCGAGAGCCGCCTCATACCCTCCGGGGCCGCCGCCGAGGACACCGATGCGCTGCGAGCGCTCAAAGACATAGGCCATTCCATACATTCTTCCATCCGGATCACACACCCATGCCCATGGCGGGAGATCGTTCCCGACTGTTAATGCGGGGATCGGGCCCCGGGAGCATCGAATCGGACACACGCACGGCGGGTGCGTCGGTTCTAGGCTGGCCGGATGAGCGACAACACGCAGTCTCCCCTCGACGATCCCCAGGTCTCGCCCCACGAGGTGGCGAAGCAGGCAGCGACGCAGCTGGCCGAGAAGACCGGCATCGAGCGGCATGACATCGCGCTGACCCTCGGCAGCGGCTGGGGCCGGGCGGCGGACCTGCTCGGTGAGACCGTCGCCGAGGTGCCCGCCTCCGAGATCGAGGGTTTCAGCGCCTCGGGTGTGCCCGGCCACTCGGGTACCCTCCGCTCCATCCGTCTCGCCAACGGCAGGCACGCGCTCGTCATCGGCGCCCGCACCCATTTCTACGAGGACCGCGGCGTGCGCCGCGTCGTGCACAGCGTGCGCACCGCTGCCGCCGCCGGCGCGACCGTCATGATCCTCACCAACGGCGCGGGCGGCATCAAGCGTCATTGGAGGCCCGGCACCCCGGCGCTGATCACGGACCACATCAACCTGACCGCCGCATCCCCCCTCGAGGGCGCGACCTTCGTCGACCTGACCGATCTCTACTCGCCCCGACTGCGCGGCCTCGCCCGTGAGGTCGACCCCGAGTTCGAAGAGGGCGTCTACGTGCAATTCCGCGGGCCCCACTACGAGACCCCCGCAGAAGTACGTTACGCGGAGATCATCGGCGGCCACATCGTGGGCATGTCCACCGGTCTCGAAGCCATCGCGGCTCGCGAGGCGGGCATGGAGGTGCTCGGCATGTCGCTCATCACCAATCTCGCGGCCGGGATCTCCGACGAGCCGCTGAGCCATGCCGAGGTCATCGCCGCCGGCAAGTCCGCCGAGGGCAAGCTGGCGAAGCTGCTCGCCGAGATCGTCGGTCGCATCTGATGCCGGAACGCGCAGCCCGCCTGATGGCGGCGGCGACCGAGTGGCTCGCCGTCGACCCGGATCCGGAGACACGAGCCGAGCTCCTCGCTCTTCTCGGCCGGGTCACCGACGGCGAGGCCGAGGCGGCGGCCGACCTCGCGTCCCGCTTCGACGGCCGCCTCGAGTTCGGCACGGCCGGGCTGCGCGGCGAGATCGGTGCCGGCCCCGCCCGGATGAACCGGGTCGTGGTCGCTCAGACCTCGGCCGGTCTGGCGAAGGTCCTGCTGTCGCGCACGGAGCATCCGCGCGTCGTCATCGGTTACGACGGACGGAAGAACTCCGAGGTCTTCGCGCGCGACGCCGCGGGCGCCCTGGCCTCGGCGGGGGTGCACGCCATCCTGCTGCCCCGCGCGCTGCCGACCCCCGTGCTCGCCTTCGCCGTCCGTCATCTCGAGACCGACGCGGGTGTCATGATCACCGCCTCCCACAATCCGGCCGCGGACAACGGCTACAAGCTCTACCTCGGCGGGTCCGACGCGGGGTCGCAGATCGTGCCCCCTGTCGACGCCGAGGTGTTCACCGCGATCGAGGCCGTCGTCGCATCGGGCCCGGCGTCGTGGAACGAGTCCTCGGAATACGACGTCGCCGACGACGAGGTCCTCGACGCCTATGTCGCCGCCACGACCAGGGCCTTCCCTCTGCCGGACGGCGACCTGCGCTGGGTCTACACCGCGATGCACGGGGTGGGGTGGGAGACGTTCGATCGCGTCCTGCGAGCCGCCCGCGCCCCCGAACCCGCGCTCGTCGATGCTCAGCTCCATCCTGACCCCGCCTTCCCCACCGTGGCGTTCCCGAACCCCGAGGAGCCCGGAGCGCTCGATCTCGCCGTCGCGGTCGCCCGCACTGCTGGAGCCGATCTCATCGTCGCCAACGATCCGGACGCGGACCGTCTGGCGCTGGCCGTGCGACACGACTCGGGCGAGTACGAGCAGTTGCGCGGCAACGACATCGGGCTGCTCCTCGCCGCGTCCGCGGCAGCGCGGGCCGAGGCGGACGGACGGCACGGCACTCTGGCGTGCTCGATCGTCTCGACCCCCGGCCTCGCCGCCGTGGCCGCCGCTCACGGACTGGCGCACCGCGAGACGCTCACCGGCTTCAAGTGGATCTCCCGTGCGCCCGGCCTGATCTTCGGATTCGAGGAGGCCCTCGGCTATCTCGTCGATCCCGACAAGATCCGTGACAAAGACGGCATCTCCGCCGCCCTGGCCGCGCTGCAGCTGTTCCTCGAGCTGCGGCGCGACGGTGTCTCGTTCGCCGAGCACCGGGCCGCGGCGGTCGAACGGTACGGCTGGTTCGGATCCGACCAGATCTCCATCCGCGTGGCGGATCTCTCCGACATCGCCGCCACCATGCAGCGCCTGCGCGCCGAGCCGCCCACCGAGATCGGCGGTCTGCGGATCGACGAGAGCGACGACCTGCTGGTCGAGCGCGACGGCGGCATCCCCGCGTCCGACGTCTTGCGCTACTGGCTGGAAGGCGGCGCCCGCGTCATCATCCGCCCCAGCGGGACGGAACCGAAGCTCAAGGTCTACCTCGATGTAGGCGTCACCGACGGAGACCCGGTTGATCGGGCCGACTGGGGAGCTGCCACCCTCGCACAGCTCCGGGCGGGCGCCGAGGAACTGGTGGGGCCGCGCGACTGAACGCCGCGCGATGAGTGAGGCCCCGCCGGGTCGGCGGCGGGGCCTGTCCAGTCCGGATGGTGGTGTGCCCTTCATTTCGCTCCGCTCAATGGGCGGGCGGGCGGGCCGCGGTCAGGCGAGGGCGGCTTCGAGCTTCCGCGTCAGCTCGTCCTGGTCGAGGATGTTGTCGATCACGATGACGTCGGCGAAGGTGCGGCCGATGCTGTCGACATGCTCCGCCGAGGTCAGGATCACCTGGGCGTCGTCGGCATCCGTCCGTATGCTGCCGACGTCGGTCGCCGATACCTCCGCGTCGATGCCCAGCTTCTGCAAGGCGCGCTCGGCCGACACTTTGAGAATTCCCGACGTGCCGATTCCGGCACCGCAGATGGCGACGATCTTCACCCGGCGACCTTACCGCGCGCCTATCCGCCGAGCGCGTCGAAGGCGTCGGTGATGCGGTCCGCCAGATCCTCCCTGTCCTCGACGGACAGGAAGGTCGCGGCGGCCGCATTGAGTTGGAAGACCTCGAAGTCGGCGAGGTCGTAGCCGAAGGCGTCCCTCAGCAGCGAGAGCTCCCGCGTGATCGACGTTCCGCTCATGAGGCGGTTGTCCGTGTTGACCGTGACCCGGAAGCCGAGTTGATAGAGCAGGTCGAACGGGTGGTCGACGAGGTCCTCGCCCCACTGGGCGATCGTGCCGGTCTGCAGGTTCGAGGAGGGAGCCAGCTCGAGCGCGATCTCTCGATCCTTCACCCACTGCGCGAGCGGACCGAGGCTGACGAACGTCGTCTCGTCGTCCTCGCCTTCGAGATCGATATCCTCCGCGATGCGCGCGCCGTGGCCGAGCCGAAGCGCCCGCCCGTCGATGAGGGCCCCTCGGATGCTCTCGATCCCGGCGCCCTCTCCGGCGTGGACGGTGACCGGGAACCACTCCTCGGCGAGGTAGTCGAAGGTGTCGATGAGGCGCGTCGCCGGGAAACCCTGTTCGGGCCCCGCGATGTCGAACCCGACGACCCCGCGCCCCCGGTGGCGGACGGCCAGCTCGGCGATCGCCATCGACCGCTCGTTCTGACGCATGGCGGAAAGGATCTGACCGATCCGGATGTCGTGTCCCGTCGTGCGTCGCACGTCCTCGATTCCGGAGGCGAGGCCCTCCTGCACGGCCTCGACCGCCGCGTCGAGACTGAGGCCGCGCTCGAGATGGAGCTCGGGCGCCCACCGGACCTCGCCGTAGATCACGCCGTCGGAGGCCAGGTCGGTCACGAATTCGCGAGCGATGCGCGTGAGCCCGGCGGGCGTCTGCATGACCCCGAGGGTCACGTCGAAAGTCGACAGATAGTCCGGCAGCGAGCCGGCATCGGCGGTCTCGACGAACCAGTCGGCGAGACCGGCCGCGTCGCCCGCCGGGATCTCGAGTCCCTGCTCGTCGGCCAATTCGACGATGGTCTGCGGGCGCACGCCACCATCGAGGTGGTCGTGAAGGCTCACCTTCGGCAGATCCGCGATGTCGACGCGCCCGCCCTCGATCAGATACCGCTCACCGTCGCTCATACCGGCCAATCTATGCCCTGCGCCCCTCGCGTCCGAGGAACATGTCGCAGGCTCTCAGCGGATGATCTCGGCGACCAGCGGTCGCGTCGCCGGAGCCTCGTCACCGATCGTCCACGCGCCGTCGAGCGAGTCGAGGGCGCGCGGGATACGTGCCTCGTCGTCGGCATGGAGAGTCAGAAGAGGCGCGCCCTTCACGACGCGGTCGCCCGGCTTGGCATGCAACTCGATGCCCGCTCCCGCGGAAACCGCGTCACCCTGGCGAGCACGGCCCGCGCCCAGTCGCCAGGCTGCGATGCCGATGGGAAGAGCGTGCTGATCGACCAGCACGCCGTCCTCCTCGGCCACGATGACGTGGGAGTGACGCGCGGTGGGCAGAGCCGCGGATGCGTCGCCGCCCTGCGCCTCGATCATGCGGCGCCACACATCCATCGCCCGGCCGTCGGCCAGCGCAGCGGCCGGATCGGCATCCGTCACACCTGCCGCGCGCAGCATCTCTTCGGCGAGGGTCACGGTCAGTTCGATCACATCGGCGGGCCCGCCCCCGGCGAGTACCTCGACGGATTCGCGGACCTCGAGCGCGTTCCCCACGGTGAGGCCCAGCGGGACGTTCATGTCCGTGAGCAGCGCGCTCGTGACGACTCCCGCGTCGCGACCGAGGTCGACCATCGTCTTCGCCAGCTCGCGGGCACGGTCGAGATCCTTCATGAAGGCCCCCTGGCCGAACTTCACGTCCAGGACCAGAGCGCCGGTGCCCTCGGCGATCTTCTTGGACATGATCGACGACGCGATGAGCGGGATGGCCTCGACCGTCCCGGTCGTGTCGCGCAACGCGTACAGCTTCTTGTCCGCCGGGGCGAGGCTCGCGCCCGCCGCGCAGATCACCGCGCCGACGCCTTCCAGCTGGGTCATCATCTCGGCAGGGCTCACGTCGGCGCGCCAGCCGGGGATCGATTCGAGCTTGTCGAGCGTTCCGCCGGTGTGCCCGAGCCCCCGGCCCGAGAGCTGCGGGACGGCGAGTCCGAAGACCGCCACCAGGGGGACCAGCGGAAGCGTGATCTTGTCACCGACACCGCCCGTGGAGTGCTTGTCGACGGTCCGCTTGGAGAGCGAGGAGAAGTCCATCCGCTCACCGCTCGCGATCATGGCGAGCGTGAGGTCGCGTATCTCGGACCGCGACATGCCGTTCAGGAGGACGGCCATCGCGAAGGCGGACATCTGCTCGTCGGCGACGAAGCCGCGTGTGAACGCGTCGACCAGCCAGTCGATCTCCGCCGTGCTCAGTTCGCGCCCGTCCCGCTTGCCGATGATGAGATCGACCGCATCGAAGTTCTCTGCCATGACCGCAAGCCTAGAAGGCCCGACCGACACACCACCGCGCCGGGTCTCTATCGCGGAACAGCCCCGCGGGCATGCCTGCGGGGCTGTTCGTCCTGCGCCGGGTTCTCAGCCGGCTGCGACGGGCGAGACGGTCAGGAAATTCGTGGAAGCGTTCGCACAGGCGGCGAGACCGGGCGAGCTCACCTCGACCGGGACGAACGAGTGGGGCGGGTAGATCTGCCACGCGTCCCCCGTGGTGGCCTGGCAGGCATCCCCGAGCGGCCCGCCGTTGTCTCCCACGTTCACGGCGCGGAGCGGAGCGGAGATCGATGCGCCCGGCTCGATGGTGATGGTCTCGACCGCGGCGCCGCTGGTCTCCTCCGCGGAGGCGCCCACCTGGGCGCCGCCCGACACGACCGAGACCCCGGGGAAGCCGCGCAGCTCGCACGGGGTGTCGCCGGTGTTGCGGAAGACCACCGCGTACTCGAGATTGCCTGCGCCCGCCCCCTCGCTCTTCACGTCCACGGCCAAAGCGTTGTCCGCACACTGACCGGCCGGCGCGTTCGGGTCCACCTGCGCGGTGCTGCTCGGGGAGGAGCTAGGGCTGGTCGAGGGGCTCGGGGTCACCGTCTCGGTGACGGTGGCCGTCGGCTCGGGAGCGGGCGCCACGCACGCCGTCAGGGCAAGGGTGGACAGGACGACAGGGATGAGGATGAGTGAACGACGCACGGCTCACACGCTAGGAGCAGCGCACCATCCCTCCGGTCGCCGCGCCGTGCGTTCTCCCCTGTGGGGCGTGGCTCGTCGACCCGCTGGGGCGTCCCTCAGTGATTCTCCCGGTAGGCCGCGAGGGTCCGCGGACCGAATGCGTCGGGGATGACCTCGTCGATGGTCCTGATGCCGCTGACGGTGTCGAGCAGCATGCCTTCGGCTGAGTGCTCGAAGAGCAGCTGCCGACACCGGCCGCACGGCATCAGCCTGTTACCGTCGCCGTCGACGCAGGCGAACGCGACGAGCTTGCCGCCGCCCGTCATCGTGAGTGTCGAGACGAGGGTGCACTCCGCGCAGAGTGTGAGTCCGTAGGAGGCGTTCTCGACGTTGCAGCCGCTGATGATCCGGCCGTCGTCGACGATCGCCGCGACTCCGACCGGGAACCGCGAGTACGGGACGTACGCCTTCTTCATGGCGTCTGTGGCGAGCCGACGGAGTTCGTTCCAGTCGACGGCCTTCTCTTCGATCGCCACGGGTCAGGCCTTGATGTAGGGCTTGCCGGATGCTGCGGGGGCCCGGGACTGACCGACGAGACCGGCGACCGCGAAGATCGTGACCACGTAGGGGAGCATCAGCATGAACTCGCTGGGGACGGGCGAGCCGATGATGCTCAGGACGTTCTGCAGGTTTGATGCGAATCCGAAGAGAAGCGCGGCGAGCGTGGCACGGATGGGATCCCAGCGACCGAAGATGACCGCCGCGAGCGCGATGAATCCGGCTCCCGCCGTCATCTCCTTGTTGAACGCGCCGACGGAGCCGAGCGTGAAGTAGGCGCCGCCGAAGCCCGCGATGGCGCCGGCCAGCGAGACGTTCCAGAAACGGGTCCGCGCGACGTTGATGCCGACGGTGTCCGCTGCCTGGGGGTGCTCGCCGACGGAGCGGAGACGCAGGCCCCACTTCGTGCGGAACAGGCAGTACCAGACCACGAACACGGCGACGTAGACGAAGTAGACGATGATCGTCTGCTTGAAGAGCGCGGGCCCGATGATCGGGATCTGCGACAGGACCGGGATGTCGATGCGGTCGAAGCGCGGCGGGGAGTTGAGCAGGCCCGGGTTGGCCGAGAGCACCTGAGAGAACAGGAAGCTGGTGAGACCGGTGACCAGGACGTTGAGCACGACACCCACGATGACCTGGTCGACCAGGTACTTGATCGCGAACGCGGCGAGCACGAAAGACACGAGGACTCCCGCCACCATGGCGGCGACGAGGCCCAGGAAGGGCTGCTGCGTGATGGACGCGACGACGGCCGACGTGAAGGCCCCGGCGAGCAGCTGGCCCTCGATGGCCACGTTGACCACGCCGACCCGCTCGGAGAGCACACCGCCCAGGGCGCCGAAGATCAGCGGAACACTGAGACCGAGGGCGCCGACGAGCAGACCGGGCACGGGGATCGTTGCTCCGGCTGCAGCCCAGGTGAGGAACCCGAACAACAGGAGGAACGCGAAGAGGCTGATGAGCCAGAGGGGCGTCTTGGTGTAGCGGAGGGTCATCATGACGCTCACGCCGGTGAGGGCGGCGAGCACCAGGACGATCACCACAGCGGCGCCCATGGTAGAGACGGCCATGTCGGGAAGCGCGAAGAAGTCGCCGTCGGAGGCGAGGCGGAATCCGCTCGTCCCCTCGCGACCGAAGCCGATGAGGAGGACGGCGCCGAGGACCGTGAAGACGGCGAGTACGACGCTGGTCTTCCAACTCCTCACGACCGCGGTCTCGTGGACGATGGGGCTCGAATCGGGAGCCACGGGACGGGTGTCGGTCGAGGTCATCAGGCCACCGCCTTCTTCGCACGGGGCGCCTTGCGGACACCGGGGGTGGGCAGACGGAACACGGCCCGCACGAGGGGCGGCGCCGCGATGAAGAGCACGATGAGCGACTGGACGACGAGCACGATGTCGACCGGGACTCCCTGCGCGGCCTGCATCGAGAAGCCACCGGCCTTGAAAGCACCGAAGAGGACACCGGCGATGAAGACGCCGACGGGGCGCGAGCGGCCGAGGAGCGCCACGGTGATGGCGTCGAATCCGATGCCCGCGTCGATGCCGGAGCTGAAGCCGGTGGTGACCGTGCCCAGCACCTGCGACACACCCGCCAGGCCGATCAGCGCCCCCGACATGGCCATGGCGGTGATCCAGATGCGGTTCACATTGATACCGGCCACGCGAGCGGCGTTCGGGTTCTCGCCGACGGCGCGGAACTTGAAGCCGAGGCTCGACCGGTTGAGGAGGTACCAGACGAACACGGTCGCGGCGATCGCGAAGATGAAGCCCGCATGCAGGTTGTAACCGGAACCCAGCAGGTCGGGGAAGACCGCGGTGTCCTTCATCCCCGGGGTCTTGGGGTTGTTGCTGCCCGGTGCCTGCAGCGCACCCGGAGTGCGCAGGAGGAACGAGATCAGATAGAACGCGACGTAGTTGAGCATGATCGTGACGATCACCTCGTGCGCGCCGGTGCGCGCCTTCAGCAGTCCGACGACCCCGCCCCACACGGCACCCGCGACGAGACCGGCGATGAGAGCCACGATCATGTGGATGAAGAAGGGCAGGTCGAACGAGAAGGCGACCCAGCCCGACGCCGCAGCGGCGACGAGCATCTGGCCGCGGCCACCGATGTTGAAGAGGCCGACACGGAAGGCCAGTGCCACGCCCAGGCCCGCCGCGATGAGCGGCGTCGCGAACGTCAGCGTCTCGGTGAGCGGCTTGATGCCGTCGGCGAAGCCGGGGCGGCGGAAGTTGTAGATCGCACCCTGGAACAGGGCGGAGTACGCGCCGCCCACGGAGTCGCCGATCGCTTGCAGGAGGTCGGTCGGACGGGAGAAGAAGTACCCGGCCGTCGCCTGCACGCGCGCATCGGTCACGGCGATGAGGATTCCGCCGATCACGAGAGCGAGCACCACGGCCAGTACCGAGATGGCGGCACTGCCGGTCGTGATCTCGCGCAGGATGCGCGTCGACTTCGGCTCGTCGGGGGTGGGGGCGGTGCCCGCGTCGGCGAGCTTCGCCTCCGCGGTCACGACGGGCAGCTGCTCCGGCTTGTCGCTCACGCGGCCGTCACCTCCGGTGCGGGCTCGCCCGCCATCATCAGGCCGAGGACGTCGCGGGGGGTGTCCCCGGGGACGATCCCGACGATCGAGCCGCGATACATCACGGCGATGCGGTCGGCG
This sequence comes from uncultured Naasia sp., assembly GCA_913778905.1. Taxonomy (GTDB): domain Bacteria; phylum Actinomycetota; class Actinomycetes; order Actinomycetales; family Microbacteriaceae; genus Naasia. The sequence goes on along the minus strand of CAJYYA010000008.1, from coordinate 99,716 downwards.
AGGGCTACGACCTCGTCGAGTTCCGTCGAGATCACGATGACCGGAGTCCCGGCATCGCGCGCCTCGACGATACGGGTGTGCACGAACTCGATGGATCCGACATCGAGTCCGCGGGTGGGCTGGGCGGCGACGAAGAGTCGCAGGTCGCGGCTCAGTTCGCGTGCCAGCACGACCTTCTGCTGGTTACCGCCGGACAGGCGGCCGACGTGGGTCTCGATGCTCTGCGCACGGATGTCGAACTCGACGCGCTTCTCCGCCGCGAACTCGGCGAGATCCTTGAGCTGGAGCATGCCGCCCTTGACGAACGGGCCGCTGTCGGAGCGGTCGAGCATGAGGTTCTCGGCGATGGAGAACTCGGCGACGAGACCGTCCTCCTTGCGATCCTCGGGCACGAACCCGACGCCGGCGTCGAGCACCTGCCGCACCCCGAGACCCGTGAGCGGCTTACCGTCGAGCGTGATCGATCCCTCGACACGGTTCTGGAGGCCGATGAGCGCTTCCGTCAGCTCGGTCTGCCCGTTGCCCTGGACGCCCGCGATGGCGAGCACCTCGCCGCGGCGCACTTCGAAGCTCACGTCCTTGACCATGATCTGACCGCGCGGATCGATGACCGAGACGTTCTGGACGACCAGTGCGGCATCGCCGGGCTTCGCCGGCTGCTTCTGGACCGTCAGTTCGACGGAACGGCCGACCATGAGCGACGCCAGCTCGGCGTTCGTCGACGACGGATCCGCCTCGCCGACGACCTTGCCGAGACGGATGACCGTCACGCGGTCGGCGATCTCGCGGACCTCGCGGAGCTTGTGCGAGATGAAGACGATGGAGGTACCGGCCGCCTTGAGCTGACGCATGATGCCGATCAGCTCGTCGGTCTCCTGAGGAGTGAGGACCGCGGTGGGCTCGTCGAACACGAGGACCTTCGCATCCCGCGAGAGGGCCTTGATGATCTCGACGCGCTGCTGCACGCCCACGGGGAGGTCCTCGACCAGCGCGTCGGGGTCGACGTCGAATCCGAAGCGCGCGGAGATCTCGCGCACCTTGGCCCGCGCTGCGGCGAGATCGAGGCGGCCACCGGCCTTGGTCTGCTCGTGCCCGAGCGACACGTTCTCGGCGACCGTGAACACGGGGATGAGCATGAAGTGCTGGTGCACCATGCCGATGCCCGCTTTCATGGCATCGCCCGGCCCGGCGAAGGCCTGCGCGACGTCGTCCAGGAGAATCTGGCCCTCGTCGGCCTGGTAGAGGCCGTAGAGAACGTTCATGAGGGTCGACTTGCCCGCGCCGTTCTCACCGAGGAGGGCGTGGATCTCACCCGGCTGGACCGTGAGAGAGATGGAGTCGTTGGCTGTCAGAGTCCCGAATCTCTTCGTGATGCCCCGTAGCTCGAGTTTCACCTGAACGCCTTCCCTGCCGTCAGTCGCGGCGTATCGCCAATGGATCAAACCTACCCGTCGTCACGGGTTCTTCCCCATCCGCGCGCTCGGCGGTCTCGCGGGGACGAACGCCGTGAGGGGGAGCCGGCCGATGCCGACTCCCCCTCACGGGTTCTGCTGTGCTGTGTTGCTTACTGCGGTACCTCTAGGCCCCGCGGCATGTGATCGGTACTGCGATCAGACCTGAGGGACTCAGGACTTGGGCGACGAGGGCGAGGAGACCGTGATCTCGCCCGAGATGATCGACGCCTTGATCGTGTCGAGCTCGCCCTGGAGGTCAGCCGAGACCTTCGAGGAGTAGTCGTGGAAGGGAGCGATGCCGACGCCGTCGTTCTTCAGAGTGCCGACGTAGGGCGTGTTGTCGAACTCGCCGTTCGCCGCGGTGGTGACGACGTCGGAGACGCCTCCGCCGACCTGCTTGAGGATCGAGGTGAGGAACAGCTCGTTGCCGGTGGCAGCGGTCTCGTAGAGGTCGGAGTCGACGCCGATCATGGCGACGTCCTTGCCGGAGTCCTTGATGGCCTCGATCGCGCTCTGGAAGATCGGGCCACCGACGGGCAGCAGCACGTCGGCGTTCTGGTCGATCAGGTTCTGCGCCGCGCTCTTGGCCTCGGTGCCGGCCTCGAAGCCGCCGGTGAAGACGCCGTTCTGCGACTGGACGTCCCAACCGAGGACCTTGACGTCCTTGCCCTTCTGGGTGTTGTAGTACTTCACACCCTCGGCGAAGCCGTCCATGAAGATGGTGACGGAGGGGTACGGCTGTCCGCCGTAGGTGCCGACGATGCCGGTCTTGGAGTAGCTGGCAGCGGTGTAGCCGGCAAGGAACGCGGCCTGGGCCGTGTCGAACACGATCGGCTTGACGTTGGTCTCGGTGAGCTGGTTGTCGTCGATGATGGCGAACTCGACGTCGGGGTTGGCGGTCGCAGCGGCGCCGGTGGCCTCGGACAGCGCGAAGCCGACGGTGACGACGAGCTTGCAGCCCTGGTCGACGAGTCCCTGGATGTTGGGCGCGAAGTCGGTCTCGGCGGCCGACTCGACGGTCTTGGGGGTGACGCCGAGTTCGCCCGCTGCGGCCTGAAGGCCCTCGTAGCCGGCCTGGTTGAACGACTTGTCGTCGAACCCGCCGAAGTCGGAGACCATGCAGGGCAGGAAGTCGGACGCGGCGGTCGCGTCGCTTCCGGCTGTGGTCTCGGGTGCCGGAGCGCAGCCCGACAGGACGAGCGCGGCGACGCCGAGCGTGGTGATGCCGGCGAGACCGCGGCGCGTGGTGATTCTCACGATGTTTCTCCTCGTAGAGACGACGAACCCCGGCCGCAGCCGGTCGTGGGCGGATCAGCCCGATACCCCGGACCGACGTCATCGGCGGCCAGGATTGCTTCACGTTACACAGAGCGCCATCCCTGTCACGGGCCCGCCGGGGCTACCGAGACGCACTCGTTATGAACGACGGCGGCTAGGTCCGGGTTCGACGACGACGGGGCCGGCGCACTGAACGCGCCGGCCCCGTCGAACGAGGGGTGCTCGCCCTCAGGGAGTGGAGGGCGAAGAGACCTTGATAACGCCGGAGACGATGTCGCCGCGAACCTTCTGCACCTCGTCCTGCAGCTCCTTCGGGAGCTTCTCCGACCAGTCGTGATACGGCGCGAGGTCGACGCCGCCGTTGTCGAGACGACCCACGTACGGGTCGTTCGAGAACGAGCCGGCCTTGTCGGTCTCGATGACCTCCAGCACGGCGCTCTGCGTGTTCTTCATGACGCTGGTCATCACGATCGGGCGGTACTCGCTGGGCAGGGTCTCCCAGCCGTCGTTGTCGACCCAGATGATCGAGACGTTCCCCGCCTCGAGCGCGGCGGCGGCGGCCCCCTCGCCGACCTGGCCCGCGACCGGGAGGATGATGTCCGCACCCTGGTCGATGAGGCCCTGGGCGAGCGTCTTGCCCTTCGTGGTGTCCTCGAAGTCGCCCGTGAACAGGCCGTCCTGGGTAGCGGTGTCCCACCCGAGGGCCTTGACGGAGGTGTTGTGCACCTCGTTGTACTTCTTCACGCCGTCGACGAAGCCGTCCATGAAGAGAGTGACGGGAGGCTGGTTGCCGCCGCCGAACGTGGCGACCACACCGGTCTTGGTGGCGCCGGCGGCCAGGTAGCCCGCGAGGAACGAGGCCTGCGCGGTGTCGAAGATGATGGGCTTGACGTTGTCGGCCGTAACCATCTCGTCGACGATCGCGAAGTGGACGTCGGGATTCTTCTTCGCCTCCTCCTCGGTGGCCGAGGCGAGCTCGTAGCCGACCGTGAGGACGAACTTGCAGCCGGAGTCGACGGCCTGAGCGACGTTCGGTGCGAGGTCAGTCTCCGACGTCGAGACGAGCACCTGCGTGTCGATGCCGAGCTCGGTCTTGGCCTGCTCCATACCCGCCCAGCTGGTCTGGTTGAAGGAGCGGTCCTCGAGTCCACCGGAGTTGGTGACCATCCGCGCGCAGTAGTCGGATGCGGCGGCGTCGCCGGAGCTCGCGGGCGCCGGGGCGCACGCGGCGAGCGACAGGGAGACGGCGCCGACGAGCGAGAGCGCGGCGAATCGGGCTGTGATGCGAGACATGTCGACCAACCTAGTGAACGGCTCTCACGTGCCGTGTCACCAGTTCGGGACGATTCCGTAACCCTTTCGGGCCGGTCCGCTCGTGCCCGGATCGGGTCAGAGGACCTCCGTACGCCCCGAGACCTTGAGCGCGTCGACGACCGACTTGACCCGCTGGGCGTGCTCGGCCGTCGTCACGAGGAGCGCGTCCGGAGTATCCACGACGACGATGTTCTCGACCCCGATGAGGCTGATGAGGCGGCCCGTCTCGCTGACCACGATGCCGCTCGACGAATCCGACAGCACCCGCGCGTTCTCGCCCAGGATGGCGAGGTCGCTCTTCCGACCGCCGGCCTGCAGTTTGGCGAGCGAGGCGAAGTCGCCCACATCGTCCCAGGGGAAGTCGGCGGGGATGACGGCCAGCACGCCTTCGCGCGCCGACGGCTCGGCCACCGAATAGTCGATCGCGATCTTCGTGAGGCGAGGCCACACCCGGTCGACGACCACGCCCCGGTCGGGGGTGTCCCAGGCCTCGGCCAGTTCGAGCAGCCCCGCGAGGAGCTCGGGCTGCGTCTTGCCCAGCTGCTCGAGCAGGCGATCGGCGCGCACGATGAACATGCCGGCGTTCCATAGATAGGTGCCCGACTCGACGTAGGCCCTGGCCGTGTCGAGGTCCGGCTTCTCGACGAACCCGTTGGCGCGCAGCGCGCTCGGAGCACCCTCGATCTCGATACGGTCGCCGCAGTCGATGTAGCCGAAGCCGATGGCGGGCTCGGTGGGCTGGATACCGATGGTCGCGACGTAGCCCTCGTCGGCCAGCGCGATGGCCTCGACGACCGCCTGCCGGAAGCGACGGTTGTCGCCGATCACGTGATCGGCCGCGAAGGATCCGATGATGACGCCCGGCTGACGTCGCTCGAGGATGGCGGCGGCGAGCCCGATGGCGGCGGAGGAGTCCTTGCCCTCGCTCTCGAGCACGACGTTCTCGTCCGCGAGCTCGGGGAGCTGGGCCTCGACGGCCGCCCGGTGCGCACGCCCGGTCACGACCATGATCCGGTCTCCTCCGGAGATGGGTGCGAGTCGATCCCAGGTCGCGCGGAGCAGCGTCTGGCCCGACCCGGTGAGGTCGTGGAGGAACTTGGGCGCGTTGGCGCGCGACAGCGGCCAGAGCCGCGACCCGATCCCCCCGGCCGGGATGACACTGTAGAAGCGGTCGACCGCCTCGGTCTCGGTGCCCCGACCACTCCAGCTGTAACCGTTCTGCGCCATAGGGGCCAGCCTAGCCAGGACGACATGCGCCTTCTCGGACCCTCCCGGCACTCGACGGCGTCGGCCTCGTCATCTCGCCCCTCGCCCTTCACCCGGGCGACACCCGCGAGCCACCCCCGCTCTTCTCGGACGATCGACCCTCGTGGATATGAAGGTCGCCGTCGTCAGCGAGAGCTTCCTGCCCACCGTCAACGGGGTCACGACCAGCGTGTGCCGCGTGCTCGAACACCTGGCTCGCGAAGGCCACGAGGCCATGGTCATCGCCCCGCACGCCAAGGCGCCGTCCACCTTCGCCGGATTCCCGGTCCATCAGGTCCCCGCGGTCGCCTACCGCCGGTTCCCGGTGGGTCTGCCGAGTCCCCAGGTCGCGCGGCTCCTCGAGGACTTCGCACCCGATGTGCTCCACGCCGCGTCCCCCTTCCTCCTCGGCGGTCACGCCCTGAACGCGGCCCGCAAGGCGGGCATCCCGTCGGTCGCGATCTACCAGACAGACGTGGCCGGGTACGCGAAGCGCAACCGCCTCGGCCTGGCATCGAAGCTGGCCTGGCAGTTCGTCCGGAAGATCCACGAGAGCGCGGATCGGACCCTCGCGCCGAGCACTGCGGCCGCCCAGGACTGCATCGGCGCCGGCATCCCCCGGCTCGCCCTCTGGGGTCGGGGGGTCGACATCGAGCTCTACCATCCGCGCAACCGGCTCCGCCCGTCCGCCGCCGCGCTCCGCCGCCGCCTCGGCTCAGGCGGTCGCGTGGTCATCGGCTACGTGGGCCGCATCGCCCCCGAGAAGCAGGTGGAGCGCCTCCGCGAACTCGCGGGACTGCCGGACGTCACGATCGCGATCGTCGGCGACGGCCCCTCGGAGCCGCTCGTCCGCCGCGCTCTCCGCGGCCAGCACGTCGTCTGGCTCGGACGCTTGAGCGGCGAGGCCCTGGCCGACGCCTACGCCTCGTTCGACCTGTTCGTGCACACCGGCACCGAGGAGACGTTCGGGCAGACGATCCAGGAGGCGCAGGCATCCGGACTGCCCGTCATCGCCCCGCACGCGGGAGGGCCGATCGACCTCGTCGACGACGGGACCGACGGGCTCCTCTTCGATCCCGCGGACCCGGCGGCGCTCCGTCGCAGCGTCGACCTGCTGCTCGGATCCCCCGCTCTGAGGGCGCGCTGGGGCGAGGCAGGCCGCCGGAAGGTGCTCGGCCGCAGCTGGTCGGGCGTCTGCGATCAGCTGCTCGGCCACTACGGCGAGGTCATCGGCCTCCACCGAACCTCCCCGACACCGCTGCCCGCACCGCTGGCCTGAAGAACCCTCGATCTTTCCAGCGGTCGCGCGGCCGGAGGTCCTTTACAGACGCATAGACTCGTCCGTGCACCTACCGACCAGAGAAGGCGGGAAAAAGCACGTGTCGCTGAAGAGCACCGACTCCCTCACGCCGGGGGCATCCGGCGGACTCCCACCCACCCAGAAGGCGGGCAAGCGGTTCTCCATGCCGAAGCGCCCCGCCGGAACCGTGTACCGCGGCCGCGAAGGCATGTGGTCGTGGGTCCTGCACCGCATCACCGGTGTCGCGATCTACTTCTTCCTCCTCGTGCACATCCTCGACACCGCGCTCGTGCGCGTGAGCCCCGAGGGTTACAACGCCGTCATGAGCACGTACAAGAACCCGATCATGGGCCTCGGCGAGCTCGCGCTCGTCGCCGCCATCGGATTCCACGCCCTCAACGGGCTGCGCATCATCCTGATCGACTTCTGGAGCGTCGGAACGCGCAACCAGCGCCTCATGTTCTGGATCGTCATCGCGCTCTGGGCCGTCCTGATGCTGGGCTTCGCCCCGCGTCACCTCATGCACATCTTCGGAGGCTGACGATGACTGCAACCCTCGATGCTCCTCGCAGCAAGCCCGCTCCCCGCCGCACCAACTGGGAGAAGTGGGGCTGGATCTACATGCGCGCCTCCGGCGTCGTGCTGGTCGTGCTGATCTTCGGCCACCTGTTCGTGAACCTCTACGCCGGCGAAGGCGTCAAGGCCATCGACTTCGGCTTCGTCGCCGGCAAGTGGGCCAGCCCGTTCTGGCAGTGGTACGACGCAGCCCTCCTGTGGCTCGCGCTGATCCACGGCTCCAACGGCATGCGAACGATCGTCAACGACTACTCGACCGGGCCCCGTCTCAACACGTGGCTCAAGCGCGCCATCTTCGTCTCCACCGTCCTCCTCATCCTCCTCGGGACTCTTGTGATCTTCACGTTCGACCCCTGCCCCACGGGCACCGCCGCCGACCTGCTCCCCTCCTTCTGCGCCGCCCGATGAGCGCCGAGAAGAAGGGCATGTTCCCCAAGCTGACCCACGATCGCTCCGACAGCACCGGCGGCCCCGCGCGTGACCCCGAGAACCCCATCTCGTGGACGCCCGAGGGTGACGGCGGCGTCATCGACGGCGTCCACTACCACCAGTTCGACGTCGTCATCGTCGGTGCCGGCGGCGCCGGTATGCGTGCCGCCATCGAAGCGGGCCCCAAGGCGAAGACCGCGGTCATCTCCAAGCTCTATCCCACGCGTTCCCACACGGGCGCGGCGCAGGGCGGCATGGCCGCAGCGCTCGCGAACGTGGAGGAGGACAGCTGGGAGTGGCACACCTTCGACACCGTCAAGGGTGGCGACTACCTCGTCGACCAGGACGCGGCCGAGATCCTCGCGAAGGAGGCCATCGACGCGGTCATCGACCTCGAGAACATGGGCCTGCCCTTCAACCGCACGCCCGACGGCAAGATCGACCAGCGTCGCTTCGGCGGTCACACGGCGGAGCACGGCAAGAACCCGGTCCGCCGGGCCTGCTACGCCGCCGACCGCACGGGCCACATGATCCTGCAGACGCTGTTCCAGAACTGCGTCAAGCTCGGCATCAACTTCTTCAACGAGTTCTACGTGCTGGACCTCGCGATGACCGAGGTCGTCGAGAACGGCAAGACGGTCAAGCGGCCGTCCGGCGTCGTGGCCTACGAGCTCGCGACCGGTGATCTGCACGTATTCCAGGCCAAGTCGATCGTCTTCGCGACCGGCGGCTTCGGCAAGATCTACAAGACGACGTCGAACGCCCACACTCTCACGGGTGACGGTGTCGGCATCATCTGGCGCAAGGGCCTGCCGCTCGAGGACATGGAGTTCTTCCAGTTCCACCCGACCGGCCTCGCGGGGCTCGGCATCCTCCTCACCGAGGGCGCCCGAGGCGAGGGTGCGATCCTGCGCAACGCCGACGGTGAGCGCTTCATGGAGCGCTACGCCCCGACCATCAAGGACCTGGCGCCGCGCGACATCGTCTCGCGCTGCATGGTCCAGGAGGTCGCGGAGGGTCGTGGCGCGGGTCCCCTCAAGGACTACGTGCTCCTCGACTGCACCCACCTCGGCGCCGAGGTCCTCGAGAGCAAGCTTCCCGATATCACCGAGTTCGCCCGCACCTACCTGGGCGTCGACCCGGTCGTCGAGCCGGTGCCCGTCATGCCGACGGCGCACTACGCGATGGGCGGCATCCCGACCAACATCAAGGCCGAGGTGCTCTCGAACAACGACACCGTGGTCCCCGGCCTCTACGCCGCCGGCGAGTGCGCGTGCGTCTCGGTGCACGGATCGAACCGTCTCGGCACCAACTCGCTGCTCGACATCAACGTCTTCGGCAAGCGCGCGGGTAACAACGCCGTCGAGTACGCCAACTCGGCCGAGTTCGTGCCGCTGCCGAAGGACCCGACGAAGGAGATCCGCGAGCTCATCGAGATGCTGCAGAGCTCCACGGGCACCGAGCGCATCTCGGCGATCCGCAAGGAACTGCAGGACGAGATGGACCGCAAGGCCCAGGTGTTCCGCACCGAGGAGTCGCTCGGCGAGATGATGGAGATCATCGTCGGCCTGCGCGAGCGCTACCGCAACATCGCGGTGCAGGACAAAGGCAAGCGCTTCAACACCGACCTGCTCGAGGCCATCGAGCTCGGCTTCCTGCTCGATCTCGCCGAGGTCGTCGTCTACTCCGCGCGCAACCGCAAGGAGAGCCGCGGCGGCCACATGCGCGACGACTTCCCGAAGCGCGACGACGAGGGCTACATGCAGCACACGATGGCCTATCTCACGGGCGACCCGCACTCGTCGCACGCCGACGATCACATCGAACTCGGGTGGAAGCCCGTCGTCGTCACGAACTACCAGCCGATGGAGCGTAAGTACTAAATGTCGACCATCACCGTCGAAGCCGCCCAGGGCTCAGCCCTCGAGAGCGAGATGGAGGAGGCCCCTCCCGGGTCCTTCGTCGTCACCCTGATCATCCGTCGCTTCATTCCGGAGCTCGACGAGGAGCCGCGCTGGCAGGACTTCGACGTCCGCGTCCTGCCCACCGACCGCATCCTCGATGCACTCCACAAGATCAAGTGGGAGCAGGACGGGTCGCTGACCTTCCGTCGCTCGTGCGCCCACGGGATCTGCGGGTCGGACGCCATGCGCATCAACGGCCGCAACCGGCTCGCGTGCAAGACGCTCATCAAGGATCTCGACCCGTCGCAGCCGATCTACGTCGAGGCCATCAAGGGACTTCCGCTCGAGAAGGACCTGATCGTCGACATGGAGCCGTTCTTCGAGTCCTACCGTCAGATCCAGCCGTTCCTCCAGGCCTCGGGGTCGCCGGTGCGCGAGCGCACGCAGACGGTCGCCGCCCGCGAGCGTTTCGACGACACCACCAAGTGCATCCTGTGCGCCGCGTGCACCTCGTCGTGCCCGGTGTTCTGGACCGACGGTCAGTACTTCGGACCGGCCGCGATCGTGAACGCGCACCGCTTCATCTTCGACGACCGCGACGAGGCCGCCCAGGTGCGTCTCGACATCCTCAACGACAAGGAAGGTGTGTGGCGCTGCCGCACCACCTTCAACTGCTCGGAGGCGTGCCCCCGCGGCATCGAGGTGACCAAGGCGATCGCCGAGGTCAAGCAGGCCGTCCTCCGAGGCCGCCCCTGACCCTCGCGCTCAGCAGGAACTCTCCCTGCGCTCAGCAGGAAGTTCGACACCTCAGCAGGATGAATCCGACGATTCGTTCCTGCTGAGGTGTTGCTGTTCCTGCTGAGCGCGGGGAAGCTCGTGGCCTCCCCAGGCGGGATGTCACGCGCCCTGTCCCCAGGTGAGCGGCACCCCCGCGGCCCAAGGGATCTGGATGCCCACCATGGGCGGATGACCCGTCTCCTCACGACGCCTCTGATCCCCACGTCCGAACTCCGTCGCCGCGGCATGGGGCGCGCTGCCGTCGAGCGCGAGGTCCACGAGGGACGTCTCTGGCAGGTGCACCGCGGATGGTATGCGCAACCCGGAACCGACGCTCAGCTGATCCGCGCGATGCGGCTGGGTGGCCGGCTCGGCTGCGTGTCTGCGCTCCGCCTGTACGGGGCGTGGATACCGCCGGATTCGGGCCTCCATCTGCTGATGCCGCGATCGGCGTCGGGCCGTCGACTGACCGGGGATCGGACGCGTCGATCTCCTCGTCGACGGCTGGTTGGTACTCGAGCTCGACGGGCGCGAGACGCACGCTCAACAGGAAGCGTTCGGACGGGACCGGCGCCGCACCGCGCTCCTGCAGCAACGGGGCTTCACCGTCCTCCACTTCAGCTATGCCCAAGTCTTCTACGACTGGGATCTGGTGCTCGACACCGTGCGCGCCGCCCTCGCCCAGCGGTGAAGCTCCCTCCCAATGGTTCGTCCCCTCCTGACCTTGCGCTCAGCAGGAGCTTCGACACATCAGCAGGACTAATCCCGGCTTTTGTTCCTGCTGAGGCGCGGTTCTCACTGCTGAGCGCGAGGGCGCCGGTCAGAGGTCGAGCTCGGAGAGGATCTCCGAGAAGGAGCGGCCGGCGACGAAGTGGTACAGCAGGAGGCCCGTGCCGTCACTGACCTGGATGGTGTCGGCTCCCGTCACCGACCACATGTGCGGCTGCGGGCGGAGCTCGGGTGCCGGGCGCAGATCGAAGGAGGGCAGCGGATCCCGCCCCGCCATCAATCGCAACCGCGCCCCGATCGCCGCGACCAACCACTTCTCCGCCCACGACGACGGCCGGAAGGAGCCCGTCGCGTGGCCGCCGCCCATCGTCACGCGGGTCATGGTGTCGAGCCGCTCGATGCGCCAACTCGTGCCGACGAAGTCGAACCGGCAGAGGCGGTCGTGGTGGAGGTCGAAGACGACGCCGAGACGAGTCAGGACCGCGACGCATTCCTCGCCGAGCAACCGCTCCGTCGTCGAGGCCTCCCGTGCCCGGTCGGCCACCTCACGGCGGCGAGCCGCGTGGCCCGCGAACGCCTCCTCCAGAGCGCGGCGGTCGGGCGCTGCTCCGTTGCGCAGCTCCCAGTAGAGCCACTCGGGATCGATCTGCACGAAATAGCGGAAGAAGAGGTCGATCTCGCCGTGCGGCGGACCGAACGGGGCATCGGCGACGAGCAGACGCGCTCCCCCGTCCACCGACCAGACGGCCACCGGGGTTCCACCCAGCACCGCGATCCACGACCATCCCGGCGCACCGACCGATGGCGATGCCAGGTCGACCGCCTCCGAGATCGAGGTGCCGCAGGGGAGCACCATCTCGTACGCGTGGCTCTCGACGTCGTCCCCCATGGCGACGCTGTCGCGATCCACGCGAAGGACGAACTCCGGCTCCTTCTTCCGTCCGAACAGACCGAGCATGTGTCCTCCTCGAAGAATGAGGATGCCGTCTCGTTCGATCCATCCGCGAGTCGTTCGTACATCATTCCCAGGCGGCGTCCAGGGGCCTCATTAGTGTTGTTCGAATGGCACGCAATCCCGACGCGCAGGCGGTCAGAGACGAGGAGTCGAGCACCACGGCGATGGGAGCCAAGCCCGCTCCGCGGGAGGTGCCGACCGGTTTCGCCGCGATCGTCGCGAAGATCATGGCTCTGCGGATCGTGCGGACGTTCATGCACTACGCGGCGCAGGGCGGAGCCCTGCTCGCGGCGGGCATGACCTATCAAGCGGTGTTCGCCCTCTTCGCAGCCATCTGGGTGGCGTTCTCGGTGCTCGGCTTCGTGATCGCGTCCGACGTGGGACTACAAGAGGAGATCTTCAGGGCCATCAACAGCGCCGTGCCCGGTGTAGTCGGAGAGACCGGACTCATCCAGCCGAGCGCCCTCACGAAGAGTTCCGGCTTGACCTGGACGGCCGCCATCGCGCTCGTCGGCCTGCTACTGACCGCGGTCGGCTTCCTCGCCTCCATGCGGGACGCCATACGCCGAATCTTCGACATGCCTCCCCTGGCCGCTCCGATCGTCGTGCAGAAGCTGAAGGATCTGGGTCTCGCTCTCGGTTTCGGCGCCGTGGTGCTCGTCTCCGCGGCGCTGTCCGTCGTGAGCACCGCGGCTCTCGGATTCGCGTTCGAGCTCGTCGGCATCGACCGCGAATCGCTGTTCGCCGTCATCGTCGCGCGCACCATCGGCTATCTGATCGTCTTCGCGATCGATCTCGCGACGTTGGCCGCGGCGTTCCGGATCCTGTCCGCCATCAAGATCCCGCCGAAGCGTCTGTTCGCGGGGGCCGCCATCGGTGCCGCCGCTCTTGGAGTGCTCAAGGCGGGAGTCACCCTCGGCCTTGTCGGCGGAACCGGCGCCAACCCTCTGCTCGCCGGTTTCGCGATCCTCGGGCTCATGATCTTCCTGAACTTCGCGTGTCAGGCCATGCTCATCTCCGCGGCCTGGATCTCGGTCGGGATGAAGGACAGCGCGATCGACCCGCGCAGCCTGTCCGACGAGGAACTCGAGGTGGAGCACGCGACGAAGCTGGAAGAGGCTCGCCGTCTGGTGGCCCGCAGCAACCTGGAGAAGGCCAAGGAGGAGTACCGGAACGCACGAGGGTTCCGGAAGTGGCGTCTCAAGCGGCAGATCGAGAGCGACGCCCGCGAGGAGGCGAAGCGCCGCGAGGCGGTACCGACCGATGCGGAGATGGAATCGGATCCGAAGCTGAAGAAGGACGCCCCGTCTACACGCTGAGCGGTCCCGCCCCGCTCACCGCGTCCATGTCGGATGCCGCCTCTAGGCTTCCTTAGGTGACTTCGACGAATCTTCGCCTCGCCACCGTCAACGTGAACGGCATCCGCGCCGCCTACCGACGCGGGATGGCCGACTGGCTCGACGGCCGCGGTGTCGACATCCTCGCCCTCCAGGAGGTGCGGGCCTCCACCACCGACCTCGAGCAGCTGCTCGGGCCGGACTGGAACATCGTGCACGACGAGGCCAGTGCGAAGGGTCGCGCCGGAGTGGCGATCGCGAGTCGCGGGGCCGCCTCCATCCATCGCGTCGCGATCGGCGCGGACGACTTCGACACCGCCGGCCGCTGGATCGAGGCCGACTACAGCGTCGGCGACTCGATCCTCACCGTCGTGAGCGCCTACGTGCACTCCGGCGAGGCCGACACCCAGAAGCAGGTCGACAAGTACGCCTTCCTCGACGCGTTCGAGGCTCGACTGCCCGAGCTCGCCTCGCACAGCGAGTACGCCGTCGTCGTCGGCGACCTCAACGTCGGTCACCGCAAACTCGATATCCGCAACTGGAAGGGCAACGTCAAGCGCGCCGGGTTCCTCCCCGACGAGCGGGCGTACTTCGACCGGTTCGTCGGAGCGGAGGACGAGGACGGCTACAACGACGGCGCCGGCCTGGGCTGGGTCGATGTGGGTCGCAAGCAGGCGGGCGAGGTCGACGGGCCGTACACGTGGTGGTCGTGGCGCGGGCAGGCCTTCGACAACGACACGGGCTGGCGCATCGATTACCAGCTCGCCACGAAGGCCCTCGCCGACCGCGTCGTCGGCTACGCGGTCGACCGCGCCCCCAGCTACGACGCCCGTTTCTCCGATCACACCCCCGTGGTCGTCGACTACGCCCTCTGACCCATCCCCCGCGACACTCAGCAGTCGGCGGGGATCCGCGCCACTCCTAGGATTTACGGATGACCTCCCACGCCAAGCCCCGCCTGTTCTCCGGCATGCAGCCGAGCGCCGACTCACTGCAGATCGGCAACTACATCGGCGCGCTGCTGCAGTGGCGGGAGATGCAGGAGACCCACGATGCGATCTTCTGCGTCGTCGACCTGCACGCGCTCACCGTGCCTCAGGATCCGAAGAGTCTGCGGGAGCAGATCCGCCGCACCGCCGCGCAGTACATCGCCGCCGGGATCGACCCCGGGAAGTCGACTCTTTTCATCCAGTCGCATGTGCCGGCGCACACCGAGCTGGCGTGGGTGCTCAACACCATCACGGGCTTCGGCGAGGCGGGCCGGATGACGCAGTTCAAGGACAAGGCGGCGAAGCAGGGCGCCGACGCCGCATCCGTGGGACTCTTCACCTACCCGGTACTCATGGCCGCCGACATCCTGCTCTACGACACCGCGGTCGTGCCCGTCGGTGACGACCAGCGCCAGCACGTCGAGCTGACCCGGGACCTCGCGAACCGCTTCAACAGCCGCTTCGGCGACACCTTCCGCGTGCCCGAGGCCATGATCCCCGCGGGATCGGCACGCATCTACGACCTGCAGAACCCGACCGCGAAGATGAGCAAGTCCGCGGCGACCGACGCGGGTGTCGTGTGGCTGCTCGACGAGCCGTCCAAGACGGCGAAGAAGATCAAGTCGGCGGTCACCGACACGGGCCGCGAGATCCGTTTCGACCGCGAGGAGAAGCCCGGCGTCTCGAACCTGCTGACCATCCTGTCGGCGTTCGGCGGATCGACGATCCCGCAGCTCGAAGCCGAGTACGAGGGCCGAGGATACGGCGATCTGAAGAAGGACGTCGCCGAAGCCGTGACCGAGACCTTCGGACCCGTTCGTGCGCGCGCTCTCGAACTGCTCGACGACCCGGCGGAGCTCGACCGGATCCTCGCCAGCTCGGCGGATCGGGCCGAATCGATCGCCCGCGACACACTGAACGCGGTCTACGACCGCATCGGGCTCCTCCCCCGCGCCTCGCGCTGAGCGGGACACGATGCGCGCCGTCACGTACGACACATTCGCATCGCTGCCCGTCGTCGGCGAGGTACCGGATGCGGTGTGCGACGCCCGCGGCGCAGTCGTGCAGGTGCTCGCGACGGGTGTCTGCCGCAGCGACTGGCACGCGTGGCAGGGTCATGACAGCGACGTGCAGCTGCCGCATGTGCCGGGACACGAGTTCGCGGGCGTCGTCTCGGCGGTCGGCGCGGAGGTCACGCGCTTCGCCGTCGGCGACCGGGTGACAGCGCCGTTCATCCTCGCGTGTGGGCGTTGCGCCGAGTGCGCTGTCGGCGCGACGCAGGTGTGCACCTCTCAGCTCCAACCCGGCTTCACCCTGCCGGGTTCGTTCGCGGAACGGGTGGCCGTCGTCGAAGCCGACCTCAACCTGGTCGCACTGCCCGACGGGCTGGACGTCGTCGACGCGGCCGGTCTCGGATGCCGTTTCGGCACCGCGTACCACGCGCTCCACGTGCAGGGCGGCGTACAGCCGGGCGAGAAGGTCGTGATCTTCGGCTGCGGCGGCGTCGGTCTGTCGTGCGTGATGGTCGCATTGGCCGCTGGCGCCGAGGTCGTCGCGGTCGACGTGAGCGAGCGGTCGCTCGACGCCGCTCAGGCCCTCGGAGCCACCGCAGTCACCGCAGGTCCGGACATCGCGGACCGCATCCGCGATCTCACCGACGGCGGTGCGCATGTCACAGTAGACGCGTTCGGCAGCGCCGACACCCTCGCCGATGCGGTACGCAGCCTGCGCCCCCGTGGACGCCACGTGCAGGTCGGACTCCTGCTCGACGGCGACGCGAACCCGTCGGTTCCCATGGGTCGGGTCATCGCCGATGAACTCGTCATCCTCGGTAGCCACGGGATCGCGGTGACGGAGTACGAGGCCATGCTGCGCGACATCGCCGCCGGGCGCCTCGTTCCCGGTGACGCGGTCGGCCGTGTCATCGCGTTCGAGGAGCTCCCCGAGGCTCTCGCGGCGATGGGACGGCCTCACACCGCAGGCATGACCGTGGCCCGCCTCGACCCCGGCATCCCCGGCACACACGGGACCCTCCACGATTCGACCGCGGCACCGTCGCCGACACCGGCGGGCTGACGTGCAACCGGTCGTCCTCCGAAGCCCGCGTCTCGTCCTCGACCAGCCCTGCGAAGCGGATCTCGACGAGATCACACGCTTCTGCCAAGAGCCGGTGATGGCCCACTTCATGACCCTTCCCGTGCCCTACCGCCGCGAGGATGCGGAGTACTTCGTCGACACGCACGTGCCGAACGGATGGGCGGCGGATGCGGAGATGACGTGGGCCGTCCGGCGCCACGGTGACCCCGCACTGCTGGGGATGATCGCGCACAGGCGTGATCTCGGCGACCTCGGCTACTGGCTCGGTGCCGACCACCGCGGGCACGGCTACATGGCCGAGGCCGTGGCGACCGTGGTGGACTGGCTTGCCGAGACAGGTACCCCGGTCGTGCACTGGGAATGCCTGGTCGGCAACTCCGCCTCCGCCGCTGTCGCCCGGCGCACGGGCTTCGCGTACACGGGCCTCGGGCCCAGCAACGTCGTCTTCCGCGACGGCGCCACACCCCCCGCGTGGCACGGCGTACGTGATGCGAACCGACCGGACGCGCCGTCCGGCGACTGGCCCGAGGAGTCCTTTAGATGACCGCCCCCCGCGTGATCCTCTTCGATCTCGACGACACGCTCTTCGCCCACCGCGCCTCGGTCGAGGCCGCCGCGGCCACGACCCTCGCGCACATCGCGCCCGATCTCGACGACGAGGCCGTCGCGGGCGAAGTCGCCAGATGGAACGACCTCGAGGAACACCACTATCACCGGTACCTCTCCGGCGAACTCGACTACTTGGGCCAACGTCGCGCTCGTGCGCGCGACTTCGTCGCCCCGTACGGCGTCGACCTCGCCGACGACCGGGCCGCGGAGACGTGGTTCGAGGACTACCTCGTCGGCTATCGGAACGCGTGGATCCTCCACGATGACGCGCTGCTCGCACTCGACGAGCTGCGGTCGCACTGGCCTGAAATCCGTTTCGGCATCATCACGAACGGCGACCTCGACTTCCAGCTCGGCAAGATCGCATTCCTCGAGATCGGCGAGCGCTTCGAGCACATCGTCGCCAGCGGCGAGGTCGGAATCACGAAGCCCGACGAGCGGATCTTCACACATGCGGTCGCGCTGTTCGACGCGGCGCCCGACGAGTGCGTCTACGTCGGCGACCGTCTGCACACCGACGCGATCGGCTCGGCCCGCGCGGGTCTGACCGGGGTGTGGCTCGATCGAACGGATAGCAAGATCCCGGAGGCCGACGCGCGGGCCATCGAGACCCTCGGAGTGATCCGGATCGCGGGTCTCGCCGAACTGGTCGCCGCACTGAGCTGAGCTGAGCTGAGCCGAGCTGACACGATCCGCGCCCCTCAGCCTGACCGGCGCCGACCGCGGCGACCGTCCGTGCCTCTGTATGACGCGGAATAAAGCGGGCACCCGGCGGTTACCGCTATAACAGAAGCAGTAACACGTGCTCCGGGGTCGGTGTAATTCCGAACCGGCGGTGATAGTCCGCGAACCTCACCACGATTCCCTCCACAGGGATGACGGCGAGGCCGATCCGGTGGAATTCCGGGACCGACAGTCAAAGTCTGGATGAGAGGCAGCACGCACATCCTTCGCGCCCGCGTGGGGGATGCGCTCACGACAGCCGTCGTGCCCCCGGAGTCGACCCGATTCCGATGAGAGGCGAGACGGATATGAGCGGAGCAGCCCCACGGGCAGCGCTCGACGCCTCACCTCGCCCTGCGGCGACGGTCATCGCGTCGGCCATGCGCCGCGCGCACGAGCTCGCGAGCCGCGGACCCGGCTGGGGTGAGAATCCGCAGGTCGGCTGCGTCATCCTCGATGCCGACGGCGCGATCATCGCCGAAGGCTGGCATCGCGGTGCGGGTACCCCGCATGCCGAGGTGGACGCCCTGTCCAAGCTCGCCCCCGCACAGACGAACGGCGCTACGGCCGTGGTCACTCTCGAGCCCTGCAATCACACGGGTCGCACCGGTCCCTGCGCCGTCGCTCTCATCGACGCCGGCATCGCCCACGTTGCGTACTCGCTCTCGGATCCGAATCCCGAAGCGGCCGGTGGCGCCGAGACGTTGCGCGACGCGGGAGTCGATGTGGTCGGCGGTGTGCTTCGTGACGAGACCGAGGCCGACCTGCACGGCTGGCTCACCGCGATCCGCTCACAGCGCCCCTTCGTGACCGTCAAGTGGGCCGCCTCGCTCGACGGACGGATCGCGGCGGAGGACGGCACCAGCCAATGGATCACCGGTGCGGCCTCGCGCGCGGATGTGCACCGTCGGCGCGCCGCCGCCGGCGCGATCGTCGTCGGCACCGGCACCGTCCTCAGCGACGACCCCCGCCTCACCTCGCGCGGGGACGACGGCGGACTGCTCGAGCATCAGCCGCAGCCCGTCGTCCTCGGCACCCGGGCGATCCCGGCGGGGGCCGCCCTGAATGCCCATCCGCTGGCGCCGTTGCAGTACGACGGCCGCGACCTCGACGCCCACCTCGCCGACCTCTGGGGACGCGGGATCCGGAACGTCTTCGTCGAGGGCGGCCCCACCGTCGCTGGTGCGTTCCTCGCGGCCGGTCTCGCTGACGAGCTCGTCATCTATCTGGCGCCCGTCCTGCTCGGCGGCCCGAAGCTGGCGATCGGCGATCTCGGCATCACCACACTCACCGAGAGCGCGAAGCTGCGCATCCACTCGGTCGACACCCTCGGGGAGGACGTGCGCATCGTCGCCCGCCCCGACGACGGAAGGAACTGACATGTTCACCGGCATCATCGAAGAACGCGGCCGTGTCGTCGCCCTCGACGCGCAGGGCGACGGGTCCGCCCGCCTGCGTGTCCAGGCTCCCCTCGCGGTGAGCGACGCGGGCCACGGCGACTCGATCTCGATCGGCGGCGTGTGCCTCACCGTCGTCGACAAGGGCGACGACTGGTTCGCGGCAGACGTCATGGGACAGACCCTCGCCGTGTCGGCGCTCGGATCGGTCGATGTCGGCGACGACGTGAACGTCGAGCGGGCCATGCGCGCCGGCGCTCGCCTCGGCGGCCACATCGTTCAGGGGCATGTCGACGGCGTCGGCGAGTTGATCTCCGCGACGGACCAGGGGACCTGGCGCGTGCTGCGCTTCTCGCTCCCCGCCGACCTGGCCCCCCTTGTCGTCGACAAGGGATCGATCGCGGTCGCCGGTGTCTCGCTCACCGTGTCGAACGTCAGCGATCCGACCGAGGCATCGGCCTGGTTCGAGGTCAGCCTCATCCCCGAGACGCTCACCGCCACGACTCTCGGGGCCCTCGTCATCGGCGCTCCCGTCAACCTCGAGACCGACATCCTCGCCCGCCACGTGCAGCGCATGCTCGCGTTCGCGCCGGGCGGGTCCGCCGCATCTGCGGCCGCGACAACTGCAAGCCCCGCGGCATCCTCCGCGGCAGAAGGAGGTGCGAGATGAGTCTCGCCAGCATCCCCGCCGTCCTCGCGGAGCTTCGCGCCGGCAAACCCGTCATCGTCGCCGACGACGAGGGCCGCGAGAACGAGGGCGACGTCATCCTCGCCGCCGAGACCGCGACCCAGGAGTGGCTGGCCTGGACGATCCGCAACACCTCCGGATTCGTCTGCGCCCCCATGACCGACGAGATCGCGGACCGACTCGAGCTGCCCGTCATGGTGCCGAACAGTCAGGACGCCCGCGGCACCAACTACACGATCTCCGTGGATGCCGCCGACAAGGTGTCGACCGGTATCAGTGCTGCCGACCGCGCGCACACCCTGCGCGTGCTGGCCGATCCGGCGGCCACCCCGTCGAGCCTCATCCGGCCCGGTCACATCCTGCCGCTGCGCGCGGTCGCGGGCGGCGTGCTCGAGCGCGCGGGCCACACGGAAGCCGCTGTCGACCTGATGCGGATCGCGGGCCTGCAGCCCGTCGGTGCGATCGCCGAGATCGTCGCGGAGGACGGCGAGATGATGCGCCTGCCCGGTCTCATCGAGCTCGGCGAGCGCGAAGGCGTGCTCGTCACGACAATCGAGGCGCTGATCGCGTTCCTGCGTGAGAACCCGGATCTGCAGCCGTGCGAGACCCCGAAGACGTTCATCGCCGAGTCACCGCGCGTGCACTTCGAGGTGGAGACGAACGTGCCGACGACGCATGGAACCTTCCGTATGCGCGCCTACCGCGACGGCAAGACGGGTGCCGACCACATCGCGATCATCTCGGGCGACCCGAAGCCGGGCGCCCTGGTGCGCGTGCACTCGGAATGCCTCACCGGGGAAGCGTTCGGCTCGCTCAAGTGCGAATGCGGACCGCAGCTCGACACCGCCCTCGAGACGATCCAGCGCGAAGGCGGCGTCGTCGTCTATCTGCGCGGGCACGAGGGTCGCGGAATCGGCCTCGTCAACAAGCTGCGCGCCTACCGTCTGCAGGAGGACGGCCTCGACACGCTCGACGCCAACCTCGCGCTCGGCCTCCCCGCCGACGCCCGCGACTACGGCGCGGCGACCGGGATCCTCGCGGACCTCGGCCTCGACAGCGTGCGCCTGCTGACCAACAACCCCGAGAAGGTGCGCCAACTCGAAGAGCACGGCGTGACCGTCATCGAGCGCGTGCCGCTCGTCGTCGGGCTCTCGCCGTTCAACGAGGGCTACCTCGAGACCAAGCGCGACCGCATGGGCCACGAGATCATCGCCCGTGAACTCGATCACCAACCGGCCGGCGGACCCGCCGAGCCCATCGCAGAAGGAGCCACCCGATGAGCGGACACGGAGCACCCGAGGTCGACCTCTCCACTCTCGACGCGAGCGGCCTGACGGTCGCCATCGTCGCCGGACGCTGGCACGAGGTCATCGCCGACGGCCTCCTCGCCGGCGCGCGCCGCGTGCTCGAGCAGACGGGCGCGAAGATCGTCGAGATCCCGGCGGCAGGAAGTTTCGAACTCCCCGTGCTGGCTCGTGCCGCGCTTGAGAACGGCTCCGATGCCGTCGTCGCGCTGGGCGTCATCATCCGCGGGGGAACGCCGCACTTCGAGTACGTCTCGGATGCGGCGACCTCGGGTCTGACGCAGGTATCGGTGCTGACCGGCAAGCCCGTGGGCTTCGGAGTGCTGACGCTCGACAACGAGCAGCAGGGCATCGACCGCGCCGGCCTGCCGGGCTCCAAGGAGGACAAGGGCGCCGAGGCGGCCGAGGCCGCCGTCCGCACGGCCCTGACCCTGGCGTCGCTGCGTCGCTGAGGCGGGGCGCTCTCGGTACGTCGCTTCGCTCCTACACGAGTCGTCTCGGTACGGGACGCTTCGCGGTCCCTACTCGATGTCCGGAAGCAAGACACCGCCCTACTCGACGTTCGGAATCGCGGCGGCGCCGAGACCCGGAGGTCGAGTAGGCCGCCAGGCCGTACCGAGACCGGCCGAGTAGCGAAGCGTATCGAGGCCCTGCCCCGGCGAGCACCCTTCATTTCGCTGCGCTCAATGGGCGGGCTCATCCCCCGGGCCGCTTCGCGACGGTCGCAGAGCGACCTCCTCAGCGACCAGGGAGCGCTGCTATTCCGGCTGGGCGCCCTCCCAGCCGACCGAGCGGGCAGCTGCGGCCGAGGCCGTTCGCATGGCCGTTTCACGGTCGGCGCCCGCGGCGAGCGCCGCGGCCAGGGTGCCGCAGTAGCTGTCGCCGGCACCTGTCGTGTCGACCACGTCGTCCACGCGCGTCGCGGCGACCTCGATGTCGCCCCACGCGGATCCCTTCGACCCGTAGGTCGTGAGCAGCGACGACGCGGTCAGGCCGGCCTCGGCCATCTGCGCTGCCTCGTGCTCGTTGACGATGACCGGGTCGCACGCCTCGAGGAGTTCGGTCGGCAGATCCGCGTACGGCGCCAGGTTGATGACGACGCGCGCCCCGCGCGCCCGTGCCCGCCGGATGGCCTCCCCGACGGTCTCGAGCGGGATCTCGAGTTGGAGGAGCAGAACGTCGTCGGCCTCCATCGCATCGATGGCGTCGAGATCGGTCGAGTCGACGCGAGCATTGGCTCCCGGCGAGACGATGATCGTGTTCTCCCCGTCGGCGGCGACGGCGATCGCGGCGTGGCCGGTCACGCTCTCCCCATCGAGTCGGAGATGCGAGACATCGAGTCCGCGCTTCGCGAGACGGGATCGGTACTGCTCGCCGGAGACGTCGCCGCCCACTCGGCCCACCATCGCCACTTCGGCGCCGGCCATGGCCGCGGCGACCGCCTGATTGGCGCCCTTACCGCCCCACAGGGTCTTCAGATCTCCGCCCATGAGCGTCTCACCCGGCTTCGGGTGACGCTCCACCTCGACGATCGAATCGACATTGAGACTTCCGACGACGACGACTCTGCCCATCCTCCGATCCTGCCAGACGCTCGTCGCGTGGCCCCCGCTTGCGGACTGACGAACCGACGGCGTGCCTGGAAAAGTCGGAGGGCGCCACCACGGGCGTTCTTTCGGGGGGGGGGGAAGAGAATGACCATCCAACGCGCGAACACCATCGGCTCCGACGACGGCAGAGGATCGGCAGCGGTGGATACCGCGCCGCAGTCAGCACTGCGGGCGCGTCGGCCGCCGATGCGGCTCATCGTGGGCAGCGTCATCGGCACCACCATCGAGTTCAACGACTTCTTCGTCTACGCGACCGCCGCGGTCATCGTCTTCCCCGCCCTCTTCTTCCCCAGCGCGGATCCGACCACGTCGATCCTCGCGTCGTTCGCCGCCTTCGGCGCCGCGTTCGTCGCTCGGCCCATCGGCGGCATGCTGTTCGGCTACCTGGGCGACCGGATCGGGCGCACCCGCGTGCTGGTCTACACGCTCATGACGATGGGGCTGGCGACCGTCGTCATCGGCCTCCTCCCCGCCGCGACCTCCCCGGGGTGGCAGCTCCTCGCACCGACCCTGCTGGTGACCATGCGCCTCATCCAGGGTCTCGGGCTCGGCGGCGAGTGGAGCGGGGCCGCCCTGCTCGCGACCGAGAACGCCCCGAGGGGACGGACAGCGTTCTACGGGTCGCTCACCCAGCTCGGTGCCGCGCTGGGGTTCGGAATCGCCACGGCGACGTTCCTCGTTCTCAGCACGCAGCTGTCGCACGCCGACTTCTTCGCCTGGGGTTGGCGGATCCCGTTCCTGATGAGCGCCGTCCTGGTCTTCGTCGGCCTGTGGGTCCGGGTCTCGTTGCAGGAGACGCCCGTGTTCGAGGAGGTCATCGCCTCGCACCAGGTCGATCGGGCCCCGCTGCGGGACGCGCTCAAGGACTGGCGGCAGCTCCTCCGCGGCACGGGTCTCGCCGTCTCGACATTCGCGCTGTTCTACCTCCTCACCACGTTCTCGCTGACGTTCGCCACCACACCGGCGGACGCCGCCGCGGCGCAGGCCGCCGCCACCGCAGCGGGTACGACCTTCGACCCCGCGGCATTCGCGCCGGGTCTCGGCTACTCCCGCCCCGAGGTGCTCATCGCCCTCCTCGTCGGGGTGGGCTTCCTCACCATCACGACCCTGCTGTCCGGCCCGGCCACGGTGCGCTTCGGCCGTAAGCGCTACCTGACAGCCGTCAACATCTCGATCATGATCTTCGGGCTCGCATCCGTCCCGCTCCTCTCGTTCGGAACCGGCGGCGCACTCGCGGTGCTCTTCATCGGCTTCCTGCTCATCGGCGCCGCGTTCGGCCCCATGGCCGCGGTCATCACCGAGATGTTCCCGGCACGGATCCGCTTCACGGGCTCCGCGCTCGCCTACAACGCCGCGGGCATCCTCGGCGCCGCCATCGCCCCGTACGTCGCAGTCTCGCTGTGGCACACCGGCGGTGAGGGCGTGCTGTGGGTCGGCGTCTATCTGACCGCGCTCGCCGGGGTCAGCCTCATCTCGGTCCGTGCAGGCGGAGAACTCGACGCCCGACCCTGACGTGGGCGGGAGGTCGCCACCAGACATCCGACGGCGAGCGCCGCCTCGGCGGAGGGACGGAACCGGCGCATCAGCCCATCCTCGCGCCGCGACGGAAGTTCTCGGCGTATTCTTAGGCGGTCCTCCCGCCGACATATGTCGCACACCGTCTCGATCAGACGCTGCGACGCGGTCACGGCGGCGCTGATGACGACTCTCCTCCTCCGCGGCGACCCCGCGCGGCGAGTTCCATCGGCTCGGCATCCACGACGCATTCCGTATCCGCGCCCGCGCGCCCGGGTCCTCCCTCCGCGAGAGACCGCCCGCACGAGCCTTCTCCTGGGGCACACAGCCATGACATCCCACACCACGACCGCGACTGCGGTCCCCGCCGGCAACAAGCGTTCGCGCATCATCGTCGCGAGCCTGATCGGCACCTCGATCGAGTTCTACGACTTCTACGTCTATGCGACGGCGGCCGTCCTCGTCTTCCCCGCCCTCTTCTTCCCGAGCGCCGACCCGACCGTCTCGCTCCTGTCGTCGTTCGCCGCTTTCGGTGCCGCCTTCGTCGCCCGCCCGCTCGGCTCGATCCTCTTCGGCCACTTCGGCGACAAGATCGGCCGCAAGAAGGCCCTCGTCGCCACCCTGCTCACCATGGGAATCGCGACCGTCCTGATCGGCGCCCTGCCGACGGCCCTCACGCCGGGTTGGGAGATCCTCGCCCCCGCGTTCCTCGTGCTCCTCCGTTTCTGCCAGGGCCTCGGCCTGGGCGGCGAGTGGAGCGGCGCCGCGCTGCTCGCGACCGAGAACGCCCCCGAGGGCAAGCGCGCGATCTACGGCACGTTCCCGCAGCTCGGCGCGCCCATCGGCTTCATCCTCGCCAACGGCGTCTTCCTCATCCTCGCGACCACGCTCGACGCGGCCTCGTTCCAGGCGTGGGGCTGGCGCATCCCGTTCCTCGCCAGTGCCGTGCTGGTCATCGTCGGCATCTACGTGCGTTTCTCGCTGTTCGAGACGCCCGCATTCCAGGCCGTCATCGAGAAGGGCGAGGTCGCGAAGGCACCCGTCGCCCGCGTGTTCAAGACGAGCTGGCGCCCGCTCATCCAGGGCACCTTCATCATGCTCGCGACCTACGTGCTCTTCTACCTGATGACCACGTTCACGCTCACCTACGGCACCACCGCGTCGGACGTCTCCGTCGCCGCTGCCGCCGCGGAGAAGGCGGGCAAACCGTTCAACCCCGACGCCTTCGTGCCCGGCCTCGGCTACCTGCGCAACGAGTTCCTCGTCATGCTCATCGTCGGCGTCGTGTTCTTCGGTGTCTTCACCCTCGTGTCCGGCCCCATGGCCGAGAAGTTCGGCCGCAAGAAGCACCTCATCTGGGTCACGGCCGCGATCCTGGTCTTCGGTCTGCTCTTCGTGCCGCTGTTCGGCGGCGGATTCGCCGGTGTCATGGCACTGCTCATCATCGGCTTCTCGCTCATGGGGCTCACGTTCGGCCCGATGGCCGCGGTTCTGCCGGAACTGTTCCCCGCAAACGTCCGCTACACCGGTTCGGCGATCAGCTACAACGTGTCGAGCATCCTCGGCGCCGCGGTCGCCCCGTTCATCGCGGTCGCGCTCTGGCAGCTCGGCGGCGGAAGCACCGTCTTCGTCGGTATCTACCTCGCTGCGATGGCCGTCATCACGCTCGTCGCGCTGCTGCTCACGCACGAGACTCGCGACGTGGAGTACAACGGCAACATCAGCTGATCCCGTAGCGGCTCGCGAACGCCCGGTCCCGCGCTCACCCGAGTAGCGGACCGGGCGTTCGTCGTATTCGGCACCGCTATGCCCTCCTGCCGAGCGCCGCAACCATTCCACCGCCCCAAAGCCTCCTCATAGGCAGCGGCGATACGATTCGATGCTTGCGCGCAGAGCGTCGCCCGGCTGCCGGACCGACGTCATCCGCGCGACCGCAGCGCTGCGCATCGCCTCCGGCTCACCTCCTCCGAGCCGCCCGCGCATGCGTCATCCCCGCGCAGATCCGCCGCCCCGGCGCCGGAGATCGTGAGAGCGCCGCCTGCTTCCGCCTTCGCCACACCGCACCGCTTTCGACCTCGAGGATCCGAGTGACCACTCCTCCCCCCGCCCGGCGCCGCAGTCTCTTCGGGCGCGCTCCGAAGGACGACGGCCCCCGGGCGTCGTTCTCTCAACTGCTGCCGTACATCCTCGAGCACCGCCGCGTCATGATCCTCGTACTGGCCCTGAGCATCATCGGCTCGGCGACGTCGCTCGCCCAGCCGCTGCTCGTGAGCCAGGTCATCACCACCGTGCAGGCGGGCGACACGCTCGGCGGCCTGGTCTGGCTGCTGGTCGCGCTCGTGGTGTTCGCCGGCCTCGCTTCCGGCTATCAGCACTACCTGCTGCAGCGCACCGGAGAGGGTGTCGTGCTCAGCTCGCGCCGCCAGCTCGTCACGCGCATGCTCAACCTGCCCATCGGCGAGTTCGACACCCGCCGGGTCGGCGATCTGGTCTCGCGAGTCGGATCCGACACCACCCTGCTCCGTGCGGTGCTCACCCAGGGCGTCGTCGAGTCCATCGGCGGCGCACTGACCTTCATCGGCGCACTGGTCGCCATGGCGATCCTCGATCCGGTGCTCCTGCTGCTCACGCTCGCCGTCGTGGCCGTCTCGATCGTCACGGTCGTGACCCTCTCCGGCCGCATCCGTCCCGCCGTCCGCGAATCGCAGAAGAAGGTCGGCGACCTCGCCGCCGCGGTGGAGCGCTCCATCAGCGCGATCCGCACCGTGCGCGCGTCCAACGCCACCGAGCGCGAGATCAGCGCCATCGAGAAGGACGCCACCGGCGCCTACGACCAGGGCGTCAAGGTGGCGAAGATCTCGGCGCTCATCGTGCCCATCGCGAGCGTCGCCCTGCAGGTGTCGTTCCTCGTCGTACTCGGCGTCGGCGGATTCCGCGTCGCGAGCGGTGACCTGACGGTCGCGAACCTCGTCGCGTTCATCCTGTTCCTGTTCATGATGATCATGCCGCTCGGCCAGTTCTTCGGAGCGATCAACGCCGTCAATCAGGCTCTGGGCGCGCTGGGCCGCATCCAGGAGGTGCTCGCCCTGCCGACCGAGTCGCAGTCGGATCGTGACATCGCCCCGCTGTCGGTCATCGTCGGCACCGCCAACGACGCCATGCGCCCCGAGGACCCGGCGATCGAGTTCGACGACGTCACCTTCTCGTACCTCACGCTGCGCGAGCCGGTCGAAGAGCCACAGGACAACGCGCTGGCCATGGGCATCCGCCCCGACTCGCTCCCCGCACCCGTCGCGCGCGTCGAGCGCCAAGAGGTGCTTCACGGGGTCAGCTTCTCGGTGCCTCGCGGTTCGCGGGTGGCACTCGTCGGGCCCTCCGGCGCCGGCAAGAGCACCACGCTGTCGCTCATCGAGCGCTTCTACGACCCGGACTCCGGGGTGGTGCGACTCGGCGGACTCGACATCCGCACACTCGATCGGCAGATGCTGCGCGCGCAGATCGGGTACGTCGAGCAGGATGCCCCCGTGCTCGCGGGAACCCTGCGCGACAACCTGCTGCTCGCCACCCCGGATGCGACGGACGAGCAGTGCATCGAGGTGCTCGAGAAGGTCAACCTGACCGAGGTCCTCGAGCGCGACCCTGCCGGTCTCAACGCCCAGGTCGGCGAGGACGGCATCCTGCTCTCGGGCGGTGAGCGCCAGCGCCTCGCGATCGCGCGCACGCTGCTCGCGGCGCCGCCGATCCTGCTGCTCGACGAGTCGACGTCGTCGCTCGACGGCCTCAACGAACAGCGTCTGCGCGACGCCATCGACGCGGTCGCCGAGCAGCGCACGCTCATCGTCATCGCGCACCGCCTCTCGACGGTCGTCGACTCCGATCAGATCGTCGTCCTCGACCACGGCCAGGTCGTCGGCGTCGGCACGCACTCCGACCTCGTCAAGTCGGTCCCCCTGTACCGCGACCTGGCCCGCCACCAGCTCCTCGTCTGACCCGGGCTGGGCTGAGCGGCTCGACAGCTGACCGGCTTATCGGCTGTGGGGCCGAACGGCCGTGCGGCTGAACAAATGCAGGAGTCCCGTTTTCGAATGCAGGAGATGCCGCCGACCGGCCCACCGAAATCCGCATAGTTCCGCGGCTCTCGACTTCGACGACCTGCATTCGGACCGTCGGATCCTGCATTCGTTACGCGGTTCCTGCATTCGTTCAGTGACCGCCTCGTGCTGAGGACCGATGGATGCCCTGCGAAGGTTTAACGTTGGACGGTGAGCAGCCGGCGGATCGATGAGTTCTGGCGCGATGTCCGCGCGCGGGTCGACGGATTGCCCGAGGCCGTGCCGGAAGCGTGGCCGTTCGGCGCGACCCCCGAACATGCTGACGAGTTGCTCGGGCTCGTCCTATTGGGGAAGAAGACCGGCACCGCATCTTCGCTCTGGGACTACGAGGCCGCCGGCGATCCGGTGCCTCAGGTCGGCGAGTACAGCATCATCCTCGACGGGGTGGGCGAGCCGCGAGCCGTCATCGAGACGACCGCTATCGCCCTCGTCCCCTTCGACGAGGTCGACGCTGTCCACGCCCACTCGGAGGGTGAGGGCGACCAGACCCTCGACTACTGGCGCGCCTCGCATGAGCGCTACTGGCGGAACCACTCGGAGAACGAACGCGGCTTCGAATTCGACATGCCCATCATCTGCGAGCGGTTCCGACTCATCGATCCGGTTCCGTCTCCCGCCTGAGGGCCAGGTCGCGCAAACCGGATCGCAGCACCGCGACCCACGCGTCGTGCGAGTCGAGGTGCGCGTCGTGACCGGCGCCCGCGATGTCCACCCGGTGGGCTCGCGGGTTGCGCCGGATGAGCTCCTGTCGCCGCTCCTCGGAGAACATCCCGCGCTCGGCGAAGACCGCCAGCACGGGCACCGCGAGCTGCTCCCACTCGGCCCACCGGGCCTCGTGGACGGCGGCGATCGTGCGCTCCATGACGTCGGCTTCGAAGCGAGGCCGCAGCCCGTCGGGGGCCTCGTCGAAGTCGGCGACCCACGCGTCGACGATCGGATCGCTGCCGAGGAACTGCCTCGCCGCCGTCTCATCGGGGAACGGAACGGGCCACGAGGCGAAGTAACGCCCCAGTTCGGCCGCCTCGTCCGGCCGGTCCGATCCGTCCACGTGTCCTTCGAGCATGACCAGCCCGGCGATGAGGTCCGGCCGAGACGCGGCCGTCATGAATGCCGTGTGCGCGCCCATCGACTGACCCACCAGAAGTACCCGCTGACCGGTCGCACATGCCTCGACTACGGCGACCACGTCATCCACGAAAGCATGCCGCGATACATCGGTCGGGCAACGCGTGCTGAGCCCGTGCCCCCGCTGGTCGACCAGGATCACCCGCCACTCGTCAGCGAGAGCGGCGGCCGTCGCCTCCAGCTCGCGCGAGCTGCCGGCGAGGCCGTGCAACAGCATGACCGGAGGCCGATCACCGCCGGTATCGGCGACCGCGAGCTCGGTCCCATCCAGGGCCATGACGACCTCGCGACTGAGCTCCATCCTCCGATCATGCGGCATGCGGGGCCGGGGCCCCACATCCCGCCAGATCAGACCGCGGCGGGAGCGGCGGCGCGCTCCCACCCGAGGGCCGGCGCAACGTACTTCGCGAACGACTCCATGAGGCGCAGGTTGAAGTCCACGCCCAGCTGACTCGGGATCGTGATCATCAGCGTGTCCGCCGTCATGACGGCCTCGTCGCGGAGCAGCTGCTCGACCAGACGGTCGGGGGTGTCCGCGTAGGTCTTGCCGAACGTCGAACGGATGCCGTCGATGACGCCGATCTGATCGGAACCGGGGCGACCACCGAAGTACATCTGCTCCTGGGCAGTCGTGATCGGGATGATGCTGCGGCTCACCGACACGCGCGGCGTACCGGCGTGTCCGGCAGCCTTCCATGCATTGCGGAAAGTCTCGATCTGCTGCGCCTGCAGCACGTCGAACGGCGTGCCGTCCGCCTCGGTGAGGAGCGTCGACGACATCAGATTCACGCCCGTGGTCCCCGCCCACTCGGCGGACGCGCTGTTGCCCGCACCCCACCAGACACGGGACTTCAATCCGGGCGACTGCGGCTCGATCGCCTGCATGCCCGTCCCGCCGCCGAACGGGCTGTTCGGGTCGCCCTGCGCGAGGCCCTCGCCCTCGATGGCTCGGAGGAACAGATCGAAGTGCTCGCGCGCGATGTCGGCACCCCGCTCGTCCTGCGAACCGGTGTACCCGAACGCCTCGTATCCGCGCTGGACCGTTTCGGGTGATCCCCGGCTCACGCCGAGCGCCAGACGGTTGCCGCTGATGAGGTCGACCGCAGCGGCCTCCTCCGCGAGGTAGAGCGGGTTCTCGTAACGCATATCGATGACGCCTGTACCGACCTCGATACGTTCAGTGCGCGCCGCGATGGCCGCGAGCAGCGGCATCGGCGAGGACTGCTGGCGCGCGAAGTGATGCACGCGGAAGGCGATGCCGTCCACTCCCAGTTCGTCGAGCCCGACACCCAGATCGATGGCCTGCAACATCGAGTCGCGAGCACTGAGGTGGTGGCCGCCACCGAGAGGGCCGTAGTGGCCGAACGAGAGGGTTCCGAAACGCTTCATGTGACGTGTCAACCAAACCTGGTGCGGTGGTATTCCATCCGCGCCGATTGCGGAGTGTCGCCCTCACTGCGGGCGTGGCACCCACCGCAATCGGCGCGACACTCAGCAGTCGCGGGGGACGGATCAGGCGAAGGGGTTCGGGGTCATCGTGTACTTCGTGTCGAGGTACTCGTGGATGCCCTCGAGGCCGCCCTCGCGGCCGATGCCCGACTGCTTCACGCCGCCGAAGGGGGCCGAGGCGTTCGAGATGACGCCGACGTTGAGCCCCATCATGCCGGTCTTGAGCCGCTCGATGAGACGCTGCCCGCGGGCCAGGTTCTGCGTGAACGCGTAGGAGACGAGACCGTACTCGGTGTCGTTCGCGAGGGCGACAGCCTCATCCTCGTCGCGGAACGTCGTGATCGATACGACGGGTCCGAAGATCTCGTTGCGCAGGATGTCGCTGCCGGCGACCACGCCCGAGACGACGGTGGGCTCGTAGAACGTGCCCGGCCCGTCGACGGCCGATCCACCCGTCTCGAGCGTGGCTCCGCGCCGGACCGCGTCGTCGACGAGCTCCTTCGCCTTGGTGACGGCGGACTCGTTGATCAGGGGGCCGATGCGGACGCCGTCCTCCGTCCCGCGGCCGATCCGGAACTCCTTGACCGCCGCGGTGATGCGGGCCGTGAAGTCCTCGGCCACCGACTCGTGGACCAGGAACCGGTTGGCCGCGGTGCAGGCCTCGCCGATGTTGCGGAACTTCGCGAGAAGCGCGCCCTCGACGGCCTTGTCCATGTCGGCATCCTCGAAGACGAGGAACGGGGCGTTGCCGCCGAGCTCCATGGACGTGCGGAGGACGTTCTTCGCGGCCTGCTGCATGAGCGAGACACCGACGGGAGTCGAACCCGTGAAGCTGAGCTTCCGCAGGCGCGGGTCGTCCAGGATCGGCGAGGACACGGCCTTCGAGCTCGTGGTGGTGATGATGTTGAGCACACCGTCGGGCAGCCCGGCCTCGCGGAACACCTGCCCGAGCAACAGGGTCGTGAGCGGGGTGAGTTCCGCCGGCTTGACGACGACGGTGCAGCCGGCCGCCAGCGCGGGCGCGATCTTTCGGGTGGCCATGGCCAGCGGGAAGTTCCACGGCGTGATGAAGAAGCAGGGGCCCACGGGGTGCTGGGTGACGATGGAGCGCCCGGTGCCCTCCGGGTTGGCCTGATAACGACCCGAAATGCGGACGGCCTCCTCGGAGAACCACCGCAGGAACTCGGAGCCGTAGGCCACCTCGCCGCGCGCCTCGGCCAGCGGCTTGCCCATCTCGAGCGTCATGAGGAGCGCGAAGTCCTCCGCTCGCTCCTGGACCAGGTCGAAGGCCTTGCGGAGGATGTTCGAGCGGGTGCGCGACGGGGTCGCGGCCCACGCGTCCGCAGCGTCGACCGCCGCGTCGAGAGCGCGGATGCCGTCTTCGGGCGTCGCGTCGGCGATCGTCAGCAGATCGTCGCCGGTCGAGGGGTCCTTGACCGTGAAGGTGCCCCCGGCCGATCCGTCGACCCAATCCGAGCCGATGAGCAGCTGCGTGGGAACGGATGCGAGCAAGCGGTGCTCGGCGGCGGTGTCGACCGACATGTCAGGCTCCTTCGAGAGGTTCGCGTTTCAGCGTAGCCACAGCCACGGACAGCCTTATGCCCGCGCGACATACTCCGATGTCGAGCGGGCATCGATGCCTGTCTGCTCGACCACCGGGACTCGCTCACGAGTGGGCGAGCTCGACGCCCCGCGCTTCGAGCTCGCGAAGGGCCCTCTCGCTCGATTCCGCTGCGACGCCCGCGACCAGGTCGGTCAGCACGCGGACCCGCTTGCCGTGCTCGTGGGCATCGATCGCCGACGCTCTGACGCAGTAGTCCGTGGCGAGTCCGACGAGATCGATCTGCTCGACGCCGTGACGCTCGATGAGATCGCGGACCGACTCACCGTCCTCGGTGGTCCCCTCGTAGATCGAGTAGGCGGGGACCCCCTGACCCTTGTGGATGTGGAAATCGATCTCGTCGAGGTCGAGATCGGGGTGGTAGTCGGCGCCGGGCGTTCCGGCGACGCAGTGGACCGGCCAGGTGTCGACGTAATCGGGCTCGCCGTCGGCGGCGAAGTGACCGCCGTTGTCGGTGTGCCCGTGATGCCAGTCGCGTGAGGCGAAGACGAGTTCGTAATCCGCATGGTGCGCGTCGAGGTAGCGACTGACGGCCCGCGCCACCGCGGCACCGCCCTGCACCGCGAGGGCGCCGCCCTCGGTGAAGTCGTTCTGGACGTCCACGATGAAGAGCGCACGAGTCATGCGGTCGATTGTAGGAGCGGCGTCTCCCAGAGAAGCAGGGATGAGCTCGCGGGTCCCGGAGAGACCCGTCAGAGGTTGGCGAGGTTGTCGCCGCAGTCCCAGAACGCGGCCGTCAGGGCATCGATAGCCTGCTTGGCATCGTCCGTCACGTCCCCCAGGGCGTAGACGGCGAAGGTGAGTCGGGTGCCGTCGGCGGCGTCGATGATGCCCGCGAGCGAGTACCCGTCGTCGATCCACCCCGTCTTGGCATGAACGGCGCCGTCCGCCCGGGAGCTCGCCCCCGCGAAACGATCGGAGTAGCTCAACGACCCGGTCTCGCCGGAGACGGGGAGGCCGTCGTAGAGGTAGCCCAACGCGCCCTCGCGCGCTGCCACCTTGCGGAACAACGACGTCACGTACGACGGCGGCACCGCGTTCTCGGGGCTGAGCCCCGACCCGTCGACGATGCGGAGCGCCGACGTGTCGAGCCCGTACACCGACAGCCCGGCCGTCACGCCCCTCTGCAACGCGTCGAAACCGCTGCCCGCGCCTTGTGCGATGGCCGTCTCCCGGGCCAGTGCCTCGGCGATCGTGTTGTCGGACACGATGAGCGTCTGCTGAACCAGCGTCGAGACGGGTTGCGACTGCACCGCGCCGAGTCGGGCCGCTCCCGAGGGGGCCGTACCCGGTCCGACCGAGATGCCCCCGCCGAGGGCGTCCGCGAAGGCCTGACCCGCGCGACCGACGGGATCGTCGCTCCGCGCCGACGTGTTGCGGTAGGGGTTGTCCCGATCGCCATCGACCATCAGGGCGGTGATCTCGGGCATGTACCCCCCGGTCAATTCCGCCCGCGACCAGCTGGGGAGCCAGTCGGTTCCCGAGTAGCGGCTCGCGTCGACTACGAGGGAGGTGATCGGGGTACCGGCTGTGGCCGGGTCGCTCTCCCATGCCGCCCGCACCTGACCCGCGAGATCGTCGAGATGAGGCGCCCCCGCGTAGGCCGTCTCCTCGCCCGAGGAGGTTCGCGAGAGCGTGGGATCGCCGCCCCCGACGAGGACGACCTGGCCCGGCTCACTCCCACGCACCACCGCGGTCGTGAGCCGGTGGTCAGGCCCGAGCACCGACAGGGCGGCGGCCGTGGTCAGGACCTTCAGCACGCTGGCGGTTCGAGACGGCGTGGATCCACCGCGGTCGTAGAGCACCTCGCCGGTGTCGGCGCGGACGACCTGCGCCTGGAACTGCGCCAATCGCGAGTCGGCGGCCTCCTCCGCCACGGAACAGGTCCGCAGGCGGGAGGCGCCGACGGGCTCGGCCGGCACGGCGCGCGGCTCCGTGGTCGCGGCAGGCGTCGCCGACGGCGTCGGGGCGACCGCCGCGACGCGAGAGGCATCGGAGTCCCCTGCCTGACCGCTGCGCGCGACAGCGGATCCCGCCCATCCCGCACCCGCGAGCACGAGCAGGTAGGCCGCCGCGCCCGCGACGACGATCGTGGTCCGTCGCCGACGCGCCCGCGACCGGCGGTGCTGACGGGGACGGATGTCGGACATCGCTCAAGTCTACGAAGCGGCCCGGCGTCAGTCGATGGAGGTGATCTCGCCCGGGTAGACGAGACCGATCTGGTCGCGGATCCGGTCGAGCACGCCCATGATCGCGACCGAGTCCCGCGGCGTGATCAGGGGGCTCTGCGTCTCGCCCTGTTCGATGAGGCGCTCCGCCTCGATCGCCTGGAACTGGCGGCCGTTGCCCTCCACCGATCCGTCGAAGCGCTCGATCTTGTGACCCGCACGGTCGAATACGGTGAACGACGTGGGGGAGTACCAGACGGCGTCGATCTCGATCCGGCCCTCGCTGCCGACGATGACAGCGCGGTTGGGGCCACGGGTGTCGAGGGACGTGTGCAGCACCGACTGGGCTCCGTCACCGTGCTCGAAGATGATCGCGGTCTGCCGGTCGACACCCGTCGCCGTCTTGGCGGCGACCGCCTCGATACGGCTGGGAAGACCGAGGAAGTCGATGGCGAACGACACCGGGTAGATGCCGAGGTCGAGGAGCGCCCCGCCGCCGAGATCCGGGTTCTGCAGCCGGTGCGACGGGTCGGTCGGGAGGTCCTGCTGGTGGTCCGCCAGAATCGAGCGCACCTCGCCGATCGTGCCGGCCTCCACGATCTCGTGGATGCGGCGGATGTGGGGCAGGAAGCGCGTCCACATGGCCTCGAGAACGAAGAGTCCCTTCTCCTCGGCCAGAGCCACGATGCGCTCGGCCTCAGCCGCGTTCAGTGTGAAGGGCTTCTCGAGCAGGACGTGAGTACCCGCCTCGAGAGCGAGGATCGCGGCGTCGACGTGGCCCGGATGCGGGGTCGCGATGTAGACGATGTCGACCTCGGGATCGTTCACGAGATCGGCGTACGTCGGGTGCGAGGTGGGGATACCGTGCTTCTCGGCGAACCGGTCGGCCGACTCCTGGCTCCGGCTGCCCACGGCCTGCACGGTCGCGCCCGCGACGCGCAGATCGTCGACGAATGCGGAGGCGATGCCCCCGGTTGCCAGGATTCCCCATCGGACGGCCATCTAGCTCTCCCTCGTGCGCGGGGCCGCTACCGTGCAGCCTCCGGGTGAGCGTAGACGCTGCCGCTGACAGACGGTGTCAGCAGTCGCGCCACCGGGCCGATGCCCGGACGAAATCATGGGTCTCGTTGGGGACACCCCCGTGCACCATCGCGAAGTCGATGCACGCATCGGCCGCGTCGGTCGCCGCATCCGGGCGGAACAACACCAGTCGATGAGCGGGCGACGCCCACCACTTCGCCGCCACCGACGCCGCAGTGTCCCCGAAACCCCCCGCCAGGCTGCCCGCGCAGCCGGTCTCGGGCGCTCCGTCGCTCCGGACGGCGCCGCGACCGCGCCAGGCGCTCCCCGGGTCGGTGCTCGGGTCTTCGGCGATCCAGAAGAGGTGCTCTTCGAGGCAGGGATCAATGCGGAAATTCGCGAGCGGAAGCGCATCCGCGCACGCTGCCGTCCGGAGGCTGTTGAACGCGGCCGCGAATGCCGCGAGATCGTCGCCGGAGGTACCCACGATGGCCCCGTCGGCCCGTGTCGCCACCGAGTCGGACGAACCGGGTTGCACCGAGGCGGCGACCTGCGGGGAGAGATCCGAGGCGTCGCTTCCGCTATTCGCGACGCAGGTGTCGGCCACCACGCTCGCCAGCGCCGAGCTCGCTCGACCCACGGGCGCGTCCGCGCCCCGATCGGGCAGGGGTGAGACGGCGAGAACCGCGATCGCGACGAGGGCGGTCGCGGCGCAGGCGACGGCGAGAACCGCCGAGCGTGTTGCCCGCATGTCTCCCCCGTACCGCGGCCGGGATCCCTAGCGGCCCGCGAATGCACGACCGATATCGCGCCATCTCAGGCTAGGAACGCCACGCGGGCCCGGCAAGGAATCCGGGTCTGATCAGCCGTGTTCTGGGGGTCCCGCGCGGCGGGCGGCCCACCATTCGAGGGTCAGGCGGGCAGAAGGTCGGCGATCAGACCCTCGACGCGGCGCTTGATGTCGTCACGAACCTGACGGACCACGACGAGGTCCTGACCAGCCGGATCGACCAGATCCCAGTCCTCGTACCGCTTGCCCGGGAAGATGGGGCACGTGTCACCGCACCCCATGGTGATGACCACGTCGGATCCCTTCACGGCCTCGGTCGTCAGCACCTTCGGGACGTTCCCCGCGATGTCGATTCCGTCCTCGGCCATCGCCTCGACGGCGACGGGGTTCAGATGCTCTCGCGGTTCGGATCCGGCGGAGAGCACATCGATCCGGCCACCCGAGAGGGCGGTGAGGTAGCCGGCCGCCATCTGCGACCGCCCGGCGTTGTGGACGCAGACGAAAAGGACGGACGGACGATCGCTCATAGGAGCATTCTCTCCCAAAACGACGAGAACCCCCGGCAAACCAGGGGTTCTCGACTTCGGGCCGCCTGTGGGAATCGAACCCACGACCTATTCATTACGAGTGAATCGCTCTGCCGACTGAGCTAAGGCGGCGTGCGCCACTAACAGCGGCACGACAGGAGAGCCTAGCCGATCCGGAGGGCCTCGTCGCGCACACCTAAGAACACCGAGTGCCCTCTTCCGGGACAGTGCCCTCGATGAGATAGGCGTCCACCGCGGAGATCACGCAGGGATCGCCGGATGTGTAAGCGAGGTGACCCTCCCCGACCCGGGTCAGGAGGTGTCCGCTCTGCAGCTGCTCGCTGAGCGACACCGCCCACTGGTAGGGGGTGGCCGGGTCTCCGGTCGTGCCTACGACCAGCACCGGAGCCGCACCGGCGCCCGTCACCGCCGCCGCGGGCGTCCCGCTGAACTCGTAGGGCCACTGCTGGCAGACGACATCGCCCTCGGCATCGGTCGCCCCCGCCTCGTCGGCGAAGGGATCGACCGCGGCGAGCTGTGACGCCTGCTCCGCCAGCACAGCGGGGTCGCGTTCGACCGGATAGTCGATGCAGCTGATCGCGAGGAACGCCTGGAAGAAGTTCGAGGTGTACCGGCCGTCTTCGCCTCTGCCGACGTAGCTGTCGGCGAGTCGGAACGCCGTGCGCGACTCTCCTCGCCCGACCTCGGCGAAGGCGGTGGTCAGGTAGGCCCAGGTCCCCTCGTCGTACAGGGCCGACGTGATGGCCGTCGACAGATACGACGCCGTCAGCTCGCGGCCGTCCGGCCCACGGAGGGGTGCCGCGTCGAGGCGATCGAAGGTGGCGTCGATCTGACCGATCGCGTCGTCGACGCTTCCGGAGAACGGACAGTCGGTTCCTTCGAGACAGTCGGCCAGGTAGGCGCGGAGAGCATCGCCGAACGCCTTGGTCTGGGCGAGGTTGATGTCGAATCTCGATACCGTGGGATCCATTGCGCCATCGAGGACGACCCGGCCCACTCGTTGCGGATACCGATCGACGTAACGCGCGCCGATGTCGGTGCCGTACGAGTAGCCGAGGTAGTTGAGCTTCTCGTCACCGACCGCGGCTCGCAGCATGTCGAGGTCTCGCACGGTGCTGGCCGTGTCGATGAACTTCAGCAGCTCGCCGGTCTTCGCCTCGCAGCCGGCGACGAAGGGCTGCGCCTGGGCGGCCACCTCCTCGCGGTACTCGGGGGTACCGGGCTCGCTCGAAGGGGTTCCGAACAGGAATTCGTCGAACTGCTGGCCGTCCAGGCAGTCGACAGCACTCGATCGACCGACCCCGCGCGGGTCCCACCCGACGACGTCGAAGTTCTTCTGCAGATCCTTACCGACCGCGTAGTCGAGGTTCTGCGCGACGAGGTCGACGCCGGATGCCCCGGGGCCACCGGGGTTGACGAACAGTGCGCCGCGGCTCTCCCCGGTCGCCCGGTGCCGAACGAGGGCGAGCTCGATGTCGGGATGATCGGAGGGCGCCGCCCAGTCCATGGGCGCCACGGCTGTCGCGCACTCCATGTCGTCGTAGCAGGACGACCAGACGAGGCTCTGGCCGTAATACGCTGCGAGGCCGGGATCGACGTCCTCGCCCGTCGGCGTGGAGGTCGAATCCGGAACGGGGAACAGCGAACACCCCGTGAGCATGAGTACGGCGGCGGTGACGGATGCCAGAATCGTCGATCGCAGGCCGGCGAGCGTGCCGCCCGGCCGAGAGCGGCGCATCAGGCGGCCGTCTTCCGGACGGCGGCCACGAGCATCGCCTCGAGAGCGAGTGCGGGCGGCACGTTCGCCTGGATCCGGCGCCGAGCCGCGGCGATCGAATCCATGACGGCCAGGGTGTGCTCGGGGGTGGTGCCGGCGGCCGCCTCGGCGAGCTCGGCGGCGACCGACCCGTTCATGACGTCGAAGTCCGCGCCCAGCTGCCGGAGCAGGATGTCGCGGTAGAGCGACAGCAGATCGGTGAGGATGCGGTCGATTCCGTCGCGGAGACTGCGGGTGGCGCGTCGCTTCTGGTCCTCCTCGAGCGCCTTGATCTGGCTGCGCAGCGCGGGCGGGATCGCGCCGCCCGCTTCTACGCCGAGCGTTCGCAGCATCTGCTCGCGTTCGGCTGCGTCGCGCTCGCGCGTGAGCGTCTCGGCGTCGGCCTTGGCCAGTTCGACGAGCTTCGCCGCAGCCATGATCGCGGACGACACGGAACGCAACCCCAGCGCGACGCGCAAGGTCTCGGTTCGTCGGCTGCGCGCCTCCGGGTTGTTGGCGAGGCGGCGGGCCATGCCGATGTGACTCTGCGCCTCTCTGGCGATGGCCAGCGCCTCATCGGGCGGTGTGCCGTCGCGGCTCGTGAGGAGCGCGGCGACATCCTCGGGCTCGGGAACCCGGAGCCGCACGACCCGTACGCGCGAGCGGATCGTCGGGAGAAGGTCCGCGTCGCTCGGTGCGCACAGGATCCACACCGTGCGGGGCGGCGGTTCCTCGAGCGCCTTGAGCAGCAGGTTCGAGGTGCGTTCCGTCATCCGATCGGCGTCCTCGATGACCATCACGCGGTAGTTGGACACCGACGGCGAGTACTGCGACGCGGTCACGAGCGAGCGGACCTCATCGATGGAGATGATCACGCGCTCGGTGCTCAGGACCGAGAGGTCGGGATGCGTGCGCGCCGAGACCTGGCGCACCGTCGCGTCGTCGGCGTCGTCCCCACCCGCGAGCAGAGCGGCGGCGAACGCGTAGGCGAGGTTCGAGCGTCCGGATCCGGGCGGCCCCGTCACCAGCCACGAATGCGTCATGGCCCCGGGACCGGCATCGGGGTCGTGGGCCGACCGCGCGGCCTGCCTCATGAGTTCGACAGCGGGCGCCTGTCCCACGAGGGAGTCCCACACGCTCATACTGGGCTGCTTCCGGTCGACGAGATCACGGGTGGAGGAGGGTCTGGATCCGCTGACGGATAGCCGCGGCGAGGTCGTCGACCGGCTGCGACGCGTCGAGGACCAGGAAACGGTCCGGTTCGTCGCGAGCGAGGTCGAGGAACCCCCGGCGCACTCGGCCGTGGAAGTCGGCGGCCTCGGCTTCGAGCCTGTCCGCTTCTCCTCGACCGTCGACGCGCTCGCGAGCCGCGTTCTCGTCGAGGTCGAGGAGGACCGTCAGATCGGGCAGCAGACCCTCCGCCGCCCACAGCGACAGGTCCCGGATCTCACCGGCGTCGAGCACTCGTCCGGCGCCCTGGTAGGCGACGGACGAGTCGAGATAGCGGTCCTGCACGACGACATCTCCGCGCGCGAGGGCGGGTCGGACGACGGTCGCGACGTGATGCGCGCGATCCGCCGCGTAGAGCAGGGCCTCGGCGCGAGGGTCGATGTGACCTGTGTGATGCAGCACGATCTCGCGGAGCTCATGGCCCAGATCGGATCCGCCGGGCTCACGGGTCCGCAGCACCTGCCTGCCCTGATCGCGGAGCCACGATTCGAGACGGTCGGCCTGGGTGGACTTGCCCGCACCGTCGCCGCCCTCGAGGGTCACGAAGAGACCGGTCACGACGTCGACGCGCCTCCGTCGGCGGCACCATCGGTCGCGCGACTCGAGGCTGCACGGGTGGTCTTCGTCGCCGGGGTCTTCGCCGCGGCCGGCTTGCGCGCCGCCGTCGTCTTGGTCGCCGCGGTCTTGGCCGCAGTCGTCCTGGTCGCCGCGGTCTTGGCCGCCGTGGTCGTGGTCGCCGTCGTCTTCTTCGCGGCGGCGGTGGTCTTGGCCGCGGTCGTCTTCGTGGCCGCCGGCTTCTTCGCGGGAGCCTTCTTGGCGGCGGTCC
Organism: uncultured Naasia sp.; assembly: GCA_913778905.1. Classification (GTDB taxonomy): domain Bacteria; phylum Actinomycetota; class Actinomycetes; order Actinomycetales; family Microbacteriaceae; genus Naasia. The sequence continues at coordinate 58,841 of CAJYYA010000008.1, read as the reverse complement.
GCTTCGGAGCCGGCCCCTTGGCGCGCTTGTCGGCGAGCATCTGCACCGCGAGGTCGAAGTCGATGTCCTCGATCTGGGTGCCACGCGGGATCGTGACGTTCGTCACCCCGTCGGTCACGTAGGCGCCGAAGCGGCCGTCCTTGATCCGGATCGGCTTCCCGCTCTCGGGGTCCGCGTCGAACTCCTTGAGCGCGGACGACGTGCGGGCCGCCCCGTACTTGGGCTGTGAGAACAACTCGAGCGCGCCGGGGAGGTCGATGTCGAAGATCTGGTCCTCGCTCGTGAGGGACCGGGTGTCGGTCCCCTTCTTGAGGTACGCGCCGTAGCGGCCGTTCTGGGCCAGGATCGGCTCTCCGGACTCCGGGTCCTCGCCCACCGTGCGGGGCAGGGTCAGCAGCTTGAGGGCGGTGGCGAGGTCGACCTCCGCCGGCACCATCGACTTGAACAGGGAGGCGGTGCGGGGTTTGACGGTCGCAGCCTTCTTCTTCGGCGCCGTCTCGTCGACCTCGGGCTCGAGCTCGGTCACATAGGGGCCGAAGCGGCCGTCCTTGACGACGATCTCGCGACCCGACTCGGGGTCGGTACCCAGAACCCGATCGGTCTGAACCGGCGCGTCGACGAGTTCGTGCGCCTTCTCGGCCGTCAGCTCGTCGGGGGCCAGTTCGGTCGGGACGTTGACGCGACGCGGCGTCTCCTCACCCTCCTGCGCGACCTCGATGTAGGGCCCGTACTTGCCGATGCGCAAAGTCAGCTCGTCGTCGATGGCGACCGAGTTGATGCTCCGTGCGTCGATGTCACCGAGGTTGTCGACGACCTGACGGAGCCCGCGGTGGTCGTCGTTGCCGAAGTAGAACCCGCCGAGCCAATCGACGCGGTCCTGCTCGCCACCCGCGATGCGGTCGAGGTCGTTCTCCATGGCGGCCGTGAAGTCGTACTCGACGAGGTCGCCGAAGTGATCCTCGAGGAGCCGAACGACCGAGAATGCGGTCCAGCTCGGCACCAGAGCGGTTCCGCGAGGAGTCACATAGCCGCGGTCGATGATGGTCGAGATGATCGAGGCGTAGGTGGACGGACGCCCGACACCCAGCTCTTCCAGCGTCTTCACGAGGCTGGCCTCCGTGTAGCGCGGGGGCGGCAAAGTCTCGTGGCCCTTCGCCTCGGCCTCCTCGACCGCGAGCTTCTGCCCCTCCGTCAGCGGGGGCAGCTTGGTGTCGCCCTGCTCCTTGTCGGCTCCGCGCTCTTCGTCGCGGCCCTCCTCGTAGGCGGCCAGGAACCCACGGAAGGTGATGACGGTTCCACTCGCCGTGAAGGTGGCCAGCGTGTCGGTGCCCGCGGGCTTCGCATCGATCGTGACCGTCGCGGTGCTCCCCCGCGCATCGGCCATCTGCGACGCGACGGTGCGCTTCCAGATGAGGTCGTACAGCTTCCAGTCGTTGCCGCGCAGGATGCCGTCGAGGCTCGAGGGCTGACGGAAGGTGTCTCCCGAGGGACGGATCGCCTCGTGCGCCTCCTGCGCGTTCTTCGACTTGCCGGCATAGGAGCGAGGCTTCTCGGGGATGGAGTCGGCACCGTAGAGAGCCGCCGCCTGCGCCCGCGCCGCCGACACCGCCTGCGCGGACAGCGAGTTCGAGTCGGTTCGCATGTAGGTGATGAAGCCGTTCTCGTACAGCGACTGCGCCACGCTCATCGTCTGCCGGGCCGAGAAGCGGAGCTTGCGCGCCGCCTCCTGCTGCAGGGTCGACGTCGTGAACGGGGCGGCCGGACGACGCGTGTAGGGCTTGGCCTCGACGCTCGTCACGGTCGACGTGGTGGCGGAGTCGCGCAGAGCCTCGGCGAGCGCCGTGGCGCTCGACTCGTCCAGGGCACGGACACCCGAGCTGAGCACGCCCTTGTCGTCGAAGTCGCGACCCGTCGCGACGCGCTTCCCGTCGAGACGAACGAGACGGGCATCGAAGCCGGAGGCGTCGGTGTCGGGCTGGAAGTGCGCGCTGATGTCCCAGTACCCGGCGGCGACGAAGGCGAGACGCTCACGCTCGCGATCCACCACGAGCCGGGTCGCGGCCGACTGCACACGGCCGGCGGAGAGGCCCGGACCGACCTTGCGCCACAGCACGGGCGAGATCTCGTATCCGTACAGGCGGTCCAGGATGCGCCGCGTCTCCTGGGCATCCACGAGCGCGGTGTCGAGTTCGCGCGTGTTCTGCTGAGCCTTCTGGATCGCGTCCTTGGTGATCTCGTGGAAGACCATCCGCTTGACGGGGACCTTGGGCTTCAGCACCTCCAGCAGGTGCCATGCGATGGCCTCTCCCTCGCGGTCCTCATCGGTTGCGAGGTAGAGCTCGTCGGCGTCCTTCAGTGCCCGCTTGAGATCGGCGACCGTCTTCTTCTTCTGGTCGGACACCACGTAGTACGGCTCGAAGCCGTTCTCGACGTCGATCGAGAACTTGCCGAGAGTTCCGGTCTTCAACTCCGGGGGGAGGTTCTTGGGCTCGATCAGGTCGCGGATGTGACCCACGGAGGCTTGCACCTCGTAGCCCGCCCCGAGGTATTGGGCGATCGTCTTGGCCTTGGCGGGCGACTCGACGATGACGAGCTTCTTGTTCGTGGACACGTGGATTTCCTGATTTCTGTCGAGGGATGTTCGTCGCCGGTTCGTCCCGCCGAGGCCGCTCGCGAAGAGAGAGGAGCGGCGGCGAGCGCTGAACGGCTCATCACCGCACACCATACACACCGGCCATCGGGCCCGACCTAATCATGCGGTCGGCCGCCGACACCGGAGCGGCTCGCCTCGGCGGAGGCGGGCGGGCCCGCTCGGGAAGACGCCTCGGCGCGGACTCCGAGGATGTCGTCGGCCACGGTGACCGAGGCGACGACGCCGTCGATACGGCACTCGACGAGGGTTGCACCACCGAGCAGCACAGCCGATTCCGCCGCCTCGCAGGGGTACCCCGGCAGTGCGCCCGATGCGGTGTCGGCCGCCGCAAGCGCCGCCGAGTCGGCGGTCGCGACGAGGGCTCGAGTCTTGGCGAATCCCAAGGTCAGGGGGAGCATCGTGCTGGCGACGATCGCCACGGCCGCGACGAGACCGACGACGAGTGCCGTACCCGCCCCGTCGTCGGCCGCCAGACCCCGACGCATCACAAGCCCCCTCTCAGTGCGCAACTCGCGGCGCTCACGACGACCCCCAGCGCATCGCCGAGGACGACCGCCGCATTCCCGGAGACCGTGGCGCAGACGAAGTCGCCTCTCTCCTCCGACGCGAGAGCCGACGGACCGGCCACCGCCTGAGCACGGGCCGAGGCGACCGCTCCCGCCTCCCCCCTCGCGAGGGAGCGAGCCGCGACCGCAGCGGCATCGGTGTAGCGCACCTGCTGCGCGGCCACCTGGAGCATGCCGAGGCAGAGCGCCACCACGAGGAGGACGGCAGGCATGGCGACGACGAGTTCCGCCGTCACACTGCCCGCGTCCGGATGCGCCCGCGGCTCGGACCCTCCCGCACCCCGTGTCGGCCTCCGCCCCGGCTCTCTCATCAGCCGGTGAAGGTCAGCGCGTTGCGGACGAGCTCGGTGAGGATCGCACGTACTTCGTCGGAGCGGAGGATGACGACGAGCAGGCCCGCGAACCCGACCGCCGCCATGGTCGCCACCGCGTACTCGGCGGTCGCCGCTCCCTCCTCTCGGTTCCGGAATGCCTCCGCCAATGACTGCAGGTGGGTTCGCCCTCGACGAGCGGCCCGGGACGGGGCGGGGACGGCGAGTGACGGGTTCTCGCTGAGGTGAGAAGGGAGCGAGCTGGACACGGTGTTCCTTTCGAATGGGTTGACTGCTTCTGCGTCCGGCACGACTGCCCCAGCCTGACCTCCGAGGCGTCGGCACGGGGCGAACCGTGGACGCACTGGGATGAATGCACGCCGTCAGCGCACCGTGGAGGAGACGACCGCGATGAGCGCGGGTACGACCCCGACGAGGAGGAACGCCGGCAGCGAGCACAGGCCGAGCGGTGCGAGCAGAGCGGCGGGCAGGCGCTCGATGCGGGCCCGCACAGACGCGGCCCGGCGGCGACGGCGGAGATCGGCGCGGGCGAGGAGAAGGGGCCGGAGCATCGCGCCGGAACGGTGCGCGGTGGTCACGACGGCCTCGACGTCGCTCGCGGCCTCCCGGAGCGCAGAGGGCTCACCCTGCGTGCCGCTCGGAGGCGTATCCGACGCCAGCAGACCCTCCACAGGGCCGGCTGCCGCCATCGCGATCTCGAGGGCCGCGACGAGCGGGAGCCCTCCCCCCAGCGCGATGCCGGTGAGCTCGTGAAGGACCCCCGGCTCCCGGAGCCTGGGCCGAGCGGATGCGATGATCCTGCGCGACCAGGCGGCGCCCGCAACGGAGAGGAGCAACCCGGCCGCGGCGAGCGCGGTACCGAGCCCGGAGCCGGACAGGGCACCGAGGACATCGAACCCGAGGAGCGAGGCGCCCACGACGCCCGCGATGGGAAGGAGGGACACGATGCGGGCCGTGGCGCGCGGACCCGCCGTGGCGACCTCGACGTCGCGACACCCCTGGGCGAGCGCACGGTGGACCTCGGCCTGCCGCCGCAATGCGGCCGCGAGGGGAGCGCCGCTCTCCCTGCAGACGAGGAGAACCGCACGGACGAGTTCCCCGGCGGCCGGTTCCGCGATCGAGCGCCGCTCGTCCTCCTCGATGCGGCCGTCGAACAGGACCGCCGTCTCCGGCGACCCCGAATCCCCCAGCGCGGCGATCGGAAGACCTGCGCGGAGCAGCACGACCGCCTCGTCGAGAGCGTCCGCGGCGGCGTCGAAATCGGCCGCGGGGTCGCTCCTGCGGCGCCGTCGGGCCGCGCCAGGAAGGCGGTCCCTCTCGCGCCGCCTCCTCACACCCGCGGCGGAGTGCACGGCTCGATGAGGATCTCGTCGCTCCGGCGCCTCGGCCGCCCGATCCCGGCAACCCGCCGGGCACCGTCGACCCGCTCGACGTGGACCACCGCGTCGATCGCGCACTCGACCATCCGGGCGACGGTCCCCGGCCCCAGACCCGCCAGTCCGCCCAGCATCTCGAGACGGACTCCGACTTCGTCGAGCGACCGGGCGTGCAACGTCGTCCCTCCGCCGTCGTGTCCTGAGCCGAGCGCGAGGAGCATGTCCCGCACCTCCGCCCCGCGGACCTCGCCCAGCACGAGACGGTCGGGTCGCATGCGCAGCGCCTCCCGAACGAGAGCGGTGAGGCTCACCTCGCCGATCCCTTCGGTATTCGCCTGGCGGGCCTCGAGCGAGATCACGTGCGGATGATCGATGCGGATCTCCTGGACGTCCTCGATGGTCACGATGCGCTCGGTCGGGGATGCCGATCCCATCAGCGCCCCCAGCAGCGTCGTCTTCCCGGCTCCCGCCGCACCCGTCACGAGGATGTTCGCCCGCGCGGCGATCAGTGCTTCGAGGCGCCGGGCGTCGTCATCCCGCAACATGCCGTTCTCGACGAGGTCGGCGAGCGCGAAGACCGTCGGCCTCGGGAGGCGTACGGAGATGACCGTCCCGCCCACGGCGACCGGCGGGATCGCGGCATGCACACGTCCGCCCCCGGGGAGGCGCGCGTCGACGCAGGGCGTCGCATGGTCGAGATGTCGTCCTCCTGCCGCCACGAGGCGTGCCGCGAGCTCGCGGAGCACGGATTCGTCGATCGCCTCGACGAGGTGCTCACGGTGGAGACCCCGCTCGGAGTCCGTCCACACCTCGTCGGGGCCGTTGACGAGGAGGTCGGTCACGCCGGGCCTTATGAGCCCGGAGAGCGGGCCGAGGTCGATGGGCTCGCGCGTCGCATGGCCGCCGGCCGGCCCGGGCGGCGCGAAGGAATCTGTACCCCGGTCGGTCGCGTCAGGGGACATCCATTCCGCGGCGCTCGGATCGGTTCGCGCATATCTCGGGATGGGACCGTCTCGGTCGTCGACGGCGGGTGGCTCATCGGCGAGATGGGAATCGAACCAGCGCATCCCCAGACGGTAGGGAAGCGAAACGGGTGCAACCGATCGCATACCTGGATCGGGGGGCCATCACTACATCTTCGGGACTGTGGAGGAAACCTCACCACCGCTTGTGTCGAAGCGTGTGCCGAATCCGCAGTCCCGGGCGCTGGGCTGCCCGCGTCGCGTCTCGGCGGTCGAACCGCCGGTTAAAGAAGAAGGGGCGGCATCCATTGGGGGAAACAGATGCCGCCACGCGGTGCAAGATCGGGGGAAATCTCGGAGACCGCTTCATCGGAACGTGAATTCCGACTTTCGAAAGTGTACCCCTCGCCTGTTCGAGTGCAACAGCACGGGGCTAATCACCGGTTGTTCGCAGGCGGTTCATAGGTTCGCCTTCGTCGCGTGGTGGGATCGAGGCACTGACGCTAGCCTCGGGTCCGGCGCATCGACGCGCCACGAGGAGTCCCGCGAAGGAGCGCATCATGGCTGACGACACGTCATCCGCCGTCGAACCGACCGTCTACCCGCCGTCGGCCGAATCCACCGCGCGATCGGTCACGCCGGCGACCGTCTACGACGACGCGCGCTCCGACCGTCTCGGCTACTGGGCGGAACAGGCTCGCAAGCTGCACTGGGACGCGCCGTTCGAGTCGGTGCTCGACTGGAGCCGGGCCCCGTTCGCGAAGTGGTTCGCGGACGGTTCGATCAACGTGTCCTACAACTGCCTCGACCGCCATGTGATCGCCGGGAACGGCGACCGGGTGGCTCTGCACTGGGAGGGCGAGCCGGGAGACTCCCGCTCGATCACCTACGCGGAACTGACGGCCGAGGTGAAGCGCGCGGCGAACCTGCTCACCGCGCTGGGCGTGAGGCAGGGGGACCGGGTCGCGATCTATCTGCCCCTCATCCCCGAGGCCGTGGTCGCGATGCTGGCCGTCGCCCGGATCGGGGCGGTCCACTCCGTGGTCTTCGGCGGCTTCAGCGCGGAAAGCCTCCGCGCCCGCATCGATGACGCGGAAGCGAAGCTCGTCATCACCGCGGACGGCGGATACCGCAAGGGCCGGATCAGTTCCCTCAAGCCGGCGGTCGACGCCGCCCTGGAAGGGTCCGCCGGCACGGTCGAGCACGTCCTGGTCGTCCACCGCGCCTGGGATGACGGCGCGGAGCTCGCCTGGGAGCACGGCCGCGACCTCTGGTGGCACGACGAGATGGCGCAGGTCGACGCGGATCACGAGGCCCGTGCGTTCGAGGCCGAGAACCCGCTCTTCATCCTCTACACCTCGGGGACCACCGGTAAGCCCAAGGGCATTCTGCACACGAGTGGCGGGTACCTCACCCAGGCTTCCACGACACACCGACAGGTGTTCGATCTGCACCCCGAGTCGGATGTCTACTGGTGCACCGCGGACATCGGTTGGATCACCGGTCACAGCTACGTCGTCTACGGGCCGCTCGCCAACGGCGCGACCCAGGTGATCTACGAGGGCACCCCCGACACGCCCCACCCGGGGCGCTGGTGGGAGCTCATCCAGAAGTACGGGGTGACGATCTTCTACACGGCGCCCACCGCCATCCGCTCGTTCATGAAGGCCGGTCGCGAGATCCCCGAGAGCTTCGATCTGTCGAGCCTGCGCATTCTGGGCTCGGTGGGAGAACCCATCAATCCCGAGGCGTGGCGCTGGTACCGGCAGGTCATCGGTGCCGATACGACACCCATCGTGGACACCTGGTGGCAGACCGAGACCGGCGGCATCATGATCAGCCCGCTGCCCGGCATCACCGCGACGAAGCCGGGCGCCGCACAGACTCCGATCCCCGGCATCACCGCGGCCGTCGTCGACGACTCGGGCACGCCGCTCGAGGAGGGCGCCGGACTGCTCGCCATCACCGAGCCCTGGCCGGGGATGCTGCGCGGCATCTGGGGAGATCCGGATCGCTTCGTCGAGACCTACTGGTCGAAGTTCGCGGACGTCGAAGGCGGGCCCTGGTATTTCGCCGGGGACGGTGCGCGTCTCGACGGGGACGGCGACATCTGGCTCCTCGGCCGCGTCGACGACGTCATGAACGTGTCCGGGCACCGCCTGTCGACAGCCGAGATCGAGTCGTCGCTGGTCGACCACAGGTGGGTCGCCGAAGCAGCGGTAGTCGGAGCGTCGGATGAGACCACCGGACAGGCCGTCGTGGCCTTCGTGATCGTGAAGAAGCGCCATCGTCAGACGGCCACGGAGGAGGGAGTCGACGAGCTCCGCCACCACGTCGCGTCGCAGATCGGCGCGATCGCGAGACCGCGCAACATCTACATCGTCGACGAGCTGCCGAAGACCCGCTCGGGCAAGATCATGCGCCGCCTGCTTCGCGACCTCGCGGAGGGACGCGAAGTCGGCGACACGACGACCCTCGCGGACACGACCGTCATGCAGGTGATCAGCGACTCCGTCGGCGGCGACTGACCCTCGCGCTCAGCAGGTACAACAGCGCCTCAGCAGGAACAAATCCGCGGATAGTTCCTGCTGAGGCGCTGACTTCACTGCTGAGTGCGAGAAGAACAGGAAGAAGTTCCTGCTGAGCGCGAGGTCAGGCGAGCTCGAAGACGACCTCGACCTCGACGGGGGCGTCGAGCGGCAGCACCGCGACGCCGACGGCTGAACGAGCGTGGCGTCCGGCGTCGCCGAAGACCTCGCCGAAGAACTCGGAGGCACCGTTCACAACGCCCGGCATGCCGGTGAAGGACGCGTCGGACGCGACGAAGCCCACGACCTTGACGACGCGCCCCAACCGGTCGACGCCGCCAGCGGCCGCAGCGGCCGCGGCGAGCGCGTTGACACCGCACGTGCGGGCGTAGCCGTAGGCACGATCGGCGGCGACGAGCCCGTTGCCCTCACCGACCTTCCCGGTCTCGGGCAGTGAACCCGACACGAAGGGCAGCTGACCGGACGTGTAGACGAGCGACCCCGTGATCGTCGCGGGGATGTACGCCGCGACGGGCGGCACGACCTCGGGGAGCTCGATGCCGAGCTGGGCGAGACGGTCCGAGATGCGGCCCATCAGGCGTCCTGCGCGGGACGCTTGAGGTAGGCGACGAGACCGCCCTCCGGGCCCTGGACGATCTGCACGAGCTCGAAGCCCTGCGCACCCCAGCTGTTGAGGATCGCGGCGGTGTTGTGGATCATCAGCGGGGTGGTCACGTACTCCCAGGTGGTCACGTACGGTCCTTTCGAGAACATCAAGAGATGGATGAGCGAAGGCCCACCACCGGTCCGGATCACTTACCCTCGATTGTATGTCTGCCCAATTCAGGCTGCCTCGCGGCCGTCTGGGCGCGACCCTCAGCTTTCTCGGACTCAGCGTCGTCGCCGGCCTTCTGGCCAGCGTCGCCGTCACGCCCGCGATCGCGCTGACCGGAGTCGCGGCCAACAGCACCATCGGGATGTTCGAGAACCTCCCCAGTTCTCTGCGCATCGACAACCTCCCCGAGAAGTCGACCGTCTACGCCCACAAGTCCGTCGACGGCGCCGACCAGAACGTGCCCATCGCGACCTTCTACGCGGAGAACCGCGTCAACGTCGGCTGGGACCAGGTCGCCCAGGTGGCGAAGGACGCCGCCATCTCGGCCGAGGATCCGCGCTTCTACGAGCACGGCGGGATCGACCCCTTCGGCGTGGTCCGCGCCGCCCTCTCGAACGTGCTCGGTTCCGACGTGCAGGGCGCCTCCACCATCAGTCAGCAGTACGTGAAGAACGTCCTCATCGCGCAGGCGACGGGTCTGTCGACGGAGGAGGACCGCGAGGCCGCGTACAACGAGGCGACGCAGGTCAGTCTTGACCGCAAGCTCAAAGAGATGCGCCTCGCGATCGGCATCGAGAAGGAGTACAGCAAGGACGACATCCTGCTGGGCTACCTGAACATCGCCCTGTTCGGCGGACGGGTCTACGGCATCCAGGCCGCCTCTCAGTACTACTACGGCATCAACGCGACCGACCTGAACGTCAACCAGGCGGCCACCCTGCTGGCCATCGTCAACAACCCGGCGAACCTCCGCATCGACGAGCCCGACGACCCCGACAACGGCTCAGCCAACGGGTATGCGCTGACCAAGATCCGCCGCGACTATGTGCTCGACTCGATGCTGACGCACGGCAAGATCGACCAGGCGACCCACGATGAAGCCATCGCGGCGCCGATCGAGCCGAAGATCACCCCCACGGAGGCGGGCTGCGCCGCGGCGGGCAACGCGGGGTACTTCTGCAACTACGTCGTCAACGTCATCCAGAACGACCCGGCCTTCGGCGCGACGGAGGAGGAGCGCTACAGCAACTTCATCCGCGGCGGGTTCCAGGTCTACACGACCCTGGATCTCGACCAGCAGGACAACGCGCAGAACGCCATCAACGAGAACGTGCCCATGTCGATGGACGGCGTCGACATCGCGTCCGCGGCATCGGTCGTCGAAGCCGGCACCGGCAAGATCAAGGTGATGGCCCAGAACAAGATCTTCAACGACTCAGGCGACGCCGCGAGCCTGGGGCCGCAGTACTCGGCGATCAACTACAACACCGACAGCTCCTACGGAGGGTCGGCCGGGTTCCAGGCGGCATCGACCTACAAGGCGTTCACCCTCATCGCTTACCTCCGGAACGGCGGCTCGCTCAACGACCGGTTCAACGTGTCGGAGAAGACCTACAACCTCGCCGACTTTAAGACGTGCGACGGCAACGACGGCGGCGAAGCGTACTTCGAGAACGACGAGAACGAGTCCGGTTCCCGCAGCGTGATGCAGTCCACCGCGACCTCGATCAACGGCGGCTTCATGCAGATGGCACTCAAACTCGATCAGTGCGACATCCGCAAGGCCGCCACGGACCTCTTCGTCCACCGCGCGGACGGCGCGGAGCTCACCGACAACCCCGCCGCGGTCCTGGGCACCAATGAGGTCGCACCTCTCACCATGGCGGCCGCCTACGCCGGTATCGCCAATCACGGCTACGTGTGCACGCCCATCGCCATCGAGCGCATGGTGAAGCAGGACGGCACGGACGCGCAGATCCCGCAGTCCACCTGCCAGCAGGGCATCGAGAAGGAGATCGCGGACGCGGCGAACTGGGCTCTGCAGGGCGTCATCGAAGGCGGATCGGCCACGGCGTCGAACCCCTACGACGGCACCGAGCACATGGCGAAGACGGGTACGACCGACGGCAACACCAACACGTGGACGACCGGCGCCAGCACCAAGGTCGGCCTGTCCGTCCTGGTCGGTCAGGCCACCGGTAGCGCGAACCTGCGCCAGGTCTCGCTCGACAGCGGTTCGGCCGCTACGGCGCGACACCGCATCTGGAAACCCATCATGGAGTCGCTCGACAACGTCTACGGCGGCGACGACTTCCCGCGCCCCGAGGACCGCTACCTGAACGGCGTCCAGGCGACCGTGCCGAACGTGGTCGGGCAGACGATGGCACAGGCTCAGAAGAGCATCGAGAACGCGGGCTTCACCTTCGCCGACGGCGGCACCCGGGCCTCGACGGCTCCCGCGGGTCAGGTCGTCGCGAGCGATCCCGCCGGCGGCTCCCGGGTCAGCCAGGGTGCCACGATCACCGTGTTCAGCAGTGACGGCAAGGGCAACGCGCAGCCCTCGCCGGGGACGCAGGGCGGCGCCAAGGTGCCGAACGTGGTGGGCGAGTCGAGCGACTCGGCCGTCTCGGCTCTGGAGGAGGCAGGCATCTCGAGCGACAAGGTCTCGTTCTCCTACACCGCGTCGGGCGCCAATGCCGGGAACATCTGCGTCGTGCAGTCGTCCAACCCGGCGGCCGGAGCATCGGCGGGCCAGAATGGCGCAGTGACCCTGACGCTGTTCTCGCCGACGGGATCCGCCCCGCCGACCGGATGTCCCCGATGATGCGTGGACTGGGGCGCGCGATCGGGGCGACCGCTCTGATCGGCGCCGCCGGACTGTTCTATGCGACGCTGGTCGAGCGCCTGCACTTCACCCTCCGCCACGAGACCATGCCGGTGCTGCCCCCGGGGTCCGCCCCGCTGCGCATTCTGCACATCTCGGACCTGCACATGGCGCCGTGGCAGCGGGCGAAGCAGAGCTGGGTGCGGGCTCTCGCTGACCTGGAGCCCGACCTCGTGGTGGACACGGGTGACAACCTCGGCCATCGCAACGGGATCGACGGCATCCGCCCCGCTCTGGACGTGTTCGCAGGAGTCCCCGGCGTCTACGTCTGGGGTTCGAACGACTACTTCGGCCCGCAGCTGAAGAACCCCCTGCGGTACTTCGGTGCCTCCCACGCGGCGGCGACGGCGCTGACCCCGATCGATCGCGAAGGCCTCGGCCGATACCTCGACGGGCTCGGTTGGGTGGATCTCGACAACGCCGCCACCGTGCTCGAGATCAACGGGCTCACCATCGAGTTCTTCGGCACCGACGACGCTCATCGCGACTACGACCGACTCGACGTCATGTCGGCAGCACTCGATGATCTGCGCGGCGAGGAGTCCCACGCCCCCGACATCCGCATCGGCGTCACGCACGCGCCCTACCGACGTGTGCTCGACTCGTTCGTGACCCACGACGCCGATGTCGTCCTAGCCGGTCATACGCACGGCGGCCAACTGTGCATCCCCGGCTTCGGCGCACTCGTCACCAACTGCGACATCCCTCGTCAACAGGTGAAGGGGCTGAGCCTGTGGCGTCACGCGGGGCGCGTGGCATGGTTGCACGTCTCGGCCGGCCTGGGGACGTCGATCTTCGCTCCCGCGCGCTTCGCCTGCCCGCCGGAGGCCACGCTCATCACCCTGGTCGCGGCTCCGTGACGGCCATCGGACCTCGGTGGCTTGTCGCCGTCTCCGGATCGGCTAGAATCTAATCTGCTCGTGTGAACGAGCACCTTCGGGGTGTGGCGCAGTTTGGTAGCGCGCTTCGTTCGGGACGAAGAGGTCGTGGGTTCAAATCCCGCTACCCCGACAGGCGAGGCCCGGTCAGTTGAACATCTGACCGGGCCTTCTTTCTGCCCGGACGCCATGTAGTTCAACCAACTATGTAATCCGATAGACCTCCGGGCGCCCGCTGGTGAATGAGGAATCCACGACTTAGGCTGATCGGGCCGGATAGCGGAGGAGGCGAGCATGCCGTTGCGTATCGACGACACGCGCCTCACGGGAACATGGCGCCTGATCGCCGCCACCAGTGGCCATCTCGATCACCGCCCACGCGTGCAGCGAGCGACCATCACCCTCGAGCCCCCGGCGAATGGAACGGTGTCCTACTCGGTGGACTACTGCACGCCCGTCGGCCCCCACAGCCGCTCCGGTCGCTTCCGCGCGCGTCGCGCGTGGACCAGACCCGTGGGTTGGCTCAACTGCCTCCAGTGGTTCGCGATCGATGCACCCGAGACTCGAATCTATCGGTCGACAACGGGGGCGGTCCTCTCGGTCGTCACCCCGGGTTCGATACTGGTCGACCCCGGCACCCTGCTGCTTGCCGAGGCGGGGGTGAGCGATGAGTCGGCATGGTCCACCGTCCTCGAAGACATGGCGGCCCTGCACCTCACGTCGCTGGATGTACGCGAGCTGAGCTGGCGTATCAAGGCACCCGGCGCGGATCCCCACCGCTACTCGCCCGCAGGTGGCCCCAGCGGCTCTTAGGCGGTGAGGTGCTCCGTCAGCTGTCCGTCGCTCTCCTCGAAGTAGCAGGACGCGCAGAGTGACTCATACGTCACGTCGAAGATGGTGTCGATCGCGACCTGTTCGCCGTCGAAGACGAAACGGTCACCGACTCGGCGAGCGTTGAACAGCGCCTTACGCCCACAGCGACAGATCGTCTTCAGCTCTTCGAGGCTGTGCGCGACCTCCAGCAGGCGCCGGCTGCCGGGGAACGCGACGGTCTGGAAATCGGTGCGGATCCCGTAAGCCAGGACGGGCACGTCCCCCTGAACCGCGATGCGCAGGAGGGCGTCGACCTGGTCGTCGCTGAGGAACTGCGCCTCGTCGACCAGGAGACATGCCACCCGCTCCCCGGTGGCGTCCGCGATGGCATCCCGGTGAGTAGCGAAGACCGCGCCGAGATCGTCGCCGCGGCCGATGGTGAAATCGACGTCGCGCGAGACGCCGAGACGGGACACGATCTGCCGATCGCCCTTCACATCGATCGACGGCTTCGCCAGCAGAACCCGCTGACCCCGCTCCTCGTAGTTGAACGCCGCCTGCAGGAGCGCAGTGCTCTTGCCGCTGTTCATAGCGCCGTAACGGAAGTAGAGCTTGGCCACGGAAGAGGCTCCTCGAGCGGGGCGGCCGGCGACTACTGCAGGTAGCCGTCTTCGGCCGCGCGGCGGATCAGGTCGGCCTTGCGGCTCGCCGGTCGGTTCGCCTTAGCGTACTTCTCCCGGACCCGACGCAGATACGTCTTCGCCGTCTCGTACTGGACGTTCATGAGCTCGGCGACCTGATTGGTGCTGTTGCCCGCCACGTAATGCCGAAGCGCTTCCAGCTCGCCCACGCTGAGTTTGGGCCGGGCAGCGGCCACAGCGCCGACCGGTAGCGGTCGCCAGTCCTGCTGGAGCTCGGTCTCGCGGGTGACGCCCATGACCCCGCGTGCGAGGTCCATGACCTCGCGGAGCGGCTGCGATTTCGAGACGAACGCGGCCGCCCCCGCCGCGAGCGCGCGGTCACGCGCCTCCGAGGTGTCGAGGCCGCTCAGCACGATGACCTTGGCACCCGCGGCGCGACAGGTGCGCACGCGGGCTTCGATGGATACCTGCTCCTTGAGTTGGAAGTCGATGATCACGAGCTGGGTCGGGAAATTGGAGCTGTGCACCATCTCGAGCCAGGTGCGGGCGCTCAACACGACGTCGAAGTCGGGGGCATTGGCTCTGATCCAGCTGCTCATGCTGTCGAGGAGGACCTCGTGGTCGTCCAGAATGGCGAGACGGATGCGCGGCCGCCCGATGCCGTGGTCGACGGGCTCGGCCGGACGCGCCGCCGGCACCGCGCCGCCGATCAGGGTGGGGATGCTGCCAGTGGGCGGCTGGAGAGCTTCGGGACCGGTCATATCGAGAACCTCAGGGTCAGAGTGTCGGCGCGGGTATCGAATCGTACGTCGGAGAAGGCCGCCCCCACGACAGCGAGGTAGGGGGCGAGAACGGTGCGGGCGGCACGGGGTGGAAGCCCGAGGCGCGCGGTGAGCATCGCTTCGACCTGGTCGTCATGGCCTGCGAGGTCGATGGAGCACTCGACGCCCCTGTCGCCGGCGGTCAGCTGAAGACTGCCGACGAGGGCACGCACAGCAGCGCGCTGATCGAGATTCATGCGGTGAGCGACCGCATCCGGGTCTCGGAGTCGATAGACCGATCCGGACGAGCCCACCTCGCGACGCTCGGCGAAGAACTGCGCGAGCCACGAGCGGTCGATGTCGGCCACCATGAGCGACCTGATGGACTCCGAGAGGTCGCGAGCACGTTCGCGGTCGGCCCGATCCACGCACCCCCGAGCCGAGATGTCTGCGAAGAACGGGACGACCTCCCGGTTCAACACCGACACCCGGGTCTGTTGAACGGCGCGCGTGATCGCGGTCTCCTGACCTCGAGCGTCGGATTGCGCCGAGGCGAGGAGGCCTCGCCGAGAATGCTCGAGGAAGCCGAGGACATGATTCGTGAAGGCGATGCCGCCCAGCGGCAGCGCCGCGATGGACAGCACGATCGCGATCTGCCGGTAGCCCGGCAGGCCGAAGATCCCGGCCGGCGCCACGACGGTGACCGCGAGGGCCGCGAGGGCCGCGACAGTCAGAGACAGGACGACCATCTCGCGTGTCGGCCGGTAGGGCACGAGCGCGAGCAGGAGGATCGACGTCGGATATCCCGCCCAGGCGGTGTTCGCCATCTGAACGTTCCCGACGGCGGCGACACCCGTCAACAGGGCCGCCGCCCCGCACGCCACCACCTGCAGACCGGTCGCGCGGTCGAGTGGGCCGTGGCTCCGGGCGACCTTGAGATGAAGAAGCATCGCCGACAGGACGAACAGGCCTGCGGCGGCGAATACGCCGAAGGGATGGCGAGCCGCGGAGCAGCTGCTCGCCGCCCCGACGAGCGCAAGGAGGACGATGCCGCCGGCCGCGAGCGAGGTCAGAGAGCTCCCCGCCAGGGTGCCGATCGGATCGCCGCTCTGCAGGGATCGACGACTCATCTCGCCTCACCACGCGGTTCCAGGAGGCCGGCCGCGCCCACTCCGCTAGACGCCGAGACACGACCGTCGACCGAGGCCCGGGGCCGCGCATCCACCGATGCCGACTCATGCTCCACGGGCAGAGAGATGAGGACGGAAGTGCCTTTGCCCAAGGTGGACCACAGGCGAACCGATCCGCCCACCCGTTGGATACGGTCGATCACCGAGGTGCGGAGTCCGATGCGATCGGCGTCGATGTCGGTCGGGTCGAAGCCCACCCCGGAATCGACGATCATCACGGTGACGGACTCCGGATAACCGATCACGATCAGTTCGGCGGACAACACTCCCGAGTGCCGCTGCACGTTCACGAGCACCTGCTTGACGGCGAGAGCGAGCTCGTGCGCCCTTCTCGGGTCGAGCCGCTCGAGAGCCGCCACGTCCCCCGCACGAACGACCGCCAGGCCGGTCTCCTCGACTTCCGCGATCACGCAGGCGAGAACGCGGTCCACGGCCGGTTCGTCCTCGACGGCGATGCTCTCCGTCCAGTCCCGACCGAGGATGGCATCCAGGTCGCGGTCGATGGCACGGGCCAGCGCGGGGCTCAGGGCACCGACGGGCCCGTGGGCGATCGAGGCGAGCGAACCGAGCACGGTGTCGTGGAGGAGTGCGGCCGCCCGTCGCTCCACACCGCTGCGCACCTCGGCGAGTTTCTCGTCGCGGGCTGCGCGGTGGATGTCCGGCTGAGCAAGACGCACCCTTCTGACCCGACTCGATCCGGTGACGGCGTAGATCGTGATGACCAGCCCGGCTGCACACCAGGCCATCCAGGGCACCACCGGCGAGATCCCGAGGAGGAAGGCCGCCAGCAGATCGGCGCCCGCGACCACGACGGCCGCGGTGGCAGTCCACACGATTCCCGACATCCGCGTCAGTGACACGCCACCCACCATGACCACCGCGATGCCGACGAGGTGCACCACGCTGACGGCGGGGACGTACCATCCCGACGGCACGTCGGTGGTCGAATCGGTGACGGCCACGATGGCGGCGGCTCCGGTGGCCAAGAAGACGATCGCTGCGAGCGGCGTCGACCGACGGAGCAGGAGCGCGAGCGCAGCCCCCATGGCGCTGAGCGCCATGAAGGTCAGCAGAGCATGCACCGGAGTGATCGACCGGTGGAGCAGGAGATAGACGGCTGCGGCACCGCCCAGACCGATGGCGGAGACCATGCGCGTTCCGCGAGCTATGCCCTCGTTGACGACTGCGGAGGCGAGATGCCCGGGCAGTCCAAGAGACACGTCGTTTCAGCTTTCGCGCGATACGGGCAGGAGCAGACCGCTGTGGCCTGGAATTGATTATTACAGCGACTGGACGTTTTGTACCCCAATCGATTGCACAGTCATAAAGGGGTACGACCAAGGCGCAGCCGAGCTGCGCCGTCTCCGGCGCCCTCCACCCTCAGAAGAGAGTGGGCTCTGCCGCCTGCAGGGGGCGTCGGGCGGCCCGACTGAAGATCGCCCCCGTGTAGGGATCCGTCGCCCCGGTGTCGAGGCCATGCGCCCGACGTGCGACCGCCACCTTGCGACCGAGCCATGCCTGATAGTCTTTGGGGGCGTTCACGCCGTTCGCATAGAGGGCGCGATAGCGGGCGACGAGATCCGGATGCGCATGCTCGAGCCACGCGAAGTACCACTCACGGGTCCCCGGCTTCAGGTAGAGCGTCGAATGCAGGACCCGCCGCGCCCCCGAGGCCGAGATCATGGCCATGGCGGTGTCGAGGTGATCACGGGTGTCGGTGAGGAACGGCAGCACGGGCATCATGAACACGGTGCAGTCCAAGCCGCGGTCCCGCGCCGCCGCCACCGTCGCGAGTCGCGCTGCAGTCGACGGTGTGCCGGGCTCGACGGACTGCTGGAGGTCGTCGTCGAAGATCGCGATCGACATGGCGATGTCGACGGTCGTCCTGGTCGACAGCTCCGCCAGGAGATCGAGGTCTCGACGCAGAAGGGTGCCTTTGGTGAGTATCGAGATCGGTGTTCCTGAATCCGCCAGAGCTCGGAGGATGCCGGGCATGAGCGCATAGCGTCCCTCAGCCCGCTGGTAGGGGTCGGTGTTGGTCCCCAGTGCCACGGGATCCCCGTTCCAGCTCGCTCGCCCCAACTCGCGACGCAGCACCTCGACGATGTTCGCCTTGACGATGATCTGCCGATCGAAATCGTCTCCCGCGTCGAGATCCAGATAGTTGTGCGTGGGTCGCGCGAAGCAGTAGACGCATGCGTGTGTGCACCCGCGATACGGGTTGATCGTCCAGCCGAACCCGTAGTTCGAGCCCGGAACCTTGTTGAGGGCGGATTTCGCCATCACCTCGTGGAAGGTCACACCGGCGAACTCCGGCGGACGGACCGATCGAACGAGTCCACTCATGCGCGCCAATCCGGGAAGCGCGCCCGGCGCCTCGGCTTGCACGGCTTGCCCCGACCACCTCATGGACTCATTCGAACACAGTTTCGAATGTGACGCCGCCGCTTCTATCGGCGGCAGCGGATTCCGGTCAGGCCGTCAGCCCCAGCGTCTCCGACGTCTCCTTCTGCACACGAGCGACCACGTCTTCGGAATCGGACACGAGCGTGCCATGGGTGGGGATCAGGCGCTTGATCGTCGGCATCCACGCGTTCACCCGGCCGGGGAAACAACGGGTGAGGACGTCGACCATGATCGGCGCCGCAGTCGACGCGCCCGGAGAGGCCCCCAGGAGACCGGCGATGCTGCCGTCGGACGAGGCGATGACCTCGGTGCCGAACTGGAGCACGCCGCCCTTCTTCTTGTCGGGCTTGATGACCTGGGCACGCTGACCCGCGACGATGAGGCGCCACTCGGAAGGATCGACCTCGGGGAAGAACTCGCGCAGGCTGGCGAACTTCTTGTGCTTGCTGGCCAGGACCTCACCGACCAGGTACTTGACCAGGCCGAGGTTGTCCTTGCCCACGGCGAGAAGCGGGATGAGGTTGTGCGGACGGATCGATCCGAACAGGTCGAGCAGCGACCCCTTCTTGAGGAACTTGGGACTGAAGCCGGCATAGGGGCCGAACATCAGCGCCGCCTCGCCATCGACGATCCGGGTGTCCAGGTGGGGCACCGACATGGGCGGAGCGCCCACGGACGCCTTGCCGTACACCTTCGCGCGGTGCTTCGCGACGAGTGCCGGCGAGTCGGTGCGGAGGAACTGCCCGCTGATCGGGAAGACCCCGTACCCCTTGGCCTCCTTGATGCCCGACTTCTGCAGGAGCTTCAGCGCCCAGCCGCCCGCACCGACGAAGACGAAGCGCGCGTGCACCTCTTCGCTCGTGCGGCCGACGCGGTTGCGCACCGTGAGACGCCAGACCCCGTCCTTCTCCTGCTTCAGACCGCGCACCTCGTTGTTCAGCGACAGCTCGGCGCCGCGGTCCTCCATGCGGTCGAAGAGCTCGCGCGTGAGCGAGCCGAAGTCGACGTCGGTGCCCGCGTCGATGCGGGTCGCCGCGATCGGCTCGTCCTTGTCGCGCCCCAGCACGAGCAGCGGCGCCCAGGAGTGGATGACAGCCGGGTCGTCGGTGAACTCCATGTCGGAGAACAGAGGGTGCACGCGGAGCGCATCGAAGCGGCGGCGCAGGAAGTCGACGTTGGCCTCGCCGCGCACGAACGTCATGTGCGGGGTCAGGTTGATGAACGAGCTCGGGTCGGAGATGTCGCCGTCGGCGACCAGGGCCGACCAGAACTCGCGAGAGACCTGGAACTGCTCGTTGACCTTGATGGCGCTCGTCACATCGATGGTGCCGTCGGGACGCTGCGGGCTGTAGTTGAGCTCGCAGTATGCGGCATGTCCGGTGCCCGCGTTGTTCCACGGGTTACTGCTCTCTTGAGCGACCTCGCCGAGGCGCTCGAAGATCCGGATCTTCCACGACGGCTCGAGCTTCTGCAGAAGGGTTCCGAGGGTGGCACTCATGATGCCACCGCCGATCAGAGCGACGTCGATGGGTTCAGCGGACATAAGGGAAAGTTTATCGCCCGCCCGGCTGAGCCCTCCTCGTCAGAGGGACCTGGCCGCGATAAGTTCGGCGATTTGTACGGCGTTGAGAGCCGCACCCTTGCGCAGGTTGTCATTGCTGATGAAGAGCGCCAGGCCCTTGCCATCGGGGGCGCCCTGGTCGGCGCGGATGCGGCCCACGAAGCTGGGATCCTGACCCGCTGCCTCGAGAGGCGTCGGCACGTCCGCGAGGACGACACCCGGAGCGTCCGAGAGCAGTTCGGTCGCCCGCTCCGGCGTGAGCGGAGAGGCGAACTCGGCATTGATGCTGAGGGAGTGTCCGGTGAACACGGGAACGCGGACGCACGTTCCGCTGACGAGGAGATCGGGCAGCTCGAGGATCTTGCGGCTCTCGTTGCGGAGCTTCTTCTCCTCGTCGGTCTCGTACTGACCGTCGTCGACGATCGAACCGGCGAGCGGGATGACGTCGAACGCGATGGTGCGCGGGAACTTCTCGGGCGCAGGGAAGTCCACGGCGCGCCCGTCGTGGACCAGACCGGCGGTGTCTCCCTCGACAGCAGCCTTCGCCTGAGACAGGAGCTCCTCGGCGCCCGCGAGTCCGGCGCCCGAGACGGCCTGATAGGTGCTCACGGTGAGACGCGTGAGGCCGGCCTCCTTGGACAGCACCGACAGGACGGGCATGGCCGCCATCGTGGTGCAGTTCGGGTTGGCGATGATGCCCTTCCGCGCCTCGTCGATCGCGTGGGGGTTGACCTCGCTGACGACGAGCGGAACGTCGGGATCCATGCGCCAGGCGGAGGAGTTGTCGATGACCGTGACCCCGGCCGCGGCGAAGCGGGGAGCCTGCTCCTTGCTCGTGGCGCCCCCGGCCGAGAAGAGGGCGATATCGAGACCGGCGGGGTCGGCCGTCGCGGCGTCCTCGACCGTGATCTCCTCGCCCTTCCAGGGGAGGGTGGTGCCGGCGGAACGCGCCGACGCGAAGTAGCGGATCTCGGCGACCGGGAAATCGCGCTCCTCCAGGAGGCGACGCATGACGGCACCGACCTGGCCGGTGGCGCCGACGACGCCGATCTTGAGTCCCTGGCGTTCGGTCATGATGCTCCTGACGGTCTACTCGGGCCGCCCCCGAGACGGGTCGCCCACAGCGTGCCCCATCGGGCACACGATTACGAAACTACTGGCTCGGCCACCGGAGGGCGGGAGACTCCCGCTGAGGGTGGCGCTTATTCGCCGCTGATCGGCGTTCGTTCAGCGCCCCGTGCCGCCGTGGACGATCGCCTCGGTGTCGGCGTCGAGCCCGAAAGCGGTGTGCACGGCGCGGACCGCGTCGGCGATCGTGTCGGCGCGGGTGACGACCGAGATTCGGATCTCGCTGGTCGAGATCATCTCGATGTTGATCCCGGCCGCCGAGAGCGCGGCGAAGAGGTCGGCGGAGACGCCGACGTTGGTGCGCATGCCGGCACCGACGAGCGAGAGCTTGCCGATCTGGTCGTCGTGCTGGAGGCGCTCGAAGCCGATCTCGTCCTGGGCGTTGGTGAGCGCCGTCAGCACCTGCTGCGCGTCCGACTTCGGCAGTGTGAAGGAGATGTCGGTGCGCCCGGTGAGAGCGGCCGACACGTTCTGCACGATCATGTCGATGTTGGCGCCGGCGCGGGCGATGAGCTTGAAGATGTACGCCGCCTTACCAGGCACGTCGGGGACACCGACGACGGTGATCTTCGCCTCGCTGAGGTCGGCGGCGACTCCGGAGATGACCGGCTCTTCCACTGCTGCTCCGTTCTCGTCGTGCCCAGGCGCGACCGGGGTGTAGACGATGGTGCCCTCGTTGGAGTTGAACGAGGAACGTACGTGAAGGGTAACGCCGTGCCGACGCGCGTACTCGACGGCACGGATGTAGAGGACCTTGGCGCCCGCGGCCGCGAGCTCGAGCATCTCCTCGCTCGTGATGCGGTCGATCTTCCGCGCGAGCGGGACCATGCGCGGATCCGAGGTGAAGATGCCGTCGACGTCCGTGTAGATCTCGCAGACCTCGGCGCCGAGCGCCGCGGCGAGGGCGACGGCCGTGGTGTCGGACCCGCCGCGCCCGAGGGTCGTGATGTCGCCGGTGATCCGGCTGAAGCCCTGGAAGCCGGCGACGATCGCGACGGCTCCTTCGGCCACGGCTTCCTGCACGCGCTTCGGCGTCACGTCCACGATGCGGGCGGCGCCGTGCTGCGCGTCGGTGATCATGCCGGCCTGGCTGCCCGTGAAGGACCGGGCTTCCACCCCGAGGTTCTCGATGGCCATCGCGAGGAGCGCCATCGAGATCCGTTCACCCGCGGTGAGCAGCATGTCGAGCTCGCGGGGCGCCGGGATCGGGGCGACCTCGTGGGCGAGATCGAGCAGTTCGTCGGTGGTGTCGCCCATCGCGGACACCGCGACGACGACCTCGTTGCCGGCACGACGGGCATCGACGATGCGCTTCGCGACGCGCTTGATGCTCTCGGCATCAGCGACGGAGGAACCGCCGAACTTCTGGACGATCAATGCCACGTGGGTCTACTCCTGTGGTGAGGCGGACGAGGCCAGGGGCGAGTCTATTGGGGACATCGCCGGAGCTTGTAGTCGAGTCAGCGCCGGTCTTCGACGAGGCGTCGACCCTCGAACGCCCGCCCCAGCGTGACCTCGTCGGCGTACTCGAGGTCGCCGCCCACCGGCAGGCCCGACGCGAGACGGCTGACGTTGATCTCCAGAGTCCGCAGGGTCCGAGAGATGTACGTCGCGGTCGCCTCGCCCTCGAGGTTGGGGTCGGTGGCGATGATCACCTCGTCGACGGTTCCGTCGGCGAGGCGCTGGAGCAGTTCGCGGATGCGGAGCTGGTCCGGTCCGATGCCGTCGATCGGGCTGATCGCCCCGCCGAGCACGTGATAGAGCCCGCGGAACTCGCGGGTGCGCTCGATGGCGACCACATCCTTGGCCTCCTCGACCACGCAGATGAGGGCGCGCGAACGACGGGGGTCCCGGCAGATGTTGCAGAGGTCCTGGTCCGCGACGTTGCCGCACAGCGAACAGAAGCGGATCTTCTCGCGGACCTCGAGCAGGATCTCGCCGAGTCGACGCACGTCGAAGCTCTCGGTCTGCACGATGTGGAACGCGATGCGCTGGGCCGACTTGGGACCGATGCCGGGAAGACGGCCGAGTTCGTCGATCAGCTCTTGGACGATGCCTTCGTACACTCGGCTACTCCTGTCCGCGCGGAGGCAGCTGACGCTCCTCGATGAAGTTGGCGCCCAGGATCTCGCGCACGACCGACTCCCCGTAGCGGCGCGACTCGTCGGCGCGCGACGGGTCGACGATGTGGGGCGCGGGAGCGGGCTCGGCCGGCGCGTCGACGCGCACGAGGAACTTCACGCGCGTGCCGAGCACCTCGAGGATGGCCTGGCGCAACATCTCGCTGATGCCCTTGCCCTCCGCCTGCTGCTGGCGGAAGCTCTGCACGTCGTTCTCGCTCACGAAGCCGAGTGTCAGAACGTCTCCGTTGAGGATCAGGGGCTGCGCCGTGTAGACGATCGTCCATGCTCCGACGCTCGTCTTGCGGACGGCCTCGAGGATCTCCGGCCACGAGTCGCGCACCTGGGCGAGCTCGAGCGGCCCCGCGACCGGAGCCCGTGTCGGCGCCGGCACGGTGGCGCGCGGCTCGGGTGTCGCCGGCGACGGAGCCGAGTGTCGCCGGGGTGCGGTGTCGCGAGGAGGGGTCGGTTCATCGTCGGCGGGAGGCGCCTCGGAGTCGTCGGGCACGGGTGGGAGGTCGTCCGTCGACCAGCCGTCGCTCGGCGCCGACGGAGCCGAGCGCACGACGGAGGCTGCTGCGGGAGGCGCGGTACGCGCAGCCGGGGTGGCGGCCGGCGCGGAGGCGGGTGAGGGAGTCGTCGATCCGGCGAGCCCCTGCCCGGGGATGCGGACCTCCCAGCCCGGCTCCGACACGGGAGCGGGACGAGACGGCGCGGGCGACTGCTGGCCCGCGGCGCGAGATTCACCGGGAGCCGCGGTAGCCGGCGCCGGCCGTGTCGAGGCGGCCGGGGCGGGAGCCTCCGCCGGGGCGGCCTGCGGTTCCGGGATCGGCGTCGGCGTCGGACGCGGGGCAGCGGCCTCGTCGACGGGCCGGGGAGCAGGCGCGGACTGCTGACGCGACTCGGAGGCGCGCTGCGACGGTTCGAACGAGACAGCGGGGCGCACCGACTCGCCCCCCGACGCTCCGCCGTTCCCCCCGTCGACGCCCACCCGGCGCTCGAGGCGCTCCACGCGCGCGAGGGCACCGCTCGCGTCACCCGTCGGCACGAGCGCGCGGGCGATCATGAGTTCGAGGTGGAGGCGCGGGGACGTCGCGCCGGTCATGTCGGTGAGAGCCGTGTTGACCACGTCTGCAACCCGGGACAGCTCGGCCGTGCCGAAGTGCTGGGCCTGCGTGCGATAGGCCTCGATCTGTTCGTCGGGCACACCGCGGAGAACGGTTCCCGCGCTGTCTCCGGTCGCGCCGACGACGATGAGGTCGCGCAGTCGCTCGAGGAGGTCCTCCACGAACCGGCGCGGGTCCTGTCCGGTCTGGATCACCCGGTCGACCGCGGCGAACGCTCCGCCCGCGTCGTGCTGACCGAGCGCGACGACGACCTCGTCGAGGAGGGCTCCGTGCGTGTACCCGAGCAGCGAAACGGCTCGCTCGTAATCGACGCTGTCGTTCTCGGACCCGGCCATCAGTTGATCGAGCAGCGACAGCGTGTCGCGCACCGAGCCGCCGCCTGCTCGCACGACGAGCGGCAGCACTCCCGGGGCGACGCTCACGCCCTCGGTCGCGCAGAGCTGACCGAGGTACTCGAGCATCTGCGCGGGCGGCACGAGTCGGAAGGGGTAGTGGTGAGTCCGTGAGCGGATCGTTCCGATGACCTTGTCGGGCTCGGTGGTCGCGAAGATGAACTTCACATGCTCCGGCGGCTCTTCGACGATCTTCAGCAGGGCGTTGAACCCCTGCGGGGTCACCATGTGCGCCTCGTCGAGGATGAAGATCTTGTAACGGTCGCGCGCGGGGGCGAAGACCGCACGCTCGCGGATCTCACGGGCGTCGTCGACACCGTTGTGGCTGGCGGCGTCGATCTCGACGACGTCGAGTGAGCCGCCACCACCGCGGCCGAGCTCGACGCAGCTGTCGCAGACGCCGCACGGTGTGTCGGTGGGCCCCTGGGCGCAGTTGAGGCACCGGGCGAGGATGCGCGCGGACGTGGTCTTTCCGCAGCCGCGCGGGCCGCTGAACAGGTACGCGTGATTGACGCGGTCGGCGCGGAGCGCTGTGCGCAGAGGATCGGTGACCTGGGACTGCCCGATCAGCTCGCCGAAGGACTCGGGACGGTATCGGCGATAGAGGGCGGTGACCACTCGAACAGGGTAGTCGTCGCCCCCGACACGAGGCCGTCGGGGCGTACTCGCGGAGGGGAAGAAAAAAGACCCCCCGCGCACCCGCCAGAGCCCGGTTACCCTTGCTGCGTTTCCGCCCTGGGGGAGTTGGCCTGGATGGCGCCACGCGGGGAGCCGGAACCAAGTCTAACCTCAGGCTAGGATGTTCCGTGGCGCTCGTCGCACTTCGGTGTCGGGGCCCGCCAGGAGGATTCGCCTAGTGGCCTATGGCGCACGCTTGGAAAGCGTGTTGGGTGAAAGCCCTCGGGGGTTCGAATCCCCCATCCTCCGCAGATACGACAGAAGGCCGCACCCGAGGGGTGTGGCCTTCTGTCGCATCCCGGTCCACCCAGAAAGCGGGGTTGGGAGCTGACGGCGCTCTGGGTACGCTCCCTCATCGGGGGTGGGAATGCATCAGAGACTCGTAGACGGCGAGACGATCACGCTTCGGCTGAGGCCGGGTCGTGATGCGAAGTCGTTCATCCTCGCGGCGTCTCTGGCTTTCGCGTCGCCTATCCTGGCGCTGCTGTGGCTGGCCTGGGGGCACCCGGGAATCGGGATCGTCCTCGTCTGGGTCGCCGCCGCGGCCCTATCGCTGGCGATCGTGACCTTCGCCCTCTCGCGGACGAAGTTCGAGTTCCGGCCCGAGGAGCTGATCGAGTACCCATTCCTCAGCCGTCCTCGGTCGACGCGGGTAGCCGAGCTGGCGTCCGTTCGGGTGGTGAACGCGTATACCGGGCGATCACTCGACACCCACGTCCAAGTGTTCTTCCTCGACGCCGACGGGCGCAGCCGTGCACGCATCAAGGGCATCCACTGGGGCGATCGCCAAGCGCTCCGCGCGTCCACCGCCTACGGACTGCCCGTGGAGAAGCTCTCGGAGCCGCTCACGAAAACAGAACTCCGCCGGCGCTTCCGCGGGGACGTCAATCCCCTCGAACGGCATCCGGTCGTCTGGGCCGCCGCCCAGACGGTACTCGTCGTCGGAGTCGGCCTGCCGCTGCTCGAGTCGCTCACCTCAGCCGTCCACCACTGAGGCCGAGGGCGACTCCCATCCCGACGACACGGGTTCTGGTCGACGGGCGCTCCTAACGGTCCTCGATCACCCGCACGGCGACGTTCACGGCCATCGGCGTGCGTATCGTCCCGCCCGCTTCCACCGCTGCCTTGACGGTCTCGCCGACCCGGCGCACGACGTCCGCCGTCGTGTCCTGCACGGACGTGGCGATGTGCGCGCGCACGGTGACGAAGCCCTCCGCCCGGTCGATGTCGACGAGGGCCCCCGGCGAGCGCAGGGACAGCCCCGCCGCGACGACGTCGGCGGCCGCCTCGACGAGCGACGTCGAGCGGAAGACGCCCGTGACGCCCGGCACCGAGCGGATGATCTCGGTCAGCTGGATCGAGAGGTGCTCGTCCGCCCTCTCCGCTCGTTCGCTCATCGAGGCTCCTCCTTCGCCGGGTAGACATCGTCGACGGTGATGTCGATGGCTCCCACCGCGAGTTCGGTGTGACGAGCGAGTCCGCTGCGGATGTGCTCACGCACGACTTCGAGGGTCGGCTCGATCGGGAGGCCGAAGCGGATGGCGCAGGTCATCTCGATGCGGATGAGAGCACCCGGGTCGCTCACGTCGCCGTCGAGAGAGCAGCGTCCGACGACTATACCCCCGGCGGTGTCGCCGAGGCGCCTGATGAGACCCCTCACCGCGGACTCGCTCAGAGTGAGGCGGAGGACGGGATCGGGATGGCTGATGGGGATGTCGCGCCCCTCGTCCAGCTCCAGGCGGATACTGCTGAGGAGCGCCGAGATCCATGCCTCGTCCCGCGACGGTTCCTCCCGGGCCTGACGGACGAGTCCGGCCGCGGTCAACTCGGTCAGACGTGCGAGGTTGGCCATGGCCTGGCGGCTGGCGGGCGAGGAGTCGATCGCCGGATCGGCCGGAGTCCGCCCCGCGGCCACGTAGTCGGCGAGTTCCTCGATGGTGCGCCCGTCGATGAGCTCGCCGTGGACCTTTGCGTCGGGCACGTCGTCGAGGTGATCGTTCGAATTCATCGCCATGCCTCCATCTCGCGGAGCAGGAAGAGCCTCGCCCGGGCGAGCAGTCCCCGCACGGTCGAGACCGGAAGTTCGAGCGCGTCGGCGATCTCCTGATAGCTGTACCCGGCCGTCTCCCTGAGAAGCCAGCATCGCCTCTGGTCGTCCGGGAGCCGGTCGAGGGCCTGCCAGACGGCGTCCAGTTGGAGGCGCGCGACGACCACCCGCTCGGGCGATTCGGCGCGGGGTGCCCCAGCATGATCGCCCGCCTCGTCGAAGGGTTCGTGGAACCGCCTGACCCGCAGCCGATCGATGGCCTTATTCGTGACGATCCGAAGGAGCCACGGACGGATCAGCGCCGGGCTGTCGAGATCCCCCAGGCGCCGCCACCCGGTGAGGAACGCCTCCTGAACCACGTCGTCGGATTCGGCATCCGAGCCGAGGAGCTTCGCCGCGTAGACGCGCATGAGCGGACCGTGGCGTCGCGCGAGGCGCTCGAAGGCCACCACGTCGCCGTCGACGGCTCTCGACGCGAGGGTGGCGTCGGCCGCATCGAGAAGCGCGTCGTCCGCCTCCATCCCGCCTCCGCTCGTCCCGAGGGCCCGCGGATGTCGAACCCGGTCGAAGTTCTAACAGCCGTTGCCTGAGATCGAGCGGAGGGTGGCCGCTCAGCGAATCCCACCCGCGACCGAGCGGGACGGCGGCCGGGCCACGAACGACTCACCGAGGGCGCACCGTCCGGACCGATTCGTGACGAATCGGTCGACCACCTCGTCTTCGGAAGTGGCCCGCGAGTTCTCGCGATGGTCCACCCGCAGCAACGCACCACTCTTGAAGGAACCCCCATGCAGCACCCGGACCACGAGGCGGACACCGTAAGCTCACTCCCCGCACCCCGCAGGGTCCCGACTCGGACGAGTCGATACATCGGCACGCCCGTCGGGCAGTCGATGCCCTCACCCCTCCACCGCCCGACGAGCACCGCGGACCCCGCCGAAGCGGCGGCCATCTTCGCCGCGTCCTACGAGGGGGGCGACTTCACGGTCTCGCCGCTGAAGGACGCGTTCTCGTTCCGCTCGGCCTTCCTCGACGGTCCGCGCGTGAGTCTGCACTCGATCGAATGCTCGGGCGAGGTGACGGGAAGCGTGCCCTTCTTCTCGCCCTATGCGGTCACGTGGTTCGGCGCCGGCGCCGGCTCGGTCACCGTCAATTGCGTCACCCGACGTTCCGCCGATGCCGAACCGCTCATGTTGCCGACCGAGCGGGCCTTCGACGTCGTCCTGCGACCGGCCCGGCAGAACCTCATCCGTTTCGCGCCCGACTTCCTGGAGGACATCGCCACGGAGATCCACGGCGGCGAACGAAGGGCGCTGTCGTTCGATCTCATCTCCCCGGCGGTGGAGGATCGAACGGACCGGTGGAGGTCGGCGGTCGGTCAGGCGACCGCCGTTGCGCGCGACGCGGGCGTGCCGCCTCTCGTCCGATCGAACGCGGAACGCCTTCTCGCCCACGCGCTCCTCACCCTCTTCACCTGGGCCTCATGGCCGGTTCCGCCGGAGATGCGCCTGCCGCCCGCCTGGCGGGTGCGCGCCGCTCTCGACCACCTGCACCACCACGCCGGCGAACCGGTGACCCCCGCCGACGCGGCGCGCGCTGCCGGGATCCATACGAGGACACTCCAGCAGGCGACTCAGCGCCACCTCGGCATGTCGCCGAGCGCCTACCTGCGCGACATCCGCCTCGAGCGCGTCCACCGGGACCTGCGCGCCGGCTCTCCCGGTTCCGAGTCGGTGGCCGCGATCGCCCGCCGGTGGGGATTCGGCAACCTCGGGCGCTTCGCCGCCGCCTACGGGGATAAGTACGGGCAGAAGCCCAGCGAGACACTGCGCCAGTGGAGATGATGTCGCAATTTCTAGCCGAAAAGTGAAGAGTTGTCGGGTGAAAGCTGTGAGGCAGCTGATTCGCGTGACACTGATCAGGCCGCACCCGTCTAAATGATGTGTCCGACTCGATACGGGCATCGCCCCGCATCACGGGTCGAGAACTTCTCACACTGCTTGAAGGAGCACATCATGAGCAACGTCACCCCCACCACCTCGAAGGCTCCCGCCGCCGCTGCCCCCGCGCACACCGGCTCCGCCGCCGGCAAGAACACCATCGCCGAGGGCGTCGT
This sequence comes from uncultured Naasia sp., assembly GCA_913778905.1. GTDB lineage: Bacteria > Actinomycetota > Actinomycetes > Actinomycetales > Microbacteriaceae > Naasia. The sequence goes on along the minus strand of CAJYYA010000008.1, from coordinate 29,066 downwards.
CTCGAAGGTCGCCGGCATCGCCGCTCGTGAGGTCCCCGGCGTGCACGACCTGGGCAACGGCGCCGCCCGCGCCATCGGTGCCATCCGCAACGCGATCAACGCGCAGGACCGCGGCCAGGGCGTCTCGGTCGAGGTCGGAGAGAAGCAGGCCGCCGCCGACATCACCGTCGTCGCGGAGTACCCCGTCGAGCTCCAGAAGCTGGCCGACAACATCCGTCGGGCCGTGACCGAGGCCATCACCACCGTCGTGGGCCTCGAGGTCACCGAGGTCAACGTGACCATCTCCGACGTCCACATCCCCTCTGACGACAACGACGACAACGAGAGCCGCGTCCAGTGAAGAACACGACCCTCGGAATGATCATCGGGGCCGTCCTTGGCCTCACCGCCGTGGCGTTCGGCTTCTGGGCCATGATCGGCGTCGCCCTCTTCATCGCGATCGGCTACCTCGTCGGCCGCGTCTCCGAAGGCACGCTCGACCTGCGTGGTGTGGCCGACGCCCTCCGCGGGCGGCGGACGTCATGACGACGGCGGTGACGGCCGCGACGACCCAGGGGTTGCACGGCCGCACGCAGATCTCGCCGCGCGCTGTACGCCGAGTCGTATCGGCCGTCACCGCGGAGGCGCTCGGTGTGAAGTCGTCCGACGTCTCCGTCGAGATCGGCAGCGAAGGCGGCGCGATGACGGTGGTCGCCAAGGCACCTGTCCACGTCCCCGCCCTCGGCGATGTCACCCGGGCCCCGTCCGAAACCCTCATCGCGAGGCTCGGACGGGCCCAGTCCACCATCCGTGATCGGTCGCTCGCGCTGACCGGCTCGACCATCGGACGAGTCGATCTGCAGATCACCGGTGCCACCACGCGAGAACAGAGGAGAGTCCAGTGACCGACGGCATCTACAGCCGGCTCGTGCGTCGTGAGACGCACTCGTCGCGCTCGACCATCGCCATCGTCGTGGCGTTGATCCTCGCGATCGTCCTCGCCTGGATCGCGGTGGAGTCGGTGCTCGCAGCCCTCGGGCAGCCCGCGCTGCTCGCCGCCCCCGCCGACGCGGTGAAGGCCGTGCTCGACGCCGCGAGCGCCCCTGCCGGGGCGATCGTCGCCGGCGCAGTGGTGGTGGCCGTGGTGGGCCTGATCCTTGTGATCGTCTCGCTCTCCCCCGGCCGTCGTGGCCGTCGGAGCGCAGGCGTCGACCGCACCGCGGTCGTCGTCGACGACCGCGTGATCGCCCAGCGCCTCGCGCAGACCGCCGGCTACGCCGGAGACATCTCGCCGGACCAGGTGAAGGTGAGCGTCGGAGGAGGCTCCGTGGACGTCGTCCTCGAGCTGCAGCCCGGCCGCACCGTCGACAAGGCGGGTGTTCAGCGTTCCGTCGAGGAGGAACTGGCGGGATACGACATCACGCCCGCTCTCCGCCCGAAGGTCCGCGTCTCCGAGAAGGGATCCGTCCGATGACCAACAGCAACCGTTTCCTCAACCGTCTGTTCGTCTTCCTCGTCGGCCTGGTACTGCTCGTCGCCGGAGGAGGAGTCGCCGCAGGCGCGCTCATCCCGGGTGTGCAGCAGACGGTCTCCGACGCGGCGTCCAACGCCGCGGGTCCGACGTCGGACGCCCTGTCCGGCAGCGCTGTCTGGATCCTCTGGGTGACGGCTCTGGCCGCGATCGTCCTGATCGTCATCCTGGTGGCGTTCATCCTGGGACATGGCCACGGCCGCACCTCGACGCTCCTGCGGGTGTCGAACGGGGCCGGTGGCGACCAGCCCTCGGGCGGCTCGCTCGTCATCGATGCCAAGGTCGCGCAGCAGGTGTTCGAAGAGGCCCTCTCGCACGACTCGAACATCGCCTCCGTCGATGTCGCGGCGTTCTCCGTGAAGGGTGAGACGGTCCTCCGCATCACGGTTCACAGCCGCCGCGGCGCCTCGCCCGTCGAGGTCCGCCGCTCGGTGGACAAGGCGGTCCGCACGTGGGACTCGCTCCTCGGCGAGACCACTCCGGTCTTCGTTCAGATCGTGAGCGGAATCCGTTCCCAGCTGAGCGGTTCGTCCACTCGAGTCGCCTGACTCGTACCGCCTCGGACCCCGGTCCGAGTAGTGACCCGGCCCTTCCTCATCTGAAGGGCCGGGTCACCGACTCACACTTCTCGCCGGCGTTGCGACTCCGCGCCCGGCTCGCACTCTTCTCCCTCAGAAGGACTCGTCATGACTCAGCCCGCTGCAGACGCCCAGCGCCCCGCGGCCACCCCGGTGGACCTCGGCGGCATCGACTCCACCCGTCGTGACGGTGAGACCGTTCTCGATCGCGTCGGCATCGCCGTCGCCCAGACCGCCGCCGGCGTGACCGGCGTGCATCACCTGGGCGGCGACGTGGCCCGCAGCCTGGGCCGCGCCAGCCGCGCCGTGCTCGGCAAGTCGAACACCGCCGGTGTCTCGGTCGCCGAGATCGAGGGCGAGATCGTCGTCGACCTCGACATCGTGGTGCAGTACCCCCACAGGGTGACCGACGTCGCGGAGGAGGCCCGTGAGCAGGTCGTCAAGGCCGCCGCACCTCTCACGTCGCTTCCCGTCGTCGTCAACGTGACCGTGGCCGACGTCTTCGGCCCGGGTGACCGCGACCGGGTCGCCGAGGCCGACGAGGCCATCACCAACGCGGTGAACAAGACCAAGAAGGCCGCTTCCGAGGCCGCCGCCCGCACCAAGGACGCCGCCGGACGAGCGGCCGAGGCCACCAAGCGAACCGCGTCCGACGTCGCCGACCGCTCGCGCGAAGTCGCCGCCGATGTGCAGGAGCGTTCGCGCGACGCAGCCGCCGACATCCGCGAGGGTGCCGCGAAGGCGGTGGATGCCGCCCGCGACGGGGCCGCCCGCGCAGCCGACTCGTCCCGTGAGGGTGCCGCTCGCGCCGCCGACGCCATCGACGAGGGTGTCACCCGCGCTCGCAACGCGGCGGCCGACGCCACCGAGCGCCTCGACGAGGAGCTGGCGAAACGCGGTCAGGACGCACCCACCGATCAGACTGAGACGGCGGCACGCACCGAGCCCGCCAGCGCCGCGGCCGGTGGCACGAACATCACCGTCGTCGTCGAAGAAGGCGCCTCGGTCACCGTGGACGCCGACGACCAGGACGACGTGGAGATCGTCGCAGCGAAGAAGGCTGAGCGGTCCGAATGAGGGCGACCTCCGGCAGCGGTCTCCGCCGTCCGAGGTCCGTCTGGGCGGCACTGATCACCGCGGTGGTCGTGTGCGCTCTCCTCCTGCTGGGAGTCCTACTCCCCGTCTTGGGTCTCATCGGCACCGCCGACGCGACCGTGGCCGGAGCCCTCGACGTCCCAGTCGGCGGGATAGCTCTCACGATCGTGATCGGCTACGGATTGTCGATCGTCTTCCTCGCGCTGACGTTCCTGTCCCGTCGAGCCCTATCCGCGTGGCTGTTCGCCGTGCTGGCGATCCTCGCGAACCTGTTCGGTTCGGTCTGGCCTCTGGTCGTCACGGCAATGGCCAGCGTGAGTCAAGCTCAGGACGTCGTCCCGTTCATCGCCGACCTGATCCGTCGTGCGACTGGCGGCTGAGAGACCCGCCTACCTGAAGCCCGTCCCCCGCACCCGCGGGTGGCGGGCTTCAGTCGGATCAGTCGGTGAGGGCTGGTACGGTCCGGGGTCGCACGACCAGCCACAGCGCGAGGATCGCGACGATCCCGGTCGCGAGCATGACGGCGCCCATCGGGACCGCCGTGCTGATGCCGAGGAGGCCGACGATCGGGGAGATCGCGCCCGAGAGCCCGAAGTTGACGGCTCCGAGAAGGGATGCAGCGGTGCCGGCCTCCGCGCCGTGCGGAGCGAGGGCGATGACCTGAACGCAGGGGAAGGCGAATCCGCACGCCAGGATGAAGAAGAAGAGCGGGACCGTCACCCCGAAGAATCCCCACCCGGCCAGCCCTCCGACGACGATGGCAGCCGCCGCCGCAGCCTGCACGGCCGTCGTGCAGGCCAGGATCCATTGGGGGCCGATCCACTTCATGATCCGCGCCGAGGTCTGATTGCCGACGAGGATGCCGACCGAGTTGATGCCGAACAGCAGCCCGAACTGCTGGGCGTCGAGTCCGTAGACCTCTTGGAAGAGGAACGATGAGCTCGACAGATAGGCGAACAGGCCGGAGAACTGCATGCCGCCGAGCACTGCGACGCCGATGAAGATCCGATCGGTGAAGAGCGCGCGGTAGCGTTCGCGCATGGTCGAGTGCCCCGAGGGGATCTCCCGATCGCGGGGCCGGGTCTCGTGAACGGACAGGACCGCGGCGACCAGCATGACTGTTCCGTAGATCGACAGGATGACGAAGATTCCACGCCACTCCATGATCCGCAGCAGCTGGCTTCCGACGAGCGGGGCGATGACCGGCGCGAGCGACGTGACGAGCGCCAGCCGAGCGAGCATCTTGACGAGAGGGCGCCCGCCGAAGAGGTCGCGGACGATCGCCATGGCGACGACACCGCCACCCGCGGCGCCGACACCCTGCAGGACACGGAACACCATCAGCAGGTAGACGTCCGGCGCCATGGCCGCCATGACCGAGGCGACGACGTGGAGGCCCGTCGCGACGAATAGGGGGATGCGTCGACCGACCCGGTCGCTCCAGGGGCCCACGATGAGCTGCCCGAGCGCGAACCCGATCGTCGTACCGGTCAGCGTCAGCTGGATCGCGGCGTCACCCACCCCGAAGTCGTCGGCGAGCGCGGGGAACGCCGGGAGGTAGAGGTCGATCGTGAAAGGCCCCAGGCCGACGAGGGCTCCGAGTACGAGCACGTAGAGGAGGCGACGGTTCCGCGAGAGGAGATTGCCGGGGTGGATGACGGGTGCCGGGCCGGTCGCTGTTGTCACTTCTCTCCTCGGCGCGCGTCGGACGCACCACATCTCAATCTAGCGACGTAACCAACAGGTGTCGGCAATAGTGAGCCGGTTCGCGCGTGCTGGCAGCGGACTCACCGGATTGTCTGAAACACCCGGTACTTTCAAGGGGTGTCAGATCACGAGCAGCCCACGCCGGGGTCGGAGTCGACCCGGCCCACCGGAACGTCGGGGCCCGGTTCAACCGTAATGCCCTCTGCATCCTCGGTGGCCTACTCGAGCCGCGCCGCCAAAGACTTCTCGGACGACGAACTCGCCGAACTGCTGGATGTGAGCCGACGCAACAACGCCCGGCTCGGCCTCACAGGGGTGCTTCTCTACCGGGATGGCAGATTCCTGCAGTACCTCGAGGGCCCCGAACCCGTCGTGTCGGAGCGCATCGACATCATCGCCGCCGATCCCCGCCACGACGACTTCCAGATCCGTTTCCGTCAGCCGATCAGCGCGCGCCTCTTCCCGTCGTGGTCGATGGGCTTCGAGCGGGTCGCGCCGGACGAGGTCGAGGAGATCCCGGGCCTCCGCAAGTCGTTCGTCGACGTCTCCAAGAGCGGCGACGACCGCTCGGCGCACGGTGCGATGTCGGATGTCGCCCGCTGGTTCGCCATCCGCGAGGAGCGCACGCGCCCGTCGGGAACTCCCGCTCCCGAGGCCTGATCCGAGGTCCGTCGTCCGCCGAGCGGGACGGCTCACGGAAACCCCGGCCTCGACCCGGCGCTCAGCAGTGAGAACAGCGCCTCAGCAGGACGAATCCGGGGACTTTGTCCTGCTGAGTTGCTGACATCACTGCTGAGCGCGGGTGGTCAGGGCGTGCGGCGGGTGCGGATGAGCTCGCTCAGCCAGTGCCCGCTGTCCTTGACGATGCGCTCCTGCGTGTCGTAATCGACGCGGACGATGCCGAAGCGCTTCGAGTAGCCGTAGCCCCATTCGAAGTTGTCGAGCAGGGACCACACCTGGTAGCCGCGGAGATCGACCCCACGCTGCAGAGCTCGATGGGCTGCCGTGAAGTGGCGATTGAGATAGTCGACGCGCTCCGCGTCGTGGACTCGACCGTCGGTGACGACGTCGGGGAACGCGGCGCCGTTCTCGGTGATCATGAGCGGCTGGTCGGGGAACTGCTCCGACAGATCGACCAGGAGATCCTCGAGTCCGTCGGGCGCGATGTTCCAGCCCATGTCCGTGTACGGGCCGTCCTGAACGAGGAACTCGACGTCCCGGCTGCCCGGCCAGGGAGATCCGCCGACATCCTTGTGGCCGTCGGCGTTCTGTCGAGGCGAGATGCCGTCCCACATCTCGACCGTCACGGTCGAGTAGTAGTTGACGCCGAGGACGTCGATCCTCTGGTTGATGAGCTCCAGATCGCCGTCCTGCACGAAGGACCAGTCGGTCACCTCCGCCGTATCGGCGATGACGTCCTCGGGGTAAGCGCCGAGCAGCATCGGTCCCGTGAAGACACGGTTCGCGAGGCCCTCGATGCGGCGCTTCGCCTCGGGAGAGGTCGCACCCGACCCGCGCGCCACGTGGAAGTTGAGCGTCACCGACACGTCGGGGTCGTTCGTCGCCGTCTCGCGGATGATCGGTACCGCCAGGCCGTGGGCGAGGTTGAGGTGGTGCACTGCCGCGAGCGCGTCGGCTCCGTCCGTGCGACCCGGGGCGTGCGCGCCCGATCCGTAGCCGAGGTAGGACGAGCACCAGGGCTCGTTCAGGGTCGTCCAGGTGTGCACCCGGTCGCCCAGAGCTTCGACGGCGATGCGGGCGTAGTCCGCGAAGCGGTCGGCGGTGTCGCGGTTCGGCCACCCGCCCGCGTCCTCGAGGGCCTGCGGCAGGTCCCAGTGGTACAGCGTCGCGATGGGGCGGATGCCCCGCTCGAGCAGCCCGTCCACGAGACGCCCGTAGAAGTCGAGGCCGCGTTGCTCGACGGCCCCCGATCCGGTCGGCTGGATCCGCGGCCACGCCATCGAGAAGCGGTAGGACTCCAGGCCGAGGCCCTTCATGAGGTCGAGGTCCTCGACCATGCGGTGGTAGTGGTCGTCGGCGACATCACCCGTGGAGGCGTCGGTGATGTTGCCCGACACGTGGGAGAACGTGTCCCAGATGGACGGGCCGCGGCCGTCCTCGTTCGCGGCGCCCTCGATCTGGTACGAGGCGGTGGCGGAGCCGATGACGAAACCGGGCGGGAACTCCAATCCGTGATCGCGGTAGTCGGCGTTTCCGTGGGCGGCTGTGCTCATGCGGGGCGGGTCCATTCGAATGGAGGGCGGATCCTCCACACTCGGGGACAGCCTGGATCGAGTCAATAGGAGCGCGGAACAGGACTTCTACTCGCATTCCGCCCCGGGCATGGATCCCGGGTCCTAGAGCTCTGCCACCCCGGCGGGATCTCCGAGGAGCGCGGCGAAGGCGAGCTCGGCGGCTCCGATGAGCAGGCGGTCCTGGACCAGGGCCGCCTCCAGGATCTCGACATCCTCGGCCGCGGCCCCGATCGTGTGATCCGCGACGAGAGCATCGACAGTGGCGGGATCGGCGGCATGCAGGACGGCCAGGAACCCGCCGAGAATGACCTTCTGCGGGTTGAGCACGTTGATGGCGTTACCCATTGCTGCCGCGAGCACCCGCGCCTGTCGCGCCACCTCCGCCGCGAGCGCGGGATCGTCGGATCCCAGAACGAGGCGGCCGAGATCCGTCTCGGCCACGTGATCGCGTCTAAGCAGCTCCAGCAGCCGGGCACGGCTGACCTCCTGCTCGAGCACGCCGTCGTCCGTGAGGCGGTCGGCGAGGTCCCGGACACCGGGACGGTTCTGGCCGAACTCGCCGGCGTAGCCCGAGACACCGCCGAGCGGACGACCACCGGCGATGACTCCGCCACCGATCCCCGAGGCACCGCCGTTGAGATACACGATGTCGTCCGATCCGCGCCCCGCGCCGAACAGCCTCTCCGCGAGCGCGCCGAGATTGGCGTCGTTGCCCGCGACCGCGGGGATCCCCGTCGCGCGGGTCATGAGCTGTGTTAGGGGAGCCTCGCGCCATTCGAGATGCGGAGCCCACCGCACCATCCCGTCACTGGCCCGCACGATTCCCGGGACCGCGAACCCGATCCCGAAGGGGGTTCTGTCGCCGAGGGCCGCGCCGAGCTCGCCGGTGAGTTCCGCGGCGACCATCGCGACGACGGCCTCGGGACCGGGCGCCCGATCCACCTCACGGAGGATGCGGTGCTCGACGCGCCCCGACAGCCCGACCAGAGCCATCGACACGAAATCGATCTCGGGATTCACGGCCACGACGACGGGACGTCTCGCCGGCCGGACGACGGGTGAAGGCCTGCCCACTCGGCCATGGATCTCGGGAACGTCCTCGTAGACCAGGCCGTACTCACTCAACTCGCCGACGAGCACGGCGATGGTGGACCGGTTCACGCCGAGTCGCGCCGTCAGCTCGGACCGCGACAGGCCGCCTTCGCGGTGCACGAGCGAGAGCACCGCGGCGAGGTTCGATCGACGGACCCCGTCGAGATTCGATCCAGCAGCCACCACGTGTTGTCCCCTCAGTGCGTCGTCACTGTATCCGGATGTGAGCGTTTGCGTCATCCGCCATCGGCCGTAATATGTACTCACACGCAACAATTCGCGTCCTCGCGACGCCCAGCGACAAGGAAGTCCCCGTGACCGGACCCACGCCCACGCCCGCTGACAAGTTCTCGTTCGGTCTGTGGACCGTCGGTTACAACGGCGCCGACCCCTTCGGCGGGCCCACCCGCGCAGCCCTCGACGTCGTGCACGTCGTCGAGAAGCTCACCGAGCTGGGCGCCTACGGCCTCACCTTCCACGACGACGACCTCTTCGCCTTCGGTTCCACCGACGCGGAGCGCCAGACCCAGATCGACCGCCTCAAGCAGGCCATGGCCGACACCGGGCTGACCGTCCCCATGGTGACCACCAATCTCTTCAGCGCCCCTGTCTTCAAGGACGGCGGCTTCACCTCCAACGACCGCGCCGTGCGCCGCTTCGCGCTGCGCAAGGTCATGCGCAACCTCGACCTGGCCGCCGAGCTGGGCGCGAAGACCTTCGTCATGTGGGGTGGCCGCGAAGGCGCCGAGTACGACTCGGCCAAGGACATCCGCGGCGCGCTCGAGCGCTACCGCGAGGGCGTCAACATGCTCGGCGACTACGTCACCGACAAGGGTTACGACATCCGCTTCGCGATCGAGCCCAAGCCGAACGAGCCCCGCGGCGACATCCTGCTGCCGACCCTCGGCCACGCGATCGCATTCATCGACAGCCTCGAGCGTCCTGAGCTCGTCGGCGTGAACCCCGAGGTCGGCCACGAGCAGATGGCGGGCCTCAACTTCACCGCTGGAATCGCCCAGGCGCTCTACCACGGCAAGCTCTACCACATCGATCTCAACGGCCAGCGTGGCATCAAGTACGACCAGGACCTCGTCTTCGGTCACGGCGACCTCCACAACGCGTTCTCGCTCGTCGACCTCCTCGAGAACGGCGGCCCCGGCGGCGTGCCCGCCTACGACGGCCCCCGTCACTTCGACTACAAGCCCTCCCGTACCGAGGACGAGAACGGCGTCTGGGAGTCGGCCGCCGCGAATATGCGCACCTACCTCCTGCTCAAGGAGCGCGCCGCGGCCTTCCGCGCCGACCCCGAGGTGCAGGAGGCGCTCGCCGCCGCCCGCGTCGACGGGCTGTCCACCCCGACCCTCGGTGAGGGCGAGAGCTACACCGAGCTCCTCGCCGACCGCAGCGCCTACGAGGACTTCGACGCGAACGCGTACTTCAACGGCAAGGGCTTCGGCTTCGTCCGCCTCCAGCAGCTGGCTACCGAGCACCTCCTCGGCGCCCGCTGACCCACTTGCAAGGGTATTCCGGCTCAGTTGGTACGCCGCGGCGTACCAACTGAGCCGGAATACCCTTGCAACCGCCGGAAGTCACCCAGGAAGAGGAGAGCGATGACGCTCGTCGCCGGAGTCGACTCGTCGACCCAGAGCTGCAAGGTGGTCGTCCGCGACCTCGAGACCGGGGAGACGGTCCGCGTCGGACGGGCTACCCACCCGGACGGGACCGAGGTCGCGCCCGCCGAGTGGTGGCGCGCGCTCGGTGAGGCCATCGCTGACGCCGGCGGACTCGACGATGTCGCCGCGGTATCGATCGCGGGCCAGCAGCACGGGATGGTGGTGCTCGACGAGTCGGGCGAGGTCATCCGCGACGCGCTCCTCTGGAACGACACCCGCTCGGCGCAGGCCGCGCGCGACCTCATCACCGAGTTCGGCGCGGAGGAACTTGCCCGTCGCACCGGATCGGTCCCCGTCGCATCCTTCACCGCCACCAAGCTGCGCTGGCTGCGCGACGCCGAGCCCCAGAACGCCGCCCGCGTCGCCGCTGTGGCGCTCCCCCACGACTGGCTGACCTGGCGACTCCTCGGCTACGGCCCGGTCGACTCCTCCCCGCTCGGACCGCAGCTCGACGCGCTCGTCACCGATCGCTCGGACGCGAGCGGCACCTCCTACTGGAGCCCCGGCGACGACGACTACGACCGCGAGCTGCTGATCGCCGCGCTCGGCCACGACGCGCTCCTCCCTCGCGTGCTGGGCCCGGCGGATCGCGCGGGCGAGACCGTGGCGAACACCATCCCCGGGGTGCCCGCCGGCCTCATCGTCGGCCCCGGCGCGGGCGACAACGCGGGCGCCGCTCTCGGCCTGGGCGCGGTCGAGGGCGATGTGGTCATCTCGATCGGCACCAGCGGCACGGTCTTCGCCGTCGCGGACGCACCCTCCGGCGACACCACCGGCGCCGTCGCGGGATTCGCGGACGCGTCAGGACTCTTCCTCCCCCTCGTCGCCACCCTCAACGCGGCGCGCATCCTCGACTCCATCTCGCGCCTGCTCGCGGTCGACCACGCGGCTCTCGGCGACCTCGCCGCGGAAGCGGAACCGGGAGCCGGTGGGCTCACCCTCGTCCCCTACTTCGAAGGCGAGCGCACGCCCAACCTGCCCGACGCGACCGCTTCGCTCCACGGCATGACGCTCGCGAGCACGACTCGCCCGAACCTCGCCCGAGCGGCGGTCGAGGGTCTGCTCTGCGGCCTCGCCGACGGCCTCGATGCGGTCCGCGCGACGGGGGTCCGCGAAAAGCGCATCCTCCTCATCGGCGGAGCGGCTCAGAACGCCGCGGTGCGATCCATCGCCGCTCAGGTGTTCGACGCCCCCGTCGAGGTCCCGGCCCCGGGCGAATACGTCGCCTCCGGCGCGGCGGTGCAGGCGGGCTGGACCCTGACCGGCGAACGCCCGTCATGGCCCGTCGGAGTGCTCGACCGCCCCTCGGCCGACTTCCGGCCAGTCATCCGCGACGCGTACCGCACGGCCGCGAGGGAGTACTCGGCGCGCTGATCACCAGCCCCCGCACGGGGTCGGACACGCGCCCCCAATGAGAGGGTGATCAGGTGATTTCTCGGCCGGAGCTCTAGTGGAGCATTCATCACGGCCCCTAGGTTGAGGCCGTGAGAATCGACGAGATACGACGCATCGCGTCCGCCGAGCGGATCGCGTCATGACCGACCAGACCGCCGCCGACACCCCGACGCCAACGCCGACCGAGCCGCAGCCGGTACGTCGTGACCTCACACTCGGTCTCATCGGCGCCGGTGTCTACCTGGTCATGATCGCCGCGGCCGTCGCCGTTCCTCCGCTTCTGCCCGCTGCCGCCGAGGGCGCTATCGGCGTCTATCAGCGCGTCACCATCGCCGCGGAGACAGGTGACGACGTCAGCCTCGTCGCGCCGCAGGGCTGGTACCTCTCGGGCGAGTGGAACACGGATGTCGACGACGAGACCGCGCAGGCCAGCGGGATCCTCGCGAACGTCGTCACATTCGACTCGCCGGACGGAAGCTCGTCGATCGTCGTCACGGGCTTCGATGCCGAACAGGACCCCGACAGCGTCCTGTTCCTCCACACCTGCAAGCCCGCCTCCGACGGTGCGGGCGAGTCCTGCGCCGACGTTCAACTCCTCGTCTCCACCCCCGGGGACCACGCCGACCTGGCTTCGGCGATCTCCGCCACCCGAGCCGTCGCCGCATCGATAGGAGTCGTCTCATGACCACCTCGACCCCAGCGCCCACCGCCCTGGCGCGTCGGCCTCTGTTCTGGGTTCTGGTCGCCGCTCTCCCCGTCGGCTTGATCGCCTGCCTCTACCTCAGCCCCAGTCTCTTCGACCCGACCCCCGAGTGGGCTCTCGGCCTCCTCCTCGCCACCGCCCAGACGCTTCTGGCCTTGCTGATCGTCTTCCTCCTCGACACGCGCCGCTCGATCGGACTGCTGTTCGGTGCCCTCGCCTTCGCGTGGGGTGTCCTCGTGTCCACTCCGCTGGCCATGTTCGTCAACACGGCCTGGATCTCGGCACTGACGAAGGCGGGTCTCGGCACCGTGTCCGCGGCCATGGTCGCGCCGATCGACGAGGAGCTCGCCAAGGCGATCGGCGCACTCCTCGTTCTGGCGCTCCTGCTCCCTCGACGGGTCGGTCCTCTGCAGGGCCTGATCATCGGATTCCTCGTCGGCGCCGGTTTCGAGATCGCCGAGAACTTCAGCTACGCGCTGAACGCGGCCAGTGCGGCGGAACGCTCGCATGTCCTTTCGACGGTCATCGACACCTTCGTGCTGAGGTCGACCGAGGGCCTCTTGCTGCACGCGCTCTGGACGGGCGTCATCGCCGCGGGTATCGGCGCGGCAGTGGGTGCGTCGACGGCGAAGGCCCGCTCGGTCGCTCTCCTCACCACCGCCGGACTGCTCCTCTCGGCCATGCTGTTCCATGCCCTCTGGGATCTGCCGCAGCTGTCGACGTCGAGCGCTGAGGCCGCCGTACGGGGAGCTCTCCTCTACGGGACGATCGTGGCGGTCTTCCTCGTGGTGTGGTTCGTCGGGTGGCGTCGCGACCGGCGGGCGAGGCGCTCGGGAGACCCTCTCGAGAACGCGCACAGGCCGCGATCCCTATCGAGCACCTAAGAAAAGTGAAGATTGTCTAGCCTGTCTAGCCAAATCGCTTGTTCGAGGGACTCTCGCATTCGAAGATGTAGACCATGACGACGCATATCGACGACGAACAGATCCTGCAGGACACCATCAATGCGCTGCAGGCCAAGTTCACCGACCGCGAGCGATCCGAGATCGAGGCGGTCGTCCGCGAGGAATTCGAGCGGCTGCGCGAGCGCCCGGTGCGCGACTATCTGTCGGTATTGACCGAGAAAGCCGCGAAGGACAGACTGCGCTCTCCCCAGCGCGTCTGACCCACCTGCACTCACGGACTCGTGGGACGGGAGCCCTGGCCGCATTGCGACGCGGCCAGGGCTCCCGCGTTTGTCAACCACCTGATCGCATCGCTCATGGCAGCGTCTCGGGAGCCGGCGATGTCGCACAACGAGACGGTCCCGGCGGTGTTCGCCCCGATCGAGATGCTCCCGGCGACGACGATCGAGGGCACCCCGGCCAGCCGCGCCGTATCGAGCACGATCCCCGGCGCTTTTCCCGAGGCCGTCTGCTCGTCGAAGCTCCCCTCGCCCGTCACGACCACATCGGCTCGCCGGACGGCTGCCGCCAGTCCGACCAGCTCGGCCACGGCACGGCTGCCCGATGAGATCGTCGCACCCCATCGCAGGAGACCGAAGGCCGTGCCGCCTGCCGCCCCCGTACCGGCGACCGTGGGATCGCCTCCGCACAGCCGCGCCCAGTTCGAGAGCGCGTCCTCCAGCAGTGCGACATCGGCGACCGACGCCCCTTTCTGCGGACCGAACACCGCCGCCGCGCCCCGGGGTCCGAGGAGCGGGTTGTCGACATCGGTCAACAGGCGCACACCTCGCGGCGGGAGGTGTCGCAGACGAGTGCCGTCGAACGCGGCGAGATCGAGCAGACCCCGCCCACCATCGATACTCGGGTGTCCCGCTTCGTCGACCAGTACCGCCCCCAGTTCACGCATAGCTCCCGCACCCCCGTCGGTGGAGCAGCTGCCCCCGAGGCCGACGATCAGCTCGTCCACGCCGTGGTCGAGCACGGCGCGGATCACCTCGCCCAGACCTCGCGTGTGCGCGTCGAGCGGAGCGGGATGGGCGAGGCGGGTGAAGCCGGCGGCGTCCGCGATCTCGACGACCCCCGTTCGATGTCCGCTCGTCCCGAGAGGCGGGAGTTCGATCCACGAGGCTCCGACGCCCCGCGCCCCGGGCGCGGGGCCGCTCACCGGCACGCTGCGCCGGACGGCCGCGGGAACGGCCGCCTCGAACGCGTCGAGCGTGCCCTCGCCGCCGTCCGCCATCGGCATCTCGACGACCTCGTCCTGAGGCCTCATGCGCCGCCAGCCCTCGCCGATGGCGCGCGCCACCTGGACGGCACTGGCGGTGCCTTTGAACGAGTCGGGGGCGACGATGACGACGGCCACACTCCATCGTCCCCCCTCTGTCGCGCTCGCGCGAGGCGTCTCGAACACGCAACCGGGTGTCGACACTCGGATGCGATGCTGGGAGGCATGGTGGAGGTCGACCGTTTCGAAGGCTGGTTGGCCTGCCCCGACTGCGAGCGCGATCTCGACCCGGTGGCGGTCGGCGTGCTCGGCTGCTCGAGCGGCCACCGCTTCGAGGCGAATCGACGCGGTCACCTCGGACTGGTGGCGAGTGGGTGGCGATTGCCCGCCGATTCCGGCGGCCGAGGCGTGGCAGGCCACGGCACGTCGACCGTCACACCCGTTCTCGCCGCGATGCTGCCCCGCCGCGGCCGGGTGCTCGAGATCGCCCCCACCGGGCCCGATCTTCAGATGGCGATGCTGGGCGCGGGTCTGATTCCCGCCGCGATGTCGTCATCGACACGCGCCCTCGATCGCATCGTGTCCGAGACCGGCTCCGGGGCCGTGCTGGCCGACCCCGCCCGGCGCTGGCCGATCCGCGACGCTGCGCTCGCCGCCCTGGTCGTCACCGGCGCATCGCTCGCCCCCATCGAGTTCCACCGCGTCCTCGCCCCGGGCGGCTTCCTCCTGTCGGCGACCTCCGACGAAGACGCCGCGCAGCTGATGGACGACCTGTATCCGTGGTTCGAGCACGATCAGTCCCGGCCCGTCCCGGCCGGCGGGTGGACCGCCGTCCGCCTGAGACGCCGGCGCCGGATGCTCGCCTGGTGACCCGACGATCCGACACCCGGACGGACGACGGCTCGAGGCGCCGTCAGTCGGCTGCGAAGAACCGCGACAGCATGCTGACGCCGTCGTTCTGATCCTCCTGCGTCATCGTCAGACGGTCCGCCCCCTCGGGCGGCTGCCACGCGCCGGCGAAGGCGAACACCTGTCGCGCGAGCGTCCGCCCCGCGCGATTGGCGCCGATCGTGCTCGCCGTCGGACCGTATCCCGCGAAGAAGATGCGCGGATCCCGCTCGGACGCACCCGACGACACGGTCACCCCGCCCTGCTTCTCATGCAGACGGAGCGGCGCCAGATGCCGGATGTCGGGTCGGAAGCCGGTCGCCCAGATGATGGCGTCGACGTCGTCGCGTGTACCGTCCTCCCAGACGACGCCGCCCTCGTCGAGTCGCGCGAACATCCCCTTCGGAACCAGGACGCCTCGTGCGATACCCGCCGCGATCCGCCTGGTCTTCGGGACGCCTGTGCCGCTCACGATGCTCGGGAGCGCGTTGCCACTCCGGGCCGCAGCGTCCTGCGCCTTCACCGCATTGACGGCGTCTTCGAGATCGAGCGCTCCGTGTTCGAGGTAGTCGACGGGTCGTCGCGCGGCCCACACGGTCTGCGACGCGATGCCTTCCAGTTCGAGCAGGAAGCCGATGGCGGAGGTCCCCCCGCCGACCACGAGGACTTTGCGACCGCGGAACTCCTCGGCCGAGATGTAGGTCGAGGTGTGGAGCTGACGGCCCCGGAAATCGTTGATGCCCGAGTAGTAGGGCACGAAGGGGGCACCCCACGTGCCCGTCGCATTGACAACGGCCAGGGCGTTGACCTCACCCGCCGACGTCTTGAGCACCAGATCGGCTCCCCGATCATGGACGGCCAATACCGACACCGGTCGCTGGACATCGAGGCCGTAATACTTCTCGTAGCGCGAGTAGTACTCCGAGACGACGTCCGCCGCGGGCTGGTCACGATCCGCCGTCTCGAAACTCAGACCCGTCGGACCCATGCCCGGCAGGTCGTGGACGCGGTGAGCGGATCCCAACCGGAGCGACTTCCAGCGGTGCTGCCAGGCACCGCCTGTCCTCGGGCCGCGGTCGAGGATGAGCATCTCGCGCCCCGGTCGCATGCCGAGCTTCTGCAGGTAGTAGGCCACCGAGAGGCCGGCCTGACCGGCACCGATGATGACAACTGCCGCCTCGCGAGTGGCCATGCACCCTCCCGCATCCTCGTCGTCGGATCGCGCGATCCGACCTCAATGATGGCGCACCCTCGTGCGTGATAAAGTGTGGGCTGGATTTTGAAGAGTTCCCTGGCCTAGAGTCCGCCGGGAGCCCGGTTCTGCGAATACTGGTGAGGGGGTCACGCACATGGGGCGCGGCCGTCAAAAAGCGAAGCACACCAAGGTGGCTCGTGAGCTGAAGTACTTCAGCCCGGCGACCAACTACAACGCGCTCGAGCGCGAGCTCGGTGCGAAACCCGACGATCTCTACGTCGACAAGTGGGCCGACGACCTCGACGATGACGACGACACCACGGATGTGGACGTCGACGAGTCCCGCAGCGCCTGACCACACAGCGGGCAGTGCAATCGGCGGCCGCGACCGGGTTGGCTTGCACGCACGCTGAGCGAACCTCTCAGGTCCGAGACGCCCAGGCATGTGCCGGGCGAGCCGGTGACCGGAGCGATCAGGCGTAGCTGCCCACCAGGCGAACCGCTCCACCGTTCACGCCCTTGGCGCCCTGCACGTAGCCACTGAGATCGGCGTCGCCGGTCTCGACGACCCCGGCCTGCCAGGTCTCGATCCCGTGCCCGGCGAGAGTCGCCGCCACGGCGCCCGCGACCGAGGAGTCGACGACGGCGAACATGCCGATACCGAGGTTCCAGGTCTCCTCGTGGTCGCCGACGCGGGATCCGCTGAGGTCGCTGAGCACCTGGAAAACGTCCGACGGCGTCCAGGTCGAGCGGTCGAGGTCGACGCGGGCCCCCTGCGGCAGCACGCGCGCCAGGTTCGCCGCGATCCCCCCGCCGGTGACGTGGCTGAACGCATGGATCGCGGGGCCCGCCGTCTCGTCGGCGAGCGCCGCGAGGAGAGGCGAGGTGTAGAGGCGCGTCGGCTCGAGCAGGGCCAGCCCGATGGGGCCCTCGATGCCGCTCACGGCGTCGCCGTACCCGATCCCGGCGTCGGCGAGGATCTTGCGGACGAGCGAGAAACCGTTGCTGTGGATACCGGACGACGCCATGGCGAGCACGATGTCGCCGTCGCGTACGCGGTCGGGGCCGAGCAGCTGGTCCGCTTCGACGACGCCGACGGCCGCGCCGGCGAGGTCGTACTCGTCGGGTCCGAGAAGCCCCGGGTGCTCGGCGGTCTCGCCGCCGACGAGGGCGGTCCCGGTGGCCTCACAGGCGCGCGCGACGCCGCCGACGATTTCGGCGATCCGCTCGGGGACGAGGCGACCGCAGGCGATGTAGTCGGTGAGGAAGAGCGGCTTGGCGCCGACGACCACGATGTCGTCGACGATCATCGCGACGAGGTCCTGACCCATCGTGTCGTGCTTGTCGAGGGCCTGGGCTATGGCGACCTTAGTGCCGACTCCGTCGGTTCCCGAGGCGAGCAGAGGCTTGCGGTACCCCAGCAGCGCTGAGGCGTCGAAGAGACCCGCGAATCCGCCGACCCCGCCGAGGACCTCCGGCCCGTGGGTCCGGGCGACGGCCGCCTTCATCAGCTCGACGGCGCGGTCGCCCGCTTCGGTGTCGACACCCGCGGCGGCGTAGCTATTGGGTCCAGCGCTGTTCGACACGTTCGCGATCCTCCTGAGGGGGCGACCCCGCACCTGCGGGTCCTGAAGCTCCCAGCGTAGAGGGCCGCACAGGACGGGATCTCTCGAGTCTTCGAGACGAGGCCGTCGTCGGCTCCCGTCCCGGGCTCAGCGGATGACCGACGGCGGGGAGGGACGCGGCTCATGACAGAATCAGTCGGTAAGCCACCCTCTATCCCTTGGGAGCACCTGGCTCAATGTGCGGCATCGTCGGCATCGTCTCGTCCGAACCGGTCAACCAGCTCGTCTACGACTCGTTGCTGCTCCTGCAGCACCGCGGACAGGATTCGACCGGCATCGCGACCGTGGACGGCAGCACGCTGCACATGGTCAAGGCCCGCGGGCAGGTGCGCGAGGCCTACCGCACTCGCGACATGCGTGCTCTTCCGGGGCACGTCGGACTCGGCCACGTCCGCTACGCCACCAAGGGGTCGGCGAGCAACGAGGAGGAGACGCAGCCGTTCTACGTGAACGCCCCGTACGGCATCGTGCTCGTCCACAACGGCAACCTCACCAATACGCGTGAGCTGACCGACGAGCTGTACCGCATCGACCGTCGCCACCTCAACACCTCGAGCGACACCGAGCTGCTCATCAACATCCTGGCCAACGAACTGCAGGCGCAGATCGGCCCAGGCGACCTCGACCCCGACCAGCTGTTCACCGCGGTGTCACGCGTCCACGACCGTGTCGAGGGCTCCTACGCCACCATCGCGCTCATCGCGGGGCACGGCCTGCTCGCCTTCCGCGATCCGTTCGGCATCCGCCCGCTCGTCCTCGGGCGGCGGGAAGAGGACGGCGGCATCACCTGGATCGTCGCGTCCGAGACCGTGGCGCTCGAGAGCCAGGGCTACGAGTTCGTGCGCGACGTCGAGCCCGGTGAGGCCGTCTTCATCACCAACGACGGCGAACTGCTGAGCCGTCAGTGCGCGACGAATCCCACTCTCGTGCCGTGCTCGTTCGAATACGTCTACCTCGCCCGCCCCGACTCGATCATGAACGGCATCTCGGTCTACGAGGCCCGCCTGCGCCTCGGCGACCGCCTCGCCGACACCGTCAAGGCCTACACGCCCATGGGCGACATCGACGTGGTCATGCCGATTCCCGACTCGTCCCGCCCCGCGGCCATGCAGGTCGCGCAGAAGCTCGGCATCGAGTACCGGGAGGGGTTCTACAAGAACCGCTACGTCGGCCGCACGTTCATCATGCCCGGCCAGGCTCAGCGCAAGAAGAGCGTGCGCCAGAAGCTCAACGCGATGAGCAGCGAGTTCAAGGGGAAGAACATCCTCATCGTCGACGACTCCATCGTGCGCGGGACGACGTCGAAGGAGATCGTGGACATGGCGCGGGCAGCCGGCGCCAACAAGGTCACCTTCAGCTCGGCCGCGCCCCCGGTGCGTTTCCCCCACGTCTACGGCATCAACATGCCGTCCCGCGAGGAGCTCGTCGCCTACGACCGCAAGATCCCCGAGATCGCGAAGCAGATCGGTTCCGATCACCTGATCTATCAGGAGATCGCCGACATGAACAGCGCCATCACGCAGGGATCGAGTGTCACGGACCTCGAGAACAGCTGCTTCGACGGCCGCTACGTCACCGGCAACGTGACGGACGAGTACCTGCGCTGGGTGGAGCAGACCCAGCTCAGCTGATCAGCCTCACGCGCAGAACGGCGAGCTCCGCCGGGTCAGCGACCGGAGCCGGCGAGCGACCCGATGGTCGGACCCGTGGGGTCGCTGACGAGGCAGGTGATCTGACGATCTCCCACCGCCCACAGTCTTTCGTTCGGCGTGATGAAGCTCACGGCCAAGCTCGACTCCTCGAAAGCGGAGCCGACGAAGGACGGGAACGCATCCGCGCAGTCCGCTTGGGCCTGCGCGGTGATCGCATCGTCGCCCGGGTAGACATCGGCGACGACGTCGGTGACGGAGAAGACCTCGTACTCGTGCGACTCGGCGCAGTCGACCGGTTCCAACCCGATTCCGATATCGCCGATGCAGTCGCCGACCACAGGGATCAAGGGTGCGTTCTCGGCCTCGTCCGGAGCCGGGACCTCGCTCTGCGAATAGGGCACGGCATCGTCCGACGATCTGGAGGCGGCGGCCAGCAGAGGGGCGAGGATGAAGGCCAGCACGATCAGCACGACGTACAGCACGGTCAGCGCAGATCCGATCGCGATGCCCGCGATGGCCAGGCCCTTGCCCTTCTCCCCCGTCCGCTTGACCTGACGCAGGCCGATGATGCCCGCGACGATGCCGCCGATCGGCACCAGGAAGCCGAGGACGAGCGCGAAGATGGCGACGATGTTGGTGCGCCCCGAGTAGCTGACGGGAGGCGGGATCGCACCTTCGAGGACGCCCTGCTCCGAGAGAGTGGTACCGAGTCGGTGCATCGTCTCCTGGACGACGTCCTTCGCCTTGGCGGCACCGATGGCCCCGCCTTTGAGCCACGTGCCCAGCTCGGATTGGTCGACCGCCACGTGAGTCCCGGTCTCTGTCGGCGTCATGGTCAGGGTGAAGCTCACGTGCATGCTGTCGCCCGAGAATCCACCGACAGCCACGGTCGCGCCCAGGCTGCCGCGCGTGACGCGGAGGCCTTCGGCCAACGGTTCGACCACGAAACCCTGCTCGGTCAGCGCGGTGCCGACGAGGAAGCGGGCTCGATCGACGGGGACGTTGAGCCGGAGGTCGAATGGTGACGCCATGTGCGGTGCTCCTGACGGATAAAGCGAGACCCGCACACTATCAACACGTCGTTTCCCACCGGTGTCGGAAGGGAACGGTCGTGAACCGCTCGGTCGACTCAGCGGCGCGGCTTGCCGATCACTCCCGTCGCCCACAGGGCGCCGAGGACGAGGACGGGCTGGAAGAAGAGCCGGAAGAGGCGCTTCCGGTCCGTGTCGAGTCCGAAACCATCGCGCTTCTCGCGCCACTGCGCGATGTTGCCCGGGAAGATCGCGGTGAAGAAGAGGGCGGCGAGGACCCCGAGGCGGCGCTTCTCCTTCGGTAGGGCCACGAGCATCGAACCGAGGCCGATCTCGACTACGCCGGAGACCACGACGACATCGTCGGCGTCGAACGGAAGCCACGGCGGGACCTGGTCCTGGAACTCCTCGCGCGCCACGGTCAGGTGCGTGAGACCGGCG
Organism: uncultured Naasia sp.; assembly: GCA_913778905.1. Classification (GTDB taxonomy): domain Bacteria; phylum Actinomycetota; class Actinomycetes; order Actinomycetales; family Microbacteriaceae; genus Naasia. The sequence continues at coordinate 8,057 of CAJYYA010000008.1, read as the reverse complement.
GCGGCGAGCGCCCCGCCCATCAGCAGACGCGCCGCGGTGCGAGCGAACCCGAGTGAGACATCCTTCGACATGGCCGACCTCCTCGCCGCACGCTAGTCCTCCGAGGCGGGAGATTCCCGAAGGTGCACCGGAGGGTCCCGCACCCGAGCGTGGCTCAGGCGGCGGCGTCGTCCTCGGAGGTGATCTGGCGGTCGGCCTGCACCTCGCGGGCCCGTGCTCGCGAGGAGCGCTCGACGATCAAGGCGACAACAGCTCCCAGCGTGCCGAAGACCACGACGCAGAAGAGCGCCAGGAACCCGAACACCTGCCCGGCCGTGAACTCGGAGTCGTCCGGGAAGGCGAAGGTGAGGATGAGGGCCACGATCACGCCGAAGATTCCGCCGGCGATGGCGAAGCGGCCGAGCTTCGGAGACCGACGGACACGCACCGTGGTGCGCTCGTCGCGGGTCGAAGGCGCGGCGGGCACACCAGAGGCCGGTCGGGCCATCGGAGGCGTGCCGACACCCGCGATGGAGGCGTCGAAGACGTCGCCGGTCGGAGTCGCGGCCGTCTCGGGCGGGGTCGCCTGGCCGGGCTCTCGGCGGGGATCCATGGGGTCGCGCGGGTCGCTCACAGCGACTCCCTTCGTCGGCGGAGTTCGGGCAACGGCAGCTGATCGCTGAGATCGGCGCGCGTGCCGGAAGCGTGGATGCGGGCGTCGGCGGCAGCCTCGGCCCAGGTCAGAGTGCCGGTCGCGAGTTCGAGCCAGGTGGCCGCGTCGGTCTCGACGACGTTCGGCGGGGTTCCGCGAGTGTGCCGCGGTCCGGCGATGCACTGCACGGCACCGAACGGTGGGACGCGGACCTCGACGGTGTTGCCCTCGGCGCGCTCCGCGAGGAGCTGGAGCGAGAACCGCACGGCCATCGCGACCGTGGGCCGGGAGGCGTCGGCCGATCCGGTCGCCGCGAGGACGGCGGAGAAGCCGTCGTCGTCGGGGATCCGTGCGCGTGCCATGAGGGGTTCAACGCTACCCGTCGTGGGACGAACGAAAGGCCCGACGGTAACCTTGGGTCCCGTGCGAATCCTCGTAATCGGATCCGGTGCCCGCGAGCACGCCATCGTCGACTCCCTGCTCACCTCGGGTGAGCACGAAGTGGTCGTCTCCCCCGGCAACGCCGGGATCGCCCAGGCGGTCACCTGCGTCGAGTTCGGCGATGTCACCGACGGCGACGCCGTCTCCCAGTACGCCCTCGACAACGCCATCGACCTCATCGTCGTCGGGCCCGAGGCGCCGCTCATCGAGGGCGTCGCCGACGCTCCTCGCGAACGCGGTATCGCCGTGTTCGGACCGAGCCGCGCGGCCGCGCAGTTGGAGGGCTCGAAGGCCTTCGCCAAGCGGATCATGGCCGAGGCGGGAGTCCCCACCGGTCGAGCCGTCCGTGCCGGCACCCTCGCCGAAGCGCGCACCGCCATCGTCGAGCTCGGCGCGCCCCACGTCATCAAGGCCGACGGTCTGGCCGCGGGCAAGGGCGTCATCGTCACCTCCGACGAGCAGGCCGCCATCGCCCATGCCGAACACTGGCTGCAGCACGGATCCGTCCTCGTCGAGGAGTTCCTCTCCGGCGAAGAGGTCTCCCTCTTCTTCCTCAGCGACGGTCACGACGTGGTCCCGCTGTCACCCGCGCAGGACTACAAGCGCCTCCTCGACGGCGACGAGGGCCCCAACACCGGCGGGATGGGCTCCTACTCGCCCCTTCCGTGGCTCGCCGACCGCTTCGGCGACGAGCGCACGTTCGTGCGGCGTGTGCTCGACGAGGTCGCGCTGCCCGTGGTGCGTCAGCTCGAATCCGAGGGCACCCCTTTCATCGGGCTGCTCTACTGCGGTCTCATCGTCGACGGCGACCGGATCAACGTCATCGAGTTCAACGCCCGCTTCGGCGACCCCGAGACGCAGGTCGTGCTTCCCCGCCTCGTCACTCCTCTGGGCGAGCTGCTCTTCGCGGCAGCGAGCGGAAAGCTCGGCGACGCGGCGTGGCCCGAGTTCTCGGAGCGGACCGCGGTGTCGGTCGTGCTCGCGAGCGAGGGCTACCCCGAAGCCCCCATCGTCGGGCGTCCGCTCGGCGGGCTCGAGTCCGCGCTGGAGGTCGGAGGCGTCCACATCGATCACGCCGCCACGGCGTGGAGCGAGAGCCGCGACGTCCTCGTCGCCACGGGCGGACGGGTACTGAGCGTCGTCGCCGTGGGCGACGGGTTCGCCGACACCCGGTCGCGCGCCTACGAAGCCGTGTCCCGCATCCACTTCGAGGGCGGTCAGCACCGCACCGACATCGCCGAGAAGGTCGCCCGATGACCGCTGCGCCCGCCCCCGCGTTCGACCTCCCCGGGTGGGAGCACATCTACTCGGGCAAGGTGCGCGACCTCTACCGCCCCTCCGGCCGGACCGACGGCCCCCTGCTGGTCGTCGCGAGCGACCGGGTCAGCGCGTTCGACCACGTCCTCGAGCCCGGGATCCCCGGAAAGGGCGCACTGCTTACGGCTCTGAGCCGCTGGTGGTTCGCTCAGCTCGACGTGCCGAATCACCTCGTGTCGCCCGCCTCGGCGGGGATCGAGATGCCGTCGGCTGTGGCGAACCGGGCGATGCTCGTCCAACCGCTCGAGATGTTTCCCATCGAGTGCGTCGTCCGCGGATATCTCACCGGATCGGGGTGGAAGGAGTACCAGACGACCGGAGCCGTCTGCGGGATCCCGATCGTCCCGGGCCTGAAGAACGGCGACCGCCTGCCGAAGCCCATCTACACGCCCGCCTGGAAGGCGCCCATGGGCGAGCACGACGAGAACATCTCCTACGAGCGGACCGTCGAGCTGGTGGGAGCCGAGGTCGCTGAGACGCTGCGGGACCTGTCGCTCTCGGTCTTCGAGCGGGCCTCGGCGATCGCGGAGGCGCGCGGCGTCATCCTCGCGGACACCAAGTTCGAGTTCGGGCGCGACTCGGACGGCGTCATCCGCCTCGCCGATGAGGTGCTGACGAGTGACTCGAGTCGGTTCTGGGATGCGCAAGGCTACGACTCGGGCGTGCGGGACCAGAGCTTCGACAAGCAGATCGTGCGCGACTGGCTCGCCGCGAACTGGGATCAGACGGGGACGCCCCCGGCACTGCCCGAAGCGATCGTCGAGCGGACCTCGGCACGATACGCGGAGTTGATCGATCGGTTGACCTCGGCCTGAGCTCGTGCGGGCCGGCCCCTTCATCTCGCTTCGCTCAATGGGCGGGGTGCCGACGGGCGTGGAGGTCGTGTGCCCTTTCAGGAGTCGGCATCTCCCAGTACATTAGTTGATATGTCAACTACATCGAGTGAGGATTTTCTGCACCGCGATACCGGGATGGGCGCCGTCACCCTCAAGGTCGCGTCGCTTGACCGCATGATCGCCTACTACCGCGACGGAGTCGGGCTCGAGCTCCTTTCGCAGGACGGAGACATCGCGCGCCTCGGCCGCAGCGGACGCCCCGCGCTGCTCCTCGAGCAGTCACGAGATCTGAAGCACGCCCCCGAATCGCAAGCCGGGCTCTATCACACGGCCTTCCTCTTCCCCGAGCAATCCGATCTCGCGGCATCCGTCTACTCGACGGCGCGCGCGTTCCCGACATCCTTCACAGGCAGCTCGGACCACCTCGTGAGCAAGGCGCTGTACTTCGACGACCCAGAGGGCAATGGAGTCGAGCTCTACTGGGACCGCCCGCGGGACGAGTGGAACTGGGCCGGCGGTCGAATCGTCATGGGCACCGAGTGGCTCGACCCCAACCGCTTCCTGCAGGACAACCTCACCGAGCAGGGCGCGTCGGCCGGAGTCACGGGCGACGCGAGCATCGGGCACGTGCATCTCAAGGTCGGAGACATCGCCACGGCGCAGCGCTTCTACGTCGACACGGTCGGCTTCGAGGTCACGACCACGTTCGGCGACAGCGCGCTCTTCGTCAGTGCCGGCGGGTATCACCACCATCTCGGCATGAACACGTGGCACTCGGCGGGTGCCGGCACCCGCACCCCCGCTCTCGGACTCGGCGAGGTCTCGATCACCGTCCCCGACTCGGAGGCGCTCGGCGCCCTTCGAGAGCGTCTCGCCTCCCGAGGCGTCGCGACACGGGATTCGGGTGCCGAGTTGAGCTTCGACGACCCCTGGGCAAACATCATCCGCGTCACGACCGCCTGACCCTCGCCGCTGCACACCTCCTCCGCTGAACGAATGCAGGAGTCGCCCTGACGAATGCAGGAGGTGAGAGAAGGTCCCTGCGGCGCTCTCCCATGATTCCGGGCCACCGCTGAGGCACATCCTGCATCCGCCGCCGGATCTCCTGCATTCCGTACAGATGTCCTGCATTCGTTCAGGGCCCACCGCGGAATGCCGGCCACAAGGGGCAGGGCACCTCCTCAGTCCGGTGTCAGGGGCGACGGGCATCATGTGGGCATGCCCGAGCTCCCCGAGGTTCAGGCGCTCGTGACCGACCTCGGCGAGCGCCTCGTCGGCCGCCCGATCGAGCGGCTCGAGGTCGTCTCCTTCGCCGTGATGAAGACTTATGACCCGCCCGCGACGGCGCTCTCCGGCGGGGTCGTCTCATCGGTGTCGAGGCACGGGAAGTTTCTCGACATCGGCGTCGACCACGAACTGCATCTGGTCATGCACCTGGCGCGGGCCGGATGGATCAAATGGCGCGCCGCCGCACCTGCCGCGCCGACGCGGCCCGGCAAGGGTCCGCTCGCCGCGCGGCTCGTGCTGGACGGCGGCGACGGTTTCGATGTCACCGAGGCGGGTACCAAGAAGAGCCTCGCCATGTACATCGTTCGCGACCCGCAGGAGGTCCCCGGGGTCGCGCGGCTGGGGCCGGATCCGCTCGACGAGAGCTTCACCGAGGCGCGGTTCAACTCGATCCTCGACAGCGCGGGACGTTCGAAGATCAAGGGCGTGCTCCGCAACCAGGAGTTGATCGCGGGTATCGGGAACGCGTACTCGGACGAGATCCTGCACGTCGCGAAGATGTCGCCGTTCGCGTCGGCGGCCATGGGCGCCGACGACCGGCATCGGCTCTACGAGGCCGTGCAGTCCACGCTCCGAGACGCGGTCGAGCGGTCCGACGGGGTCTCAGCATCCGAGCTCAAACGCGAGAAGAAGCAGGGCTTGCGCGTCCACGGGCGCTTCGGCGAGACCTGCCCGGTGTGCGGGGACACGATCCGCCAGGTGATCTACGCCGACTCGACGTTCCAGTACTGCCCCACCTGCCAGACCGGCGGCAAGCCGCTGGCCGATCGGGTTCTATCGCGCCTCGTCAAGTAGCTCGGCTGCGGGAGCGGCGGCGCCGCCGAGGCGACCCGGCTCAGTCCGACGGGGATCCGCGCTCGGCACCGCGAGCGCGGGCGCTCCGGCGGCCGATCGCGAACCAGAGCAGCGCACCGAGCAAGGGCGCCACCAGCACGATGAGGATCCACAGCACGGTCTCGGTTCCGCTCGCGGGCCTGGTCCGCAGGATGCTGACCAGCGCGACCGCTGCAGGCACCAGAGCCAGGAGCAGGATGAGGGCGTGCCAGGCATCGAAGGCGTCGAGCATCCCTCCACCCTCCGCCGAAGGCAGGCGGCCGTCAACCGTCTGGCCCCAGTCGTCGAATGCCCGGTTCCGCCACATGGTCCGCTGAACAACTGCAGGAACTGGCGGCGAAATGCAGGAGATCCCGCGGACAGCTTGTCGCCGTGGCCCGGATTCATGCGGCAGTTCGGATGCTAGTCCTGCATTCGGCGTCCGAACTCCTGCATTCGTTAAGAGGGTTCCTGCATTCGTTAAGTGGAGCGGGGCCCCGAGCGGGTTGTCAGCAGTTGTGCGGGTGGTCACGATTGGCTGAGGGATTCGAGACGAGGGAGGCCTGACGTGGCGCAACGCGTTCTGTTCATCGGCGGCAAGGGCATCATCAGCACGGCGGCCGGGAAGGTCGCCCTCGAGCGCGGGATGGACCTGACGATCCTCAACCGCGGGCTCGACACGAGCCGCGCGCTTTCGAGCGACATCGAGCAGCTCCGCGGCGACGCAACGGACCCCGAGTCGATGCGCCGGGCGATCGGCAGCCGCGAGTTCGACGTGGTCGTCAACTTCCACTCGTTCGTGCCCGAGCAGGCGCGCGCCGACATCGAGCTCTTCGCGGGGCGAACCGGGCACTATGTGTACATCTCGTCGGCGTCGGCCTACCAGAAGCCCATCGAGCACCTGCCGATCACCGAGTCGACTCCATTGCGGAACCCGTACTGGCGGTACTCGCGCGACAAGATCGCGAGCGAGGAGGTCTTCACGGCCGCTTACCGGGAGACGGCGTTCCCGGTCACGATCGTGCGCCCGTCGCACACCTACGACGAGACGGGTGTGCCGATCCTCGGTGGATGGACGGCGGTCGAGCGGATGCGGCGCGGTCTGCCGATCGTCGTACCCGGCGACGGCACCAGCCTGTGGACGCTCACTCACACGCGCGACTTCGCGCGGGCTTTCGTCGGCCTGCTCGGCGAGACTCGGGCCGTCGGCGAGGCGGTGCACATCACCTCCGACGACTCGCTCACCTGGAACCAGATCAGCACCCTCGTCGCCCGCGCAGCAGGGGTGCAGGAGCCCGAGCTGCTGCACATCGCCAGCGAGGCCATCGCACGCGAACTACCCGAAGACGGTCCCGGACTCATCGGCGACAAGTCCAACTCCGTCGTCTTCGACAACAGCAAGATCAAACGCCTCGTCCCGGGCTGGACGGCGACGATCCCCTACCGCGAAGGCGTCGTCGAGGCGCTCGAGTGGTACGACTCCCAGGCTTCGAAGCCGGATCCGGATGCCGACACCGATGCGGGACTCGACCGCCTCATCGCCGCGCACGGCCCGTTGCGCGCCTGACCCGCCCGGCGCGACGGAACCTCGTACCGCCGTCGAGCCGGACGGTATCGGCGACCGGAAGCGCAGGGGACGGCGCGCACCTAGACTTGGGGCGTTCTCGCGCTGCATCACGGAAGGTGCCCCTCGTGCCCACCATCGTCGTCGACGTCATGCCCAAGGCCGAACTCCTGGACCCCCAGGGAAAGGCAGTCGCCGGAGCGCTCCGCCGCCTCGGCAACACCACCTTCACCGGTGTCCGCATCGGGAAGCGCTTCGAGCTGACCGTCGACGGCCCCGTGGACGACGCCGCTCTGGCCTCCGCCCGTGAGATCGCCGAATCGCTGCTGTCCAACTCGGTCATCGAGGACGTCGTCGCCGTGCGCGAAGCCGAGACGGTGGCCGCGGCCGCCGAGGTGGGCGCGGTCTGATGCGTGTCGGCGTCATCACCTTCCCGGGCTCGCTCGACGACCGCGACGCCCAGCGCGCGATCCGCCTCTCAGGCGGGACCCCCGTCGCGCTCTGGCACGGCGACCACGACCTCCAGGGCGTCGACGCGATCGTCCTGCCGGGCGGGTTCAGCTACGGCGACTATCTGCGCTGCGGTGCGATCGCCGCGGTCTCGCCGATCATGACCGAGGTCATCGCGGCCGCCGAGACCGGGCTCCCCGTCCTCGGCATCTGCAACGGTTTCCAGATGCTCACCGAAACCCACCTTCTGCCCGGCGGGCTCATCCGCAACGAGGCCGGATCCTTCGTCTGCCGCGACCAGCGTCTGCGCGTCGAGAACGCGTCGACCGTCTGGACCAGCGGGTACACCGCCGGCGACGAGATCACCATTCCGCTGAAGAACGGTGAGGGCGGATACATCGCGGACGACGAGACGATCAAGCGTCTCGAAGGCGAGGGTCGCGTGGTCTTCCGCTATCTCGACGCCAACCCGAACGGCTCCGTCGCCGACATCGCAGGTGTGACCAACGAGCGCGGCAACGTCGTCGGCCTCATGCCCCACCCCGAGCACGCGGTCGAGCCCGGCTTCGGACCCGACACCTCGGCCGCCATGCGCTCGGGCGTCGACGGCTTGACGCTGTTCCGCTCTGCTCTGGAGAGCGTGCTCTCGGTCTGACGCACTCCCGTCCGAAGCCGGAAGCGGGTGGGATATTCGGATCCCACCCGCTTCCGGCTTCGC
>CAJYYA010000007.1 GCA_913778905.1 uncultured Naasia sp. | reverse complement strand
GAGTACGAGGTACCGATCGCGGTGAACGCCGCGAGTGCGCCCGCCTCGTTGATGCCGACGTGGACGATCTGGCCCTGCGGGCTCTCCTTGTAGGCCAGGAGGAGCTCACGGTCGACCGACGTGTAGTGCTGCCCGTTCGGGTTGTAGATCTTCGCGGTCGGGAAGTACGCGTCCATGCCGAACGTGCGCGCCTCGTCCGGGATGATCGGCACCACGCGGTCGCCGAAGTCCGGGGAGCGGAGCAGGTCCTTGAGCAGGCGCGCGAACGCCATGGTCGTGGCGACCTCCTGCTTGCCGGAGCCCTTCTTCACGACCTGGTACTTCGCGTCCTCGGGGAGGGTGAACTGCGTGTACTTCGTCCGGCGCTCCGGCACGTAGCCGCCGAGCTCACGGCGACGCTCGTGCATGTACCGGATCGCCTCGTCGTCGTTTCCCGGGTGGTAGTACGGCGGCGTGTAGGGGTTCTCCTCGAGCTGCGCGTCCGAGATCGGGATGCGCATCTCGTCGCGGAACTGCTTGAGGTTGTCGAGCGTGAGCTTCTTCATCTGGTGGGTCGCGTTGCGGCCCTCGAAGCTCGGGCCGAGGCCGTAGCCCTTGACGGTCTTCGCCAGGATGACGGTCGGCTGGCCCTTGTGCTCGGTCGCGGCCTTGAACGCGGCGTAGACCTTGCGGTAGTCGTGGCCACCGCGCTGCAGCGCCCAGACCTCGTCGTCGGTCATGCCCTCGACCAGCTTGCGGGTGCGCGGGTCACGCCCGAAGAAGTGCTCGCGGACGAAGGCGCCGTCCTCGGCCTTGTAGGTCTGGTAGTCACCGTCGGGCGTGGTGTTCATCAGGTTGACCAGCGCGCCGTCGCGGTCGGCGGCCAGCAGCTTGTCCCAGCCACGGCCCCAGACGACCTTGATGACGTTCCAGCCGGCCCCGCGGAAGAACGCCTCGAGCTCCTGGACGATCTTGCCGTTGCCGCGCACCGGGCCGTCGAGGCGCTGCAGGTTGCAGTTCACGACGAAGGTGAGGTTGTCCAGCTCCTCGCGGGCGGCCAGGCCGATCGCGCCGAGCGACTCGGGCTCGTCCATCTCGCCGTCGCCGAGGAAGGCCCAGACGTGCTGGTCGGAGGCGTCCTTGATGCCGCGGTTGGTGAGGTACTTGGCGTTCTGGGCCTGGTAGATCGCGTTGATCGGGCCGAGACCCATCGACACGGTCGGGAATTGCCAGAAGTTCGGCATGAGGCGCGGGTGCGGGTACGACGAGAGTCCACCGCCCTGGTGCGACTTCTCCTGGCGGAAGCCGTCGAGCTGGTGCTCGTTCAGGCGGCCCTCGAGGAAGGCACGCGAGTACATGCCGGGGGAGGCGTGGCCCTGGAAGAAGACTTGGTCGCCACCGCCCGGGGCGTCCTGTGCGCGCCAGAAGTGGTTGTAGCCCACCTCGTAGAGGGTGGCACTCGACGCATAGGTCGAGATGTGGCCGCCCACCCCGATGCCGGGGCGCTGTGCGCGGTGCACCATGATGGCCGCGTTCCAGCGGAGCCACGCGCGGTACTGGCGTTCGATCGACTCGTCGCCGGGGAACTCGTCCTCATCGGTCGACGCGATCGTGTTGATGTAGTCCGTCGTCGGCACCATGGGCACACCGAGGTGCAGGGCCTTCGAGCGCTTGAGCAGGCTGAGCATGATCTCGCGTCCGCGCTCGGGGCCGTGAGCCTTGACGAGAGCGTCGAGCGATTCGTTCCACTCGGCGGTTTCTTCGGGATCTACGTCGGTGTCGGTTACCGAATACGGATCCTGATCGTTGACAGTCAACTGCGACCTTTCTTCGTGGAAGGTGGTGCTCGCCCGGAGGCATCGAGGCACGCCGGTTCACGGTGATCCCTCGACCGAGAATCGAGCCTAGTGCGTATCCCCGACACGGCTGCTCAGGTGGCGCACGCGCGATGACCGGGTGCCGGCCTCGGGCCTGACGGTTATTCCGGGCGCTTCGGCAGGAGTGCGGCCAGGGAGTCCAGCGCATCGAAGGGATCGGGCCCCGCGGCGATGAGCACGCAGCAGTCGAGGCCCGCGTCGGCCAGCTCGCCGAGGCGGGCACGTGCGGTATCGGGCGTCCCTGCGACGGACAGCTGACGCACCCATTCGTCGGGCAGGTCGCGAGCGAAGGCGTTTCGGTCGGACGCCGTGCGTCGCAGGTCGGCGAAGTCCGCGGCGAAGGGGAGTGGATCGATGTGCGGTGCCCACTCGGGGTCGCCGATCCACTCCAGAGCCGGGCGGACGGCGTCGAACGAGACCGACTCGTCGTCGTTCACGGCGGCGACGTTGTAGCCCACGAGACGGTGCGGGCCCGTCGCCGCGATCCGCTGGCGGGCTGCCCGGATGTATTCGGGCGTCGTGGGCTCGGCGAGCACGGTGCCGTCGGCCACCCGTCCGCCCAGTGCCAGCGACTTCGGGCCGCGCATACCGCCCAAAAGGCGGGGCGGGACGGTCGGAACGACCTGTGGGTCGAGGGCGACCCCATCGAGGTGGACGTATCGCTTCTCCGCGGGGCGCGTCACGGTCTCGCCTGCGACGAGGGCCCGGATGGTGGTCGTGTACTCCTCGAACAGGGTGAGCGGACTCGCCGGCCAGGCGCCGACCTGGCGCATCCAGCCGGGCATGCCGTGTCCGAGCGCGATGTCGACCCGCCCGGGGAACAGTTCGGCGAGTGTCGCGATCTCCATCGCGGCGTACGCGGCGTTACGTGCGCCGGTGGGGAGGAGACCGACTCCGACGCGGATCCGCTCGGTGACTGCGAGGGCGGCTGCTGTCTGCGCGATTCCGCCGCGGAATCCCAGGTCTTCGACGGTCCAGAGCTCGTCGAAACCGAGCCGATCCGCTGACCGTGCGAATTCGAGAACCCGGCTCGGGGCGAGGTCTCGGGGAAGCATCACGCCCACGCTCATCCGCTTCTCGGCCATCAAGAACCCTCCTCGGTCGGTTCACGGTACCGGGTTCGAGATGAGCGGGCGTGTCGAGTTATCCGTCAGCTGTCGGCGCCGCCTAGGTTTGTCCGGCGCGTGTTGGGGGGAACCGCGACGCGCGAGTCACCACTCAGCGTTCGCATTCGCAGCGTTAATTAGACGAAGGACATTCGTGATCTCCCTTTTCTCCTCCTCCGCACCCCGTCGGGTCGCCGGAATCAGCCTCGCCGCCATCGTCGGCCTCGGGGCCCTCGTCGTCGGCGCCGCTCCGGCGAGTGCCGACCCCCTGCCCACCTACAGCGTCTCCGGCTCGGCGACCGTCGACGTTGACGGAGAGACCCGTGTCAGCGACGAGCTGACCATCACCCTGCTCGACAGCGCGAATGTCGTGGTCGACAGGGAGAACGCCAGCATCTACGGCGGATCGTTCGCGTTCTACGACGTCGCTCCCGGTACCTACACCGCCCTGTACGAGCTGGACGGAAGGTACGACGCGGCGGCCTCCGAGCGGACCGCTCCGTTCGATGTCGCCGCCGACGTGAGCCTGCCGGAGGTGTCGCTCACCGCTCTGCCCGCCCTGGCCGCCGAGGTCACGGTAACCGGATCGCCGGTTGTCGGCGAAACGCTGACGGCGACGGTGGGCACTGTCACCGACACCGCCGGCACGCCGGTCGCGAACGCGACGACGGCGTTCAACTGGGGTTATGGCCGTGGCCAGAGCGGCAATGAGATCACCGGCGCGACCGGACTCACCGTCGTCGTTCCCGAGGAGGCTGTCGGCGGCACCATCGGTTACACCGGGTACCTCCGCGCGCAGGGCTTCCGTCCGACCGTCGTGAGCAGCAACGGCCTGCTCGTGAGCGCCCCCGTCAAGACGGCCCGCCCGGCGCCCGTCGCCGACTCCTCCGAGCTGGGCGCTTACCTCGATTCGCTCTACGTCGAGCGCGCGGCCGCCAGCACTGCGGGCCTCCCCGCCAAGGTCGAGCAGGGCAAGCCCCAGGTGGCGGACATCGAGTGGTGGGGCGGCGACTCCTACGTCGACGTCTACGCCTACTCGGCTCCCGTCTTCATCGGCACGTTCGCTGTCGTCGACGGTCGCGTCAGTCTGACCCTCACCCCCGAGGTGCTCGCGCAGCTCGGTGAGGGCGCGCACACGCTCGTCTACGTCGGCCAGTCGTCCGGATCCGTCCAGGCCGTGGCCTTCGAGGTCGGCGGCCCCGTCGCCGCCGGTGCCCGCCTGGCCGAGACCGGCACCGACCCGCTGCTCCCCATCGGCTTCGCCGGTGCGCTGCTCGTCCTCGGCGCCGGCGTGCTCGTCGCCCGCCGCCGTTCGGCGATCGCCTCGCGCTGACCGCTGAGCAGAAAAGAAGGGCGGCTCCGCTTCGGCGGGGCCGCCCTTCCGCTTACACGCCCGCCCATTGAGCGCAGCGATGTGAAGGGCGCCCGCATCCCCGCCCGCCCATTGAGCGCAGCGAAATGCAGGGCCCTCTAACGCTCTTCGTTTCGCTCCGCTCAACGGGCGAGGGTCGTTTCGCTTCGCTCAACGGGTGAGGAACGGATGTCCAGCCCCGCCGCGATCGTGGGAGCTGCGCCGGTCTTCGACCCCGTAGTCTTATCCCCGCTAGGGCTCTTAGCTCAGTTGGTTAGAGCGCCACGTTTACACCGTGGATGTCGGGGGTTCGAGTCCCTCAGGGCCCACCACTCCGTGGTCGAGATGCAACGATGTTCAATCGATCAGCGCCACTCCGAAGCCGCTGACGACGTCGCGGACCTCGCCCAGGTATTTCTGGGCCTGTTCCGTGAGGGGGATCGCGGTGCGTCCGATCCAGCCGATCTCGATGGTCTCGTCGACCTCGAGGGGGACGGCGACGATCTCCGGGTCGAGATCGTTGCTGATCATGCCCGTCGAGATCGTGTAGCCGTCGAGGCCGATCATGAGGTTGAAGATCGTCGCGCGGTCGGAGACCCGGATCTCGCGTTTGCTCGACAGGGTCGAGAGGATCTCCTCCGCGAAGTAGAAGGAGTTGTTGGCGCCCTGGTCGAACGTCAGGCGGGGGAGGTCCGCGAGGTCGTCCAGGGTCGCGCGGCCCTTCGAGGCGAGCGGGTTGCGGCGCGAGACGAAGATGTGCGGCTCCGCGATGAACAGGGTATGGAACGCCAGCCCCGAGTCGCGCAGCAGCTTGTCGATGACGTTCCGGTTGAAATCGTTGCGGAACAGGATCCCCAGCTCACTGCGGAGGGTCCGGACGTCCTCGATGATGTCCCACGTGCGGGTCTCGCGAAGGGAGAACTCGTATTCGGCCGCGTTGGCGCTCCGGACCATGCGCACGAACGCATCGACGGCGAACGAGTAGTGCTGGGTCGACACCCCCAGGAGGCGGCGAGACGGCGGACGGCCGAGATAGCGCTGCTCGAGGAGTTCGGCCTGCTCGACGACCTGCCGCGCGTAGCCCAGGAACTCCGCCCCGTCGCTCGTGAGCGTCACACCGCGAGCGGAGCGGACGAGCAGATCGCGACCGACCCGCGCCTCGAGATCCCGCATCGCTGCGGAGAGCGTCGGCTGCGCGACGTAGAGCAGATCGGCGGCAGCGGTGATCGAACCCCCCGCTGAGACCTCGATGAAGTACTGCAACTGCTGAAGGGTGATCCCGCTCGCTCGTCTGGCCATAGGTGAAACCTATATGTGCGTATAGCCAATAGGAATTACCCGATGACTCTCGCTTGCGACGAGCATGAGGGAACCGACTTCTGCGAGCGCCGTCTCCGGCCTCCGACCGATTGGCTGATCATGTCGAACGAGTTCACGTTCCACGTCACCACGACCCGTTTCGACGCGGACTACGCGCCGTCGGCGGACTCGCGCATCACGACGAACTTCGCCAACCTCGCGCGCGGTGAGCACCGTGAGCAGAATCTCCGGAACGCCCTCGCGATGATCGACGGACGCCTCAACGACCTGATCCGCGAGGAGAACCCGTCCCGCGACCGTTACGCCGTCGAGCTCGACATCGTCTCCGCCTCGGTGCAGTTCACAGCGGCGGGGGAGGACCGGGTGTTCCCGCTGCTGGAGGTGCTCGATGTCGTCATCGTCGACACTGCGACGGGGGAGCGTCACCAGGGCATCGTCGGCAACAACTTCTCCTCCTACGTCCGCGACTACGACTTCAGCATCGTCCTCCCCGCCGCGACAGCGGCGGCCGGGCGGTTCACCGTTCCCGAAGACTTCGGCGCCCTGCACGGCCTGCTGTTCGACGCGTTCCTCGAGTCGGACGCCTACCGCGAGCGCTTCACCCAAGCGCCCGTCGTGTGCATCAGCGTGTCCACGAGCCGCACGTACAGTCGAACCGGATACCGGCACCCGGTGCTGGGCTTCGAGTACGAGCAGGACGCCTACTCCCTCACCGACGAGTACTTCGGGCGCATGGGCCTGCAGGTGCGTTACTTCATGCCGCATGGCAGCGTCGCGCCGCTCGCCTTCTACTTCCGGGGCGACCTGGTGGGCGACCACACGCATCTGCAGCTCGCCGGGACGATCGCGACGATGGAGACCTTCCAGAAGATCTATCGCCCCGAGATCTACAACGCCGACACGCCTGCGGGAGAGGTCTTCCAGCCGTCCCTCGACCACACCGACTTCGAGCGCACCCCCGTCAACTACGACCGGATCGAGCGCAGTCAGCTCGCGACGATCCAGGGGCAGTACACGCGGGAGCACTTCATCGAGCCACACCGGGATGTGCTGGACCGCTGGGCGGCCGACCAGCTGGTATCCACCCGATGAGCGACGAGACGCCCCAGGTTCCGCTGCTGCCGACCTCGCCCGTCGGCAGCCTGCCCAAGCCGGCCTGGCTGGCCCGTCCGGAAACCCTCTGGGCGCCGTGGGAGCTCGACGGACGCGAGCTCGCCGAGGGGAAGCAGGATGCGCTGCGCAGCGCCGTGCACGAGCAGCACCGCCGGGGGATCGACATCGTCAGCGACGGCGAACAGACGCGTCAACACTTCGTGACGACGTTCATCGAGCACCTCGACGGCGTCGACTTCGCGCAACGTGAGACGGTCCGCATCCGCGACCGCTACGACGCCAGCGTGCCGACCGTCGTCGGCGCGGTGAGTCGTCGTCAGCCCGTCTTCGTCGAGGACGCGGCATTCCTCCGACAGCAGACCGACAAGCCGATCAAGTGGGCGCTTCCCGGACCCATGACGATGATCGACACCCTCTACGACGCCCACTACAAGAGCCGCGAGAAGCTCGCGTGGGAGTTGGCGACGATCCTCAACGAAGAGGCCCGCGAACTGGAGGCCGCCGGGGTCGACATCATCCAGTTCGACGAGCCGGCGTTCAACGTGTTCTTCGACGAACTGAAGGATTGGGGCATCGCCGCCCTCGAGCGCGCGGCCGAAGGGTTGCGTGCCGAGACCGTCGTGCACATCTGCTACGGCTACGGGATCAAGGCCAACACCGACTGGAAGTCGACACTCGGCTCCGAGTGGCGGCAGTATGAGGAGTCGTTCCCGTTGCTTCAGCGATCGACCATCGACACCATATCCCTGGAGAGCCAGGGCTCCCGAGTTCCGCTCGAGCTCATCGAGCTCGTCCGTGGCAAGAAGGTCATGCTGGGCGCCATCGATGTAGCTACCGAACGGATTGAGACCCCCGACGAGGTCGCCGAAACCCTCCGCCGCGCGCTCGAGTTCGTCGACGCCGACCTCCTCGTGCCGAGCACCAACTGCGGAATGGCGCCACTGCCGCGCCAGGTCGCCTTCGACAAGCTCAGTGCGTTGAGCGCGGGAGCGGCGATCCTCCGGAACGAACTCGCCTTCGCCGCCGTCTGACGGCCCGGTATCCGGGGCTCCCGCGTGGCGGGGACGGGGCGACGAAGCGATGTCGGAGGGTGTTGGCATGCTTCCGACCAGCGGAACGGCGAACGCCGTTCCTCTGTCGAAGTCCGCCCCGCCTGGAAGAAGGAGCCCTCCCGTGCCCGAGATCCGCTGCCCGCACTGCCAGGTCACCTTCACCGTCGACGAAGCCGGCTACGCCGACATCGCGAAGCAGGTGCGCGACAAGGAGTTCGACAAGCAGGTTCACGAGCGCCTCGTCCTCGCCGAGCAGGAGAAGAGCAACGCACTCGAGCTCGCCCGCGCCAAAGCTGAGGGCGAGTTGCAGAGAGCGGGTGCGGCGAAGGACGCCGAGATTCAAGACCTGCTCGCGAAAGTGCAGGCCGGTGAGGTCGAACGCAAGCTCGCGGTCGCTGAGGCGTTGGGAGCCGTCGAGAAGGAACGCGACGCCCTCGTCACAGACCTCGCCGCCGCGCGTCAGGAGAGCAGGACCGCTCTCGAGCTCACCGAGGCCCGCGTCCGGGCTGAGTTGACTGCGGACGCTGCAGCCAAAGACTCCGAGATCCAAGACCTGCGGGCACGACTGGAAGCGGCCAAGACCGCGAAGGAGCTCGAGCTCACTCAGGCCTTGACCAAGGTCGAGCGGGAGCGCGACGAACTCCGCAATCGACTCGAGAAGGAGCGTGACGAGCTCAGGACCGAGCTCGTGACGACGCGTTTCGAGAAGGAGCTCGCGACGACGTCGCTCAAGGAGAAGTACGAGACGCAACTCAAAGACCGCGATGACGCGATCGAGCGACTGAAGGACATGAAGGCGAAGCTGTCGACCAAGATGGTCGGCGAAACGCTGGAGCAGCATTGCGAGATCGAGTTCAACCGCATCCGCTCGATGGCCTTTCCGCGCGCGTATTTCGAGAAGGACAACGACGCCCGCAGCGGGAGCAAGGGCGACTACATCTTCAGGGACCGCGATGAGGCGGGCACCGAGATCGTCTCGATCATGTTCGAGATGAAGAACGAGAACGACACCACGGCGACGAAGAAGAAGAACGAAGACTTCTTCAAGGAGCTCGACAAGGACCGCAACGAGAAGGGGTGCGAATACGCCATCCTCGTGTCCCTTCTCGAGCCGGAGAGCGACCTCTACAACCAGGGCATCGTCGACGTCTCCTACCGCTACCCGAAGATGTACGTCGTCCGCCCGCAGTTCTTCGTGCAGATGATCTCTCTGCTCCGTGACGCCGCCCTGGGTGCGCTCAAGTACAAGGCCGAGCTCGAGCAGGTCAAGGCGCAGAACATCGACATCACCAACTTCGAGGCCGAACTCGAAGGCTTCAAGTCGGCCTTCGGTCGCAACTACGACCTGGCCGCCCGCCGTTTCCACACCGCCATCGACGAGATCGACAAGTCGATCGACCGTCTGCAGAAGGCGAAGGAGAACCTGCTCGGGTCCGAGCGCAACCTGCGTCTGGCGAACGACAAGGCGCAGGACGTGACGATCAAGAAGCTGACCCGTCGCAACCCGACGATGGCCGCGAAGTTCGCCGAGCTGCCGCCCTTCGACGCTCTCGACCTGGAGCTCGCCGAGATCGAGGGCGCGGACGAGGAATACACGCCGGGTCTCCGGTCCGACTCGTCGTCCGACCCTGCGCAGGCTGAGTAGCGCCTCGTCGCGCTGCGCGTAGCGGGCACGGCGCTCGACGATTCCGGCCGCCGACCCCTCATGCCGTGCGATCCTGGGGCGTGGTCGATGACGCCGGAGACCCGGAACCGCAGGGTCCGACTCGCAGGGAGCTCCAGGTGGCCGCCTTCGGGCGGGACTCCAGCGAGGCGGAGCGAGCAGCAGCGCTCGCCCGACTGGCCGAACTCGAGGCCCCGACCCCTCGGCGGGCGCCGCGGTCGACGGCGTCAGAGCGCGCCGCAGGCCTCCTGGACGGGCGAATCGACTTCGCCGATGCCGACCTCATCGAGCACGCCGGCGCGCATCGGGACCTTGAACCAGTCGTCGAAAGGCGACTCCGCGGTCGACGCCTCGGGGCTGTCGTCGCCATCATCCTCGCTGTCGCGGTCATCCTCCTCGTCGGGCGTGCCGTGCTGTCGGCTCCCGATGACATCTCGACCTCGGAGAGGCTGGAGCACGTCAGCGGCTGACATCGATGTGCATCTTCGGACCCGCGCCGGAGCCCTCGGGACGCTCACCCGCCAGAGCCGACGCGGCGTCGGCCAACGGGACCGTGGCTGCGACGAGGGGGCGCGGGTCCACGAGCCCGCTCGCGTACGCCGCGATCGCCCCCTCCAGACCGCCCGACGCGCTCAGGACCCCCACGGCCGTGACATCCTTCAGGGCGATCATCCGTGTGTCCACTTCGCTCGGTGCGCCTGCCAGCCCGACGAAGACGACCCGCTTCCCCGGTTCGACGAGGTCGACCGCCCGCGCGGGCAGCGACTCCGCCGTCGAGGCATCGATGACGGCGTCCCACGCGAGAACCGGTAGATCCGCGTCCGTCCACACCGAGTCGAAGCCCAGAGACCGTGCGAACGCGATCGCTCTCGCGCTGCGCTCCAGGAGATGCACCTCGGCACCGTCCGCCCGGGCGAACATCGCGGCGAGCAGACCGATGGTGCCCGCGCCCATCACGAGGACTCGGTCGCCTCGGCGGAGAGCAGCACCCCGGACGGCGCGCAACGCGTTCCCGCCCGGTTCCACGAGAGCTCCGAGCGCATCGTCGACCGCGTCGGGGAGAGGGAGAAGCGCGGTCACGGGAATCGCGACCTGCTCGGCCAGGGCCCCGGGACGGCCACCTCGGATGCCCAACTCGGTGCGGTCGGCGCACACATGCTGACGCCCGTCGATGCATCGTGAGCAGGAGCGACAACCCAGCATCGTGTCACCGGTCACACGCCTGCCGATCCACGCCGGATCCACCCCTGCACCGACCGACGACACCCGCCCCATCCACTCGTGACCGATGCGGAGGGGGAACTCGGCGTTCCCGTCGTGGAGGTATTGCATGTGCCCCGAAAAGAACTCCATGTCGGTCCCGCACACGCCGGCGCGCAGAACGTCGACGACGACCTCACCAGCGGTGGCGCGGGGAGCCTCGACTTCCTCGACACAGGCCTGGTGGGGGGATGTGATGACGAATGCTCGCACCCGGTCATCCTGCCAGTGGCGGGAACGGCCTCGCGCAGGGAGAGCGAGCCCCTTTCGCTGATCAGCCTCGGGCGGCCACTGCCTCACTCATCCAACGGAGGTGCAACCGCCACGGGTCTTCGACACCCGCCGAGAGGGTGTCGATGTGGGCTTCGAGTGAGCGGTGGCTCGTGAACCACTCGGATCGGCCGAGTCGGTGTTCGGCGAACTGCTCGTGGCGTCGCCGTTCGAGGTGTCGGTCGCCGCGTTCGAAGGCGAGCAGCTCCTCGTGCCACACCGCGGCCAGACGACCCCGCGGGTTGGAACTGGTTCCGATCTTGATCCGGTCCTTGAAGCGGATGTAATAGACGACATCCAGACGCGGGGGAGCGATGTCGGAGTCGGGTACCTCACCCACCCGCCACTCGCACACGGCGCAGAGCACGCCGCTGGGGTAGCGAACGCCGAGACGCGACCCGCACAGGACGCACGGCGACGCGAGCACATCCTCGACTCCGGCCCCGGGCACTCCGGTCGCGGCGAATTCAGCGGCGATGAGGAGATGCTGCATACACAGTGGGACGGGAGTGCCGTCCTCGACTGCGCCCGGACAGGACGCCGTCGCGCTGGCCCCCTCTTCGGCGATGGCGTCGAGGGCCGTGCAGCGACGAAGTCCGGGCATGACTCGATCCCACCGCATACCGCCGACATGGGCTCGGCTCGCCGCCGGCGCAACGGAGGAGACCGTGACACCCTGAGGTGTGGACGAACTGGAACGACGCGAATCGGCCCGTAACGAGCTCGCCCGTCGAGAGCGAGACCCCGGAGCGCTCGCTCGGCCGAGGGTCACGGAGCCCGGCGCCTACGAACTCGCCGACATCGACGACGTCGATGACAGCCCGTCGCCCATGATGCGTCGCCGCCGTCTGATCGTGGGGATCGTGGCCGTGGTCGCCATCGTCGCTCTGGCCTTGACCGCGATCGGAGTGGGCAGCATCGTCTTCCTGTTCCGCTGATCCCTCTTCATTTCGCTGCGCTCAATGGGCGAGGGCGGTCCGCCCGTCGAGCGGAGCGCTACGAAAGGGCTCAATGGGCGAGGGCGGCCCGCCCGTTGAGCGGAGCGCTACGAAGGGCCGGGCCGCTCAGGTTCGGCGGAGAAGTTCTTCGAACGTCATCGGCGCTCGACCGGTGACGCGCTCGATGTCGTCCGATACCTCCGCGACCTCGCCCCCGGCGATGGACGTGTAGGTGGAGACCCAGGCATCCGTCTGCCACCGCGGGGCGTCGTAGACGGCACGTGACTCGTACGCTTCGTCGAGCGTCTCGTTCTGGAAGCGGATCTCACGGCCCGTCACCCGGGAGAGAGCGTCTGCGACCTCGGTCAGAGTCAACGCCTCCGGCCCCGTGAGGTCGTAGGTCCGTCCGCGGTGGGCGGCCGGATCCCGGAGAACCTGGACGGCGACCCGGGCGACGTCGGCACGGGCGACTCCCGCCACACGGCCGTCGCCGGCAGGGCCGCGGATGATGCCGTCCTCGCCCGGCAGGTACTGGAAGAAGTCGAGGTAGAAGTTGTCACGCAGGAACGTGAAGTCCATCCCCGTCTGCCGGATGTAGTCCTCGGTCGTCGCATGGTCCCGGCCCAGAGTGAAGATGCTGTCCGGGCTCGCGGCCGCGAACGACGTGTACACGATGTGCTTCACGCCTGCCTCGGCCGCCGCGAGCACGAAGGCGCGGTGCTGCACCAGGCGATCGACGCTCTCGGAACCGGAGACCATGAAGAGCGTCTCGACCCCGTGCAGCGCACCGATCGACGCGGCGGAGTCGCCATACGACGCCACCCGCACCTCGCTACCGGCTAGATCGGGAGCCCGGCTCGCATCGCGGACGATCAGCAGCGGCGCGAGCCCGGCTTCGGAGAGGGATCGGGCGACGAGACCGCCCAGGGCGCCGGTCGAACCGGTCACGGCGAGAGTGGCAGACATCGTCTCAACCCTACGCGGACGAAGCTCTCTGACCTTCGACGGCCGAGTGGGCGTCTCTCCCGTCGCCCCCGAGTTCGGAGACCTGGTGCTCGGGCTCGATGCGTACGCGCAGGATCCGGTTCCCCTCCACCGCGGTCACGGTGAAGACGAAACCGTCGTGCTCGACGCGGTCGCCGACCTCCGCGAGCCGGCCGAGCCGGTCGAGGATGAATCCCGCGACGGTCTCGTAGCCGCCCTCGGGGATGTCGGTGCCGGCGATGTCCTCGATCTCATCGATGATCAGACCGCCGTCGACCTCGACGACGCGGCCGAGGCGACGGTGGGAATCCTCCGGCTCCTGAGTGTCGTCGTACTCGTCGTAGATCTCGCCGACGAGCTCTTCGACCAGGTCCTCCATGGTGGCGATGCCCTCGGTGCCGCCGTACTCGTCGACGACGAGCACGATCTGGCTCTTCTCCTGACGCATGGCGGAGAGGGCGTCGAGCACGCGCACCGACGTCGGCAGCGGCAGCATCTCGCGCACGATGGCCGACAGTCGCGCCTCGGGGTCGGCGGCGAGCAAGTCCTTGACGTGGATGAAGCCCGCGATGTCGTCCACGGTGTCGCGCATGACGGGGAAGCGGGAGTGGGTCAGCTCGGTCACCTGGATGCGGGCTTCCGCGACGGTCGAGTCGCCGCGCAGGAATTCGACGTCCGGTCGCGGGCGCATGACCTCGACGAGGCGGCGGTCGTGCACGCGGAAGACGTCTTCGAGAATGCTCTTGCTGTCGTCCGTGATGTCGGGGCTCGACACGATCATGTCTCGCACCTCTTCACGGGTGACGACGTCCGCTCGAGCCGCGGGGTCGCCGCCCAGAAGGCGGACGACGGCGTTCGTCGATACCGACAGCAGCCAGATGACCGGCTTCATGAGTTTGGCGAGGGCGCCCAGCGGGGGAGCGAGCACCTTCGTGAAGGCGACCGACCGTTGCATCGCGAGCCGCTTGGGAACCAGCTCGCCGAATACGAGGGACAAGTAGGCGATGAACAGGGTCATGCCGATGAAGGCGACCGTTCCGGCCACGTCTTCGGGGAGTCCGATCGACGTGAGCACGGGGACCAGATCGGGTGACAGGGTCGCGGCACCGTAGGCGGATGAGAAGAAGCCCGCCAGGGTGACGCCGACCTGGACGGCGGAGAGGAAGAGGTTGGGGTCGCGCACGAGGCGGCCGATCTTGCGGCCTCGCTCACCGTTCTCCTCGAGTGCCTTGATCTGGCTCTCTCGCAGCGACACGATCGCCAACTCGGTCCCCGCGAAGACACCCCCGATCAGGATGAACAGCATGACGAGGAGGAAGTTGTAGAGGGTGTCTAAGTCCACCTCCTTCACGGTACGGCGTCAGCACCAGCCTTCGGTGGGATTCCGTCGGGCTGGATCTGCAAGAAAGCTGAGCAAATCTTGGTGGTGGCTATCAGGAGCCGCCCACCTGGGGTACAGGCGCAGCGCATCCGGCAGCGGTTGAGTGTCACGGATCGCAACCGAAGGAGCTTTCATGTCGAACGACCCCGACTCCAGCTCGCGGCCAGACACCGCGGCCCCGCGTCCCGCCGGCTACGTCGGCGAACCGACCGCCGCCACCCAGGCCGCCGACCCGCGTGCGACGAACACCCGCCCGACCGATGCCGGTGACCTTCCTCGCCATGCGGACCCCGTCATTCCGCGGGAGCAGCGCGATCGCGAGGCGGCGGAAGCGCGCCACGACGTCGTCGCTCGACAGAAGGAGAAATTCGGCGGCTTCAAATTCGGCGCTGCCTTCTTCGGGTGGCTCGCCGCGATGGGCCTCGCCGTCCTCCTGACCGCGCTCGTCAGCGCGATCGGAGCCGGCATCGGTCTCGGCGCCAATGGGGGTGACGTCGACGCGGCCGCCCAGGACGCGGCGGCCTCGGCCGACACGGTGACTCTGGTGGGTGCCATCGCGATCGCCGTGGTGCTCTTCGTCTCCTACTACGCGGGCGGATACGTCGCCGGACGGATGGCCCGCTTCTCCGGTGCGAAGCAGGGAGTGGCCGTCTGGATCTGGGCCGTCGTCATCGCGATCGTGGTCGCGATCGTCACCGCTCTCGCCGGTTCGCAGTTCGACGTGCTCGGCGCGCTGAACGGGTTCCCCCGCATCCCGATCGACGCGGGCGAACTCACCGCGGCGGGCATCATCACGCTCGTCCTGGCGCTCATCGTCCCGCTCGTCGGCGCGGTCCTCGGCGGTCTGGCGGGGATGCGCTATCACCGCCGTATCGACAAGGCGGGTTTCGGGAACTGACCCCGATCCGGGCATCGGCCGTGACCGACGGTGCGTAGGGGGTGGGAGCCACCCCCTGCGCCACCGGTCGATGAGTCGACGCCCGCGTGGGTGGGGAATGGTCGAGCAGTGTTCGATCGCCGAGTTCTCGGCACCTGCGCCCGCGTGGCGTCGAGCTTCGGGATGGGAAGGAGCCGCACGGATCGGTAGCATTTCGCCATGTCCGAGCCGCGCGATGACGCCGACGAGCGTGCAGGCTCGATTGCGCCCCCGTCCGAGTCCCTCATCCACGACGACGACGAGCTGGCCAGTGCTCTCGCGGCGCAGATGCTCCGTTACGCCCCGACCGGCGCGATCAAGATCGTGGCCCCGGTCGAGCCCGCCATCTCGGACAGCACCGAGTCGACGTCCGAGCGTTCCTTCGCGACGGACCTGACACCGACGCCTCCGCGCGAGTTCGCCGCGGTGTCGTCGGAGCCGGAGCCGGAGATTCAACCCGAGCTGCAACGCGGGTTCGAGACCGAGACCGAGTCAGTGCCCCCGGCGGGCGAAGCCGAGTCCGACGAGGCCGTCACCCCTGGCAGCGAATCCTCCGACACGGTCGCCATCGACCTCACCGAGCTCATCCGCGAAGAGCAGGGCACCGACTTCTCGGCCTTCGCTGCGGCTGCAGGCATTCCCGTGCCCGCCGAGCCGGAATCGCAGGACACCGGTGCGGAGTCCAGGGAAGCGGCCGACGGGGTCGATAGCCCGGTGGTCGTCCACGAGGTCGCTCCCTGGGCCTCGATCACGCCGAGCGCGAGCCCGGCGGGCCCCACATCAGTGGAGACGGATGCCGCACCCGCACCCGCACCCGCAACCGCAGCCGAGCCGCTCACGCCGGATTCCGTGGAGGGCGAGACGGCCCTGGAGAAGGCTCTCCTCTTGGAATCGGCTCTCGCCGAGGTCGCGGTCGACACCGCCATGTACGCCGATTGGGAGCAGTCGCTCCGTTCGATGAGCGAGGCCGCGAGCGCTTCGCCTGTGAACCCCGAGCCGGAAGTCTCTCTCACGCAGCCCGATGCCCAGGACCGGGCGGCTTCGACGCAGGGCGGCGAACCAGCTCCCGAGACGGGCGATTCCGAAGCGGGCGATGATGAGTCCGCCCCGGGGCCGCGCCGCCAGACCTTCACGTCGCCTGTTACGACGAGTCCCGCCGACGTCGTCGACGAGGGGGCGGGGATCGAAGCCGAGACCACAGCGACACGAGACGCGGACGAGGACCGGCCGGAGCTCGATTCCGCTACTGCAGGCGGCGTGGCGCCGGTCGTGTCCGAACTCCCTCCGCGGGAGCCTGTCGCAGGGGAGCTGGCGCTCCTCGAGCCGGGCGAGGTCGACGACGCGAGCTCTGAGCTCGCGGACGACGTCGGCGACCCGTCGCCGGCCACCTCCGTCGTCGACCTCGAGACCCTGCCCGCTGCGACGATCCCCGAAGACGAGTTCGTCGCGGTGCCCGTGGCCAGGACGGGATCGAACGGCGGTCCGGATGCGTCGGACGCGGAGGTCGTCGAGGCAGAGGTCGTCGACGATGAGATCGCCGAGCAGCCGTCTCCCTCCTCGACCCCGTCGCTGGTGGCCTCGACGGACGAGATGCCCGCGGAGGTCGTCGAGGAGAGCGGATCCGTTGAGGACGCCGACGCCGAAGACGCCGCACGCGAAGTGCCGACCACGACGGGCCCGGTCATCGGACTCCTCGCTGCGACGCCACCTCGATGGGCCGGCGGGATCGACGGGGTCCCGGCGATGGCGCGTCCTCGCGTCCCCGGTTCGCCCCTCGCGTCCGGCGTTCCGACGCCGTCGGACGAGGCCGACGATCACCCACTCGCACCCGGACCGCGGCGCACGCCCGCTCCCGCCGAACGGCCCGAACCCGACACCGTCGACGAGGTGGGTCCGAGCCCGGACTCCGCGCCCGTCCCCTCACCTGCCCCGGCCAGCTCGAACGACCTCATCACCGACACCGGCCCGCTCACCCTGGGCCGCGGCGCCCAGGGACCGCGCATCGACACGGGCTCGGTGCCGATCATCACGGGCGGCATGCAACTCGACGTCGATCTCGACGACGATATCGACGACGTCGCGACCCCGTTCGAGGCGCTGCTCGACGGCGATGACGCGTCGCCGGTCGCCCCGGCCGAGCCCGGCACCCACACGGGCCCCATCGTTCCGATCTCCACGGCGGCGTTGGTCGCCGGGCCTGCACCGGTTCCCGGCGCGGCACCGTCCACGCGGGAGGTCTCGACGGATACGGGGCGACTCAGTTACGCGCTCCCGGCGGACGGGGTCGCCGGCCCGGCCGGCTTCGGGCGTCACTTCGCGTCCTGGCCGGGGGCGACATCGTCGGTTCTCGTGCTCGCGCTCGGCGCGCTCCTCGTGAGCGGCGGCCTGAGCCCCGTGCAGTCGGTGTTGGCGGCGGTGCTCGGTGCGGTCGTGGCGGCTCTGCCCATCGCGCTCACCACGATCGGCGCAGCTCGACGGCGCACGTCGGGGGCGGCGCTCTCCCGGTCGTCGTTCGGAACCACGGGGGCCGCGATCCCGAACTCCGTGCTCGTCATTGCGCGCGTCGTCGTCCTCGCGGGCCTTCTCTGGGCTTTCGTGATCGCAACCCGGTCCGTGGTCTTCGAATCCGGGTACGACCTGTTCATCGATCCGGCGCTCGCGGCCTGGATCGGGGCCGGGATAGTGGCGGTCGGTGCCGCGATCCTGGCGGCGACCGGCGGGAGGGCTCTCGCCCGCGCCCAGTGGATCCTGTCCCTCCTCGCCGTGCTCAGCGTCGTCTCCCTCATCGTCGGGTCGGTCGGCCTCGTCGACTTCTCGACCATCGGCGGCGCCGCCCCGGCTCAGCCGATCGCCGTGTTCGCCGGCGTGATGACGGTGCTCGCCCTCATTGTCGCGGTGTGGGGTGGCGTGGGCGCCGACGTGCTGACCACCCGCGCCGAGTCCCGATCGGGGTTGGGCGCCGGACTCGGAACGACTCTCGGCACCATCCTTCCGCTCATCGTGCTCATCGTCTGGGGTGTACTCCTCGCCGGCGGCGACCCGACGCGTACTGCTCTGCTGTCGACGGATCCGGTCGCCGCGATGGCCCAGGGACTACCGTCGTGGTACCCCGTTCCGCTTCTGCTCGCCCTCCTCGCTCCCGCTCTCGGCGCGTCGGCGCTCCTCGCCCGCTCGGGCGGCGTCGCTCTGGCATCCGTCGTGCCGGGCGCACCTCGATTCGCGGCGACGAGCGCGGTGGCCTTCGTGGGTATCTGCGTCGGCGTGGTCCTCGTGCTGCTCGTTCCCGCCTCGAACGCGCTGGTCCTCGATGCCGCGCCTCTCGTCGCCGTTCCGGTCCTCGCGTGGTCGGGCATCGCGGGGGCCGAAGCGCTGCTCCGCAGGGACGATGACGGCCTGAGCGCCTTCATCGGTGGTGACGAGGCACCCGCTTTCCGCTGGGGACCGGTGATCGCTTTCGTCGTCATCTCGGGTCTCGGATGGGGGTTGCTCGTCCCGTCGGCGTCGACCGGGGGCGTGGGCGGCTGGTTGTGGAACCTCCTCGGCATGACGGACAGCGCTGTCGCACTGAGCGGGCTCGGTGTGCTGGTCCCGCTGGTCCTCGGCTCGGTGGTCGGGATCGTGTCGGCTCTCGGCGCGTCTCGCGGGCGCGACGACCGCCCGGCACGGACGGCCCCGTCAGACCTCCTGACGGCACCGCGGGACACTGCTTCCGAGGCGGCGCGCTGACCGGCCAGGCCGGTCGTCGGGTGCTCGGTAGGCTTACCGGGTGACTCTCCGCGCGCTCCCCGATGACCAGAAGCTCCTCCTCGACGTCCAGGGGTTCGACAACCGCGCGGCGCATCTCGCGAGGGAGCGTCGTGCCCTCCCGCAGCTCGCGCTGCTCGAGTCGCTGTCGAAGGAGCAGGAGGTGCTGCGTCGCCGCAGCATCGAAGTCCGTGGGGCGATGGAGGATGCGCAGGCCGAGCTGAAGCGCATCCAGTCGGACGTCGAGGTCGTGGACGCCCGGATCGCCCGCGATCAGACCCGCCTCGCGAGCGTCACCTCCGCCAAGGATGCGCAGGGCCTCGAGCACGAGCTGACGTCGCTGAACGGCCGCAAGAGCAACCTCGAGGACATCGAGCTCTCCGTGATGGAACGTGTAGAAGAGCACGAGGCTGCGCTCGCCCTGGTGCAGCGTGAGCAGGCCGAGGTGCAGGCTCGGGTCGCCGAGACGGAGGCCGAGCGAGACGCCCGCGTCGCCGCGATCGAGGCCGAGCTCGCCGAGCTCCGCGAGAAGCGCCTCGACGTCGTCGCGCTCGTTCCCGAAGACCTCATGGCCCTCTACGAGAAGCAGCGCGCCCGTTACGGCATCGGCGCAGCCCTCCTCCGCCGCGGCATCTCCGGCGGCAGCAACATGGCCATCACCGGTTCCGACCTCGCGAAGATCCGCGCCGCCGCGCCCGACGAGGTCGTCCTCGACCCCGAGTCGGGCTGCATCCTGGTCCGCACCGACGAGTCCGGCCTCTAGCTCCTACGAGCATCCCTCCTACGGCCACCCCTCCTACGGGTATTCCGGCTGAATGAGAACGTTCCGGACCGCCAACTGAGCCGGAATACCCGTGCAACCGGGGTGGCGTAGGGTTGAGCGTGGAATGGGTCGACAAGACGGTCGCGTCATCCGCACGTCTTCGGATATGCGGATGCCGAGGAACGTCCGGGCTCCGCAGAGCAAGGCGGTGGGTAACGCCCACCCGGGGTGACCCGAGAGCAAGTGCAACAGAAAGCAGACCGCCACGTGTCGCTTCGGCGGTGCGGGGTAAGGGTGAAACGGTGGTGTAAGAGACCACCAGAGGTCCAGGTGACTGGATCTGCTGGGTAAACCTCGCCTGGAGCAAGATCAAGCAGAGGACGTCGAGGCTGCTCGCCGAGTCCTCGGGTAGATCGCTAGAGGTGTGCGGCAACGTACACCCGAGATAGATGGCCGTCCCGTGCGTGTCAGAGATGGCACGCCAGACAGAACCCGGCGTATGCGTCGGCCCATTCCTTCCCCGCCATCCGCTCTCCTGGGCGGACGGCGTCCGGGTCAGCCGTGCGCGAGCAGGAGCGCCCCGACGGCCCCGGCGACGGTGACGGGCGCGACGACCGCACCCAGGGCGATGTAACGGCCCCACGAGATCTTCACATCGAGCGCGGTCAACCGCTCGTGCCAGAGCAGCGTCGCCAGCGACGCCCAGGGCAGCACCAGCGGCCCGGCGTTCACGCCGATGAGGATCGCGGCGAGGCGGAGCGGATCCTGCCCGATCGGCTCGATCGCGAGGTACGCGGGCAGGTTGTTGAGAAGGTTGGCCCCGAGGGCCGAGGTGCCGGCCAGAGCGAAGAGCGCGCCGGGGGAGTCGCCCGACGGCACGATGCCGGCCAGCAGATCGGCGAGACCCAGCTCGTGAGCGCTTTCGACGACGAGGAAGAGACCGGACGCGAACACCACCAGCTGCCACGGGATCAGTCCGAACCTCAACACGTCACGTCGCCGCACGAGGAAGAAGGCGCCCAGGACGACGGCGGCGATGGCGGATGGGATCCACACCTCGACGCCCGAGACCAGCGCGGGGATCAACAGGGCCACCACCACCCCGGAGGCGATGAACAGCACGCGGTCCTCGGCGGGCTCCGACGCGGGGGCCTCGTAGCGGCGAAACAGGTCCCGGCGGGAGATCAGCAGGATCGCAACGGACGGGATCACGATGGCGACGATCGCCGGAGCGGCCATGAGCGCCGCGAAGCCGAGCGGATCGAGGTCGCCGAGCTGGCGCTGAGCGAGCAGGTTGGTGAGATTAGACACCGGCAGCAGCAGCGACGCGGTGTTGGCGAGCCACACCGTGGTGAACGCGAAGGGGAGTGGGGGGAGGCCCACGTGTCGGGCCAGCACGACGACGATGGGCGTGAGCAGTACGGCGGTCGTGTCGAGCGACAGGAAGATCGTGCAGAGCGTCGCGAGGAGGACCACGAGCAGCCACAGAACGATCGCGCGCCCCCGACCCCAGCGGGCGAGGCGCTCGGCGATGACGCGGAACAGTCCGGCCTCGGCGGCCAGCTCGGTGACCACAGTGATCGCGACGACGAACCCGAGGATCGGAGCGACCCGCTCCGTCAGTTCGCCTACCGTCTCCAGAGGGACGATGCCCAGGGCGACCGCGATGGCTCCGATGACGAGGAGCACCGCGCCGATGACCGCTGTACGCACGAGACCTCCGGGGGCGACGAGAAAACGCTGAACTCTATCCGGCCGATACTTCGGGGCGGCCGAGGATCGCTCGGGTGTCGTGGGTGGGTGCGGCACGGCCCTTCATTTCGCAGCGCTCAATGGGCGGGACGTGGCCGGGGTGGTTCAGTCCCCCGGGGCGCTTCGCGACGGGCGCGGAACACCCTCCTCAGCGAGCGGTGTTCAGCGGCCGCTCCGTCCGTTGAGCGAAGCGAAATGCAGAGCCCGCGCCTCACCCCGCCGGGTCGGGGGTGAGGCGGTAGCCCATGCCCGACTCCGTGTGGAGGTAGCGCGGGGCCGCCGGATCCGCTTCGAGCTTCTTGCGCAGCTGCGCGACGTAGAGCCGCAGATACCCGGTGTCGGTGACGTGCTCTGTGCCCCAGATCTCGGTGAGCAGCGTGTGCCGGGTCACGAGCCGCCCCGGGTTGCGGGCCAGCAGTTCGAGCATCGCCCACTCCGTCGGCGTGAGGCGGATGTGCTCGATCGACCCTCCCGCCCCGCGTCGGATGACCGACTTGGCGCTGAGGTCGACCTCGACATCCCCGAGCGCCACCGTCGGGGCCACGGACGTCTCCGCGTCTCCGCGCCGCCGGGTGAGTGCCCGGATCCTCGCGAGCAATTCGTCGATCGCGAACGGCTTGGTCACGTAGTCGTCGGCTCCCGCATCGAGCGCCTCGACCTTGTCCTCCGATCCGGACCGCCCGGACACCACGAGGATCGGCGCCTCCGTCCAGCCGCGCAACGCGTGGATGACGTCGACCCCGTCGAGGTGCGGCATCCCCAGGTCGAGCAGGTACAGGTCGGGCTTGTGCTCGATCGCGACGGCGACGGCCTGCGTCCCGTCGGACGCGGTGACGACGTCGTAGCCCTTGGCTCCCAGGGTTATCCGGAGGGCCCGCAGGATCTGCGGGTCGTCGTCGGCGATGAGGATGGTGGTCACTTCGCGGCCTCCTCGGCGCTCGTCCACAGCGGTAGCTCGACGACCATGGTGAGGCCGCCTCCGGGGGTGTCCTCTGGTGTGAGGGTGCCGCCCATCCCCTCCGTGAAGCCCTTCGACAGGGCCAGGCCCAGGCCGAGTCCTGTCGAGTTGTCGGTGTCGCCGAGTCGCTGGAACGGCACGAAGACGTCGTCGCGTCGATCGGCGGGGATACCCGGCCCGTGGTCGATGATCCGGATCTGCGCGTGACCGCCGAACGAGCTCGTCGTCACGCGAACCGGAACGCCGGAGGGCGAGTGGCGGACGGCGTTGGCGAGCAGGTTCACGATCACGCGCTGCAGGAGGACGGGGTCCGCCGCGACGGCCGGGAGCTCCGGATCGATGTCGAGCTCGACATCTCCGGGACCCAGCCCGAGCTCTTCGAGAGATGGGCCGATGACGTCGGCGGCATCGGCGCGGATCGATGAGATCGCGAGCGCTCCTGCTTGCAGACGGGACACGTCCAGCAGGTCGGTCACGAGCGTCGACAGTGCACCCAGGCTCTCGTCGGCCGTCTGCAGCAATTCCTCGCGCTGGGCATTCGAGAGCCCGGGGCCGGCGGACCGGAGGCCGCTGACCGCCGCCATCGACGAGGCCAGCGGACGTCGCAGGTCGTGGCTGAGGGCCGAGAGGAGGGCCGTCCTTACCCGGTCGGTGGCGGCGAGGGGGCCGATCTGGTCCGCCACCAGAACGAGATCCTCCTGGCGGAGTGCCGTCTCGAGCTGGGCCACGATGACGCCGAGCAGGCGCCGATCGGCGCCCTGCAGGTCGCGACCGTGCAGTTCGAGCACCGCGTCGTCGGCGATGGGGACGTCGGTGTGCACGAGATCGGGCCGCGGTTCGCCATCCGAGGCGAGGATCCGCTCTCCCCGACGCAGCCGCACCCCCGTCAGCCCGAAGGCCTCGCGGGTGCGGTGCACGAGAGCCGTGAGCGCGCCCTCGCCGCGGAGGACGCTGCCCGCGACGGTCTGCAGCAGCTCCGACTCGGAGGCACTGCGTCGGGCTGCTCGGGTGAGGCGGGCGGCGCGGTCGACGACGAAGCTCACGAGTCCGGCGATGACCATGTAGAGCAGAACGGCGAGCAGGTGGTGCGGGTTGTCGATGGTGACCGTGTAGAACGGCTCGATGAAGAGGAAGTCGAGGGTGACCCCGGAGAGAGCCGCCGCGAACATGGCCGGCCAGAATCCGCCGACCAGAGCCACGACGACCACCAGCAGCTGGTAGCTGAGGACATCGCTCGTCAGCGACTCCTCGTTGCGGAAGGCGACGAGGAGGAGCGACAGGAGGGGGCCGCCCACCAGGGCGAGGACGAACCCGATGAGCCGGCGTTTGACCGTGAGGCCGCCGCGCAGACGCGGGAGCGCGAACCGTCTGCCCGCCGCCTCGTGGGTCACGATGTGGACGTCGATGGATCCGGACTCGCGGATGACCGTCGATCCGATCCCCGGCCCCGTGAAGAGCGCGAGCAGGCGGCTCCGGCGGCTCACCCCGATGACGAGCTGCGTGGCATCGACCGAGCGGGCGAAGTCGACCAGAGCGCGAGGCACGTCGTCGCCGACGACCTGGTGATAGCTGCCGCCGAGCTTCTCCACGAGGGCTCGCTGCTCGGCGAGCGCCCCCGGATCCGCGACGCGCAGACCGTCCTGACTGGTGACGTGCACGGCGAGCAGTTCACCGCCCGCCGATCGGGCCGCGATGCGAGCGCCTCGCCGGATGAGCGTCGCGCCCTCCGGCCCGCCGGTGAGTGTCACGACGACCCGTTCCCGCGCCTCCCACCGGGAGTCGATGCCGTGTTCGGCACGGTAGGACTTGAGTGCCGTGTCGACTTCGTCCGCGAGCCAGAGCAGAGCGAGTTCGCGCAGGGCGGTGAGGTTGCCGAGGCGGAAGTAGTTGGAGAGCGCCGCGTCGATGCGTTCGGCCGGGTACACGTGCCCACCTGCGAGGCGGTCACGGAGCGCCTGCGGTGCCAGGTCGACGACCTCGATCTGGTCGGCCTGCCGGAGGACGTGATCCGGGATGGTCTCGCGCTGGGGGACCTGGGTGATGGTCTGCACGACGTCGTTGAGCGACTCGATGTGCTGGATGTTGACGGTCGAGATGACGTCGATGCCGGCGTCGAGGATCGTCTGCACGTCTTCCCACCGCTTGTCATGCGACGCCCCGGTGACGTTGGTGTGGGCGAGTTCGTCCACGAGGGCGATGTCCGGGCGTCGGGCGAGCAGTCCGTCGAGGTCCATTTCAGCGAGTTCGACTCCGCGGTGGTCGTGGACGGCGCGGGGGAGGACCTCGAGTCCCTCGACCATCGCGGCGGTGGCGGCGCGGCCGTGGGTCTCGACGACGGCCACGACGACATCGGCCCCTTCGGACGCGAGTCGGCGGCCCTCCTCGAGCATCGTGTAGGTCTTGCCCACACCGGGTGCCGCCCCGAGCAGGACTCTCAGCCGCCCGCGCCCCATGTCATCCCTTCCGTGCAGCGAGCTGATCGAGCTCGAGGTTGAGCTGCAGCACGTTGACGCTCTCCTCGCCGAGGTAGCCGAGGTCGCGTGACTGAATGCTAGCTCGCACCAGCTGCTCGACCTCGGACGCCGGGATCCCGCGGCTCTCCGCGACCCGGTTGACCTGCAGGCGGGCGTAGGCGGGGCTGATGTGCGGGTCGAGGCCCGATGCCGACGCGGTGACGGCGTCGGCGGGGACCTCGGACTCGGAGACGCCCTCACGCTGGGCGATCTCCGTCTTCCGCTCGGCGATCGAGGCGATCAGGTCGGCGTTCTCGGGGCCCAGGTTGCTGCCGCTGGAGGAGGCGCCGTCGTAGCCGTCGCCGGCCGCGGACGGGCGGGACTGGAAATACTGCGGGAGGGCTGCGCCATCCGCATCGGTGAACGACTGGCCGATGAGGGAGGAGCCGACGACCCGGCCGTCGGCGCCCGTGACGAGGGAGCCGTCGGCCTGGGCCGGGAGCGCGAGTTGACCGACGGCCGTGATCACGCCGGTGTAGCCGACGCCGAGCACGAGGGTGAAAAGGAGCAGCGTGCGCACCGAGACGAGCGCCGTGCGGGTGGATGAGCGGAGAGACATGAGTGCGAGTCCTCGATAGGGCGGAGGCGGGTGGTGACGGGCGGGCGGCTCAGAAGCCGGGGATGAGAGCCACGACGAGGTCGATGAGCTTGATCCCGATGAAGGGGGCGACCACACCGCCGAGTCCGTAGACGAGCAGGTTGCGGGCGAGCGTGTGCGAGGCGTCGAGCGCTCGGTACTTCACGCCGCGCAGAGCCAGCGGGATGAGGAACACGATGACGATCGCGTTGAAGATCACGGCCGACAGCACCGCGGATGCGGGGGAGTGCAGCTGGGTGAAATTCAGGACGGCGAGGCCCGGGAAGATCCCGATGAACATCGCGGGGATGATCGCGAAGTATTTGGCGATGTCGTTGGCGATCGAGAACGTCGTCAGGGCGCCGCGGGTGATGAGGAGCTGCTTGCCGATCCGCACGATGTCGATGAGCTTGGTCGGATCGGAGTCGAGGTCGACCATGTTGCCGGCCTCCTTCGCGGCCGACGTGCCCGTGTTCATCGCGACGCCGACATCCGCCTGCGCGAGCGCCGGAGCGTCGTTGGTCCCGTCTCCGGTCATGGCCACGAGATTGCCGCCCTCCTGCTCGCGACGGATGAGGGCCAGCTTGTCCTCGGGCGTCGCCTCGGCCAGGTAGTCGTCGACGCCGGCTTCGGCGGCGATCGCCTTGGCGGTGAGGGGGTTGTCGCCCGTGATCATGACCGTGCGGATGCCCATGGCGCGCAGGTCCGCGAAGCGCTCGCGAAGCCCGTCCTTGACGACGTCCTTGAGGTGCACCACGCCCAGCACGCGGCTGGTGCCGTCGGCCTGGCGTTCGGCGACGACGAGCGGGGTGCCACCCGAGCCGGAGATCGCGTCTGCTGCGGCGCGGGTCTCGGCCGTCGCGGCGTCACCCCCGGCGGGCGCGTCGCCGATCCAGGCGAGCACGGCCGAGGAGGCGCCCTTGCGGATCTGGCTGCCGTCCGCGAAGTCGACGCCGCTCATGCGGGTCTGGGCGGTGAAGGGCACGATCTCGCCCGATCCTGCCGAGGCGCGGTCGAAGCCGAGCTGCTCGGCCAGGACCACGATCGAGGCCCCCTCGGGGGTCGGGTCGCTCAGCGAGCAGGATCCAGCCGCTTCGACGAGGCGCTTCCGGGACACCCCGCCGACCGGCACAAAATCGGTGGCCCGACGGTTGCCGTAGGTGATGGTGCCCGTCTTGTCGAGCAGCAGCGTGGTGACGTCGCCCGCGGCCTCGACCGCTCGGCCCGACATCGCGAGGACGTTGCGCTGGACCAGGCGATCCATGCCCGCGATGCCGATGGCCGAGAGCAGGGCGCCGATGGTCGTCGGGATGAGGCAGACCAGCAGGGCGATGAGCACCGGGATGCTGGCCGGCGACGCAGCGTAGGACGCGATGGGGTTCAGTGTGAGGGCGACGATCACGAACACGATGGACAGCGACGCCAGCAGGATGTTGAGCGCGATCTCGTTCGGGGTCTTCTGCCGAGAGGCGCCTTCGACGAGCGCGATCATCCGGTCGACGAATGTCTCGCCGGGCTTCGAGGTGATGCGCACGACGATCCGGTCGGACAGCACACGGGTGCCGCCCGTGACGGCACTGCGATCGCCGCCCGACTCGCGGACCACGGGAGCGGACTCTCCTGTGATCGCCGACTCGTCGACCGAGGCGATGCCGTCGACGATGTCGCCGTCACCGGGGATGAGCTCGCCCGCGACCACCACGACGACGTCGTCGAGTCGCAGTTCGGGGGAGGCGACCTGCTCGACGGACGCGCTCGCGGCGCTCGGGTCCCGAACCGCGTCGTAGTCCACCACGCGAGCGGCCAGCGTGCTGGTGCGGGTCTTGCGCAGGCTGTCGGCCTGCGCCTTGCCGCGCCCCTCGGCGATCGACTCGGCCAGGTTCGCGAACAGGACGGTCAGCCACAGCCAGATGGCGATCGTGACGGTGAAGACGGGCGGCACCCCCGTTCCGCCCGATTGCGCGGGGCCACCGAGGAAGGGCTCGGCGACGGCCAGGACGGTCGTGAAGGCGGCTCCGACCCAGACGATGAACATGACGGGATTGCGCCACATCTCGCGCGGGTCGAGTTTGCGGAACGCCCCCGGCAGGGCGGCCACGATCTGCGCCGGGGTGAAGGCCCCCGAGGTGCGCTTCGCGGCGTCGGCGGAGGCCGCCGACGAATCGGTCGAGGGATCGGTATCGAGAGTGGTGGACATGGTCAGACGAGCCCTTCCGCCAGGGGACCCAGCGTGAGAACGGGGAAGAAGGTGAGTGCGGTGACGATGACCGTCACCCCGGCGAGGAGGCTCGCGAAGAGCGGCCGGTAGGTGGGGAGCGTCCCGACGGTGGCGGGGACCCTCCCTTGGGAGGCGAAGCTCTTCGCGAGAGCGATCACCAGCACGATGGGCAGGAAACGGCCGAGCAGCATCACGACGCCGAGCATGGTGTTGAACCACGGAGTGTTCGCGGTCAGACCGGCGAACGCGGAACCGTTGTTGTTCGCCGCCGAGGTGAAGGCGTAGAGCACCTCCGACATGCCGTGCACACCCGGATTGAGGATCGACGTGCCGGTCACGTCGTCGCGCACCGCGGGAATGGCGAAGCTGAGTGCCGTCGCGACCAGGATCAGCGTCGGCGTGACGAGGATGTAGAGGCTCGCCAGCTTGATCTCGCGGGTGCCGATCTTCTTGCCCAGGTACTCCGGGGTGCGCCCGACGAGGAGGCCGGCGATGAACACCGTGATGATCGCGAGCACCAGGAGGCCGTAGAGGCCCGATCCGACACCGCCGGGGGCGACCTCGCCGAGCATCATGTTGATCATCGGCATCAGACCGCCGAGCGCGGTGTAGGAGTCGTGCATCGAGTTGACCGCACCCGTGGACGTGAGCGTGCTCGTGCTGCCGAACAGGGTGGAGGCGAAGATGCCGAAGCGCTCCTCCTTGCCTTCCATCGCGGCTCCCGCCAGCTGCGGCGCCGTGCCTGCGCCTGCCGACTCGAACAGGGTCAACGCGGTGAAGGAGACGAGGAACAGGCCCGCCATGACTCCGACGATCGCGAGACCCTGACGGTCGTCGCCGACCATACGGCCGAACGTGCGAGGGAGAGCGAACGGGATCACGAGCATCAGGAACACCTGCAGGAGGTTCGTCCACGCGGTGGGGTTCTCGAACGGGTGCGACGAGTTCGCGTTGAAGAACCCGCCACCGTTGGTGCCGAGCATCTTGATGGCCTCCTGCGATGCCACCGGCCCACCGGGGATGCTCTGCGTCCCACCGGCGAGAGTGGTCACATCGGTGAAACCCGCGAAGTTCTGGATGACGCCGCCGAGGATCAGAGCGATCGCCGCCACGACCGACATGGGGAGGAGCAGGCGGAGGACTCCCCGCACGAGGTCGACCCAGAAGTTGCCCAGGGTGTTCGAGTGAACGCGGGCGAGGCCGCGGATCAGGGCCACGGCCACCGCGATACCGACCGCTGCCGAGAGGAAGTTCTGCACCATGAGACCGAGCGCCTGCACGGCGTAGCCCATGGTGACCTCGGGCGAGTAGCTCTGCCAGTTCGTGTTCGTCACGAATGAGACGGCCGTGTTGAATGCCAGACCTTCGGGAACGGCAGGCAGACCCAGCGACTGGGGGAGAAGCTCCTGCGCCCGCTGCAGCAGATAGAGACCCAGCACGCTGACGAGCGAGAAGGAGAGGACCGCGCGGAGGTACGACTTGGCCGTCTGCTCGGAGGACGAGTCCACCCCGATGAGGCGGTAGACGATCCGTTCCGCCTTCAGGTCGCGGGCGGACGTGTAGATGCGCGCCATGTAGTCGCCGAGAGGGCGGTACGTGAGGACCAGGGCGAGGACGAGAGTGGCGACCTGAAGGATCGCGAACAGAGCGCCCATCAGAAACGCTCCGGGCGGATCAGCGCCACCACCAGGTAGACGACGCTCGCCGCACCCAGGACGGCGGCGAGGAGTGCGAAGACGGTCACAGCTTCTCGACCCCCGATCCGGCGAGGGCGATCACAGCGAACAGAGCAACGCTTGCGAGGACATACAGCAGGTCGAGCACGACGACTCTTTCAGCGAGAGGGACGCAGAGCCACCCGTGTCGGCTCTGCACGCCGAACCGGCGCAGAAGCCAGCGAACTCCTCCGCGCGGCGCTCGCCGCGGGTCCTAACGGAACCCATACGCCTCCGCCGCGCCGTCCTCACCCCTCGGCCGTCGAGCGCAGCGAATTGCAGATTCCGGCTGGTCGCTGAGGAGGCCGTCCACGGCCGTCGCGAAGCGGCCCTCGGGGCGGTGCGTCCCTTCATTTCGCTGCGCTCAATGGGCGGGCGCCCCCTCGCCCGTTGAGCGCAGCGATACGAAGAGGGCCCGGCCTCAGCTACTGCGGCGAGCGGCGCCCCCTCGCCCATTGAGCGAAGCGAAATGAAGAGGGCCCGGCTTCAGCCACTGCGGCGAGCGGTGCCCCTCGCCCATCGAGCGAAGCGAAATGAAGAGGGTGCGTCAGTTGGTGCGGCGGACGGCCGTCTCGGCACCCTCGCTGCGCTTCGTGCCGGCCGCGTGCGCGGCGAGCGACGCGCACCCCAGGATGCCCGCGTTGTTGCGGAACAGCGCCGGGACGATCGGAGCCTTCAGATCGAGCAGCGGCAGGTAGTGATCCGCGTGCTTCGAGACCCCACCGCCGACGATGAACAGGTCGGGCGAGAACAGCGCCTCGAGGTGCGCGTAGAACTTCTGCAGGCGCTTCGCCCAGTGCTTGTAGTTGAGGTCCTCGCGCTCCTTCGCGGCGAACGAGGCGACCTTTTCGTAGTCGTCGCTGCCGTCGAGCTCAATGTGGCCGAGCTCGGCGTTGGGAACCAATCGGCCGTCGAAGATCAGCGCGCTGCCGATGCCGGTGCCGAGCGTCGTCATGATGACGAGGCCCATCTTGCCCTTGGCCGCGCCGAACTGCGCTTCGCAATAGCCGGCCGCGTCCGCATCGTTGACGAAGGTGATGTCGCGCCCGATGGCGTCCTCGAACAGTTTCTCGGCTTCGAGCCCGATCCACTTGTCCGAGACGTTGGCGGCCGACATGGTGCGACCGTGCTGCACGATCGCGGGGAAGCAGACACCGACGGGGGTGTCGGGGTGCACGTCCGGGATCTGGGAGATGACCTCCTGGACCGTCTTGACGATGTCGTCGGGCTCTCCGCCCTCGGGGGTCGGGAGCTTCACGCGATCGGAGAGCAGCTCGCCCGTCTGCACGTCGACCAAGGCGCCCTTGATACCGGTTCCCCCGATATCGATGCCGATGGCCTGCGTCCCCACCGTGGTCGGGTCGAATTTCTGGGTACCGGTCGCGTCGATGCTCACCCGTCGACCCTACCGACCCGGCCTCGTTCCCAAATCACGGAAAACCTGACCGTGATTCACACGTTCATGCCGATCGAGCGCCGTTTTCGCGAGGAACTCCGTGATTTGGGAGACAGTTCGAGATGTGGCGGCGAGGTCAGGGGAGGGTGAGGATCTCCGCGCCGCGCTCGGTGACGACCAGGGTGTGCTCGAACTGGGCCGTCAGGGAACGGTCCTTGGTCGTGACGGTCCAGTCGTCGTCCCACAGGTCCCACTCGATGCCCCCGAGGGTGAGCATGGGTTCGATCGTGAAGACCATGCCCGGCTCCATGACGGTGTCGTACTGGGGTGCCGCGTCGTAGTGGGGGATCACGAGGCCCGAGTGGAAGGCCTCGCC
The DNA here is from genome assembly GCA_913778905.1 of uncultured Naasia sp. Lineage (GTDB taxonomy): Bacteria > Actinomycetota > Actinomycetes > Actinomycetales > Microbacteriaceae > Naasia. The sequence continues at coordinate 65,870 of CAJYYA010000007.1, read as the reverse complement.
CACGCCGTGCCCCGTGTAGTCGCGCACGACTCCGTAGCCGAACCGTTTGGCGTACGACTCGATGGCGCGCCCGATGACGTTGATCTGCCGTCCCGGAGCCACGACCTTGATCCCTCGGTTCAGTGCCTCGCGGGTGCGATCGACGAGCAGCGACGCCTCTTCCGATACCCGCCCGACGGTGAAGGTCTTGTTGAGGTCGCCGTGCACGCCGTCGAAGAACGCGGTGATGTCGACGTTGATGATGTCGCCCTCGACCAGCTCGGTGTCGTCCGGGATGCCGTGGCAGACGACCTCGTTGATCGACGTGCAGAGCGACTTCGGGAAGCCTCGGTAGCCGAGAGTCGACGGATAGGCGCCGTGGGCGACGATGAAGTCGTGTCCGATGCGGTCGAGCTCATCGGTGGTGACGCCGGGGCGGATCGCCTCGCCCACCGCCTCGAGCGCCTGCGCCGCGATACGGCCTGCGTTGCGGATCCGCTCGACGGTCGAGGCGTCGACGACGTCGCTCCCGCGGTAGGGCGAAGGAGAGGGGCGACCGACGTACTCCGGGCGGACGATGGACGGCGGCACTCGTCGTTCAGGGGCTACGCGGCCGGCTGTCAGACGGCCCTGGGAATCACGCGGCATAGGATCGAGCCTACGCACCCGGGAGCGTGGGGATCGCTCAGGTTCTCGGGATCGTCGCCCGCAGGAGCGCGGCGTCGATGGGGATTCGAGGGAGCACGCAATGGCTGACAAGTTCTGGTACAACGAGCGCACCAGCGAGGTCGAACAGGGACCGCAGTCGTTGGCGGTCGACCGTCTCGGGCCGTTCGACACGCGCGAAGAGGCGGCGCGTGCGCCCCAGAAGCTGCATGAGAACGCCGCCCGCTGGGCCGCCGAGGATGCGGCCGAGGAGAACGACTGATCGCACCGCTCCGCCCCGCACGCTCAGCGGAGCGGTGGGCCGGAGCGCCGGATCATTCGAACTGGTGCTCGGGCCCCGGGAAGGTGCCGCCGACGACCTCGTCGCGATAGCTCCGTGCCGCTTCGAGGAGCTGACCGCGGAGGTCGGCGAACTTCTTGACGAAGCGCGGGTAGCGGCCGCCGTTGAGCCCGGCGAAGTCGGACCACACGAGGATCTGTCCGCTGACCTGAGTGCCCGCGCCGATGCCGATGGTCGGGATCGAGACGGCTTCGGTGACCCGTGCGGCGACGTCGCTGGGCACCATCTCGAGCACGACGGCGAAGGCGCCCGCGCGCTCTACGGCAAGGGCGTCCTGGATGACGGCGTCCGCTGCATCGCCGCGACCTTGCACGACGTGCCCGCCGAACTTGTGCTCGCTCTGCGGTGTGTAGCCGATGTGCGCCATGACAGGGATGCCGGCCTCGACGACGCGCGAGATCTGCTCCTCGCTGCGCACCCCGCCCTCGAGCTTGACGGCGTGCACGCCCGCTTCCTTCATGAAGCGGAAGGCGCTGCTGAGGGCCTGGTCGGCACCGAGCTCGTAGGAGCCGAAGGGCAGGTCGGCGACGACGAGAGCCCGCCTGGTGGCGCCGGCGACCGCGCGCGCCAGGGGGATGAGCTCGTCCATGGTGACGGGCACGGTCGACTCGTAGCCGAAGACCACGTTCGCGGCGGAGTCGCCGACCAGCAGGAAGTCGATCCCCGCCTCGTCGAAGATGCCGGCGGTCAGCGCGTCGTAGCTGGTGAGCCCGGTGATCGGGGTCCCCGCCTCGCGCGCCTGCCCGAAGTGCCTGGTACGGACCCGCTTCACCGCGGTCTCATCGCTCATTCCGCCAGTCTAAGTCGCTGCTCCTCAGCGGCCTCTCGGCGGCCGATCAGGTGCCGGGACGGTACGTGATCGGCAGGCGACGGTCGCGCCCGAACGCGGTCTGCGACACCTTCGGGCCAGGCGCGCTCTGTCGACGCTTCCACTCGGCGCGGTCGACGAGACGGATGACGTCGCCCACGAGCTGCTCGTCGTATCCGAGCTCGCCGATCTCCTCCGGCCCGAACTTCTGACTCACGAACCCGTCGAGGATGGCGTCGAGCACGTCGTAGGGCGGCAGGCTGTCCTGATCCGTCTGGCCCTCGCGCAGCTCGGCCGACGGGGGCTTCGTGATCGAGTTCTCGGGGATGGGCGGCGTCTCGCCGCGAGCCTCGGCGGCCTCGTTGCGCCAACGAGCGAGCTCCCACACCAGGGTCTTCGGCACGTCCTTGATCGGGTTGAAGCCGCCTACCGAGTCGCCGTAGATGGTCGAGTAGCCGACGGCCAGCTCGGTCTTATTGCCGGTGGTCAGCACGAGCTGACCCTCCGCGTTCGAGATGGCCATGAGAATCACGCCGCGGACGCGCGCCTGAAGGTTCTCGGCAGCGAGGCCGGTCAGGTGGAGCTGATCCTCGAACGGCTGCACGAGCGAGGCGATCGCCTCGGTGCGGTAGCGGAGGCCGATCCGCTCGGCGAGGTCGTCGGCGTCGCTGCGGGAGTGGTCCGACGACCAGCGGCTGGGCATCGACACCCCGAAGACACGGTCGGGCCCGAGCGCGTCGGCCGCGATCGAGGCCACGACAGAGGAGTCGATGCCGCCCGAGAGCCCGAACACGACGCCGGGGAAGCCGTTCTTGTCGACGTAGTCGCGCAGGCCCGTGACGAGGGCGTTCCACACCTGCTCGCGGTCGTCCGGCAGTTCGGCCACGTCGCGGGGGAGCTCGGCGCGATCGTCGGCACGGGCGGGCAGGTCGACGCGGCGGACACCCTCGACGATGTGCGGCTCGGTCGCGGCCTCCGCTTCCACATCCACGAGGAGCAGGTGCTCCTCGAACTGGGGAGCGCGAGCGAGGATCACGCCGCCCTGGTCGACCACGACGCTGTCGCCGTCGAACACCAGGTCGTCCTGACCGCCGACGATGTTGACGTAGGCGACGATCGCGTCGGTCTCGACCGCGCGACGGCGGACGAGAGGGAGGCGCAGATCGTCCTTGTCGCGCTCGAACGGCGACGCGTTGACGACGAACAGCACGCCCGCGTCGGCGGACGAGACGCGGCTGACGGGACCGCCATCCCGCCAGATGTCTTCGCAGATGGCCACGGCCACGTCGACTTCGCCGAGGCGCAGCACGAGCAGCTCGTCGCCCGGGATGAAGTTGCGGTACTCGTCGAACACCGAGTAGTTCGGCAGGTGGAATTTCGCGTAGCGGGCCACGACCTCGCCGCCGAAGAGCACACCGGCGCAGTTCTGCGCGATGGCGGTGGGCGCGTTGGCCGTGCCGGAGAGTCGCGGCTCGAACGGCCCGTCGGGGTAGCCGACGATCACGGGCACATCGCCGAGACCCTCGGCCTCGAGCGTCTCGGCCAGCCGATGCAGCGCCTCGCGGCTCGCGGTGAGGAATGCGGGACGAGAGGCCAGGTCCTCGATCGGGTAACCCGAGAGGGCCATCTCGCCGAAGCCGACGAGATCGGCACCCTTCTCGCGGGCGTCTCGGACGAAGCGGACGATCGAGGCGGAGTTGCCCTCGAACGCACCAACGACGGGGTTGGTCTGGGCCAGCGCCAAGCGAACAGTAGGCATAGCCAGTAGCCTAATGACGCCGTGTGACAGGGCCCTCGCAGAGGGCTCGACTCCAACGAGGGGAAGCAAGCCAAGTGGTCGACAAGCAGCGCGATTTCGTCCTCCGCACCATCGAGGAGCGCGGCATCAAGTTCGTCCGTCTCTGGTTCACCGACGTGATCGGCACTCTGAAGTCGGTGGCGATCGCTCCGGCCGAGGTCGAGGGGGCATTCACCGAGGGTCTCGGCTTCGACGGGTCCGCCATCGAGGGCCTCACGCGCGCCTACGAGGCGGATGTCCTCGCGCATCCGGATCCGACCACCTTCCAGGTGCTCCCGTGGCGCGGCGAGATCGATCCGACCGCCCGCATGTTCTGCGACATCACGACGCCCGACGGGCAGCCGCACGCGGCCGATCCGCGGAACGTGCTCAAGCGCACGCTCGCGAAGGCCGCCGACCGCGGCTTCACCTACTACACGCACCCCGAGATCGAGTTCTACCTCCTGAAGTCGAGCCAGTACGGCACCGACGGTCCCGAGCCCGTCGACCGCGCGGGGTACTTCGACAACGTTCCCGGCGGCACGGCGCACGACTTCCGACGCCGCTCGGTTCGCATGCTCGAAGACCTCGGCATCTCGGTGGAGTTCAGTCACCACGAGGCGGGTCCCGGCCAGAACGAGATCGACCTGCGTTACGCCGACGCCCTGACGACGGCGGACAACATCATGACGTTCCGCACCGTCATCAAGGAGGTGGCGATCGAGCAGGGCGTGTACGCGACGTTCATGCCGAAGCCGCTGCAGAACGAGCCGGGGTCCGGCATGCACATGCACCTCTCGCTCTTCGAGGGCGACACGAACGCGTTCTTCGACCCGGCCGCGCAGTACCAGCTCTCGACGATCGGTCGTCAGTTCATCGCCGGTCTGCTCAAGCACGCGCCGGAGATCACGGCGGTCACCAACCAGTTCGTCAACTCCTACAAGCGGCTGTGGGCCGGCAACGGCGAGTCGAAGCTCGGCGAGGCGCCCAGCTACGTGACCTGGGGCCACAACAACCGTTCCGCGCTGGTCCGTGTGCCGCTGTACAAGCCCGGCAAGGGGCAGTCGTCGCGCGTCGAGTACCGCGCCATCGACTCCGCGGCGAACCCGTACCTCGCGCTGTCGCTGCTTCTCGCGGCCGGTCTCAAGGGCATCGAGGAGGGCTACGAGCTCCCCGCCGAGGCCGAGGACAACGTGTGGGAGCTCAGCGACTCCGAGCGCCGCGCCCTGGGCTACTCGCCGCTGCCGGCGAGTCTCGACCAGGCCATCTCCTTCATGGAGGAATCCGAGCTCGTCGCCGAGACCCTCGGTGAGCAGGTCTTCAACTACGTGCTGCTCAACAAGCGTCGCGACTGGCGCGAGTACCGCGCGCAGGTCACGCCCTACGAGCTGCAGTCCAACCTCGAAGCGCTCTGACGCGCGGCTGCTGCGGGTCTGACGCATCCGATGAGGAGGCGCGATGAGGCGTGAGCTCGCGACGCTGAGCGTCCTGGCCCGGCTCGGTTTCACCGAGCTCGGGCAGGTGGTTCCGCGGCTCGACCGACTCGAGCAGGCGACCGGAGTCGACCCCACAGAGCTGCTCACGCAGTTCGGCGAGGTGGCCAATCCGGATGCGGCGCTCGTGGCGTTGCTCGACCTGGCGGAGCGTCACCCGGCCCACCTCGTCCCGGTGCTGGGCGAGGAGGCTTGGTCGCAGCGGTTGCTGCGGGTTCTGGGTGCGTCGTCCGGGCTCGCGGAGTTCGTTCTGCGGCACCCCGAAGAACTCCCCGCCCTGCAGCACTACGCCGAGGGCAGGCCGGATGTCGACGCTCTGTACGCGAGCCTTCTCGACTCCGTAGGTGCCGTGAACGGCGTCGCGTCGATGACGGGGGATCCGGCGCGCGTCGCCCTCCGCGTCCGCTATCGCCACCACCTTCTGCGGCTGGCCGCGTGGGATCTCGGCCAGGCCGATCCTCTCGTCGCCCTCAAGTCGGTCACCGAGATCCTCGCCGATCTCGCCGGAGCCGCGCTCGAAGCCTCGCTCGCCATCGCCCGCGCCGATGTCGCCACCAAGGGCAACGGCCCCGTCGTCTTCGCGGCCGAAGATGTGGCCCAGGTCGAGCTGGCCGTGATCGGCATGGGCAAGGCCGGCGCCCGCGAGCTCAACTATGTGAGCGACGTGGATGTGATCTTCGTCGGCCAGGCCGCCGAGGGGGCCGAGATCAGCGACGAGCGTGCCATGACGATCGCGACGAAGCTGGCCATGCTCACCATGCGCGGACTGCACGAGATCGCGATCGAGCCGCCCCTCTGGGAGGTCGACGCCAACCTGCGGCCCGAGGGCAAGGCGGGGGCGCTGGTCCGCACTCTCGACTCGCACATCTCCTACTACCAGCGCTGGGCGAAGGACTGGGAGTTCCAGGCCCTGCTGAAGGCGCGGCCGATGGCCGGCAGCCGGGCGCTCGGAGATGCCTACGTCGCCGGCACGCAGCCCATGGTGTGGAGCAGCGCGAGTCGTGAGAGCTTCGTCGAGCAGGTCCAGCGCATGCGCGGTCGCGTCACCGACAACATCCCCGCCGACGAGGTGGATCGTCAGCTCAAGCTCGGGCCGGGTGGACTGCGCGACATCGAATTCACGGTGCAGCTGCTGCAACTCGTTCACGGGCAACACGATGAGAGCGTGCACGTGCAGGGCACTCTCGTGGCCCTGTCGGCGCTGGCGGCGGGTGGATACATCGGCCGCGCGGAAGCCGACGAGTTCAGCCAGGACTACCGCCTCCTCCGCGTGCTCGAGCACCGGCTGCAGCTGCAGAGGTTGAGTCGTACGCACCTCATGCCGGCCGATGCGGAGTCTCAGCGGATCCTGGCGCGCGCGAGCCGACTCGGAGCGACAGCCGACGACCTGCTGACGCGCTGGCGGCGCACGAAGAACGCCGTCCGGAACCTGCATGAACGGCTCTTCTACCGTCCGCTGCTCTCCGCCGTCGCCCGTGCACCCGAGCAGGGCCTCTCGCTCACGAGCGCCCAGGCCGAAGCGCGCCTGGCCGCCATCGGCTTCAAGGACGCGCGCGGAGCGCTCGCGCACATCGCCTCTCTCACCTCCGGGGTCTCTCGGAAGGCGGCGATCCAGCGCACCCTGATCCCGGTCCTCCTGCAGTGGTTCGCCGACGGGGTCGACCCCGATGGTGGCCTGCTCGCCTTCCGTCGCATCAGCGACAGCCTGGGCGACGCGCACTGGTATCTGCGGATGCTGCGCGACTCGCAGGATGCGGCTCAGCGCCTGACGCAGGCGCTCTCGGCCTCGCGCTTCGTGGTCGAGCTCCTCGAGCGCTACCCCGAGGGGGCGCGCTGGCTCGAGAGCGACGAGGAACTGCGACCCCGCTCATGGGAGACGCTTCGCGAGGAGACGCTGGCGACCGTCGCGCGGCACGCCGATCGCGACTCCGCGGGCCAGGCGCTGCGGAGTGCCCGGCGTCGTGAGATCCTCCGCGTCGCGTTGGCCAGCATCGCCGGCACCATCGACGTCATCACGCTCGGGCACGCGCTGTCGGACATCACGACCGCGATGCTGACGGGCGTCCTCCGCAGCATCCGCCGGGACGAGGGTCCCTGGCCCGAGTTCGGCATCGTCGCGATGGGGCGTTACGGGGGAGCGGAGCTGGGCTTCGGATCGGACGCCGACATCATGTACGTCCACCGTCCGGTCGCCGGCATGGAGCCCGAGCTCGCGCAGAAGCGCGCCGAGCACATCGTCGCGGAGATCAAGCGGCTCACCTCCGACGATCGGCTTCCGCTCGACCTCGACCTGGGGCTTCGCCCCGAAGGGAAGAACGGCCCGGTCGTGCGGTCGCTGCGGTCGTACGAGGCCTACTACCAGCGGTGGTCGCTCACGTGGGAGGCGCAGGCGCTGCTCCGTGCTCGAGGTGTCGCGGGGGACCATCAGCTGCTGACGGACTTCCGCATACTCGCGGACCGCGTCCGTTACCCGAGGAACATCCCCGAGACCGAGGTGCGCGAGATCAAGCGGATCAAGGCGCGCGTCGAGAGCGAGCGGCTGCCGCAGGGCGCGGACCCGACGCGGCATCTGAAGCTCGGACGCGGCACCTTGAGCGATGTCGAGTGGCTCGTGCAGCTCGCCCAACTGCGTCACGGCGATTCGATCCCGGCCTTGCGTACGCCCTCGACCCTGAAGGGGCTTGCGGCTGCCGAGGAGTCGGGGATCATCGGCGAGGAGGATGCGACGAAGCTGCGCGAGGCGTGGCTGCTGTCCTCGCGGCTGCGTTCCGCGATGACGCTGGCCACGAACCGGACGTCGGATCTGATGCCCGCGGAGGTGCGCCAGCTGGAGGGCATCGCGCGTCTGCTGGAATACCCGCCCGGATCGGCGGCCGCGCTGGACGAGGACTTCCTGCGTGTGACCCGCCGCTCCCGCCAGGTCTTCGAGCGCCTCTTCTACGGGATCGAGACCCGCCCGAAGCCCACCACCGCATGAGCCTCTGCCCCGCCGGGGGTCGAGTAGCGAAGCGTATCGAGACCGGCCGAGTAGCGGAGCGTATCGAGGCCCTGCCCGAGCGAACCCCGCCCATTGAGCGAAGCGAAATGAAGGGGCCACGACGAGCTGATCGTGAGCCCCCTCCGTTTCGCTGCGCTCAACGGGCGGGGCGGGCTAGCGCAACGTCAGCGCCGCCCGGGACCGCCGCCCATGCCACCGGCTGCGGCCTCGCCCGCGGTCATCGAGGTCGTCGACCCGTCGACCTTCACCTGACATGTGGACCCCGAGACCACCCGGACGACGAGAAGGTCACCGACGCGAAGGCCTTCGGCGAGGTGTACTCCGCCAGCACGGTGCCTCGAATCTGTACTCTCAGCCGGGTGAGCACCAGCGATTTGTGGACCTCCGGCGGACTTGATGGCGAGTGGCACCGAGCGATTGCTGCGTCGCTCCATTCGCGGCCTGAGGCGAGCCGCCTACCGTGCATCTCAAGCCCAGCGCTGGGCTCATCTCATCGGTCGCAAGAAGGTGAGTCCCGGGATTCGGATCAGCAGGATCACACAAGCACTCAATGCCCTCGACCTGGCTCTTCTACGCGCGACGAAAGCGGTTGGCGACCTTCACGAGGCGCGCCGCCGGCTCGAAGAGCAGCGCCGCTCTCTCGGTGCGGACGAAACGGCTGCCTCCTCGCGCTGATCGTGAAAACGGGAACGGGCCCGCCTCCTGAAGGAGGCGGGCCCGTGCCGGTGCTGCGGGTCTGAGATCAGACGCCGTAGTAGAGCTCGAACTCGAAGGGGTGCGGGCGCTGCGCGAGGGGCTTGATCTCCTTCTCGCGCTTGTACTCGATCCACGTGTCGATGAGGTCCTGCGTGAACACGCCGCCGGCGAGCAGGTACTCGTGGTCCGCCTCGAGAGCGTCGAGCACCTCGCTCAGGGTGCCGGGCACCTGGGGGATGTTCTTGGCCTCCTCGGGGGGCAGCTCGTAGAGGTCCTTGTCGACGGGCTCGTGCGGCTCGATACGGTTCTTGATTCCGTCGAGGCCGGCCATGAGCTGCGCGGCGAAGGCGAGGTACGGGTTGCCGGACGCGTCGGGGGCGCGGAACTCGATGCGCTTGGCCTTGGGGTTGGTGCCCGTGATCGGGATGCGGATCGCAGCCGAACGGTTACCGGCCGAGTAGACCAGGTTGACGGGGGCCTCGAAGCCGGGGACCAGACGGTGGTAGCTGTTCACCGTGGGGTTGGTGAAGGCCAGCAGCGACGGGGCGTGCTTGAGGATTCCACCGATGTACCAGCGGGCGATGTCCGACAGGCCGCCGTAGCCGGCCTCGTCGTAGAACAGCGGCTTGCCGTCGTTCCACAGCGACTGGTGGGTGTGCATGCCCGATCCGTTGTCGCCGAAGAGCGGCTTCGGCATGAACGTGGCGGTCTTGCCCCACTGCGCGGCCGTGTTCTTGACGATGTACTTGAACTTCAGGATGTCGTCCGCCGAGTGGACCATCGTGTCGAAGCGGTAGTTGATCTCACCCTGACCGGCGGTGCCGACCTCGTGGTGCGAACGCTCGAGGATGAGGCCCGCGTCGATGAGCTTGAGGCAGATGTCGTCGCGCAGGTCGGCGTGCTGGTCGACCGGGCTGACGGGGAAGTAACCGCCCTTGTAGGGGGTCTTGTTGGCGAGGTTTCCGCCCTCTTCCTCGCGGCCCGAGTTCCAGGCACCCTCGGAGGAGTCCACCTTGTGGAAGCTCGAGTGCTGGTTCACCTCGTAGCGGACGTCGTCGAAAATGTAGAACTCGGCCTCGGGGGCGAAGAACGCGGTGTCGGCGATGCCGGTCGACGCGAGGTACTTCTCGGCCTTCTTGGCGACCTGACGCGGGTCCTTCGCGTAGATCTCGCCGTTACGCGGGTTGTAGATGTCGAAGATGATGATGAGCGTGCGCTCGACGCGGAAGGGGTCGATGTACGCGGTCGAGATGTCGGGGATGAGCTGCATGTCCGACTCGTGGATGTTCGCGAAGCCGCGGATCGAGGAGCCGTCGAACAGCTGGCCGACCGAGAAGAACTCCTCGTCGACGGTGGACGCGGGGATGTTGAAGTGCTGCTGCACGCCCGGGAGGTCCGTGAAGCGGATGTCGAGGAACTTGACGTCCGTTTCCTTGATGAAGGCGATTACCTCGGAGGAATCACTGAACTTCGGGTGCGACATAGGGCACGTCTCCAAATAGCGACTAGAACCACGGTTGCGAGGTGCAACCTCGTCGAGGCTACGCAGGGGCAGTTTCACCGGGGTGTCCCCATTGTTTCGAGCATGTTACGGGAGCGAAACGGCCGGTTACAGCAACCCGCGAACGTATCCTGAGCAGGTGAGTTCAGCCCGTTCCGCCGCCGCATCCGACTACCCAGGCAAGCGGATGGGGCGCCCCGAGACGGGCCGCGGATCCGTCGCCCGACCCGGACGACGCTTCGCCGCGATCGGCATCGACTTCGCGTTCGCGTTCATCGTCTACGCCGCCTTCTTCTTCGGCAACAGCTACGCCAGCCTCGTCATCTTCGCCATCACCCAGGTGGTGCTGATCACGCTGCTCGGCGGCGGCATCGGCCACCTGATCATGGGCATGCGGGTCACCAAGCTCGACGGCACATGGGTCGGCTGGTGGCGCCCGCTGCTGCGCACCGCACTGCTCTGCCTGCTCATCCCGGCCGTCATCTGGGACCGCGACCAGCGCGGCCTCCACGACGTCTTCGCCGGGACCGTGCTTATCCGGATTCGCTGACCGACGTATTCGGCGGTCCTGACGGACGGGCTACTTCGGCTGGATGTAGCCGCCGCGCAGGTTCTCGACGGTCTCCATCCGGTAGCCGTCGGCCATGGTGACGCCCAGCACGAGCAGCGCGGCCAGTATCACCAGGACGATGACCGAGCCGCCGATGCCTTTCGGCTTGCGGGCGGATGGCACATAGTCGAAGGTCACCGGGATGACGGGCCGTTCGCGGATGAGCACATCACGCGCTTCGGCGTAGGTCCGGAAGCGGGCGGAAGCAGCTGCTCGATCCTCGTCCGAGCCCTCCGCGAACCGATCGGGATGATGATCCCGGACAGCATGGACAAAGGCCCGCTGGACATCATCGATGGATGCGCCCGGCGCGACACCGAGCAGGGCGGCAGCCTCGATCGATGTCATCACGCGTGGATCAGATCAACGAGCGCGCTGCGGACGGGCCTTCATGGGGTCGACACCCTTGGGGATCGGGAGCTTCGAGCTGGTCAGCGAGCTGAGACGGTTGCTCACGGCCAACACCTCGTTCTTCGTGAGGGTGCGCTTGAACTTGCCGAGGCTGCGGTTGAGCTTGAACAGCTCGACCGACTCGTCGTCCGGGCCGACGTGAAGCACGTTGATCGGCACGTTCGGCAGAACGCGGCTGACCTTGCGGCGCTCCTCGTCGATCATGCGGTTCGTACGCGTGACGGGGCCCTCGCCGATGAGGACCACACCGGGACGGCCGACGACACGGTAGACGGCGTCCTGGCTGCGGGGGTTCACGGCGACGGGCATCTCGTTGCCCACCCAGCCACGACGAAGGGAGCTCTTGAGCACGGCTCCGACGGCTCCGGGCTGACCGGCGATCTGGCCGTACGCGGCACGCTCGGCGCGGCGGCCGAGGATGATCATGGCGAGCAGGACGCCCAGAAGCACACCCGAGATGACCCAGATGGCGATGACGAATCCGTTGCCGTTGTTCGTCAGGAGTCCGACAGCGGTGCCCGCGACGACCGGCAACAGGAACGCCACGATCAGAAGCGGAACCGCACGCTTGTCGAGGCGACGGGTCATCTGAAGGACCTGCCAGAGCTGCTTGAAGCGCCCCGGCTCTTTTTCAGTCGGACGCGAAGAAGCGCTGTTGCGAGCCATTCGAACAGGATACCGCCGCCGCGGCGGTCGATGCGTCCGCATGTCCTCCCCAGCCGCCCGCTCCGGTGAGGGGTGAACAGGTCGGACGATGACGGCGCCGCCTGCTCTGCGCGAGGCGCAATCTGGGGCGATGGACAGTGTGGGCGGGTACCGCGTGATCAGACGACTCGGCGGGGGAGCGACCTCGGAGGTACTCCTCGCTCACGATGCGGAGCAGCGTGCCGTGGTGGTACGGCTCATCGATGCCGCCACCGATGATCGGAACCCGGCGGACACCATCGAGGCTTTGAGTTCGGTCGAGCACGAGAACCTCCTCCCGCTCATCGACTTCGCGGTGCTCGACGACCGGAGGGTCATGCTGGTCCACCCGCGTGTGGCGGGCGGCACGCTCGGAGAGTTGCTGGCCGGGTCGCGCCGGCTGGCACCGGATGAGGCTGCCGGGGTCATCCGCTCGGTCGCCGGGGCCGTCGCGGCGCTCCACGGCGCCGGGTGGTCCCACGGACGCATCTCGCCGAACACGATCCTCCTGTCCCTGAGCGGTGACACGGTCGTCGCCGGGTTCGGATCCCTCGCGGCGATCGACGCCGAGTCCCTCCTCGATGACCTCGAGGCCATTCGCGACCTCGCGTTGCTCCTCGCCCCCGTCGGGGCGCTCAACGCGCGGATCGCGGCACTGCCCTCGGACACCCAGCTGGGGGTGGCCATCGACACGCTCGTCTCCCGTACCGGGCCGCCCAGGCCGGTGGATCTCACGAGGCCCTCCAGCTCGGCACTTCCCCACTTCGACCTCGCCGGCAGCCTCGACGCCGCCGCCGCCGACCTGAAAGAGCCGCGCGCGAGCTGGCTAGGAGATCTTCTCGCCCCGGCCGGCCCCGTCGTCGAGCTGGTCGACCGCCTTCTGACCGCGTGTAAGAGCGTCCGTCCACCGTTCTGGTTCGGTGCAGCCGGAGTCGCTGTCGCTCTGGTCGCCTCCGCCGTCCTCATTCCCCAACCTGACGACCCCGCCGAAGCATCGGACCGGACGCCTTCGACATCTACCACGGCGATACCGGGCGCGGCCCAGGTGAGCGCGACGGCCCTGCCGAGTTCGGACCAGGGTGCCGAGCCGGTAGGGGATGGGGACACAGCGAGCGCGGCCCTCGCCTCCGACGACCCGCTCGCGGCGGTCAGAGCGCTGCTCGAGCGCCGCCAGCGGTGTATTCAGGCGGCATCGGAGGACTGTCTCACCGCCATCACGCAGGACGGATCTCCCGCGCGCGATGACGCCGTCACCGCGGTGCGGGCGGTCGCCGCCGGGGGTGCGGTCCCCGGCCCGGTCGCTTTCAACGAGGCGGCACCGTTCGTCCAGCGGACCGGCGGATCGGCGATCGTCACCGGCGGCCAGGTGTCCATCCTGGTCGTCAAGTCCGATGGCGGATGGCGATTACGCGACGTGTTCGACGCCCCGAGTTGAACCTCGGCAATAGATGAGGCCCCCGACGTTTCCGTCGGGGGCCTCATCTATTGCGCTAGTGCGTCAGAGACCCAGGTCGCCCTGGAAGTCGCCGGCCTCGAGACGCTCCTTGACCTGCACGAGGAAGCGGGCCGCGTCGGCACCGTCCACGATGCGGTGGTCGTAGCTCAGGGCCAGGTAGACCGTCGAGCGGATCGCGATCGAGTCCGAGCCGTCAGCCGTGATGACGACGGGCTTCTTCGTCACGATGCCGGTGCCGAGGATGGCGACCTGAGGGAGGAAGACCAGCGGGGTGTCGAACAGCGCACCACGCGAACCGGTGTTGGTCAGCGTGAACGTGCCACCGGACAGCTCGTCGGGCTTGAGCTTGTTCTCACGGGTCCGCGAGGCGAGGTCCGCGATCTGCTGGGCCAGGCCGGCGATGTCGAGCGAACCGGCGTCGCGCACCACGGGGGTGAGCAGGCCGCGCTCGGTGTCGACCGCGATCGAGATGTTCTCGGTCTCGGGGTAGACGATGCTGTCGCCGTCCACCGTGGCGTTGATGATCGGGTAGCTCTTCAGGGCCTCCGACGCGGCCAGCGCGAAGAAGGGGAGGAAGGAGAGCTTGACGCCGGTCTTCTCGAGGAACGCGTCCTTCACCTTGGTGCGCAGAGCCGCGACCTTGGTGACATCGACCTCGACGACGCTCGTGAGCTGAGCGGTCGACTGCATGGAGACCACGGCGCGCTCGGCGACGACCTTGCGGAGGCGCGTCATCGGCTTGGTGGTGCCGCGCAGCTCGGAGACGACGAGCTCCTTCTTGGCGGGAGCAGCGGCCGGAGCGGCAGCAGCGGCGGGAGCCGACGCGGCAGAGGCCTTCTTCTCGGCGGCCGCGAGGACGTCTTCCTTGCGGATGCGTCCGCCGACCCCGGTGCCCTCGATCGAGGCGAGGTCGATGCCGTGCTCGCCCGCGAGCTTGCGGACGATCGGCGTGACGTAACCGGCAGCGGCGGCGGAACCGACGGCGGGCGCCGGAGCGGCGGCCGGGGCCTGAGCAGCGGCGGGCTGAACGGCCTCGTGATCGGGCTTCGACTCGGCAGCGGGCTTCTCGACCTCGGCGGGAGCCTGCGTGGCGGCCTGGTCGGAGCTGGCCTCCGTCGACGGTGCGACGTCACCGAGACCCTCGCTCGAGGCGGGGGCGCCCTGGTCGGAGGAGCCCTCGTCGGAGGAGCCTTGGTCGGCGGCTGCCGACTCCTGCTCGTCGGACGGGCCGGTGTAGGAGGTGCCGGCGGTGGTCTCGTCGGTCTGCTGAGCCGGCTCGGACTGCTCGGAGACGGGCTCGGTCGCCTCGGCGGCCGGTGTGGCCTCTTCCTCGGGCTCGGGGGTGACCGAACCGGTGGAGGCGCTGCCCGATCCGTCGCCGATACGCACGAGAGGCGTTCCGACGTCGACGGTCTCGTCTTCCTGAACGAGGATCTCCTCGATGACGCCCGAGATGGGCGACGGGATCTCGGTGTCGACCTTGTCGGTGGAGACTTCGAGCAGGGGCTCATCGACGTCGACGTGCTCGCCGACGTTCTTGAGCCAACGAGTCACCGTCCCCTCGGTGACACTCTCTCCGAGTGCGGGGAGGTTGACGGACTCGCTCATAGCGGTTTTCCCTTCGGCGCTGCAGGTGTGCAATCAGTCTAGATAAGCGGGGTGCTTCGGATCCTGTCAGGGACCCTGGTGGATGCGCCGGGTTGTGCCCGACGCATCCACCTGAGGATTTACAGGGCGTGGAGCGGCTTGCCGGCCAGGGCGAGGAACGCCTCGCCCAGGGCCTCGTGCTGCGTCGGGTGGGCGTGCAGGAACGGGGCGATGTCCTCGGGGTAGGCCTCCCAGCCGACCACGAGCTGCGCCTCGCCGATCAGCTCGCCCATCCGCGAACCGATGCCGTGGACGCCGACGACGGGGCCGTCCTTGACGCGGACGACCTTGATCGAACCGGACGTGCCGATGATCTCGCTCTTCGCGTTGCCCGCGAGGCTGTAGTCGTAGCTGGCGACCTTGTCGGCACCGAACTTCTCGACAGCCTTGGCCTCGGTGAGACCGACCGAGGCGACCTCGGGCTCGCAGTAGGTGATGCGGGGGATGTTCGCCTCTTCGATGATGACGGGGTTCTGGCCCGCGATCTCCTCGGCGACGAAGATGCCCTGCTGGAAGCTGCGGTGCGCGAGCTGCAGACCGAAGACGATGTCTCCCACGGCATAGACGTTCGGGACGTCGGTGAGCAGGCGCTCGTTGGTCTGCACGAAGCCGCGGTCGAGCTTGATGCCCGCCTCTTCGAAGCCCATGTTCGCGGTCAGCGGGCCGCGGCCGACGGCGACGAGCAGCAGTTCGGCCTCGACGGTCTCGCCGTTCTCGAGGGTCACGACGACGCCGTCGTCGTTCTGGGTGACGCTCTGGAAGCGGACGCCCAGCTTGTAGTCGATGCCGCGCTTGCGGAAGGCGCGCTCGAGGGCCTTGCTCAGGACCTCCTCCTCGTTCGGGACGAGGTGGGGGAGGCCTTCGATGATGGTGACATCGGAGCCGAACGACTTCCAGACGCTCGCGAACTCGACGCCGATGACGCCGCCGCCGAGGACCGCGACCTTCTTCGGCACGAAGTCGAGCTGCAGGGCCTGCTCGGAGGTGATGACGCGGCCGCCGAGCTCGAGGCCCGGGAGGGAACGCGAGTAGGAACCGGTCGCGAGGACGAGATTCTTGCCCGTGATGCGGTCGTCGCCGACCTGCACGGTGGTGCCGCCGACGAGCTTGCCCTCACCGGCGATGGTCGTGATGCCGCGCGCCTTGAGGAGCGACTGGAGGCCCTTGAACTTCTTCGCGACGATGCCCTCGCGGTAGTTGGTCACACCCTGGATGTCGACGCTCTCGAAGGTCGACTTGATGCCGTAGTGCTCGGAGTCGCGCGACGCGTCGGCGATCTCGGCGGAGTGCAGCAGCGCCTTCGTGGGGATGCAGCCGCGGTGAAGGCACGTGCCGCCCACCTTGTCCTTCTCGATGACGGCGACCGAGAGCCCCAGCTCCGACGCTCGCAGCGCGGTGGCGTAACCACCGCTTCCTCCACCCAGTACGACGATGTCGAAGTTCTGCTCAGGCACCCATGCTCCTTGCGTCTGATGTATGGAGGCGACTCACGATCGGCGAATCGCCCCCACAAACCTACTACTTCGAGTTCGGCTGAACCGTTCCCGCATAGTCTTCGGCGAGAGCTATCAGCGAACGGACCATGGTGCCGGTGGGGCCCTTGCCCGTGAAGCCGAAATACGCGCCCGAGTTGTCGGCGGTACCCGCGATGTCCAGGTGCAGCCAGGGGATGTCGGTGCCATCGGCCGCCTGGCCGATGAACTCCTTGAGGAACGTGCCTGCGATGAGCATGCCGCCGGCTGTGTTGCCCGGACGGACGTTCGAGATGTCGGCGACATCCGAGTTGAGGAGCGCCCGCATCTCGCCGGGGAGCGGCATGTGCCAGATGAACTCGGACGAGCGCTTGGATGCCGCGAGCGCCTTCTGGATCATCGAGTCGGAACCCATCGCCCCGACGTACCGGGTGCCGAGCGCGACCTTCGCCGCACCCGTCAGCGTCGCGATGTCGATGATGGCGTCGGGGTGCTCTTCGCTCGCCGCGACGAGGCCGTCGGCGAGTACGAGCCGGCCCTCGGCGTCGGTGTTGAGGTTCTCGACCGTCTTGCCACCGCGGATGCGGAGCACGTCGTTCGGGCGGCCCGCGGATCCGGACGGCATGTTCTCGGCGAGGCAGAGCCAGGCCGTCAGTCGGACGGGGAGCTCCAGTCGAGCGGCGGCCAGGATCACGGCCAGCGCGGTGGCCGCCCCGGTCATGTCGTACTTCATGCCGATCATGGACGATGCGGGCTTGAGTGAGAGTCCGCCGCTGTCGAACGTGATGCCCTTGCCGACGAGGGCGACGTGCGAGCTCGCGTTCTCCGGAGTCCAGGTCAGCTTGACCAGGCGGGGTGGGCGCGTCGACCCGGAGCCGACTCCGAGGATGCCGCCGAAGCCCTCCTCGGCCAGCTGCTTCTCGTCCCACACCGTGACGCCCACGTCGAGACCGTCCGCCAGCGCCGGGATCCGCTCGGCGAACGTCGCGGGGTAGAGGTCGTTGGGCGGAGTGTTCACCAGGTCGCGCACGGTCGCCATCGCGATCGCCGACGCCTCCGCGCGCGCGACGAGGGCTGCGGAGTCGGACAGCTCGTCGGTGGTGATGACCATGACGTCCGTCGCGGGAGCCTGCGTCGGTGCGAGGGAGGAGACCCGGTACTCGTCGAAGGAGTAGGCGCCGATCGCGGCACCCTCCAGGACGGCGACGGCCGACTCGGCGTCCGCGACGGGGAGGGCGAAGGCGACGCTGGCGGCACCGCGGAGCTGACGGGTCAGCGATCCGGCGGCGTAGCGCAGCGGCTCGTGACCGAGGGGCCCGCTGCCGAGGCCGAGAAGCGCGAGACTCTTCGCCGCGACGCCCGACGGGGCGGGGATCCGGACGACCTGGTCTCGCTTGCCGGTCACTCCGAAGGCCTGCAGGGCGTCGGTGTCGAAGTCGACGCCGTCGACCGCGTGCAGCGACGGCGCGTCGTCGACGAGCGAGACGCCGACGACGAGGACATCCACGGCGGCGTCGGTGGGGGAGATGGAGGTCAGGGAGAGAGCAGGCGTGGGCATCCACCCAGCCTAAGGAACGTCGGACGATCGATCGCCCACCTCGCGTCGCTCGGAGCCGACGGAGGGTGTCTGCCATCAGCGGACACGAGCACCCGGTGTCGGAGCCCGCCCGTAGCATCGAGGCATGCGGGATCCGAACAGCCTCTTCGAGCTCACCCCAGCGGCCGACACCGTGCCCCAGGGGCTGCCGTTGATCGCGGGCCTGACCGGATTCGCGGATGCCGGCGGTGTCGTCACCCAGCTCGGCGAGCACCTGTCGAACGTCGTCGAGCTCACCGAGATCGCCGTCTTCGACAACGACGAGCTGCTCGACTACCGCGCCCGCCGCCCGACCATCCTCTTCGACGAGGACCACCTGGCCGAGTACACGCCGCCCCGCCTGACGCTGGCGCTCGGGCGGGACGAACTCGGAGCGTCCTTCCTGCTCCTCTCAGGCTATGAGCCCGACTTCCAGTGGGAGTCCTTCTCCCGCGCCGTGCTGGGGTTCGTCGAGCGCTACGCCGTGACGTCCACGACCTGGGTCCATGCGATCCCGATGCCCGTGCCCCACACCCGCCCGGTGCAGGTCACCGTAAGCGGGACCCGCGACGACCTCGTCGAGCAGATGTCCATCTGGAAGCCCCGTACTCAAGCCCCCGCCAACGCGCTGCACCTCGTGGAGTGGAAGCTGCAGGACGCCGGAGCGGTCGTCACCGGGTTCGTCGCGCTCGTTCCGCACTACCTCTCCGACACCGAGTTCCCCTCCGCCGCCGTGACCGCCGTCGAGAGCATCAGCGCTGCGACGGGGCTGATCTTCCCCACGGAGCAGCTGCGTCAGGAGGGCCGCGATTTCCTCGCCAAGGTCGATCAGCAGGTCGAGACCAACGAGGAGCTGCGCCGCTTGGTGGCGACCCTGGAAGAGCGTCACGACGCCTACGTGGCCGGCAACCCGCTCCCGTCGCCGCTGACCGATGAGGCCGGAGACCTCCCGTCCGCCGATGAGATCGCCGCGGAACTCGAGAAGTTCCTCGCAGGGCGTCGCGCCGAGGACGAGAGCGACTAGGCCCCGACCGATGAACGCCTGGACGAGGCGGATCCCGCATCCGGCAGAGCGGTCATTCAGGTTCCGGCCGCGAAGGTCGGCGTCCGCTCACCAGGGGATACGCGTCAGCTGACCGGAGATCCGCCACAGTCGGGCTCCGAGCAGTTCGTCTTCGGCGACCCCGGGACGCGCGACGATCCTGGGAGCTCCCGCCGTCTGCGTGCGATTGCCGGGGGCGATCAGTTCTCCGCCCGCGAGATCGGTGCGGGTGACTCCGGCCACGAGGGGACCGGCGCCGCCCGTGTAGTCCTGAGCGAAGGCTCGCTCGAGCATTCCGCGCGTCGAGTCGAGTCGCTCCCGGGAAACGGCGTAGCCGGGGTGCACCGCCACGGAGGTGACGGCGGAACCCTGCGCGTCGAGGCGGCGCTGCAGCTCCGCGGCGAACACCAGGTTCGCGCGTTTGCTCGCCGCGTAGGCCCGGAACGGGCGGTAGCCGTGATCCCAGCGGAGATCGTGGAACTGGATCACCCCCATGCGGGCGGCGATCGAAGTCTGGGTGATCACGCGTGCGGTTGGGGCCGCAAGCGGCATGAGGAGTCCGGTGAGAGCGAAATGGCCGAGGTGGTTCACGCCGAAGTGCATCTCGAACCCCTCGCCCGTCAGCTCGCGACGCGGGTGGTTGATGACGCCGGCGTTGAGGACGAGACGGGACCAGCGGCCGTGACCGTCCGCGTAGCGCGCCGCGAACTCCCGCACTGAGCCGAGGGAGGCGAGATCGAGGGGGAGCAGCTCCACGCGAGCCGTCGGCGATGTCTCTCGAATGGACCGTCGAGCAGCGAGACCTCGTTCGATGTCGCGGACTCCGAGGACGAGAGGAATGTCCTGAGCGGCCAGCAACCGCGCGGCCGCCAATCCGACGCCGCGCGTGCCACCCGTGAGGACGACGGGTCCGTCGGAGTGGCCGTCCTGCGTCATGCGCCCGATCGTAGCGGGGCGACCTGCCCGGACGACGACAGGTGCTCTCGGGTGCCGGTCGTATCGTGGGAGTCGTGAATTCGCGCCGCTCCTGGATCATCTTCGGAGTCGGTGTCTTCGCCTATCTCGTCGCGATCCTGCAGCGCTCCAGCCTGGGTGTCGCGGGGGTGGACGCGAGCCAGCGATTCGATTCGACCGCGGCTGCGCTGTCGACGCTCGCCGTCATGCAGCTCGCGGTCTACGCCGTCCTGCAGATCCCGGTCGGAGTGCTCATCGACCGACTCGGACCGAAGACGCTGATCGTCTCCGGCGCGGCACTCATGTGCATCGGCCAGGTCACCGTGGCGCTGGCGCCCGACCTCGGCGGCGCCGTTCTGGGGCGCATCCTCGTCGGTGCAGGCGACGCGACGACCTTCACCTCGGTGATGCGCCTCACCAACACGTGGTTCACCGGCAAACGGGTCCCGCAGCTGAACCAGTGGCTCGGCAACCTGGGGCAGCTCGGTCAGGTCGCGTCGGCGATCCCGTTCGCCGCCATCCTCCACACCGCAGGGTGGACACCGGCGTTCCTCTCCGCGGCGTCGCTGTCGGTGCTGGCCTTCGTGCTCGGTCTCGTGCTGCTGTCCGACGGTCGCGGGGTGATCTCGACCGCCGAGGGGGCACCCGATCTGCGCACGGCGCTGAAGTCGCTGGGGGAGAGTTTCCGACGTCCCGGAACCCAGCTCGGCTTCTGGGCGCACTTCGTGACGCAGTCGCCCGGCACCGTCTTCGCTCTCTTCTGGGGCTTCCCGTTCATGGTGTTCGGAGCGGGGTTGAGCCCGGCCTTCGCCTCCGGGATGCTCGCCCTCATGGTCGGCGTCGCCATCGTCGTCGGGCCCCTTCTCGCGCTCCTCATGGTCCGCTTCCCCGTGCGCCGATCCAGCCTCGTGCTGCTGATCGTCGTCCTGATGGGACTGCTCTGGCTCGTCGTGCTCCTCTGGCCCGCGCCGATCCCGGCCCCTCTCATCGTGCTCCTCGTCGTCATGATCGCGATCGGCGGACCCGCGTCGCAGATCGGCTTCGACTTCGCTCGCACCTTCAACCCGGCCCGGCGCCTCGGGGGAGCGACCGGTGTGGTTAACGTCGGCGGCTTCACCGCCAGCTTCGTGATGATGCTCCTCATCGGCATCGTGCTCGACGCTCTCAACACCGGCGGGCCGGAGACCCTCTACTCGCTCGACGCGTTCCGGGTCGCCCTCGCCGTCCAGTTCCCCATCGTGGGCTTCGGCGTGGTGATGCTTCTGGCCGCGCGCCGACGCACGCGGACCCTGATGAGGGAAGAGGAGGGAATAGAGATCGGCCCCCTGTGGGTTGCACTCTTCACAAGGATGAAGCGCTCGCGACGCAAGATCCTCCCGGACTCCTCGGATGGTTCGCCCGACACCGGCCAGGTCGGAACGGACTGACGAGCAGTTCTCAGGTGGGCCTCTTGCCCGCCGACCGGCTCAACTGGTAATGAGCCTGGCCGCGAGCGTGCAATAATTGCAGAAAGGACCCTTTCACCTCCTCTGGTGAAGCGGATCGCCTCCCCGGAGGTCGGTCGCGGCTTCGACGAGGACTTGACATGGGTCCTCATGCTGTCCGGAAACGGTCTCCCACACCGTTTCGACGTGCCCCTAGCGCGTTCATGGGGCGTCCGCACAGGTGGGATGCGACGCCACATGCACCTCATCCACCCGCTAGCTACGACCCTCGATGAGAGGGCCCACGTCAGAAGAAAGGTGCACCGATGACTTCGAAGACCGCGACCGCCGTCGCCGAGCCCGAGACCGCCGAGCCCGAGACCGCCGAGACCGAGACCGCCGCGGCGCCCGCCAAGCGCGCTCCTGCGAAGCGTGCCGCCTCCACCAAGACCGCTGCCGCCAAGACGACCGCGGCGAAGACCCCTGCCGCCAAGGCAGCGCCGAAGGCCGGTGCGAAGACCACCGCCAAGGCCACCACGAAGAAGGCCACGACCAAGAAGGCCGACGACGACGAGCCCGATGAGGACGAAGAGGGCGTCGACGAGGTCGAGATCGCCGACGAGCCCGACACGGACGATGCCGCCGAGGTCGCCGACGACGATGAGTCCGACGACGCCAAGCCGGCCCTCGCCGCCGTCGCCGCCGCCGAAGAGACGCTCCCGCAGGGCGCGCTCGTGCTCTCGATGGCCGACGACGAGGACGAGGTCCCCGTCTACTCGACCGCCATCACCGGCGCCACCGCCGACCCGGTCAAGGACTACCTGAAGCAGATCGGTAAGGTTCCGCTGCTGAACGCGGCCGAAGAGGTCGAGCTGGCCATGCGCATCGAGGCCGGTCTGTTCGCCGAGGACAAGCTCGCCGACACGACGGGTATGTCGAAGGAGCTCATCCGAGAGCTGCGCTGGGTCGCGAAGGACGGTCAGCGTGCCAAGAGCCACCTGCTCGGTGCGAACCTCCGCCTCGTCGTCTCGCTGGCTAAGCGCTACACCGGCCGCGGAATGCAGTTCCTCGACCTGATCCAGGAAGGCAACCTGGGCCTCATCCGTGCCGTCGAGAAGTTCGACTACACCAAGGGCTTCAAGTTTTCGACCTACGCCACCTGGTGGATCCGTCAGGCCATCACGCGCGCCATGGCCGACCAGGCCCGCACGATCCGCATCCCCGTGCACATGGTCGAGGTCATCAACAAGCTGGCCCGCGTCCAGCGTCAGATGCTGCAGGACCTCGGTCGTGAGCCCACGCCGGAAGAGCTGTCCCGTGAGCTCGACATGACCCCCGAGAAGGTCATCGAGGTGCAGAAGTACGGCCGAGAGCCCATCTCGCTGCACACGCCCCTCGGTGAGGACGGCGACAGCGAGTTCGGTGACCTCATCGAGGACACCGAGGCCGTGGTGCCCGCCGACGCGGTCGGCTTCACGATGCTGCAGAAACAGCTCGAGAGCCTGCTCGACTCCCTGAGCGAGCGCGAGGCCGGCGTGATCCGCATGCGCTTCGGTCTCGGCGACGGTATGCCGAAGACCCTCGACCAGATCGGCGACACCTTCGGCGTGACGCGCGAGCGCATCCGCCAGATCGAGTCGAAGACGATGGCGAAGCTGCGTCACCCGTCCCGCTCGCAGTCGCTGCGCGACTACCTGGAGTGATCCGCCGCGATCGGCTGATCGCACACCATTGAGACGAAGGGCCGTCCCGTTTCCGGGGCGGCCCTTCGTCGTTCCGGTCTTCCCCGCTCGAAGGGGAGATCGTATGATCGTAGGACGATCACGACCAATGGAGGTCTCGATGTCGCATGCATTCCCCGTTCCTCACGGCACCGATGTCGCCGGCGACTCCTTCGACCGACTGTCGACGGGGGAGAGCGTTTACGAATTCCACGACCCCCGTTTCGGAGAGTGCATCGACCTGGTCGCCCGTGTCGAACGCCTACACACCGGCCTCAGATGGGCCGAGGGTCCCGTGTACTTCGCGGAGCATCACAGCCTCGTCTTCAGCGACATCCCCAACGACCGGATGCTGCGATACGACGAGGGGTCCGGCCATGTCTCGCTCTTCCGCACCCAAGGCGGCAATGCCAACGGCAACACCCGGGACCGCCAAGGGCGACTGATCACCTGCGAGCAGGGCGCCGGACAGGTCACCCGCACTCACCCGGATGGCTCCATCGAGGTCCTCGCCGACCGTTTCGCAGGCGGACGCCTCAATGCTCCCAACGACGTCGTCGTGCACTCGAACGGCAGCGTCTGGTTCACCGATCCGTCCTACGGACGGCAGACGAGCTTCGTGGGAAGCCCCCGTGACGCGGAGCAGGACACGGACGGGGTCTACCGGTTGGATCCCGACGGACGTCTCACCCGGGTCGCGAGCGACTTCTGGAAGCCGAACGGGCTCGCCTTCTCGCCCGACGAGACCAGGCTCTACATCGTCGATTCCGGGTTCCTGCCCGATCCCGAGGGTCCTCGGCACGTCCGCGTCTTCGATGTCTCGGACGAGGGAGAACTCTCCGGGGGAGATGTGTTGGTGACCGTCGAGCCCGGTATCCCGGACGGTCTGCGCATCGACGATGCGGGGCGTCTGTGGATCGGCGCCGGGGATGGGGTGCACTGCGTGCATCCGGATGGGACGCTGCTGGGCAAGATCCGGCTTCCCGAGGCCTGCGCGAATCTCGCCTTCGGCGGCCCGCGCCGCAATCGCCTCTACATGACGGCGACCACGTCGCTCTACGCCGTCTTCCTCAACGTCGAAGGGGCGCTCCGGCCCTGATCTCGACTACGAACGAAGGCCCCGCAGCGATGATCTGCGGGGCCTTCGTCGTATGGAGCGTGCCGAATGGCTTCAGCGACGGGCGATCGGATTGCGACTCAGAGCGAGGACGAGCACGATCAGCGCACCCTGGATGATGAATTGCCAGCCGCTGCTGAGACGGGTGATGTTGGCCAGCGTGGTGAGGAGGGTCAGCAGAACAGCACCCGCCCAGAGGCCCGAGACGATTCCACGACCACCCGCGATCAACGAACCGCCGAGAACGACGACCGCGATCGAGGCGAGCTGATAGCTCGTTCCCAGGCCGAGCGAGGCGCCGCCGCTGTAAGCGGCGAGGAAGACGCCGGCGAGTCCCGCCATCCCTCCGGAGAGCACGTAGGCGGAGGCGCGAATCAGCGAGGGGCGGGTGCCGCCGAAGCCGGCGGCGACCGGCTTCTGGCCGACGGCCTCGATCCGGCGGCCATAGGGGGTCCGCTTGAGGATGACGGCGAAGAGAACCGCGACGACCACGCCGACCACGCCGAACACGGGGATCGGGCCGATCTGCATCGTCGTGAAGTCGGAGAGTGCGGGGCTGGCCACGCCGACCACGCTGCCGGAGTAGATGAGCGTGATGGTCTGCAAACCGAATCCCACGGCGAGGGTCCCCACGAGGGGAGGCATGCCGATGAACTCGATGAGGAAGGCACTCACCCCGCCCGCGACGACGCCCGCCACCACCCCGACGACGAGGCCCAGCACGATGTTCGAGTCCTGGCCGGCCATGATCTGGCAGGCCAGGAAGGCGCTGAGGGTCATCACGTAGGAGACGGAGAGGTCGATGCCTCCGTTCCCGACCGTGATGACGAACAGCTGGCCGATCCCGACGATCACGAGGAAGGTGGCGATGATGATGCCGGCGCTGATGGTGTCGATCAGACCCCGACCGGCGATGGCCCCGATCGAGAGCCAGACCACGAGCATGCCGATGAAGGCCGGGGTGGCCGGGTGACGGACGATCGACCTCACGGTCAGTGCGGGCTTGCGGATCCGCACCGGCGTCTCCGGGCGGGTGTCGAGAGCGGTCATCGGGTCCTCCGAACCTTCTGAATCCAAGCAACCGAGGCGCGCAGGACGAGGACGAGGACCAGGACGAGGCCTTGGGCCGCCGCCTGGAAACTCGACTGCACGCCGATGAACTGAAGCAGGGCACCGAGGAGCCCGACGACGAGGCCGCCGGCGACGGCCCCGACCGCCGAGACCTCGCCGCCGCGGAAGGAACCACCTCCGACGATGACGCCGGCGATGCTGAGGAGCACGTAGCTGGACGCGATGTAGGGATCGCCGCCGCCCGTCTGGCCGCTGAGATAGAGGCCGGACAGAAGGCCGAAGAAGCCGGCGAGGACGTAGAGGCTCACCTTGGCGCGGAGGACCGACCATCCGGCCCGGCGGACACCCTCGGCGTTCGAGCCCGAACCTCGGAGGACGGTGCCGTACTTGGTCCGATTGAGGAACAGGGCGACCAGCACCGTGGTGATGGTCAGGACGATGACGACGCCGGGCACGACCGGTGTCGTGAAGCGTACGAACGACACGAGTTCCGGCGCGACCGCCCCGCCGGGGGTGGGGAGGATCAGGATCGCGATGCCCAACCAGACGAAGGACATGCCGAGGGTGACCACGATCGACGGCAGGCCGCGAACCGAGATCAGCACGGCCATCCCCGCATAGCCGGCGAGCATCACCAGGAGAAGCAGGAGACCGCCGACGAGGTCGGTGGGGAGCACGACCGCCATGACGACGTTCGCGAGACCGATGAACGAGCCGATTCCCAGATCGATGTCACCGGCCGCGACGACGAACATCTGGGCGAGCACGGCGAAGACGAGGGGGATGAGCGGCGCGAGCACCAGGTTGAGCCCGGTCGTGGACGCTACGAGCGGCCGCAACGCGACCATGATCGCGAAGATGGCGACAGCTGCCACGGAGGGCAGGAACCAGGAACCGAAAGCGGAGCCGAGGCGATCGCGCATGGACGAACCCAGGGGGCGCGGCGAGCGGGTGACGGTGGATGTGGTCATCGGGCCAGCTCCTCTTCATGAGTCGAGTCGGTCGAATCGCCGAACGAGAGCGCGATGATCACGTCTTCGGTCGCGTCGCTTCCAGAGATGGTGGCGACCACACGGCCGCTTCTGAAGACGAAGACGCGGTCGCAGTTCCGCAACTCCTCGTTCTCCGTCGAGTACCAGACGATCGTCTGTCCGGTGTCAGCCTGGCTTCTGAGGAGCTCGTAGACATCGCTCTTCGTCGCCTGATCGACGCCGCGGGTCGGATCCTCCAAGAGGAGGAGATCGGACCCGACGGCCATGGCTCGGGCCATCAGAGCCTTCTGCTGGGTGCCGCCGCTGAGGCTGGTGATCGGGTCGGCGGAGGTGCCTTTGATTCCGAGTCGGCGGTACCAGTCGCCGACCAGGGCGGACTCCGAGTCCGAGCGGATGAGGCCGGCGGAGGAGACGGAAGCCAAGCTGGAGAAGCTGATGTTCTTGGCCACGTCCCACAGCGGGAAGATGCCGCGGACCCCGCGGTCGCCGCTCACATATGCGGCGTCGCCCGTGACGGCCACCGAATGATGCGGCGTGCGACGGTTCCGTCCTGCCCGGCCGCGGCGTCCAGCCGCTCGGTAGACGGCCTCGAGAGCGGTCAACTGACCGTGTCCCTCGAGTCCGGCGAAGCCCACGATCTCGCCCCGGCGCACCTCGAGAGCCTCGGGTGAGCCGTCCTCACCGGACTGCTCTAGACGCACGATGACCTCGTTCGAGGAGGTCGATCGTGCCACTCCGCCGGTCTCCCGACCGAGAGCGGACGCGGTGGGGGTGCGAGCCTCCTCGTGCGAAGCGAGACCCATCGCATCCACGAGCGAGTCCTTGGTCGCGGTGGCGGCGGCGTGCTCGCCCAGCACACGTCCATCGCGCATCACGTAGATGCGCGACAGATTGTCGATCATCTCGTGCAGCCGGTGGGTCGTGATGATGACCGAGACCCCTTCTGCCGCACGGCGCTGGAGATAGGCGTAGAACCCGACGGTCGCAGCCGCATCGAGTGATGAGGTCGGCTCGTCCAGGATGACCAGGACGGGCGGCACGGTGCTGTCGATGAACGCGCTGGCGCACTCGATCATCTGGCGGCGGGCGATGGAGAGATCGTTGATCTTCGCCTCGCGCCGGATCCCGTGCTCGGGGAACATGTCGTCGAGAACCGCGGCGAGGTTCTTCCACGCGGTGCGGCGCCATCCCAGGCCGCGTGCCGAATGGTCGAAGATCGCCGCGGTCTCGTCGACACGCAAGCTCGCACAGAGTGAGAGCTCCTGGTAGACGGTGCGCACCCCGATCTTCTCGGGGTGCGCGACCGTCTGGTCGGCGGCCCGCTTCACGTCGTTGACGGTCACGGACCCTGCATCGCCGGCCAGCTGACCGTTGATGATCTTCAGGATCGTGCTCTTGCCGGCGCCGTTGTGGCCGGCGATGCCGATCAACTCGCCTCGGGTGACTCGGATCGACGCGTCGTCCACCGCGAGGGTGGATCCGAACCGCTTCGAGACGCCTTCGACGACGAGTGTGTCGCCGCGTGACCTGTCTGACATGTGCGCTTCCTTCGATGCTGCGTGTACTTCGGAGGGGACCTGACTCGGTCAGCTGGTCGGGGGCAGCGGCTCCTCCTTGAGCAGCGGGGTGCCCGCGTTGGCCGACTCGACGTAGGAGGTCGCCTGCTCGAGAGTCGTGGGGTTCTCGGCGATCTGCGTGTAGTCGAGAGCGTTGGCCCACGCGTCGCGATTCTCCTGGGGGATGATCAGCAGCGGCGCGTACATCGTCTTCTCGGGGAGGTTCTTCGCGTCGTTCTTGTCGTTCTTCAGCATCCACGCCAGCCACAGAGCGGTGGAGGAGATGCTCGGCTGCGACGAGATCGACATGGTCTCGTACGAGGGGTTCTCCTGGGAGACCTTGGCCCAGCCCTGCAGCCCCTGGCCCGAGTTGCCCTGGATGATCAGCGGAACGGGTGAGACGCCGGCCTGGAGGAAGGCGTCGAGGGTGCCGCCGCCGTCGTTGCCCTCGGTGAGGACGCCGTCGATCTTGGGCAGGGAGGGCAGGATCTTGGCGACCTCCTGCTGCGCGGTCGACTCGGTGAACTGGCCGTAGACCTCACCGACGAGCTTCATGTCCGGATACTTCTGGAGCACGTTCGTGACACCGCGGTAGATGTCGTCATCGACCGTGATGCCGGCGATTCCGCGGACCATCAGGAGGTTGCCCTTGCCGCCGAGCTTGTCCGCCATGAACTGCGCCTCGGTCTCGCCGTAGGCCTCGTAGTCGAAGGCGACCTTGTAGGCGCAATCGGCCGTGGCGAGGGAGTCGAACACGACGACGGTGACGCCGGCGTCGCAGGCTTCCTGGATCGCTCCGTTCAGCGCCGTGGGGGAGGCCGCGTCGATCAGGATCGTGTCGTAGCCCTCGAGGACGAGCGACTGGATCTGCTGCGCCTGCTGAGGCGCCGACCCGTCGGAGTTCACCGTCTTGAACTCGCTGACGTACTGCGGATTCGCTTTGGCCGTGGCTTCGAAGCTCGCCTCCATCTGTTTGCGCCAGATGTTGCCGTTGAAGTAGTTGCTCAGCGCGACCTTGATGGGCTTCTCGGCGCCGTCGCCGCCTGCCGAGCCGGAGGATCCGGCGTCCGGAGCGCCGCCGGCGCATCCGGCGAGCAGCATGGCGGATGCCGCGAAGACGGCGCCGACCGTCAGGGCACGGCGGCCTCCCGAGCGAAGTGTGGTCAACATTTCTCTATCTCCTCATTGAGTGGAACTGTGATCGGCTCCTCGAGCCGTGACGCGAGCAGCGCCGGGACGCGCAGGGCGTCTCAGGGAATGCGGTGGGTGCGGTCGGCGACGATCCGACTGCGGGGCTCACCCGCCGTCGAGGGTCTCTCGACGGGCGGTAGGGATCCTCCCGAGGGGACGCGGCGGGTGGGCGGCAGTCTGCTTCGACTCGACCGACCGTGCCGCGCGAGGGCGTGCTCCAGCAGCTCCGCACGTCGCGAGACTCTGCTGGGGAACATGCTTACCTCTTTGTAAGATTGTCAGACAACCTGACAACCCAACGCTATACGCGCGGTTCCGGATCGCGCAAGACCGAAACGCGGCGCGTCATGAGGCGCCGCCGTCGACGACCAGTGCGTGGCCGGTCACGAAGGAAGACGCTGGGCTCGCCAAGTACAGGAAGGCCTCGGCGATCTCCTCCGACCGCCCCTGGCGTCCCAGTGGCACACCGGCGCGCACCGCGGCGTCCTGCGCCTCCCGGCCTCCCATATGCGACACGATCGGATCGTTGAAGGGCGTGTCTACCCAGCCCGGGGCGACGCAATTGACGCGGATCCCACGGGGTCCGAGCTCGGCGGCGAGCGTGCGGGTGAAGGCGATGATCGCGCCCTTCGAGGCGGAATATCCCGCCAGCCCTGCCGGGGCTTTGAAGCCCCCCACCGAGGCCATGTTCACGATCGCCGGTGACGAGCCCTGGACGAGATAGGGCACCCCGTGCTTCGCCGCGAGGAAGCATGAGCGGGCGTTGATCGACATGTGGAGATCCCAGTCGGACTCGCTCATCTCCGTGATCGGGGACGAGCGCTGGACGCCCGCGTTGTTGATGATGACGTCGATGCCGCCCATCCACTCCGCGGCGGATCGCAGGAGCTGACTCATGGATGCGCCGTCCGAGACGTCGGTAGCCCTGAAGTCGGCTCGTCCGCCGTTCTGTCGGATCCGGACGGCCGTCGCTTCGGCGTTGGGGTCGATGTCTCCGATGACCACATGGGCGCCCTCGCGAGCGAGGAGTTCGGCGGTCGCTGCGCCGATATTCGCCGCCGCTCCCGTGATGACGACGCGCCGGCCCTCCATGCGATTCATCGGGCCCAGCTCTCGAAGAGGGCGATAGCCGCCCCGGCGATCGTGTCGTCCTCGTCGAGCGATCCGCCGCTTGCGCCGACGGCGCCGATCACGTCGCCCTGGTGCATGAGCGGAAAGCCTCCGGAGAAGGTGACGATGCCGCGGGTCGAGGCATGAGCGAGGCCGGCGAACGCCCCTCCGTCCCGTGTGGGCTCGGAGAGTCCGCCCGATGGCTGACGCAGTGAGGCGGCGGTGAAGGCCTTGGCGGTCGCGACCTCGCCGGTGAGCACGGGGGCGCGGTCCTGGCGAGCGAAGGCGACGATCTCGCGCGTCACGTCGAGTACGGCGATGCTCGCGGGCACGCCGATCTCATCGGCTTTGGCGAGGGCCGCGTCGAGTAGACGTCGGGCTTCCTGGTAGGAGAGCACCCTCTGGGTGCGGGCCGGTGGGGCGGTGTTCGTCATCGTCGACGTCCTTTCTCGAGTGGTCGTCGCCCGATCGACACGCGGTCGGTTCGACGTTGACCTTCTCTTGATCTTCGTCATACGATCGTACAGAAGTCGAGGATCACCGGGTAGGCGGATCTCACTCGGAGTCCGATCGAACGGGCGTTCCGCCTCGATGTCCATCGAACGAACGAGGGTGTTCACGTGATGCAGAAGTCTGCGACCGGATCGAACCGGGCCGACGTCGTGATCGTCGGGGCGGGGCCCGCCGGGGCGGTCGCCGCCCGCCGCTTCGTCGAGGGCGGCTACTCGGTGGTGTGCATCGAGCAGGGCGACTGGCCCGACTACCGCACCTCGCACGTCGCCGACGAGTACCTCGAGTTGAGTGCCGGCAAGCAGTGGAATCCGCTTCCCAACGTTCGCCGTGGTCCGGCCGACTATCCGATCGACACGTCCCACTCGGACGTCGAACCGCTCATCTGGAACGGCGTCGGCGGCAGCACGGTCATGTATGCCGGAATCTGGATGCGGCTCATGCCATCCGATTTCCGGGTTCGATCGCTCGACGGGGTGGCCGACGACTGGCCGCTCAGCTACGAGGACCTCAGCCCCTACTACGACCGCATCGAAGCCGACTTCGGGGTTTCGGGGTACCCGGGCGACCCCGCCTTCCCCGACATCACCTCCTATCCCATGCGCGCCGCGCCGGTGGGTCCGGCCGGAAGGATGATGGCTGAGGCGCACAACCGGCTCGGCTGGCACTGGTGGCCCGGAAGCAACGCCATCGCGACGCAGGACTATCGCAACCAGGGCGCCTGCGTTCAGCGCGGCGCCTGCATGTGGGGGTGCATCAACAAGTCGAAGGCCTCGCCCGACATCACCCACTGGCCCGATCTGCTCGCCCAGGGAGCGCGACTCGTGACGGGTGCGACGGCGCAGGAGATCGAGACGGACTCCCGCGGGCTGGCCACCGCCGTCGTCTACATCGACCGTGACGGGAGGACCCACCGCCAGGAAGGCGACCTCATCGTCGTCGCCGCGAACGGTCTGGGAACGCCGCGACTGCTGCAACTCTCGACGAGCAAGCGGTTCCCGAACGGACTCGCCAACAGCTCGGGCCAGGTCGGGAAGCGGCTCATGATGCACCCCTTCGCCTCGGTGGTGGGCGTGTTCGAGGACGAACTGGACCCGTGGAAGAGCGTGTGGGGTCAACCCGTCTACTCGCTCGAGTTCTACGAGACGGTCAAGGAACGCGGCTTCGTGCGCGGCGCGAAGTGGAACGTCACCCCCACCGGCGGGCCGCAGTCCATGACGGCACCCTTCCCCTGGGGTGGGCGACCGATCTGGGGAGACGACTTCCATCGGACCGTCAAGGATCGGCTGGGGCACTCCGTCGCATGGGGGATCGTCGCGGAGGATCTCCCCGAGGACCACAACCGCGTCGAGCTGGATCATTCGCGGCTCGACCGAGACGGGATCCCCGGCGTGAAGATGATCTACAAGACCTCCCAGAACACGAAGGACCTGCTCGCCTTCAACGTCGCGCGCGCCCAAGAATCCCTGCGCGAGGCGGGGGCGAAGGAGACCATCGTCGCCCCGATGATCCGCGAGACCGGATGGCACCTGCTCGGGACCGCGACCATGGGCGATGACCCCTCGAGTTCGGTCGTCGATCAGTGGGGCAGAGCGCACGACGTACCCAACCTGCTGATCGTCGACGGCAGCACCTGGCCCACCTCGTCCGGTATGAACCCGACGCCCACGATCGCGGCCTTCTCCCTGCGTGCCGCCGAGCACGCCGTCGAGAGTGCTCGATCGCAGAAGGTGGCCTCGTGAGCGGCGTCGACATCACCATCGGGGTGGGTCCCGCCGGAGCCGCCCATTCCGCCGCCGCGCGGCTGAGCGCCGAGGACAGGGCCAAGCTCGCCCGGGTGGCCGACCTGCTCATCCCCGCCTCGGCCGACATGCCGAAAGCGTCCGACGCGGACGTGCACGGTGTGCAGATCGACCGCGTCCTGTCGGTTCGTCCCGACCTCCTGGACGTCGTCGAGGCGGGGCTCGCCGCGATCGAAGAGCCCCTCCCGGCCGACTTCGCGGAACTCGACTCCCGTGGCATCCCCGAGCTCCGCGGCCTGGCAGACGCCGTGACGGCGGCCTATTTCCTCGACCCGGTCGTAGCCGAGCGCGTCGGCTACAAGAAGCGGTCGGCGATACCCATCCGTTTCGACGATGACCTCGCCGAACTGGTCGCGCCGGTCACCTCTCGGGGCCCCATCTACCGTCCCACCCCCTAGTTCTCCGGTCGCGCCCCGCCGGCGCGGACCGGTCCCGCTCCTCTTGAAAGGAAGACAGTGTTGTCGTCACCTCGATCCGGGATCCTCCCGTCCCGACGGGAGGCCTGAGCAATGGCCTTCGATCACCGCGAAGGCGCCTCCGGCGCCAACCCGTATGCGCCGCTCATGGGGCGCACGTACGTCACCACCGAGGAGGTCGGAACGCTCCGCGTCCTCGACACGCAGCGGATCGACGTTCTCGACGCCTGGGTGCGTCGACTCATCCCGGGGACCGACATCTGGCCCTCCGCCGGAGAGACCGACGCGGTCGCGTACATCGACGCGATCCTCGTCAAGGCGCCGACCCTTCGTCCAGTGGTGCTCGCCGGCATCGACGCGGCGGAACGGGCCGCCCGATCTCTCCATGGCAAGGGCTTCTCCGCATGCTCGCCCGCCGAGCAGACCGAGATCCTGAAGACGATCGAGAAGACCGGCGCTCCCGAGGCGTTCGGGGTCGTCTTCGAATTGACCTACGAGGCCTATTACAGGACCCCTGCCGTGCAGGACATCGTGCGGGAGCGGACGGGCTTCGACGTCACCAACACCGTTGTGGGCAAGGCCATGAAGCCGTTCCCCTCCGACCGTCTCATCACCATCGGCGAGCGTGCCGACCGATACAGGAGCGTCTCCGCATGACCGAGCTGCAGACCGAAACCGCCGACGTCCTGGTCATCGGGGCGGGGGCCGCGGGCGCCGCCGTCGTCTGGAGCCTCGCCCGGCGTAGCCTCGACGTGCTGTGCCTGGAGCAGGGCGACTGGGTGCCCGAGGAGGAGATCCCGAAGAACCACGCCGATTGGGAGGTCCGCGGCCGCCACTACTGGAACGCGAGCCCGGGCAAACGCCGGGGGCCCGCGGATTATCCGGTCACCAACCTCGGTGAGAACCCCGTCGACGTCTACATGTACTCGGCCGTCGGAGGCAGCGCCATCGGGTACGGCGGGCATTTCTGGCGGCTTCAGCCCTCGGACTTCCGCGCCAAATCGCTGGACGACTTCGGGGTCGATTGGCCCATCTCATATGAGGACCTCGTTCCGTACTACGAGGTGAACGAGCGGATGATGGGCATGTCGGGAGCCGGCGGCGACCCCGTGCAGCCCGGTCGCCCCGAGGTGCCCCTCCCTCCCATCCCCATCGGCCGCCAGGGCGACCGGTGGGTCGACGGCTTCGACAAGCTCGGGTGGTACTGGTGGGCTCAGTCGCAGGCCCTCATCTCCGAGGATTACAAGGGGCGGCCCGCCTGCGTCAACCGAGGTTTCTGCGCCTTCGGTTGTCCGAGCGGAGCTCTGTCGCTCCCCTCGAACACCTACTGGCCGGAGGCGCTCGAGGCCGGGGCGCGGTTGCGCACTCAGGCGCGGGTGCGCGAGATCACGGTCGACGACGACGGTGCGGCCACCGGCGCGCTCTACTACGACGAGTCGGGTGCGCTTCGGCGGGCCGAGGCCAAGACCGTCGTGGTGTGCGGAAACGGGATCGGGACCCCTCGTCTGCTCCTCATGTCGCGATCGGCGCGCTTCCCGAACGGTCTCGCCAACAGCAGCGGGCAGGTGGGCAAGAACTTCATGCCCCACGTGCAGACCATGGTGATCGGCCGCTTCGCCGAGCCCACCGACGCGGACCACGGCGCTTGGGGCGGCACCGTCTCCTCCCGACACTTTTACGAGACCGACCCCGCCAACGACTACAAGCGCGGGTTCACCATGGTGGCGATGCGGGGGTACTCGCCTCTCAACACGGCCTTGGCGACCGCTCCGTGGGGCGAAGGGCACCACGAGGCGCTCGAGCATCACCTCAACCACGAGGCCACCATCTGGGTCTGCGGCGACGACGCACCGGAGGAGCACAACCGCGTCGAACTCGATGAGGAGAACCTCGACGACTTCGGGCTGCCCGGCGTGAGGACCTATTACACGCTGAGCGAGAACTCGAAGCGGCTGGGCGCCGACGGAGTTCGTCGCGCGACCGAATTGGCCTTCGCCGCGGGCGCTGAATCGGTGCGCACGACGGGGTTCGACTCGATCCTCGGCTGGCATCTCCTCGGCACGGCACGTATGGGGTCCGATCCGGCGACCTCGGTCGTCGATGCGAACAACCGCGCTCACGACGTTCCGAACCTCTACGTGGTCGACGGTTCCAGCTTCCCGACGGGAGCGTCGGTCAACCCGACGCACACGGTGCAGGCGCTCGCGCTGCGTGCCGCCGACAAGATCTGGGAGGCGACCCGTGGCTGAGGCGCGCCACTGGACGGTCACCATCGTCAAGTACGGCACCCGTCAGACGACGCGGAGCGACGTCTACCTGAACTACGGCCTGTATCACGAGCCGGACGGTCCCATCGGGATGGACTACTTCTTCTGGGTGCTGAGCGACGGAGAAGAGCGTCTCCTCGTCGACTGCGGATTCTCGCGCCACGGGGGTGAGAGTCGGGGACGGACTCTGCTCATCGATCCGGCCGAAGCGCTCCGCCTCGCGGGTGTGGAGCCCGGCACGGCGCCGACCGTCATCGTGACCCACGGGCACTACGACCACATCGGCAACCTTCCGCTCTTCCCCGACGCGAACATCGTCATGTCGCGGAAGGAGTTCGACTTCTGGACGGGACCGCACGCCGACAAGCCGCTGTTCGCGCACTCCGTCGAGGACTCCGAGATCTCCCATCTCCGAGACGCCGCCGCCCGCGGCCGCGTCGAGCTGATCGACGGGGAGCGCGAGATCCGGCCCGGCGTGCGGATGCGTGAGATCGGCGGTCACACCCCCGGCCAGAGCATCGTGTTCGTCGACACCGCCGACGGGACGGTGCTCCTTGCCTCCGACGCGGTCCACTACTACGAGGAGTACGAGCGCGACATCGTGTTCACCTCGGTCGCCGATCTCGTCGAGATGTACGACAGCTTCGCGGTCATCCGCCGACTCGAGGCGTCAGGCGAGATCCGTCACGTCGTATCGGGTCACGATCCGGCGACCCTGTCGAGGTTCACGCCTGTCACGGGTCCGCTGACCGAGTTGGCCGCCACTGTGGGAGGGAAGCGATGAGTTCCGATTCACGACGTTTCGACGGACAGGTCGCCGTCGTCACCGGCGCGGGTGGGGGACTCGGACGCGCGTCGGCCGAACGGCTCTCCCGTGAGGGAGCGTCGGTGGTCGTCGTGGACATCGACGGGGATGCCGCGGCCGGTGTCGCAGGCGGACTCCCCGGTCCTGCCGTCGCCGTCCGCGCAGACATCTCCTCCGCCGAAGGGGTGCAGTCGTATGTGGATGCCGGTCTGTCCGCGTTCGGACGTCTCGATCTGCACCACCTCAACGCCGGCATCTTCGGCAGTTTCGACGCGCTCCCCGATCTCGCGATCGAAGACTTCGAGCGCGTCATGGCCGTGAACGTCCGGGGGCAGCTCCTCGGACTGCAGGCCGCTTTCCGGTGCTTCCGCGACCAGCGGAGCACGGGCGCGATCGTCCTCACCGCGTCGATCGCCAGTCTCACCGGTAGTGCCGACCTCCTGCCCTACGTGGTGAGCAAGCACGCGGTCGCGGGCCTCATCCACAGCGCCGCGATGTACGGCGGGCCATTGGGTATCAGGGTCAACGGGGTCGCCCCCGGGATCGTTCCGACCGAGTTGTTCGCCGCCGCGGCGAGCACGTCGGGCGGCAAGAACGACATGGTGCGACGTGCCTCGACGACCCCTCTTCGACGCGCGGGGTCGCCCGAGGAGATCGCCGCCGTCGCCGCATTCCTCCTGTCGGAGGATGCGTCCTACATGGCGGGACAGATCGTCTCGGCCGACGGCGGCGCGACGATCGTCAACACCGTCCGCCCCTCGGGCGGCGCGGGAGCTTGGGACACGGATCGCGTGGACAGCGCGCTCTACGGAGACGACTGGAAGGGGCGCGACGCATGAGCGGGCGCACGATCGGATTCATCGGTTTGGGCAACATGGGTGGCCGCATGACGCGGTGCATCACGGGAGCGGGGGTGGAGGTCGTCGGCTTCGACGCGCACACTCCGAACATCGCCGCCGCGGGGGCTGTGGCGGCCGAGTCGGCGGGTGACGTCACCCGACGGGCGGACCTCGTCCTCCTCAGCCTTCCCGACAGCCGTGTCGTCGAGGCCGTGGTGCTCGGCGAGGACGGCGTACTCGCCAACGCTCGCGTCGGCCAGATCGTCGTCGATCTCTCCACCGCTGCGCCCGACTCGACCCGCCGGATCGCCGCGGCCCTCGCCGAGAAGGGCGCCCACTACCTGGACGCCGGAATCTCAGGAGGAGCCGCCGCGGCCGAGAAGGGCGCACTCACCCTCATGGTGGGTGGCGATGCGGACGCACTCGGCGAAGCGCAGGAGGCACTCGATCACTTCGCCTCCCACGTCTTCCACATGGGCGCGAGCGGGTCCGGCCACACGACGAAGCTGCTCAACAACTTCCTCAACGCGGTGGCCCTCTCCGCGACGTCCGAAGTGATGGTGGCAGGCAAGAAGGCCGGCCTCGACATGGACGCATTGCTCGGCGTGCTCAACACCAGCTCCGGCGTGAACTTCGCGACTCTCAACCGATTCCCCAAGATCGTCCACGGCGACTACCTGAAGGGCGGGCTCACGAACTCGCTCATGATGAAGGACGTCCTGCTCTACACCGACCTGATCGCGGGGCTCGGTGTCGCGGGACTCCACGCATCCGGACCGCTCGCGAGCTTCGGGTCCGCCATCGCCACGGGGCGCGCCGCCGACATCAGCAACACGGTGGTCGACGCCCTGGGCGACCTGTCCGGTGGAACCAGGCTGAGTGACGCCGCCGCGAGCGATGGAGCCGACTCATGAGACTCGTACGAGCGGCCGAACGCAACGGGACGGCCGGGAAGACGGGATCGCAATTCACCGGCCAGGTCTTCAACTTCCTCACCATGCCCGCCACCGACGGGGTCACCATCAACACCGTCACCTTCAACCCGGGCGCGCGGACCTACTGGCACAGCCACACCGAGGGGCAGATCCTCGAGGTCGTGGCCGGCCGGGGACTCGTGCAGAGCGAAGGTGCGCCCGCCGTCGTCATCTCAGCAGGAGACACCGTCTGGGTCCCGCCGGGGGAGCGGCACTGGCACGGCGCGGCACCCGACTCGTTCATGACGCACACCGCGATCTCACTCGGCCCCACCAACTGGGACAGCGAGGTCGCGGAGAGCGACTACCTGGCTCCCCTCGATGAAACGGAACACTGATGACCTCTGACACCACCCACAGCGAGACCTTCGACGCCGGGCTCGCGGTGCGCCGCGCGGTCCTCGGTCGGGCGCACGTCGATCGCTCGCTCGGCAACGTCTCCGAATTCGCCCGTCCCATGCAGAACCTGGTCACGGAGTACTGCTGGGGCACCGTCTGGACGCGTGACGGCCTGCCGTTGCGCACCCGCAGCCTTCTCAACATCGCCATGCTGACCGCGTTGAACAGGTCGCATGAGCTCGCCGTCCACGTGCGGGGCGCCCTCACCAACGGCGTCACCGAGGACGAGATCCAGGAGACACTCCTGCAGACCGCCATCTACGCGGGGGTCCCGGCGGCCCTCGAGTCCTTCCGGATCGCGGAAGGCGTCATCAACGAGGTGCGCGCAGCGACGACCGACTCGGACAGTGCGCGTGTCTGACGAGCGCAGCGGAGCCACCGTCGCGTTCATCGGTCTGGGCAACATGGGCACTCCCATGACCCGACTGCTCGTCGAGAACGGGTTCGAAGTACGTGCGTTCGACGTGTCGGAAGCGGCCGTCGAACGTGCCGCCGGGCTCGGCGCCACCGGGTGCCGGTCAGCGGTGGAGGCGGCCGAGGTCGCCGACATCGTGGTCCTGATGCTGCCGAACTCCGCCATCGTCGGCGCGGTGGTCGACGAATTGGTCGAGGGTGGCGCGCTCGCGACCGGTGACATCGTCGTCGACATGAGCTCCTCGGAGCCCCTCCGAACCCGGGCCCTCGCGGACGAGCTGGCCAAGGCGGGGATCTCGCTGGTGGACGCTCCCGTGTCCGGCGGGGTGAAGGGGGCCGAGCGGGGCGCGCTCACGATCATGGTCGGGGGAGAGCCGGGTGCCGTCGACCGGGTGCTCCCCGCGCTCGAAGTGCTCGGCAAGCCCGTGCGGTGCGGGGCCGTCGGCTCGGGTCACGCCATCAAAGCGCTCAACAATCTGCTGTCGGCGACCCACCTCTGGGCGACCTCGGAGGCGATGGAAGCCGGGGTCGCGTTCGGGCTCGACCCCGAGGTCATGCTCCAGGTGTTCAACACCTCGAGCGGCCGCAGCGGCTCGACCGATAACAAGTGGCCGAACTTCGTCCTCCCCGGCGGGTACGACTCGGGATTCGGGCTGGCCCTCATGCTGAAGGACATGAAGATCGCCCGGGGTCTCGCCGAAGCGAACGGGACTCCGACATCTCTCGCCGCTGCCGCCGTCGCACTGTGGGAGAGCGCCTACGAGCGTCTGCCCGGCTCCGCCGACCACACCGAGATCGCACGGGTGGTGGCGGCGGACGGAGGGAGTCGTCCGGTCACTGCGGCGCCCCGACCGGCCTTCGCGCACGACGCGGATGCCGACCGCTGAGCCTCCGGTTCGGGGCTGCGCTAAATTGTCCGATGATCAGTCGGTTCGATTCGAGGGGTGAGGGGAAACGATGAGCACGACGAACTCTCTGTCGGCGTCATGGGTGGCCGAGCCTCTCGGGCGCGTGGCGGCCCCGCTGCGGGAGCAAGTGACGGCGTCGCTGCGTCAGGCGATCCTCGACTTCCAATTGCAGCCCGGTCAGCGCCTGGTCGAACGGGAGCTCATCGAGAGCCTCGGGGTCTCGCGGACCACTATCCGGGAGGCCATCCGTGAATTGGCCGCCGAGGGGATCGTCACTGTCGTCCCGCAGAAGGGCGCCATCGTCACGGCTCCCTCCCTCGACGACGCCACCGACCTCTACGAGGTCCGAGCCTCGCTCGAATCCCTCGTCGTCCAGCGTTTCGTCGAGAGAGCGAGCGACGAGCAGGTGGAGCGGCTCGCGGCGTCGGTCGATCACCTGGAGTCGGTGACCACGGCCTCCACCCCGATCGGTGAGTTGCTGAGAGCCAAGGACGGGTTCTACGTGGTGCTCATCGAGGGGGCGCGCAGTGTCGCCCTCCAACAGCTGCTCGAGAGCATCCAGGCCCGGGTGCAGGTCCTCCGGGCCACGTCCCTCTCCGAGCGGGGGCGTCCGCTCGAGGTCATCCGCGAACTCCGGGGGATTGTCCAGGCGGTCGCCCGTCGGGACGCCGCCCGCGCATCCGAGTTGTGCGCTCAGCACATCCGCCGGGCCTCCGTCACGGCCCTGGCGCACCTCCGCGCCGAGCAGCAGGTCTGAGGACCGAGACGGTCACCGGTCGCGGCCGCTGGGGTCCGCGGCACGGCTGGAAGTGATCCCGGCTCCCCGTCGGCTCTGGGAGACTGGACGGATGACCTCTCGTGCCCTCGGACCGCACTGGGCCCCGGCGGTCCTGATCGGACGCGCCGCCCGTGTGGCGGCCCGACTCCGCAAGCCCGGCGGCGGATCCGCCGTACCCGGCCTCGTCGTGAACCGGCTCGCCCCGGGCTTCC
The DNA here is from genome assembly GCA_913778905.1 of uncultured Naasia sp. Lineage (GTDB taxonomy): Bacteria > Actinomycetota > Actinomycetes > Actinomycetales > Microbacteriaceae > Naasia. Next base: position 25,254 of record CAJYYA010000007.1, on the reverse strand, counting down.
TCGGATCGGTGCTGTCGAGTTTTCCCCAGGGACTCGTGGTCGTCTCCGGCTCGTCGGGGAAGTCGACCACCACCAAGATGCTCGTCTCGATCCTCGAAGCCCACGGCGAGCGGGTCTTCACCAACCCGTCCACGGCGAACATCAGTCAGGGCCTGACGTCGGCCCTCCTGGAACGCGCCTCGTTGACCGGTCGCATCGACGCCGACATCGCCGTTCTCGAGATGGATGAGGGACACGGGGCGCTCATCTCCTCGACCTTCGACGCTCGGACGGTGCTGCTGACGAACGTCATGACCGATCAGATCGACCGGTTCCACGACTCGGAGAAGGTCGTCGGAATGCTGGAGAAGATCGCGTCGCGAGCTACCCAGCGGGTCATCGTGAACGCCGACGACGCCATGCTGCGCCGACTCGCCGACCGTGTCGCCGCCCCCGTCGAACACTTCGGGGTGACGCAGGAGGTGCTGAGCGCCCAGCCCCGTGGACTCGGTTACGCCGAGACCTCCGACGACCGCACCGACGGGGGCGTCATCGTGACCGCGGTGTCGGGTCGTCGAGCGAGCATCGCCTTCGACGGCGCCGTTCACGAGGTCGGCCTCCCCGCTCGCGGCGCGCACTACGCCGTCGACGCGGCCGCGGCCCTCGCCGCCGCACGAGACGTGCTGGCCGAGCGTTTCGACCCCTCGGCCGCGGTAGCCGCCGTCTCGGCGATGCCCGCCGTCTTCGGCCGGGGCGAGGTCGTCACCGTCCGGGGGAAGCAGGTCGAGTTCGTGCTCGTGCAGAACCCCGCGAGCTTCCAGCTCAACGTCGACGAGCTCGAACCGGGGCTGGACCAGGTGTTCGTCGCGATGGGGTCGGACGTCGCCGATCCGTCGTACTTCTGGCCGGTGGACTCGTCGCGCATCGGGCGCGCGCGCATCGTGAGCGGGTCGAAAGCGCAGGAGATGGCCTTGCAGCTGCTGTACCAGGGCGTTCGAGTCGACGAGATCGACGACGACCTGCCCGGTGCGCTCGACCGCTTCTTCGCGCTGCCGGACCCGGAGGTCGGCATCAAGACCATCGTCTTCACCGCTGATCCGATGAGACGCACCCGATCGCACCTGGGGCTGAGCGTATGACCGCGACCATCCTGCAACTGTTCCCCCGTCTGACCGACGTGAACGGGGACGCGCAGAACGCGGCCGTCCTTGCTCGACGCGCCCGGTGGGCGGGCGTCGACGCAGAGCTGGTCGTCGTGCAGCCGGGTGATGCCGTGCCCACGGTCACGCCGGTCGCTGTCGTGCTCGGGTCGGGCGTCGACTCCTCGCTGGTGCAGGTGCGTGAAGCCCTGGTGCCGTTCGAGGCGGCGTTCGCCGACTGGGCCGGTGCGGGGGTGCACATCATCGGTGTGGGAACCGGCTTCGAGCTCCTCGGCTCGACGATCCAGCTGGAGAGCGGTGAGATCGCCGGGCTCGACCTTCTATCCGGGCGCGCCACGGCACTGCCGGCTCGTGCCGCGGGAGAGATCGTCGTCGAGACGGATCTCGGGACCCTCGTGGGGTATGAGAACCACGCCCGCGGGTTCTCTCCCGCGTCGGATTCCCGCACCCCCGTGGCGCCGCTTGGACGTGTGAAGGCGGGATCGGGTAACGGCAACGGCTTCGAGGGGGCGCGAAACGGGACCGTGATCGGGACGCACCTGCACGGACCGTTTCTGGCACGGAATCCGAAGGTCGCCGACGAGCTGCTCGGGTTGGGGGCGGCGGATGTCGACGCCGCCATGGAGCGCGCGGACCTGATCGCGAACGCGACGGCGGCGGCGGCGGTCAAGCGGGCGGTAACGCGGGGCTGAGGTCGGGCTCGTTTCGCGACGGGCCTGGCGGCCCTCCTCAACGAGCAGCGGGTGGGGCCTCTTCATTTCGCTTCGCTCAATGGGCGAGGGGGCAGGCGGCGCTTCTCGACGGGGGGCGAGCGGGGCCTCTTCATTTCGCTTCGCTCAATGGGCGAGGGTGCGTGAACAGCGCGTTTCGCTGCGTTCGATGGGCGACGGGCCGCCCATTGAGCGCAGCGAAATGAAGGGCCGGGTCAGCGGCGGGCGCGGCGGGTCAGAGCGATCAGCGCCCAGGGCGTCCGGGGCGACACGCAGGTCCCGGCCAGGCTCGCCGCGTCTGCCAGGCTTGAAGCCATGACTCCGTCTCGCCTGTTTCGAACCGTCGCGATCGCCGAAGCCGTCACCTGGGCGCTGCTCATCGCGGGGATGCTGCAGAAGTACGTGTTCCAGGCCGGCGAGTGGGGTGTCAGCATCGGCGGCGGTATCCACGGATTCGTCTTCTTGGCCTATGTCGTGATCACCGTGCTGGTGGCCGTCAATCAGCGCTGGTCGGCCGGGGTCAGCGCGCTCGCCCTGGGCGCAGCTGTGATCCCCTTCGTCACGGTGCCGGTCGAGATCGCCTACGGCCGGGCGGGCCGCCTCGATGGGCGCTGGCGCACCGAGACCACCGACGACCCCCGTGACCGCCGGCCGCTGGACCGTCTCGTGCGCTGGTGGGTCGCGCGCCCCTGGCTGCTGGGCGGGATCGTCGCGATCGGCGTCGTGGCCGTGTTCGTGACGCTGTTGGTCGTCGGCCCGCCGTTCAGCAAGTCGGCCTGACCGATGCGACGGGCCCGGGGATCCGCTGCCCCGGCGGCTTGCGTCTCTTCGATCAGCCCATCCGGCGCGGCTGAGTCACTCGGCCGCGGGCGGAACCTCAGCGAAGTCCGTTTCGGACAGCGGCTGGAACACAGTGATGGGCATGTGATCCGGACCCACGACACGAGCCGTCACGGTGCCGATCGGCGTCAAGTGGGGGTCGTCCACCACCTCGGCGCCGGCGCGCTGAAGGGCGGTGGCCGTCTCACGGGCGTCGTCGGAACGGACGACCAGACGGATCCGCGGAGATGAAGGCGACGCGATGTCGGTCGACTGATCCCCATCTGAGTCCGCCGAGGAAAGTTCCGGGTGGACGAGCTCGATGCTGGCGCTGCCCGCCTCCAGGATGATCTGGGCGGCGTCGTCGTTCGCGTAGCCCTCGCGCAACGAGAGCCCGAGCGCGTCGCGGTAGAACTCGACCGCCGCGTCCCAATCCTGCGCTTCGATCACCAGACGCAGCTCCGAGATGCGGGGGCGAGCGGTAGCATCCGGATCATCGGCGGAAGGCAGCTGGTCGTTCTCGGACACGGTCACGCACGGAGCCTAAGGGCACGCGACACCGCGGAGGCTGGATATCGGGTGTCAGTCGATGGTCGTGCCCCCGGCGCCGGTAGCCGCGTACCACTCGGCGTACTGCGTGGTGCGAGCCAGGTGGCGGGTGAGGTCGGGAGCGCCGTCGGACCACCAGACCGGTCCGCGTTCGCCGAGTCCGACCTTGGCGGCGTCGACCCTGGCACGGGCGGATTCGCGCGCCGTCGCGTCATTCCCCGCCATGGCGTCGCGTTTCGCGCGGCGGGCGGACATCAGCTCGGCCACCAAGGCGGCGCGCCGCTCCTCCGGAAGGGACGGATCGCTCCTCCGCCAGAGTCGTCCGCGGACGACGAGGTAGCGGCCATCCGGAGTGATCAGCGGACCTGGGTCATCGGGATGGCGGGCGGTCACATGCACGATGGTAGGCAAGCGAGTGTGAGGTGCCTGGATCGGCAGGGCGGTCGCAGACTGCACACCTAGCTTGTCCCCATGTCCAACAAGTCCCGTTCCGAGGCCGCCATGCCGTCGTTCGTGATCGCTGGGCTCATCGCCGGGCTTCTCGTGGGCGCGATGGTCGGACTCGTCATCCCGGCCCTCGGGTTCGGTTTCGGGGTCTCCATGGGGATGGCTCTGGGGCTCGGCGCCGGGGCGCTCGTGTGGCTGGTCCGGGCGCGCGGAGGGCGCTGGGAGTAGGGGAGCTCAGGTGGAGCGGGTCGAGGTGGGGCCTCGATACGCCTTAGGCTACTCGGCCGGTCTCGGTACGGCCTGGCGGCCTACTCGACCTCCGGGACTGTTGCGGGCGTCGGGCAGTGGCCTACTCGACCTCCGGGATTGGTGCGGGCGTCGGGCAGCGGCGGCCTACTCGACCTCCGGGACTGTTACGGGCAGGGCGCGGGTCAGTCCTGATGGGGAGTGAGGTCCGGCTTCGCGCGGGCCGCGTCGGCGGCTTCCTCCTCCGGACGCGGCGCGATGGTCTCGTCCTCCTCAAGCTCGGGGATATGCGGGGCGCCTGCGGGCTCGATCGGGTCCGTTGTCGTCATCGGCTTCTCCTTCTTCGGTCGTACTGCTGAGGTCCGGCGTTCGGTGACCGCTCGGGCGAAGGCTGCCGGACGCTTCGAAGCCATGACGTCCTCGAGCATCAGCGGTGTGCCGTCCGGGGCGGACAGGGGGATGCGCCAGTTCGGATACTCGTCCTTCGTGCCCGGCTGGTTCTGGGTGCGCGTATCGCCGACCGCGTCGACGAGCACCACCCCGAGCAGGCGCGACGGCGCGAGGGCGAGGTACTCGTGCAGCGCGAGCACCGTCGCATCGACGTCCGCACCGTCGTCGAGCAGTCCGCGGGAGCGGATCTCGTCGAGCCAGCTGTCGCGCTCCTCCGCCGCGGCCTTCTGCTCGTCCTCGACCGGCCGGGTCAGCAGGCCGAGGCTGTCGCGGAGCTTCACGTGCTCTCCCGTGAGATATCCGGCGTTCGGCGGCAGATCGTGGGTCGTGGCCGATGCGAGGCAGAGCTCGCGCCACTCCTCGGCCGGCAGCGGCTCACCGTCCTCATCGCGTTCGAACCACAGGATCGACGTGCCGAGCACGCCGCGCTCGAGCAGGTACTCGCGCGCCGAGTCCTCGACGACGCCGAGATCCTCTCCGACGATGACGGCCCGCGCGCGCATGGCTTCGAGCACGAGGATGCCGATCATCGCCTCGTGGTCGTAACGCACATAGGTACCCTCGGCGGCCGAGGTGCCCTCGGGGAGCCACCACAACCTGAAGAGGCCGATGATGTGGTCGATCCTCACGCCACCGGCATGCCGCAGCACGTTCTGGATGAGATCGCGCAGAGGGGCATACCCGACCTCGGCGAGGCGGTCCGGGCGCCACGGCGGTTGGCCCCAGTCCTGACCGCGCTGGTTGAACCCGTCCGGCGGTGCCCCGACGCGGATGCCGGTGGCGTATGTCTCGCGGAGACGCCAGGCGTCCGCCCCACCCGGGTGCACGCCGACGGCGAGGTCGTGCATGATCCCGAGTGACATCCCCGCTTCCGCAGCGCGGTCCTGGGCGTTCTGCAGCTGCTCATCGAGGATCCACTGCAGCCACATCTCGAAGTCGACGGCGGTCTCGTGCTCGCTCGCGTAGGCGGCGACATCGTCGCTCTCGCTGTCGCGGTAGCGTTCCGGCCATTCGCGGGCGTCGTTGCCGAACTCAATCGCGAGGGCGTTCCAGGTCGCGAAGCGCACGAGCGATTCGCCGTGCAGCCCGCGGTACTCGTCGAACTCGCGCTGGCGTTCGGGCGAACGGTCGACACGGTGGAGCAGCTCGAGGGCGGCGCGTTTGGCCGTCCAGGAGGTGTCCCGATCGATGGTGTCAGCACCGTCGACCTCGGCGTGCACCTCGGCGGCGAGCGCTTCGATGGCGGCTCGCCCCTCATCCGACAGCGTCTCGTACTCGGCGACGTCTTCGACGTGGATGTAGAGCGGGTTGAAGAACCGGCGCGAAGACGGCAGGTAGGGCGACGGTTCGAGCGGCGCGATCGGTTCCGCCGCATGGACGGGGTTGATGAGGGTGTAGTCGGCGCCGAGGCCGCCCGACCACTCGGCGATCGTGGCGAGGTCGGCGAGATCCCCGACGCCCCAGGACTCGCGTGAACGGACGCTGTAGAGCTGAGCGGCGAAGCCCCAGGCGGGGTCGGTGCCGAGCGTGTCCGGGAGGACCAGCTGCAGAGGGGTGACGATGAGGTGGGCCGCGGTGGTACGGTCCCCGGCCGCGGCGCGAAGGCTGTGATAACCCAGCGGCAGGTCGGCGGGGAGCTCGAACGTGAGGGCGGCGACGTCGGACCCACCGACTGTCCGCGTCTCGGCGACTCCTGCGTCGATGCTGAGCTCCCGGCTGTCCCCGGACTCGAGCTCGATGCTGAGGGTGAGCGATGCGCCGGACGGCGCGTGCGCCGTGACCGCGGTCGCCTCGCCCTCGATCGCCATGACCGTCGGCGGCAGCAGTCGGCCCCACGCATCGTCCTCGAGTGCCCGCACTGCGGCGGCCGGGTCGCTCAGGTCGACCCCGAGGGCCCCGAGCACGGCGCGGATGGTGCTCTCGGGCACCTCGACCCTCTCCTTGTTCCAGTCGAGATACGACGTGGTCACCTGGAAGGCCTCGGCGAGCTCTTCGAGCGCGTTCTTGTCGCTGGTCACCCCATGATCCTGGACCAGGCCACCTGAACGCGGAACCCGTGCGCACGGTCCCGCGGTCTCTCCTCAGCGGAGGCGCAGGAGGCGTGACTGACCCTCCGCCTTCGATTCGACCACGCTGTTGCGCGAACGGATGAAGTCGCCGAAGGTCTTGTGACCGATGGTCCGCTCGCTGAAGGCGGGATTCATGCGCTTCATCTGCGTCTTCACCGCTGCCGCGTGCACCCACTCGTCGTCGTCGTTCTTCTCGTGCACCAGTTCGAGGGCGCGCATCAGGAGTCGAGTCGCCGCCTTGTCGGTCATGGCTGCGTGTGGCGCGGTGTCGCTCGACGAGTCGTCGGATGCCGGGGACGCGACATCGGTCGATTGCGACGCGCCCACCGCGGCCGGAGCGGATTCGACATCCTCGACCGGCTGCGTCGCCTTGGTCCCCTTGCGTCGCGAGCTCGGCGGCGCGACCGGCGCGACCTCAGGCTCGTCCTCGTCGGGAGCCGTTCCCGGAATCGCGTCGTACATCTGGAAGCGGTCGCATGCGTTGGCGAGCGCGACGCTCGTCTTGCCCGCCACTCCGATCCCGACGACGAAACGACCGAGACGTTTGGCGCGCTGGGCGAGCGGGATGTAATCCGAGTCGCCCGCGACGATGACGATGTGGGTGAGGTCGGGCAGTCGGAACAGATCCTCCATGACGTCCACCGCGAGCCGGATGTCGGCGCCGTTATTGAGGCCTCGGGTGGTGGGGAAGAGCTGGGTGAGGTCGACGGCTCGCTCGACGAGCTGCTGACGGTAGCTGGCGTTGACGGGGATCGACCAGTCGGCGTAGGCGCGGCTGTGCGCCACGGTGCCGAACGAGGATGCGTAATCGATGATGGCGCTGACGTCCACGCGGGCGCGGGTGAGCTTGCCATCCTCGTCGACGTTCGGCGCGGTCGCGGCTGTCGTCATCGACCGGACGTTGTCGCGTCGCCACGTGCCGTCACCGTGCAACTGGTCGTAGCGGGAGATGACGATGTTGTCGAAGTCGATGTAGACGCCGACCCGGGTCTCGGGGGACTGCTCTGACATGTCGGGCCTCCAGGGGCAGCGCTCGGGCGCCGGTTCATCGCGAACGGCCGGCGCACGGTGCGGGCGGTCGTGTCCAGTCTGGCAAAGCCTCCCGGGCGGCGGCGAGCCACGAGGGCGAATCCGTGCCGGGCACGCGGGGGAGGATGGGGACGTGAGCGAACCGACGAGCCGGAACAGCGTGGCTGCCGATGCACTCTGCCCCTGCGGATCGAAGCGGGGCTACGGCGACTGCTGCGGCCCTTTGCACTCGGGCGGCGCAGCCCCGACCGCGGAACGGTTGATGCGTTCGCGCTATTCGGCCTTCGTCCTCGAAGACGACGCCTACCTCCTCCGGAGCTGGCATCCGAGCACCCGCCCGCTGCACGTGGAGTTCGACCACGACCTGGTGTGGCGACGACTCCAGATCGTGGACACCGTGGCGGGAGGGGAGCGCGACGACGCTGGGATCGTCGAATTCCGCGCCGCCTTCCGCGACGGAACCGGTGTCGACTCCCTGCACGAGCGCAGCAGATTCACGCGAGTCGACGGGGCCTGGGTCTATCTCGATGGCGACCTCATCGACTGACGTGCAACAGTCCCCGCAACCTTCACCGCTTCGGGGACAGCTCACGAGGCGTCCTCAGCCTGCGCGCCTACCGTGAGTCGGGTGAACGACGAGAACCCCACTTCTTCGACCTCATCTGCGGCCGACCGCTGGAGCATCGACGACGCGCCCGACCTGACAGGGCGCCGCGCCATCGTCACCGGCGCGAACAGCGGTCTCGGTCTGCAGGAGTCGATCGCGCTGGCCCGTCGTGGAGTCCGCGTCACCCTCGCCTGCCGTGACGAGGCCCGAGGTCTCGCCGCCCTCGACCGGGTGCGGGATGAGAGCGGGTCCCGCTTCGTCGACCTCCGCCTGCTCGATCTCGCCGACCTGTCCTCGGTGCGATCGTTCGCCGAGGGGTGGGACGAGCCACTCGACCTGCTCATCGCCAACGCGGGGGTCATGGCGGTGCCTTTCGGACGCACCGCAGACGGCTTCGAGCGCCAGCTCGGCACCAATCACCTCGGTCACTTCGCCCTCGCGGGGCTCCTGCTGCCCGCTCTGCGCCGCTCGACCGCCGCGCGCGTCGTGACCGTCTCGAGCCTCGCGCATCGGATGGGGCGCATCGACTTCGACGACCTGCAGGGCGTGCAGCGCTACGACCGGTGGCGGGCTTACGGACAGAGCAAGCTCGCGAACCTCCTCTGGGCGCGGGAGTTCGACCGCCGGGTGCGCGCGTCAAGCGACCCGATCCTCGTAGCCGCCGCCCACCCGGGCGGATCGGCGACCAACCTCACCCAGGGCCTCGCGGGATCCAACACGCGCGTCGCCTCGATCGTCGACAGAGTGAGCAAGGCCGTCTTCCAGAGCGACGTCGCCGGCTCGCTCCCGATCCTCTACGCCGCCACGATGCCCGACGTGCTCGGCGGCGAGTACTTCGGTCCCGACGGCTTCGGCGAAGCCCGGGGCGGTCCCGCCCGCGCTGCCCGATCGTCCCGCGCCTACGACGATCGCGTCGCGCTCCGTCTCTGGGAGGTGAGCGAAGCACTGACTGAGGTCGTCTACCCGGATCTGCCGCCCGCCACCGTCTTCGAGCCCGACCGGACCGGCTCGACCGGGGCCGATCCCGGCCGGATGTCACCGGATGGGACGGGGCGTCTCTGATGCGTCGCATCGTGCTGCTGGGCGCCACCGGGTACACAGGCACCCGCACCGCCCATGCCATGGTCGCCGCCGGACTCACGCCCGTGCTCGCCGGTCGGAATGCCTCGAGACTCCGGATCCTCAGTGCCCAAACGGGCGGGTTGGAGACGGACATCGTCGACGTCGTCGATGCCGCCCGTCTCGGCGAGGCGATCCGGCCCGGCGACGTAGTGGTCGACACCGCGGGCCCGTTCTCCGAGTTGGGCGGCCCCGTCGTCCGTGCGGTCATCGACGCAGGCGCGGTCTACCTCGATTCGACGGGGGAGAGCCCCTACATCCGTGACGTGTTCGAGCGCTACGGAGCACGAGCGGAGCGGACCGGTGCCGCCCTCGTCCCCGCGTTCGGTCACGATTGGCTGCCCGGCAATCTCACCGGTGCACTGGCCCTGCGCGCAGCGGCAGGCGCCACCCGGGAGGCCTCCGCCGTGCAGATCGGCTACTTCCTCGACGGTGACGCGCGAGGTGGCGCCAGCCGGGGTACGGTCCGTTCGATCGCGGGAATGGCGCTGGCACCCGGGTACCGCTTCTCCGACGGTGCTCTGCGCGAGGAGACCGCGGGCGTGCGTCGCCGGGATTTCGAGGTCGACGGCAGGGCGCGAACCGCGATCAGCATCGGCGGGTCCGAGCAGTTCGGACTCCCGCGCTACGCCCCGCAGCTCGCGCAGGTCGATGTCTTCCTCGGTTGGCTCGGCGGCGCGTCCGCGGTCGCGTCGACGGCGGCCCCATTGCTCGGCGCCGCGGCCAGGGTCCCGGGAGCCGGCCGACTCGCAGGACGGCTCGGCTCGCTCGTGGCCGACCGCGTTCCCGAGGCTCCGGATGCAGAAAAGCTCGGTGCGATCTCCACCGTCGTCGTAGCGGAGGTGTTCGATCGGTGGGGCACACGGCTCGCCCAGTCGCGCATCGACGGGCCCGAGCCCTACGCCATGACGGCGGCGTTGCTCGCGCGTGGCGCCGCGGCGGCTGCACAGGGCGGGATCACATCGGTAGGTGCGCTCGGCCCCGTGGACGCGTTCGGTCTCGACGGCCTCGTCCGGATCGCGGAGGCGTCCGGGATCCGGATCAGCTGAGGACGTCCTTCGACCGGAACCGCAGCATCGCGGCGCCCCCGAAGACGACGATGTACACCGCCTGGGTCAGGGTGTTGTCCTGGAACGACTGCCACGCGATCGGCTGCCGCATGATGTCGGCGAATCCGAGCCAGCGATCGCTGAACAGGAACGGGTGCAGCCAGTCGAGCTGCGGAATCGCGCCGAGGATCTGCGCCAGAGCGGCCAGCACGACGGTCGTCGCCATCGCCCCCACCGGCACCGTCGTCAGCGTCGAGATGAAGAGGCCGATGGCGCTGAGTCCGAGCATCGAGATGGTCACGTATGCGGCCATGAGGAGCGCGCGGATCGCATAGTCGCCGATCCCGACGGTGTCGCCGGACAGCAGCGTCACCGGCCCGATCGGGAACAGCGCCGCCCCGATGGCGGCTCCCGCGAGCACGATGACGAGGGTCGCGGCCGCGCAGAACACGGCGGCGCCGGCGAACTTGACCAGCAGCAGACGGATCCGGCCCGCGGGCGAGATGAGCAGGTAGCGCAGTGTGCCGAGATTGGCTTCGCCCGCGATGGTGTCGCCGGCGACCACCCCGACCGTGAGCGGCAGGAAGAGGGGGATCGCCACGGCGAGACCCGTCAGGGACACGAACAGGCCGTTCTCGGTGATGCGGGCGAGGAAGGCCGGGCCGCCTCCGCCACCGCCGCCCGATGACGACAGCCGGATCGCAATCGCGATGAGGACCGGCACGGCGGCGAGTGCCGCCAGCATCGCGATCGTGCGGCCCCTGCGGAACAGCACCCGGATTTCGGAGCGGAAAAGATTCCAGAAACGCGCGACCGAGTTGGACCGGCCGGTGGCGACCGCAGGAGCGGAGGTGCGGTCATCGAGCGACATCGAAGCCCTCCCCGGTGAGCGCGACGAAACGGTCCTCGAGCGAGGTGCGTGCGACTTCGAAGCCGCGCACGCACACACCGGCGGCGACGAGTTCGGCGACGATCCGCTCGGCCTCGGCCGACGCCTCGGTGACCGCCCCCGCGACCTGATCGATCGATGGTGCCATCGCATCGGTCGAGACCCCGAGTCGCTCGAGGACCTGCCGTGCCTCCTCGACGTCGGGCGTCGTCACCACCACCCGGCTCGCCGCGGCTCCCCGAAGGTCGTCGAGGCGTCCCGAGGCGACCATCCGCCCTGCGCTCATCACGGCTGCGTGCGTGCACATCTGCTCGATCTCGCTCAGCAGGTGACTCGAGACGAACACCGTGGTCCCGTCGTGGGCGAGGGAGGTGATGAGCGAGCGGACCTCGCGAGTGCCCTGCGGGTCGAGGCCGTTGCTCGGCTCGTCGAGGATGAGAAGACGACGCGGCGTGAGGAGGGCGCCGGCGAGGCCGAGACGTTGCTTCATGCCCAGCGAGTAGGCGTGGGCCCTCTTATCGGCGGCATGACCGAGCCCGACACGGTCGAGGGCGTCGGAGACACGAGCCCGGCGCGTCTCGGCGCGGCCACCGGGATCGGCGGAGTCGAGGCGGTGCAGGTTCGCCCGACCGGAGAGGAACGGGTAGAACGCCGGTCCCTCCACGAGTGCTCCGACCGCGGGGAGGATGTCCGACAGGTGCGCGGGCATCGCCTGACCGAGGAGCTGGATCCTCCCGCTCGTGGCGGAGGTGAGCCCGAGCAGCATCCGGATGGTGGTCGTCTTGCCCGATCCGTTCGGTCCGAGGAAGCCGTAGACCGATCCGGCCGGAACGCTCAGATCGAGGGAATCGACCGCGATCTTCGAGCCGAATCGCTTGGTGAGCCCGGCGGTTTCGATGGCCGGATCACCCGTCGCGAGCGATCCGGCCCTGCTGATGGCGATCGCTACCTCGTTGCGGCCGCGACGAGTGCGTCGACGGGGACCGCGCCGACCAGGACGCGGCCGTCGTCCGTAAGGAGCACCGACACGAGCGCTGTCTGAAGGGCGCGGCCGCCCGCGACCGGGGTCGTCAGTTCGTCGAGCATGCCGGTCGCGTCGCCGGGTCCGCTCCCGCCGTCGGGAGATGCTTCCGACGCGTCGAGCTGGGCGGCCCACTTGGCGGCGGGGATCTCGGCGATGGTGGCCCAGCCTTCGCCCGTCGTGGTCGGCGCGGTGAGTTCCGGCTCGTCCGACAGCGACGAGCCGTCGTGGCGGAGCTTCGTCGGGTCGATCTCGTCGACCGTCGCTCCCGCCGGAGGACTGAAGGCGAAGAGCCCGGCGTCGGGGGCGGAGAAGTCGATCGACGTGAACGTCACTTCGAAAGCGGGATCGTTCTGACCGCGCGCGTCGATCTCGACGCTCAGGGGGAGTCCGGTCTCCGCATCGACGGAGATGGACGCCGAACCGACGAGGGTCGCGTCGGTCCTCGGTGTGATCGTCACGCGGTAGGCGGAACGGCCGGCGATGCGGACGTTCTCGTCGACAGCCACATCGCTCGTGCGATCGACCGAGGTGAGGAGACGGTTCGCGACGTCGACCGGCGTCGGGGGAGTGCCCGCATCGTCGGAGCCCGACCCCTCGTGATCGGCGAGGCTCACGTGCGTGGCCTCGTTTGACTTCGAGTCGTAGGTCCAGACGTCGTCTCCGTCGCGGATGATGTTGCGCTCCGCGAAGGTGTCGAGCACCTGCACGCGGCTCCTCTCGGGGCCGCCGACGAACACCCGGAGATCGTGCGAGCCGGTGAGGAGTTCGAGGGCGCCAGACAGGTCGTCGCCGCCCGACCCGCCGGATCCGGTCGACGGGATCTCGGGCAGGCCGAGGGAGGAGGTCTGACTGACCGATCCCGAGTAGACGGCTCCCGAACTGCCGGCGATGGACGCCAGGATGTCGGCTGCGCTCTTCTCGGGCAGCGATGGTGCCGCGCCCGCGGAGAGGGGCACGGCCACGGCAGCGGCGACGAGTACGGCCGGCGCGACGACCGCGAACGGGAGCCAGCGCTTGCGCGAGGACCTGGGGGATGAGCTGTCGTTCATGGTGACCACCTCGTCTCGACCGGCGAGATGCGCGGACGACTCGCCTTCGATGGTAAGCGCGTCCCCGGACCTCGGGGCCGTTCGGACGCGAGCCCACAGGCGATGCCGAGCGCGATCAGGGAGTCCGTCCCGTGCATGAGCGAAGGTGAGCGTCTGTGCTTCGGAAGCGCACGGAGGGCCGTCCACAATGGGGACGTGGAGATCCTCATCGTCGCCGTGCTCGCCCTGCTCACGATCGCGGGGGCGGCCTCGCTCGGCCCGCGCGTGGGCATCGCGTCTCCGCTCCTCCTCGTGCCACTCGGGATCGTCGTCAGCTTCCTCCCCTTCGTGCCCGCCTTCGAGGTCGAGCCGGAGCTGATCCTGTCCGCGATCCTGCCGCCCCTTCTCTATTCGGCCGCGGTCTCGATGCCGAGCATGGAGTTCCGGCGCGAGTTCGGCGCGATCAGCGGACTCTCGGTGCTCCTGGTCGTCATCAGTGCGGTGCTCATGGGTCTGCTCTTCGCCGCCCTCATCCCCGGGCTCGGGTTGGCCTGGGGCATCGCGCTCGGCGCGGTCGTCAGCCCGACGGACGCGGTCGCGACATCGATCGTCAAACGTCTGGGCGTCTCACCACGCGTGACCGCGATGCTCGAGGGCGAGAGTCTCCTCAACGACGCGACGGCTCTGGTGCTGCTCCGTGCCGCCATCGCCGCCGGCGCCGCGGCCGTCTCCATCGGCGGGGTCGCCTGGCAGTTCGTCTTCTCGATCGTCGTGGCGTCCGCGATCGGGTGGGTGGTCGGGCACCTGAACCTCCGGCTCCGCGCTCGCGTCACCGATTCGACGGTCAACACCGTCATCTCGATCGCGGTTCCGTTCGTGGCGTCGATCCCCGCTGAGCTCGCGGGCGCCTCGGGGCTCGTCGCGGCCGTCGTGGCCGGCATCGTCACCGGCCGGCACGCGCCGCGCATGCTGGGTGCACGTCACCGACTGTCCGACGCGCAGGTGTGGCGCACCATCGAGCTGGTCCTCGAAGGCGCCGTGTTCCTCATCATGGGGCTCGAGCTGTTCGGCATCGTCACCCGGGTCGAGGAGAGCGGCGGGGGAGTCCTGCGCGCCGCTGGGATCGCCGTCACGGGGCTCCTCGCCGTCCTCGTCATCCGCGCTCTGTTCGTGGCCCCGCTGCTGGCGTCGCTGTCCCGACGAGCGGCCCGCGGTGCGGCGATCAAGGACCGGGTCGCCTCCATGGAGAGCCGCCTGTCCGATCCGGAGGCCGTGGCCGAGTTCATGGAACGGGTCCGTCAGCAGCGCCGCGGCAAGGTCGGTCTCCTCCGCCTTCTGCGTCACCCCATCGCGGCCGTGGCCCGCCGCCGCTTCGACCGCGAGCGCTTCCAGACGCGACTGCGTCGATTCGGAGCGGACGTCGACTACTTCCTCGCAGCACCGCTCGGATGGCGCGAGGGCAGCATCGTCGTCTGGGCGGGCATGCGCGGCGCGGTCACCCTCGCGGCTGCGCAGACGCTGCCGTTGGAGGCACCCGAGCGCGAGCTCCTGGTGCTGATCGCCTTCTTCGTGGCGGCGCTCTCGCTCCTGGTCCAGGGCGGCACTGTCAAAGCCGTCGTCCGTCTCGTCAAGCCCGCGACGCCCGACCCGGCGGATGTCGAAGCCGAGCGAGTGCGGCTCAAGCAACTCCTGATCGAGGTCACCACCGCGGCCCGCGCCGAAGTGCCCGATGATCGGAGCCTCGCCGCCCGACTGATGGTTCTCGACGCCCAGCGTGCAGCCCTGCTCGACGCCCGCGACGACGGTCTGTTCTCGGCCGAGGTGCTCGACCAGCTCCTCACCACCCTCGACGCCGACCAGCTCAGCCTCGAGATGCGGGCCGACGGGCCGCTCGGCGCTCCACCGCGGGGCCCGCAGGAGAAGGCGATCGCGAACGGAACCGTCCCAGAGGCGGAGGCGAGATTGCCCCCGGGTGAAACCGGTCGCTGAGGACCGAAGCGACCTCACCCCAGCCGCGACCGCGCACACCGTGCTGCACGCCGAACCCGTTTGATTCCACTCGGCCGGGGTGGGGAAAGGTCACTGCGACGATCAGTTGCCCGCCCGTTGTGGCGCGGATCCCGTTTCGGGTCGATCAGACGAGCGTCCCGATCGAGGGCCGCGTGACCGCCTATACCGACGCCGTCCGCAAGGTCGAGTTCACCACCCACCGCAGCGAGACGCGCCAGGTGTGGGTATGGGGGAGCTTCCTACTGGAACGGGAGGAAGCGGAGCTCCGCCGATGCGCCGGCTAGATCGGGAGGGGCCGCACCCACGGCCACCGCGATGTACGCGATCATGCTCGCCGGCGACGATGACTCCATCCCACAGTGTCGGTCGCTGCATGTTGCGAAATCAAAAGGTTTCGCTCGACGTCCGCGGGCACCCATAGCCTCATGGCATGACAACTGGTGATGATCTCGGCAGGTCCATCGATGACGCGCAGAACGCACTGCACGACGCGATGAGGTCGAGCGACACGACGGCTCTCCGGCAGCTGCTCTACGAGGGTCTGGTATTCGAGCTCCCGGATGGCACTCTCATCGGTCGAGACGCGGACTTGCAGGCTCACGCGGCAGGTGCCACACGGTTTGAGCGCCTTTCTGAGCTGCACCGAGGAACGAGAGAACACGATGGTCGCGGTCACGTAGATTCGCTCGTCGACGTCGTGGTGATCGACCACGGGCAACGCATCGAGGGGCGACTGATCTATCGCCGGTACTGGTCGATCATTGACGGCCGGTGGAAGGTGATCGCAGGGAGTGCAGTGCCGGCCGACTAGGTCATCCGTCGGGTTGTGACCATCATCGCTGCCCGTGGTGGCGACCTCCGACGCACTTGCGGTGGTATCACCGGGAATCCCGGCCCCGGCAGGCCTCGTCGGTGAGGGGTCAGCTGTAGATCGACTCGATCTGCTCCGCGAAGTGGTCGAGCACGTTGGGGCGGCGCACCTTGGACGACGCGGACAGCTCCCCGTTCTCCTCGGTCAGTTGACGCGGGAGGATCACGAATTTCCGGATCCCCTCCGCGCGCGACACGGCCTCGTTGGCCTTGGCGATCTCGGCGTCGATCTCGGCCCGGACCCGCTCGTCCGTCACCGCCTCTCCGAAGGAGAGAGGGGGTAACCCCTTGCTCTCCAGCCAGGTGGGCAGCATGGCCCCGTCGAGTGCCACGAGTGCGGCGATGAACGGACGGCCCTCACCGACGACGACGATCTCGGAGACGAGAGGGTGGCTGCGCACCGCGTTCTCCAAGACAGCGGGCTGCACGTTCTTCCCGCCGGCGGTGACGATGATCTCCTTCTTCCGGCCCGTGATGAAGAGGTAGCCGTCGTCGTCGATCCGGCCCAGGTCACCCGTCGCGAACCAGCCGTCGCGCACCGTGGCCGCCGTCGCGTCGGCATCGTGGTGGTAGCCGCGGAACAGGTTGGGCCCCCGCACGAGGATCTCGTCGTCGTCCGCGAGCTTGACCGAGGTGCCCGGGTAGGGAGCGCCGACGCTGCCGATCTTGATGAGCCCCGGACGGTTCACGGTGGTGGGCGCCGACACCTCGGTGAGGCCGTAGCCCTCCATGACGGTGATCCCCAGACCCCGGAAGTAATGCCCCAGGCGGACCGAGAGCGGCGCGCCGCCCGAGACGGCGTACTCGACCGCGCCGCCCATGGCGGCACGGACCTTGCTCCACACGAGACGGTCGGCGACTCGGCTCCGGACCACGAGGGCGACCGGTACGCGGCCGGCCTCCTCGGCTTGGGACACGCGGATGGCGACCTCGGTCGCCCAGGCGAACAAATTCCCCTTGGTCCCGCCTCCCGCCCGAGCCGTGGCGGTGTTGAAGAAGGTCTCGAAGACTCGGGGCACGGCGATGAGCCAGGTGGGCCGGAAGGCCTGGAGGTCGGCGGCGAGTGTCTTGGTGTCGGGAGCGAAGCCCGCCACGCACCGTGAGTAGAGGCACAGGATCAGGGCGAAGCGCCCGAAGACGTGCGACAGGGGGAGGAAGAGCAGCGTGCGGCGATCCTGGCCCCGGACGACGGGGCCGAAGTTGGGGTCGTCCGTGCCGTTCATCACGTGGACGAGGAAGTTCCCGTGGGTGAGCTCTACACCCTTCGGACGGCCCGTCGTGCCGGACGTATAGACGATGCTCGCGAGAGTGTCGAGGCGCGATCGGCGGGCGATCTCGATGACTTTCTCGTCGGATCCGAGGAGACCCTCGTTCGTCAGCTGATCGAGGCCGCCGGCGTCGATGGTGACGATGCGCTCGAGCGTCCCGGACTCGGTCAGCAACGGGGTCAGGGCGCGTTCGTGATCGAGGGTCTCGACGATGAGGAGCCGGACGCCCGCGTCCTCGACGATCCAGCGGACCTGAGACGGGGACGACGTCACGTAGATGGGCACGGTGACCGCGCCGCAGAGCAGGGCCGCGAAGTCGGCGACAGTCCACTCGTAACGGGTTCCGCCGACGATGCCGACGCGGTCGCCCGGCTCGATACCGTGCGTGACGAGGCCGCGGGCGACTCCGAGGACATCCTGCGCGAAACGCTTCAGCGGAATCTCTTCGAAGGAGCCCGACCGGGTCTTCCGCTCGGCGTAGACGTCGTCCGGGTGTTCGGCGAGGCGATCGAGAAGCAGGCGGCAGAGCGACATGTCGGGTGCGGGCGTCGCGACTCCGGGCGTGCTGGTCTCGCGCAGGCTGTGTGCGGTCATCGCTGACGACCCTAGCGAGCGAGGATGACCAGCGAGGTGAACACACCCGGCGTAGCCTGGCGCCGTGAGAGCGGTGGCGAGCGGCGAGCGCGGGGGAGAGGACGAGATCGTCAGCCGGTTGCGTGCAGCCGGGTGCGTGTTCGCAGAGGACGAGGCGGCGCTGCTCATCGAGCAATTCGCCGACGGCGCCGATCGCGACGCCGCCGTCGCACGCCGCGTGGCGGGGGAGCCGCTGGAGCAGATCCTCGGCTGGGCGGAGTTCGCCGGACTGCGGGTCCGGGTGCTGCCGGGTGTCTTCGTGCCCCGTCTTCGGACCGCGGCGATCCTCACGGCGGTGGACGATCTCCGCGAGCGGGGCGAGCTGGACCTCCCGGCTGGTGCCCTGGTCGTCGATCTGTGTTGCGGAACAGGAGCGTTGGGCGTGGCGCTCAGGTCTCGTCTTCCTGACGCCATGATCGTGGCGGCCGACGTCGATCCGGTCGCCGTGAGGTGCGCTCGGACGAACCTCCCCGACGTATCCGTGTTCCAGGGGGATCTCTTCGACGCACTGCTGCCCGGGTTCCGCCGTGAGGTGGCGCTGGTGGTCGTCAACGCTCCCTACGTTCCGACCGGGGAGATCGCCCGGATGCCTCCGGAGGCGCGTGATCATGAGCATCACGTCGCGCTCGACGGTGGGGCGGACGGTTTGACACTGCACCGTCGCATCGCGCGAGAGGGCGCGGGCTGGGTGCGCCCCGGGGGAGTGCTGCTGCTCGAGACGAGTCGGGCGCAGGCGGAGGCCACGCAGTCGTTCTTCACGACGACGGAGTGGACGACGTCGCTGGTGCTCGATGAGGACGTCGATGGGACGGTACTCGTCGCACGTCGAGCAACGCGGCGAGCAAGCTGACACCGGGCGGGGCCTCGATACGCTCCGCTACTGGGCCGTGGGCCCCACGTGCGTGAAGCACGAGGGACTCGGTGCGCTTCGCTACTCGACCTCCGGATGTCGAGCAGGGCGCGAGGCCGTGCCGAGAGCAGATCCGACCTCCGAGTCGTATTCACTTCCTGCGTAAACGCCGCGTGGGGTGTGGCGCAGCAAACCGTGGGGACGGATGGCCGCGAACCTCTTCCGCAGCGCTCGTCCTACCGGGGCGATGCGCCGAGAGGAGACAGAGGCTTTCATGGCGACATCACAGGCCCTCAAGGCCGACACGCGACCGAAGAAGTCGACGTCGAAAGGCGAGCGTTTCAAGTTCGCCGGGCTCGCAGCCCTGACGGGGGTGCTGGCCGCGGCGGTCCTGCTCGCCGTCGCCGAGCTCCTCGCACTGATCTTCGCCCGCACGGCGAGCCCGATCATCGCGATCGGATCGTTCATCATCGACATCGTTCCCCGCCCGATCAAGGAGCTCGCGATCGAGCTCTTCGGATCAGCCGACAAGATCGTTCTGCTCGGATCCGTCGGCCTCGCCGCCGTGATCGCGGCCGCTCTCGCCGGGCTTCTGCAGTACTTCCGCCCGCCGCTCGGCCTCGTGCTTCTCGGTGTCGCCGGAGTGCTGTCCGTGCTCGCTCTGGTCACCCGCGCCGGTGCGGGACCGCTTGACTCGATCCCGACCATCCTCGGAGTCGTGGCCGCGGCCGTCTTCCTTCTCATGAGCACCCGGCTGCTGCGGTCGTGGCACGACGGTCACCCCGCCGGTCCGGGCGACGGCCGACTCGATCGCCGCGGCTTCCTCCGGGTCACGGGTATCACGGCCGCCGGAGCGGTCGTCGTCGGTGCAGGTTCCCGCGTCGTCAACTCGTTGACGTCGAACGCCGACGCGTTGAGGGCCGATGTGGCCCTGCCCGCCCCGGGCACCACCCTGGAGGTCCCGGCCGGTGCCGAGCTCGACGTTCCCGGCATCTCGCCGCTGTTCACCCCCAACTCCGACTTCTACCGCGTCGACACGGCCCTGACCATCCCGACGGTCGACCCGAACACGTGGTCGCTCAAGGTCTACGGGATGGTGGACCAGGAGTTCGAGATCACCTTCAAGGAGCTCCTCGACATGGGGCTCGACGAGTTCGGAATCACCCTCACCTGTGTCTCGAACCAGGTCGGCGGCAACCTGCTCGGCAACGCGAAGTGGCTCGGTGTCCCGGTACGTGAACTCCTCGCTCGTGCCGGAGTCCAGTCCGGTGCCGACATGGTGCTCTCCCGCAGCGCCGACGGGTACACCGCGAGCACGCCCCTCAGCACGCTGACGGATCAGAACCTGGACGCCATCATCGCGGTGGCGATGAACGGCGAGCCGCTTCCCCCGGAGCACGGGTTCCCCGTCCGTATGATCACCCCCGGTATCTACGGCTACGTCGGGGCCACCAAGTGGCTGACGGAGTTGAAGGTCACGACCTTCGCCGCGGATCAGGCCTACTGGACGCCGCGTGGGTACGACGCCGAGGCACCCATCAAGATGTCGTCGCGGATGGACGTTCCGAAGTCGGGGGACGCGACCATGGCCGGCCAGGTCACCCTCGCCGGTGTGGCGTGGGCGCAGCCGATCGGAGTCAAGACGGTCGAGCTGCAGATCGACGATGCCGACTACGTGGCCGCGAACCTGTCCACGCCCATCAACAACAGCACGTGGGTGCAGTGGTCCTACGACTGGACCGCCACCGCGGGGAGCCACTACGTGACAGTCCGGGCGACCGACAACGACGGCAACGTGCAGATCTCGGATCGCGCTCCGGTCGCGCCGAACGGGTCCTCCGGCCTGCAGCGCACCCTCGTCATCGTCCGCTGACGGCGGTAGGAGTCAACAGCTGAGAAGGACGAGTCCGCGACACCTGTTCGCGGGCTCGTCCCCCGTGTGCGGCGCCCTTAGTGTCGTGGCCATGACGACAGTGGTTCTGGTCTCCGGCGGTGGAGCCGTGTCTCCGTTCACAGCGCCCGATTCGGCCGCGAAGACCGGGCTCGCGGCCGGGAACTCCCTCACCTTCCTCCGCCAGGGACTGGTAAATGCGGGCCATCGTGTCTTCACTGCGCCGGCCCGGCTCGGCCCCGGAACCGTCATCGACGACACGGGCTGGCAGGGCTTCTCCGACGTGCCCGAGGTGCTCCCCGCCGAGACGACCATCGACTCCGTCGGAACCATCGACGCGGCAGGAGAATCGCTCGCCCTCTTCCTGGGCTATCTGGCGGCCGAGCACGGTGTGACCGAACTGGCCCTCGTCGGTCACTCGATGGGCGGCCTGTTCTCCCGCGCGGCCCTCCACCGACTGCGCGCCAGCCAGACGGTGGCACCCGATGTGACTCGACTCGTGACAGTGGGCACCCCGTGGACCGGAGCGCTGCTCGGTGATTTCGTGACCGGGGCGATCTCGCTCGAGGACGCAGGCGGCGACGAAACCACCGAGCGGATCCTGACCGAAGCGCGCGCGTATGCCGAGTCGAACTCGCGGGGAGCAGCCGAGCAAGTGGCGGTCGGATACCTCGCCGGGTCCGACGGGTGGAACGAGCGGCACGCGGGCGACCTCGGCGGCATCCCCGTCACGATCATCGCCGGGGACCGCCTCCGGGAACGGACCGAGCCCCCGGCGCTGTGGCCGCACGACGGGCTGGTGGCGACCCGGAGCGCATCCGCGGCCGACGTCTCGACGACCGTCCTCCCACACGCCGAGCGGCATGTGCTGGACGACGTGCACAGCATCTTCTTCGCCGAGATCCTCGGCCTCCCGTGGGACCGGGCTCTTACCTGGGATCCTCGAGTGCTCGCGATCGTGGCCGAGGCGGTCGGCGAAGAGGCCTGACGGACGGCTCGGTCCGCGAGGAACTCTCACGGAGCTTCCAGCTTCTCCGGAGCAGCATGGGGACGTCCTACGCGATGAAGCGTCCGACCGAGGGGAGATCAAGGTGACCGCCGCGACCGACCGTGCGAGCTCGAGCGAGCAGCCCGAACTCAAGAGAGTCATGGGGCCGAAGCTCCTGCTCCTCTTCATCATCGGAGACATCCTCGGCACAGGCGTTTACGCGCTCACCGGCCAGGTCGCCGCCGAGGTCGGAGGAGCGGCATGGCTGCCGTTCCTCATCGCCTTCGCCGTCGCGACCCTGACCGCCTGTTCCTACCTGGAGCTGGTGACGAAGTATCCGCAGGCGGCCGGTGCCGCCCTCTACGCCCACAAGGCGTTCGGCATCCACTTCGTGACGTTCCTCGTCGCCTTCACCGTGATGTGCTCGGGGATCACCTCCGCCTCCGCCGCGTCGGGGGCGTTCGCGAGCAACTTCATCATCGGCTTCGGGTTCGACAGGGACAGCGCCGGTCTGCGTCTCGCCCTGGCGTTGCTCTTCATCCTGCTGATTGCCTTCGTGAACCTGCGCGGCGTCGCCGAGAGCGTCGGACTCAACGTCGTCCTGACGCTCGTGGAGCTGTCGGGTCTGCTCCTGGTGATCTTCATCGCCTTCTTCGCGGTCTTCGGCGGACAGGCGGACTTCTCCCGGGTGGTCATCTTCGAAGGACCCGAAGGGAAGAGCGCTCTGCTCGCGCTGAGCACGGCGACCTCGCTGGCGTTCTTCGCGATGGTCGGGTTCGAGGACTCCGTCAATATGGCCGAGGAGACGAGGAATCCGACGAAGATCTTCCCCAGGGTGATGCTCACCGGGTTCGGGATCACGGCCGTGGTCTACGTGCTGGTCTCGATCCTCGCGGTGGCGGTCGTCCCCATCGGCGAGCTAGCGGGCAACGACACCCCGCTGGTCACGGTCGTACAGACGGCCGCGCCCGGGTTCCCGATCTCCGACCTGCTGCCGTTCATCTCCCTGTTCGCAGTCGCCAACACGGCACTCATCAACATGATGATGGCCAGCCGCTTGCTCTGGGGCCTCAGCAAGCAGGGCGTCCTGCCGCCGTTCCTGCGCGGGGTGCTCGCCAAGCGCCGCACCCCCTGGAGCGCCATCGTGTTCACCACGCTCATCGCCATGGCCGTCATCACGTTCGTATCGCTCGATCCCGAGAACCCGGTGGCGCTTCTGCTCGGAGGGACGACCTCGCTCCTGCTGCTCGCGGTGTTCGCGGTCGTCAACGTCGCTGTCCTGGTGCTCCGGAAGGACCGGGTGCAGCACAAACACTTCCGCACTCCGACCGTGCTGCCTGTCCTGGGCGCGGTCTTCTGCATCTACCTCGTCCTGCCGATGACGTCGGGGCGGCCGTTCGAGCAATACCAGATCGCCCTCGGACTCATCGCGATCGGCGTTCTCCTCTGGGCGGCGACCTACATCGACCGTCGCGTGCGCGGATACGAACGAAGCGCCCGGGTCGACGGCGAGGTCGACCTCGGCCTCGAGCCCGAGCCGGAGCGGAGCCGCTAGCCGGGCCCTGCGGCGGACCCGCGTGGTCGGTCCGAGCGAGCCCTGGAGGACTCGCGCGGGCCGACCGTCTAGCGTGGGGAAGCGTGACGCTTCCCTCCTCCGATACGCTCGTCGACTATCCGACCGGCGCGATCCGCTCCTCCTCACGGGTGCTGCACGTCGAACCACTCGGCGACGATCTCGTGATCGTCCTGCTCGACCGCACCAGTTGCCACCCGGTCGACCGCGCCTGGCCCGACCAGGGACCCGACCTCGCCGTGATAGAGTCCGTCGACGGCGCGCGAACGGCCGTCCGCGACTGCGTCGTAGGAGCGACCGACGGCACCGATCTGCACCTCGGCGATGCCGTACCCGTCCGTCCCGGCGCCGAGGGGTGGACGTTCGTCGTGGCGCACCTCGTCGACGGGGCCGGCGCGCCCGACGAGGGGGACACGGTCGAGGTCCACGTTGACGCCGCCCATCGGCTCGCGCTCTCCGCCGGCCACAGCGCGTGCCACCTCGCCTCTCTGGCCTTGAACGCCGAGCTCGCCGATGCCTGGAGCAAGCCGGTCGCCATCGACGCGCTCGGTGCCCCGGACTTCGACGGGCTCGCGATCGAGACCTCGACCATCGGCGAGTACGGATCGGTCGATGTGTTCCGCGTCGGCAAATCGCTGCGCAAGAAGGGGTTCGGGGTCGCCGCTCTCGACGACCTCCCGGATCTCGAGAGCCGCGTGACCGCTCGGCTCGAGGACTGGATGGCAGCCGGCGCCGACATCCGCATCGAACGGGACGGCGAGAAGCTGACCGATCGCCGTCGTTGGGTGTGCGAACTGCCCGGCGGTGTCGCGAGCATCCCCTGCGGCGGGACCCACGCCGAGAGCCTCGCGGCACTCGGCGGCATCTCCGTCTCGCTCACGAGCGAGCAGACCGACGGAGCCCTCATCGTCCGCATGGTCACCGAAACGGTGGTGCCCTCGTGACCGCGTCCCGTGGACCCGCTCCCGTCGGCATGCTCTTCGACGTCGACGGGCCTCTCGCCAGCCCCGAGACCAGGACGGTGGCCATCCCGTCCATCATCACCGACCTCATCACGCTCGTCGGTCGTGGGGTTCCGGTGTCCTTCATCACCGGGCGCTCGGACGTCTTCATCCGTGATCAGGTCGTCGCGCGACTTCTGTCGGCGGGGCTCGGCGATGCGTTGCAACGGGGCGGCGCGGGGATGTTCGGCGTGTTCGAGAAGGGCGCCGCGTGGGCGCCCATCACGGGTGCGGGCATGGATGAGGTCATCGTCGACGAGAGCGTCGCGCTGCCCGCCGCGGTCGTCGACGAGACGCGCGAGCTGGTCTCGTCCCGGTTCGCGGGGACGATGTTCTTCGACGAGACCAAGCGCGCGATGATCTCCGTCGAGCAGCGCACGGACGTGCCGTCCGACGACTACCGCCCGGAGCAGGCCGACTTCAACGACGCCGTCTTCGACCTCCTCGGTCGCCACGGGTTGGGTGTGCGCTTCGGAGATCGGGAGACCCGCGACGCGGCGGGGCTCGTCCCATTCCGCGTGGACCCCACGATCATCTCGACCGACGTGGAGTCGGTCACCCTGGACAAGGACCGAGGCGCTGAGCGTGCGCTCGAGTACTTCCAGGAGCACGGCGACCTGCCACGGGTCTGGCGCACGCTGGGCGACTCTCGCAGCGACTACAAGATGGCCGATCACCTGCACGCCGCCGGCTACGACGTCGCGCATGTGGACGTGCGCCCGTCGGACGGGCTCCTCGAGCGGGACTATCGGGTCATCACCATGGGCGACCTGATCCACGATCACGCGGGCGCCGCTTTCCTGCAGCGCTGGGTGGGGAAGACCGCCGACCGCGCCTGACCGAGAGGACGAATTCCGGGGTAGCGCTCACCCGCCCGTTGAGCGGAGCGAAACACAGGGTTCGCCGGCGTCGACCGGGGGTGGATGCTCGTTGGGTCGTTTCGCGGCGGTCGCAGAGCGACCTCCTCAGCGACCGGGCGCGGGTCGCCTTGGGCGG
>CAJYYA010000006.1 GCA_913778905.1 uncultured Naasia sp. | reverse complement strand
AGTCGTTCGGTCGAGCGTTCCAGATCCACCCCTCGACGATATCGACCCACGCAGACGGGGCAGACTGAGACGCCTATGGCCGGATCTCATCTGCTCGACATCACCCCGCTTCGACAGTCGCCCGCCTATGCGCGCCTCTGGGCGGGACAGGCGGTAGCCGGTATCGGCGGGCAGATGACCATCGTCGCCGTGGGCCTCCACATCTACGAGCTGACGGGCGAGACCTTCGCCGTCGCGCTCACCGGGGTCATCGCCCTGGTGCCCACGATTCTCGCGGGCCTCTACGGCGGAGCTCTGGCCGACGCGTTCGATCGACGTCGCGTCGCGCTCGTCGCGGCGATCGTCTCGTGGTGTGGCACGGGAACCATCGCCACGCTCGCCTGGCTCGGCCTCGAGACCGTGTCCACCCTGTACATCCTGACCGCGCTCGTCGCGTCGTCGGCGACGATCCTCAGTGCCACGCAGTCGTCGATCACGCCGCGGCTCCTCCCCCGCGAGCTGCTTCCCGCGGCGGCGGCGCTGGGCGGCATCGCCACCGGTATCTCCGTGACCGTCGGTCCCGCCGTCGCGGGCGTCCTCGTGGCCGCCGTCGGGTTCCCTTGGACCTATTCGGTCGACGTGGTGCTCTTCGTCGCGGCGTTCCTCGGCATCCTCTTCTTCCCGCCGCTGCCGCCCACCGAGAAGACCGAGCACACACGCCTCCGCTCGATCGTCGACGGGCTGAAGTTCCTGAGGGACGCCCCGAACATCCGGATGAACTTCCTCGTCGACATCGTCGCGATGGTCTTCGGACAGCCCCGCGTGCTCTACCCCGCCGCCGCGGCGCTCCTGCTCGGCGGCGACGCCGTCACGGTCGGCATCCTCACCGCGTCGTTCGCCGTGGGCGCCCTCCTCGGCAGCCTGTTCTCCGGCCGCCTCGGCCGAGTGCGTTTCCACGGTGTCGCGATAGGGCGGGCCATCCGCGTCTACGGGCTCTTCATCGCGGCGTTCGGCATCGTCCTCGCCGTCATCTCCCTCGGCGGGTTCTCCGTCGAGTCGGGATCGACCGACACCACCACGCGTACAGGCCTCACCGTCGTCGCCGCGCTCATGCTGGTCGGGGCGGGAGCCTCCGACGAAATCAGCGCGATCTTCCGCTCGACGATGCTCCAGTCGGCCGTCCCGGACCACTATCGCGGACGCATCCAGGGCCTGTTCATCGTGGTCGTCACGGGCGGACCGCGGATCGGAGACCTCTACGTGGGGATCCTGTCACTGCTGGGGGCACTCTGGCTGCCGCCCGCGGTGGGTGGATTCGTCATCGTCGGCCTGGTAGCCCTCCTCATAGCCCGGTCCAAGACCTTCAAGGACTACGACGCACTCCATCCGACACCCTAATGCACCCGCACTCACTGCCCGCTCCGAACCAGGAGTGCGAACGTGAGCACGGCTTCACGGAACCTCGAAGCGGATCGGGAGGACCATCGATGAGACGACGACGCGGATCGCGAGGACGGGACGAACCCGTCGGCGCCGGTATGGCCACCCTGGTGATCGACGCGACCCTCAGCCGCATCGAGGTGCTGGCTGCGATCGCCCTCGCTGTCGACTCGCGGGTGGCCGGGGCGGGGACCGCCGATGCGCATGTGCCTCTGCCCGGAGGCGAGCGGGCCTACGTGGAGATCCCGAAGTTCGGTGAGCCGCCGCCCCTGGCGATCGACGTCATCAGCGATGTGAGCGTGACGGACGCGCAGACGGCGGCGCTCGGGCTGCGGATCGCGCTGGGGAACACCACCCCGTGGCGCATCCACCCGATGTTCGGGGGGCTCGCCGGCTAGGCGCCGCTGGGCCGTGCGCTCTCGGTATGTCGCTGCGCTCCTACTCGAGCCTGGGCCCACTCCGTGTTAAGCGGAGGGGACTCGGTACGGGACGCTTCGCGGTCCCTACTCGACGTCCGGAGGTCGAGTAGGCCGCCAGGCCGTACCGAGACCGGCCGAGTAGCCGAAGGCGTATCGAGGCCCTAGTCCGCCTTCTTCGCGCGCTTCGCCGCAGCCTCGGCACGGGCGGCCTTGATGCGGACGTTCTCCTCGATGACCTTCGCCTGACGGGCGCGTTCCTCGACGAGCCACGGCGGCGGGCTCGCCAGGAGCTCCTTGATCTGCACAGTGGTCAGCGGCTCGTCCGCGTCCGCACGTGTCAGACCCGAGATCGAGACGCCGAGCTTCGCGGCGACCACGGGACGGGGGTGCGGGCCCTCGCGACGCAGAGTCGCGAGCCACTCCGGCGGATCGTTCTGCAGGGCGAGGAACTCGTCGCGCGTGACGACTCCGCTCTGGAAATCGGCGGGCGCGGCAGCCAGCAGGATGCCGAGCTTCTTGGCGGCCGTCGAAGGCTTCATCGACTGGGCGTCCACCGACTTCGAGGTCTCCGGCGAAGCGTCCGGAGACGCCGGAGCGTCGCTCTCGGACGGAAGGGACTGGTTCTCGACAGGCTCGGACACCCGCCAAGGCTACCCTTGACGCGTGTCCGACCCCGTCGCCAGCTCCGGTCCCGCCCCCGAATCGGGTCGTCGGGAGAGCTTGACGATCGGGTTCGTGTCCGGGGTCTCTCCCGACAAGTGGTCCCGGGTCTGGCAGGAACGGATGCCGCTCCCCCTGGTCCTCGTCCCCCGCGGTCCCGACCTGGCCGGTCACTCCCTCGACGACGTCGACATGGCGCTCGCCCGCTTCGACGACGACATCCCCGAGGGTCTGCACGCCATCCAGCTGTGGAGCGAGACGCCCCTGGTGATCGCTCCCAAGGATCACCCCATCAAGGTGGTCGACTCGGTGACGCTCGCCGAGTTGGAGGACGAGACGATCCTGGAGGGTCGCGACGACGACACCCTCGACCTCGTCGCGGCCGGAGTGGGCCTCGCCCTCATGCCGCAGGCGGTGTTCCGCGCGACGGGCCGTCGCGATGTCGTCGGCAAGCCCGTCAGCGACGCAGAGCCGACGCGGATCGCCCTCATCTGGTCGGGTGACACCGACGACGCCATGAACGAGTTCATCGGAATCGTGCGCGGTCGGTCTGCCCGAAGCTCACGCGGCGCGGCCGACGACGACGCCAGCCCCGTCAAGAAGACCGCGGCCGCGAAGGCCGCAGCGGCCGCCGCGCGCGCCGAGGCACGCAAGGCCGACGCCGGCAGGAAACCCCCGCCGCGTCCGGCGCGCGGCTTTCCCCGCGGCAAGCCGGGCAAGCCCGGTAAGCGCCGCTGATCCGGCTCACCGGAGGTAGACCTCAGGCGAGAAGACTGACGACCTCGATGTCGGGCAGGACCGCACGGCCGCCCAGCTCGGGGAGCTCGATGACGACGGCGATCCCGACGACCTCGTGGCCGGCCCGCTCGAGGAGCCGCTTCGACGCGGCGAGCGTTCCCCCGGTCGCCAGGACGTCGTCGATCAGGAGCACTCGCTGAGGCTCGAGGATGCCGTCGCGGATCTGCAGCGCCGCGGACCCGTACTCGAGGGCGTACTCCTCCTCGAAGTAGGGCGGCGGCAGCTTGCCCGGCTTGCGGATGGGCAGGCACCCGACGCCCGCGGCGATCGCCGCCCCGGCAGCGAGGACGAAACCTCGCGCTTCGGCACCGGCCACCACGTCGAACCGTCCGGCGAACGGCTCGGTCAGGCCGTCCACCGTCGCCTTGAAGACGTCGGCATCGGCGAAGAGCGGGCTGAGGTCGCGGAACAGGATCCCGGGCTCGGGGAAGTCGGGCGTGAGGCTGGTGCGCGAGCGGACGAGCTCCGCCAGGGACGGGGAAGGCATCCGTCAAGGCTAACCGTCCAGCGGCAGTCGGCTTTGCGTTCCCTATCTCTCCACCGGATTGGCCGCTCCTTCAGGCGGGACGCGAGACAATCGAGAAGAAGACCTCTCACGCTCCGACTCCCCCGGTGTGACCCGAGGAGAGGCAGCCGAGGAGAGCGAACACCCATGCTCGTCGTGATCGTCGACATCCTGCTGGTCCTGGCGCTGATCTCGTACACCGTGTACGGGGCCCGCGCGGGGTTGCTGCGCAGCGTCTTCTCGATCGCGGGCGTCGTCGCGGGGGGCATCGGAGCGGTCCTCCTCCTGCCGATCATGACGCAGCTGATCGCGGAGCGCGGTGTCCGCATCGTCGTCGGACTCTTCCTGGTCGTCGCGCTCCTGACGCTCGGCAGCACGATCGGAGGGCTCATCGGGCGAGCACTCTCGAACGGGGTCGCTCGCGGTCCGCTCAAGGTCGTCGACCGCGTCCTCGGGGCCGCCGTCGGGCTCGTGGTCTCGGCTCTCGTCCTCTCGATGGTCGCCTTCGGCGTAACCTCCCTGGGCGTGCCCGTGCTCAGCCCGGCGCTGGCGTCGTCGCAGGTTCTCCGGACTGTCGACCAGGTCACCCCGACGCCCCTGAAGGGCGCCCTCGCCCAGCTCCGCTCGCTCGTCATCCAGGGCGGCATCCCGCGCATCACCGAGGCGCTCGGCGACCCCGCGACCGCACCGACCGTGCCCGACCTGGACACCGCGACCGGCGTCCTCGAGGCGGCGTCCATGTCGGTCGTCCGGATCACCGGCAACGCCTACGCCTGCGGCCAGAGCCAGACCGGCAGCGGATTCGTCGTCGCCCCTGATCGCATCGTGACCAATGCCCACGTCGTCTCAGGCGTCGACGAGCCCATCGTCGAGACTCGCCGCGACGGCACGGTCCCCGGCCGCGTCGTGTATTTCGATCCGATCGACGACATCGCCGTCATCGCCACGGACGGCCTCACCACAGCGCCGCTCCCGGCCGCCGCCAATCTCGCCGTGGGCGACCAGGCCGTCTTCCAGGGCTATCCGTTGGGCGGTCCGTTCCAATCGCGTGCGGCGGACGTCATCTCGGTCCGCGAGTTCGACGTCGACGACATCTACGGCCAGACCAAATCGCCCCGCGACATCTATACGCTCGCGGCCGACGTGCAGCAGGGCAACTCGGGCGGCCCCGTCCTGAGCCTCGACGGATCGGTCGTCGGCATCGTCTTCGCCACCAGCGGCACGACATCGAACGTGGGCTACGCGGCGACGATGACGGAACTGCAGCCGGTCCTGGCCGAGTCGTCGAGTCTCACCGCAGCCGTCTCCTCGGGCACCTGCAGCCGGGGCTGACGCCTCAGCTGGGAGTGCCCTGCATCACCGCAACCAGATAGTTGACTCCACGCAACCACCGCATATAGTTGACTGCAGTCAACTTCCGACGCCACGAGCGTCGGCGCAGTGGAGTCCGTGAACGAGGAGAACAGTGGCACGCAATACGAAGGCGAAACCCGCCGCGACACCCGAAGAGAAGAAGCGCCACCGCGAGGTGCTCGAGGCGCTGTCCGGTCTGATCACCGGCATGTTCGTCGCCATCCTGGCCGGCACCGTCGTCTCGACCTCTCTGCCCGTCATCGTCTCCGATCTCAAGGGCGACCAGACGTCGTACACCTGGATCGTCGTCTCGACCCTCCTGGCCACGACGGTCAGCACACCCATCTGGGGCAAGCTCGCCGACCTCGTCGACCGCAAGCTGCTCATCCAGATCGCGCTCTCGATCTTCGTGCTCGGATCGGCCCTCGCCGGCTTCTCGCAGAACCCCGAGATGCTCATCGGCTTCCGCGTCGTGCAGGGCCTCGGCGCCGGTGGCCTGACGGCGCTCGTCCAGGTGGCGATCGCCGACATCATCAGCCCCCGTGAGCGCGGCCGCTACATGGGCCTGATCGGCGCCGTCATGGCTGTCGGCACGGTCGGCGGCCCGCTGCTCGGCGGTGTCATCACCGACAGCCTCGGCTGGCGGTGGAACTTCTACATCGCCCTGCCGTTCGCGATCGCCGCGCTCGTCATCATCCAGCGGACGCTCCACCTGCCCAAGCGCGTCGGGAAGGTCACCATCGACTACCTGGGCGCGGTCCTCATCGCGGGCGGCGTGAGCCTCCTGCTCATCTGGGTGAGCCTCGGCGGGAAGCAGTTCGACTGGGACGAGCCGACCAGCTTCGCGATGATCATCGGTGCCGCGGCACTACTGATCGCCGCCGTGATCGTCGAGCTCAAGGTGAAGGAGCCCATCATCCCGATGGAGCTCTTCCGCAACCGCACCTTCGTGCTCGCGGTCATCGCGAGCCTGTCGGTCGGCGTCGCCATGTTCGGCACCTCGGTCTTCCTCAGCCAGTACTTCCAGCTCGCTCGGGGCAACACTCCGACCGAGTCGGGCCTGCTCACGCTCCCCATGGTGCTCGGACTGTTCATCGCCTCCACCGTGGTCGGCAACATCATCAGCCGCACGGGCCGCTGGAAGATGTGGATGGTCATCGGATCCGTCATGCTCGCCACCGGTCTCGGCCTCATGGGCACGCTGCAGTACGACACCCCCTACCCGCTGATGTCGCTCTTCATGGCGCTCATGGGTCTCGGGATCGGTATGACGATGCAGAACCTTGTGCTCGTCACGCAGAACTCGCTCAAGGCCAGCCAGCTCGGCGCGGGCAGCTCCACGGTCACGTTCTTCCGCAGCCTGGGCGGCACCATCGGCGTCGCCGCCCTGGGCACCGTGCTCGGCAACCGCGTCGGCGACCTGATCATCGAGAAGCTCCAGGCACTGGGGATCCCCGCCGGGGCGATCGGCAACTCGGGCACCGCCATCCCGAACATCGCCGCACTGCCCGAACCGGTCCGCACCGCGGTCGAGTCGGCGTACGGCGAGGCGGTCGGTTTCGTCTTCCTCATCGCGGCTCCGCTCGCGCTGGTCACGATCATCGCGATCGCATTCCTCCCCAACCGTCCGCTCGGCATGAAGACCGCCGTCCAGCAGCTCAACGAGGAGAACGGCGCCCGCCTCGCCGAAGTCGCCGCGAACGACATCGGATCGACCACGACCGCGACCGGGTCGGTGACTACAGTGGAACGCAGATGAGCGCCGCCGACGAGGACACCCGCCGCACGATCCAGTCGATCGAGCAGTCCTTCGGGAGCCTGTTCCGCTTCGTGAAGGCCAACATGCACGCGTCCGCGGCTCAGCTCGATCCCGAGCTGCAGCCCGCGGCGTGGAGCGTCCTCCGGCATCTGCTGCGCGAGAGCCCCGTCACCGGCGGGGCCCTCGCGTCCGCGCTCGGCGTCGACAAGAGCGTCATCAGCCGTCAGCTGAAAGATCTTCGCGAGAAGGGCTTCGTCGAGACGACCCCCAGCGCCGAGGACGCGCGAGTGAGCCTCGTCACCCCCACCGAGTCGGCGATCGAGAAGGCCGGTGCCATCGCGGAGCAGGCGAAGAATCGCTACACCGACTTCCTCGACACCTGGAGCTCCGAGGACCTCGCGGAGTTCGCGCGGTTGCTCGAGCGCTTCTCGCACATCACCGATTTCCATCGGGGCTCCGTCCACGCGGGCTCCTCGTGCTCGGCCAGGGAGTCGGCGGAGTGAGCACCCCCGCACGCGAGCGGCAGGTCGTCCGGCACGAGCTCGTCCGCCGGGACCTCGAGGTCCTCCGCGTCGAGCGGCTCACGTCGACCATGACCCGTGTGACCCTCGGTGGTGACGAGCTCACCGGCTTCTCGGCGCTCGGGCCCGAGGATCACGTGAAGGTCTTCCTCCGCACTCCGACGGGCGAGACGGTGCGACGCGACTACACCCCGCGCACGTTCCGAGAGGACGCGGGCGAACTCGACATCGACTTCGTCGTCCACGGCGCGACCGGGCCGGCGGGTGCATGGGCCGCTTCGGCAGCTTCCGGTCACAGCCTGTCCATCGGCGGACCCCGCGGGTCTCGTCTGGCACCGGGCGGCTACGAACGCTTCCTCCTCCTGGCCGACGAAAGCGCCGTCCCCGCCCTGTCGCGCTGGATCGAAGCCGTCGGGATCTCGGCGCACGTCGAGGCCTTCGTGCAATCCGACTCTCCCGATATCTCCTCGTACCCGTTCCCCTCGACGACAACCGTCTCGGTCGTCCCGACCGGCGCGGACGCCGGAGTCGCCGCCATCCGCGATGCGAGTCCCGACGCCTACACCTACGTGTGGGCGGCGGGCGAGGCCACCGCGCTCATCCCCGTGCGCCGGTATCTCCGCGACGACCTCGGGATCGATCGCTCCGACATGAAGGTCGACGGCTATTGGCGGCGGGGCATCGCCGGCGCCGATCACCACGCACCGCTCGACCCGGACGACCCCGAGGCCTAGGAGCTGTAGGCGGGGTACCGCGCCTGAGCTGCCGCGGCAGCCTCCGCCCGTCGGATGCGGCGCGCCTTGGGAGTGGTGACGATCAGGACGAGGATCGCTCCGATGAGAGCCCCCGAGGTGTTCGAGATCACATCACGGACATCCGCGACGCGGGTCGTGAAGAAGAAGAGCTGAGCCAGTTCGATGCCCACCGACAGCACGAACGGCAGGAGCATCGCGAGCCACCACCGGCGCCGACCGAACAGCAGCACGAAGAACATGCCGATGGGCGCGAACATGGCCATGTTGGCGATGAACTCGACGTCGGCGTAGTCGATCCACCTGGTGCCGGGAATCCGGTCGAGAGCGTTGAGGATCGTCCAGACGAGACCGTCCGTGCCGTCGCCCATGGGGAGCTGCGGCGACAGGGTGATCCACGCGACGAAGGCCAGGTAGACGCCCGTCACCAGGGAGAGGACGGGGTGACGACGGAACATGCCTTCGATCCTCCCTGTGATTCCTATGCTCCGGCAGAGCGGTTGCTATGCGACACCCGGATCGACCGGCTGGCGGCGGGTACGACGGGTCAGCCGCGGCCGGCGATCCGCATGACGGTCAAGCGCTGAGTCGACCGCGTCAGCGTGACGTAGAGAGCGCTGGCGCCACGCGGCTCCGCATGCACGATCCCGTCGGGATCCACGGCGATGACCGAGTCGAACTCGAGACCCTTCGCCGTGCGGGGCGAGAGCACCGACACCGACTGGGTCAGGCTGATGCCCCCCAGTCCGATCGAGGCACCGAACTCATCGCGAAGGGCTGCGTGCAGCTCGCCGACGAGCGCCGCGGGCGCGATGACCGCCAGCGTGCCCGCATCCGGGATCTCCCGGTCCTCGCGGATGACGTCGATGAGCTCCGGCAGCAGGCCGTCGGCGGTGGTCGTCACTTCGTGTGGGTCCCACGCCGACTCGCGGACCGACTGGGACGCCGTGATGTTCAGCCCCATGTCGCGGGCGGTGCGTTCCGCGAGATGAGCGATCTGCGCGGGCGTGCGGTAGTTGACCGTGAGCTCTTCGAGGCGGAACTCACCACCGAGCGAGCGGATCGCGTCCGCCCAGTTCGACGCGGCGGTCGGGGAGCTGGCCTGAGCGATATCGCCCACGATGGTGAGCGAGCGGAGCGGGGCGCGGCGCTTGAGCAGGCGCCACTGCATGGGCGACAACTCCTGCGCTTCGTCGACCACGATGTGGCCGAACGTCCACGAGCGGTCGGTCGACGCCCGCTCGGCGGCGGACAGACGAGGCCCCGACTCGGCGAATCCGTCGGCGAGCGCCTCGGCGCTGACCATGCCTTCGACGCCCATGTTGCGAATGGCGTTCTCGGCGTTCTCGAGGTCCATCTGACGCTGACGCTGACGCTGCGCCTCTGCAGCAGCCGATGCGACGGGCGCCTCGCCGAGGAGTTCCGCGGCTTCGTCGAGCAGCGGGATGTCGGACACGGTCCAGTCGGCGGCACGATCGCGCGCCAGCAGGCCACGGCGCTCCGCGTTCCACCCGGGCGTGAGACTGGCGAGCCAGCCGGGACGGGCGTAGAGGTCGCCGAGCAGCTTCTGCGGGGTCATCGGCAGCCAGGCGGTGTTGAGCAGAACGCGGACGTCCTGGCTCGAACGGATGTCCTCACGGAGCATCCGGATGTCCTCGTCGTCGATGGTGTCTCCGCGGCGACGCAGGCGACCGACCAGCTCCGACGAGAGCGCGGCGATGGCGTTCTGCACGAAGACGACGCGCGCCTCGTTGTGCGGCTTGCGGCTGTCCTGCGCACGGCGGATGGCCTTCTCGATCAGGACCGGAGGCACCTCGAGGCGCTCCCCGTTGATCTCGACGACCTGCTCCTCCGTGGGCACGATCTGGCGTGACGCGACCGCACGACGCAGCAGCTCGGCCATACGGGTCGAGCCCTTGACCGAGGCGACCTCGGGCGCATCGTCGCTCTGAGCGTCGATCCCGGGGAACAGCGACCCGAGGCTCGACAGCACGACTCCCGTCTCGCCGAGGGACGGCAGCACCTGCTCGATGTAGCGGAGGAAGCTGTTGGACGGGCCGACCACCAGAAGACCGGACGAGGCCAGACGGTCTCGGTGCGTGTAGAGCAGGTAGGCGGCGCGGTGCAGGGCGACGGCGGTCTTCCCCGTTCCGGGCCCGCCCTGGACGACCATCACTCCGCGGAGGTCGGAGCGGATGATGCGATCCTGCTCGGCCTGGATGGTCGAGACGATGTCGGTCATCCGGCCGGTCCGTTGCGCACCGAGCGCCGCCATGAGCGCGCTCTCGCCCGTCAGGACGCGGTCCGAGGTGTCGCCCGCGCCGGCGCCGAAGACCTCGTCCTCGAGGCGGGTCACGCGGCGGTTATCGGTGCTGAGGTGGCGACGGGACGCCAGACCCATGGGCGTCGCCGCGGTGGCCTGATAGAAAGCGCTGGCCTGCGGGACACGCCAGTCGAGCAGGATCGGCTGCAGCTCGGCGTCACGAAGACCGATGCGGCCGATGTAGCGGTACTCGCCTTCCTCGTCTTCGAGGCGGCCGAAGGCCAGGCGGTCGTCGACCTCGCGCAGCTGGGCGATGCGGTCCTCGTAGATCCGCGCCATGGCGTCGCGCTCGGAGCGACTCTGATGGGTGCCGCCCTGCGGGCCGAGACGCACGTTGTCGAGCTCGCGCGCGGCTTCCGCGCGCACCGTGTCGAGTCGCTCGTAGAGCGCGTCGAGGTAGCGCTGCTCAGACTGGATCTCCTTCTGGAGACCCTCCCCCACCGGATCGGCCGACTGCCCCACGACTCACCTTCCGTCCCCTGTGTCGGCCGGAAGAATCAGGCCGAAATCACGGTCCTCGAGTCTACCGTCGCGCGGGGAGTGTCAGCGCCTCACGACCCCGTGGTGCGGAGTACAGCCTCAGCGACTTTGCAGGCACCGGGGTCGGCGGCACGGATCACGCGGGCGATGCGCTCACCGAGTTCGTCCTGCTCACGGTCGCTCAGACTCGCGAAGTGCTCGCGGAGCACCTCGTCATGACCATGCATGCCGCGTCCCGCCGCCTGGTGACCCTCGTCACTGATGACGACCCAGGTGCCACGCAGGTCCGTGGGGCACTCCTCGCGTCGCACCAGCCCGCGCGACTCCATGCGGGTCACCTGATGCGAGAGTCGGCTCTTCTCCCACCCGAGCACGTCGGCGAGATCGCGGGCGCGCAGACGGTTGTCGACCGCGTCGCAGAGAGTGCTGAGGATCTCGAAATCGGCGACCGAGATCGAGGCGTCCGCCTGGAGGCGCTTCTCGAGCGCCCTCTCGATCTTCCGGCGCATGATCACGACCTGGCGCCAGAGAGCCTGCTCCCGACCGGTCACCTGCTGATCCGTCATCGTGTCGGTCGAGCTGCTCATCCGAAAATTATACGCGCTTCCCCCTTTTGGTTGATTCATCACCTAAATGGGGTACGGTCTTCTCCGTCTCATCCGTTCCTCGACTAGGAGAGCCATGACGAACACCACTGAAACTCCGCTCCGCATCGCCGTCGTCCTCGGCACCACCCGCCCCGGTCGCAACGGCGAGGCCGTGGCGAAGTGGGTTCTCGACCGAGCCGCCGAGCGCACCGCCGCAACGTACGAGCTCGTCGACCTCGCGGACATCGAGCTGCCCTTCCTCGACGAGCCGGTCCCCGCTCAGATGGGCCAGTACACGCAGGAGCACACCAAGAAGTGGGCTGAGGTCGTGTCCGGCTTCGACGGCTTCGTCTTCCTGACCCCGGAGTACAACCACTCCACGTCCGGCGTCCTCAAGAACGCTTTCGACTACCTCAGCGCCGAGTGGAACAACAAGGCCGCTGCGTTCGTCAGCTGGGGCTCCTCGGGCGGCGTCCGCGCCGTCGAGCACCTTCGCGGCATCGCGTCCGAGTTGCAGATCGCGCATGTCCGCCAGCAGGTCGCGTTCATGCTCGCCTACGACTTCCAGAACTACTCGGAGTTCACGCCGGCCGAGTTTCACGACGCCGAGGCGGCGACCCTGTTCGACCAGCTCGAGGCCTGGACCCGCGCGATGCGTTCGGTGCGTCAGGGCGCCTGACACACGAATCGGGTCGTTCGACGGCGGTCGGTGCTCATGCACCGGCCGCCGTCGCTCGTCTCAGTCCCCGGTGGCGACCGGCCGCTCGGGATGGTTCGACCACTGACTCCACGATCCGGGGAAGAGGGCAGCGGGTATCCCGGCGATGCCGAGCGCGGCGATCTGGTGCGCCGCCGTGACCCCTGATCCGCAGTACACGGCGACGTCGGTTCCACTCGTCACACCGTGACCGGCGAAGCGCTCCCGCAGCTCGTCTGCGGACAGGAACCGCCCGTCGGGGGCGACATTCTGCGCAGTCGGTGCGCCGACGGCGCCCGGAATGTGACCGGCGCGAGGATCGATCGGCTCGACGGTTCCCGCGAAACGCTCCGGCGCCCGGGCATCGAGAAGGACACCCGCCGCGGGCTGGGCGGCCGCGCCGTCGAGGTCGATGGTCGGCATGTGACCGGCCGACAGCCGCACCGATCCCGTTCGCGATGGCGCGTCGACGGTCTCGAGCGGGAAGCTCGCGCGCCAAGCCGAGAGCGCTCCGTCGAGGATCCGGACGTCCTCTATCCCCGCCCAGCGGAGCACCCACCAGGCGCGCGCCGCCGACATGCCCGCGAGGTCGTCGTAGACGACGACGCTCGCACCATCGTCGATGCCCCACCGACGAGCGGCCCGCTCCAGATCGTCGATGGCCGGAAGAGGATGCCGTCCGTCGGTCGGCTCACCGTGTCCCGCGAGTTCGGATTCGAGATCGACGTAAACCGCACCCGGAATGTGGCCTGTCCGGAAGTCGTCGCGTCCGTCCGGGCGGTCCAGCCGCCACCGAACGTCGAGGATGACAGGAGCTGCGCCCGCCTCGATCAGCGCGTGGAGTTCGTCAGCGGATACGAGGATGCTCATGCCCACATTCTCCGGTGCCGTCCGACCCTCGGTACGACTTCGCGGCTAGCTGAGGGTTCGCTGGAATGACGCATCCGGTGTTGACGGGATCCGCACCCCGGGAGCATTCTGAAGACCTGAAAGAAAGAACCCGATGTTCCAGGTTCGGTCGGAGGCAGCGCCCCGCCACTGGACATCGGGTTCTCTCTTTTTCGGGCTCTTTCAGACCCCTCAGAGGAGTCGTCGGATCAGCTGACGCCCTGCAGGTCGATCACGAAGATCAGGGTCTTGCCGCTGAGAGGGTGACCCGATCCGGCGGCGCCGTAGGCGAGCGCCGGCGGGATGGTGAGCTTGCGGCGGCCTCCGACCTTCATCCCGGGGATGCCCTGCTGCCATCCCGAGATGAGGTTGCGAAGGGGGAAGTTGATGGTCTGGCCGCGGCTCCACGACGAGTCGAACTCCTCACCGGAGTCGTGCTCGACGCCCAGGTAGTGGACGTTGACGGTCGAGGTGGCGGCGGCCTCGGCGCCGTCACCGACGACGATGTCCTCGATGACGAGGGTGGTGGGGGCGGGGCCCTCGGGGGCGTCGATTTCGGGCTTGGTGTTGAGATCGGTCATCCCTCCAGTCAAGCGACAATGGGTGCGTGGAGCAACTCGGTGCGCTGTGGGCGATCATCACCGCGGCGCAGCCCGCTCTTCCTCTTACGGTCGTCGCCGTCTGCCTGGGTGTCGCAGCGGTCGCGGTCGTCGTGACCCCGGTATGGCGCGTCGCCCGCAACGCGGTGACGACGGTGCACGAAGCCGGCCACGGGTTCGTGGCGACGCTGTCGGGCCGACGGCTGGCGGGCATCCGCCTGCACTCCGACACGTCGGGAGTGACGGTCAGCGTCGGCAAGCCGCGCGGCCCCGGGATGATCGCGACCCTGCTGAGCGGCTATCCGGCCCCTGCCGTCCTCGGTCTAGCCGCCGCGGGGCTGGTCGGCATCGGCCACGGGGTCGCGTTTCTCTGGCTGCTGCTGGTGATCCTCGTGCTCGTACTCGTGCAGATCCGTAACTGGTACGGGCTGCTGGTCGTGCTCGTGACGGGCGGCGCAGTGGTCGCCGTCACGCTTCTCCTCGACCCGGCATGGCAGGCAACGGTGGCGACTACCGTTGCCGGCTTCCTCGGCTTCGGGGCCTTGCGCGCATCAGTGGAGTTGCAGGGTGCACGGCGCCGCGAGGGCGCAGGCCGCGGACGGGGCTCGTCCGACGCCGACCAGCTCGCCCGACTGACCCACCTGCCCGCCATTCTCTGGGTCGCCGTCTTCGTCGGAATCGCCCTCGTGTGCGCGACCGTCGGCATCATCCTGCTGATGCGGATCGACGCCCAGGCCACGGTGACCGACATCGGCTGGTTCTGGAGCTGACGCCCGGGGGAACGATCTCAACGACTCAGCCGTCGAAGGTGCGCACCGGGAGGCCGGTGACCGAGGTGCGTATCGCGAAGATGCCGCCTGAGCCCGGGTGTTCGTCCAGTTCCTCGTCCGTGAGGTTCTCGCGCGCCGAGGCCACGAAGAGGGTGCCGAGATCGTCGCCTCCGAACGCGACCGAGGTGACCTGAGGCGCTGGGATGGCGATCTCGAGCACGATCTCGCCCGACGGATCGATACGCACGACCTGTCCCCCGCCGTTGACGCCCGCCCACAGGAAGCCCTCCGAGTCGAGAGTCGCACCGTCGAAGGTCCGCCCGGTGACGAAGGGATGCAGTTCCCCGGGCCCGCCGTCCTCGGTCCAGTCGGCCCGGTAGATCGTCTCCGTACCCGTGTCGGTGAGGTAGGCCCTGCCGTCATCCGGGGACCACTCGAAGCCGTTCGTCGTCGTGAATCCGCCGCGGATCACCCGGGCTCCGTCGGGCGTGACGAGATAGACGGCCGCGTTCGGGTCTTCGCCGCCGATGTTCATGGATCCGATCTGGAAGCGCCCTGCCGGATCGCACTTGCCCTCGTTGAGTCGCATAGAGGGGTGAGCGTGCGGGAGTCGAGCGATCGCGCGGCGGTCGCCGCCGTCCGCATCGCAGACGACCACCGTATCCCCCAGCGCTACGACGTAGCCGCCGGCCCGACGTGGCTGGAATGAGGCGAGCGGCGGCGGGAACTCGACCACCTCGTCATCGGAACCGTCGATACGCCCGGCGGCCGGAGATCGATGAAGGGTCCCCGAGGCGATGTCGCACCAGTGGAGGTACCCGTCCGCCCACCAAAGGCTCTCTCCGAGGACGGCGCGCGCATCACGCCAGAGGACGGGTTCACTGCAGGAGACACGAGCGACATCGGCGGTCATGCATCCAGCGGAACACCTGCTCCTGAACGGTCGCGGGGTTGCGGAACGGCCGGCCGCGAGAAGCGCGGCTGAGGCTGGGAGTCACCTACCGAACGTCTCGCAAGGCACCGCACGATCCGTGCGCCCCCTGCGTGGGGCTCTAGCGTCTGGTTCCAGCGGCTCAACTCACGACGCGTCGCGGAAGTCCTGTAAGGAGCACAACCATGACGATGAGCGTCACCCGGATCGACGACGATCCCGAAGTCCCCCGCATCTCGACGGTCTACTACGACCAGACCCGCCAGTACCACCCGTTCGCACGCGAAGCCGGCGAGGGTGTCTGGGTCGTGCAGCCCCCCACCGCGACGCGTCCCATCGGTGAGGTGCACCAGCGACTCCTCGACGATGGCCAATCGGAGTTCGTGTGCGTGCGACGCGTCGGCCTCGGCGAGACGATCACGTTCGACGGCAGCCATCCGACGCTGTTCCACGCCGTGTCGTGGCTTCGATGGAGAGTCGGCTCCCGCAGCGAGTGAGCCGGCGGGGAGGCCCGTCGGTCACGCGAACAGCTTGCCGGGGTTGAGAATCCCCGCGGGGTCGAACACAGCCTTGATCCGCTTCTGCAGCTCGTACCCTGACTCCCCCAGCTCGTCGGCCAGCCAGCGCCGTTTGAGGAGCCCGACACCGTGCTCGCCGGTCAGCGTGCCACCGAGCCGCATCGCCTCGTGGAAGAGCCGGTCGGCCGCGTCCCAGACCACCTCGGGGATCTCACCGTCGGGCCGTGCGAGGTGAGGCGGCACGATCAGGTTGGGGTGAAGGTTTCCGTCGCCCGCGTGGGCGATGACCGGGATCTGGATCCCGGTATCCGCCGAGATGCGCTCGATGGCCGCGAACATCTCGGGGAGGCTTGAGCGCGGCACCGAGACGTCTTCGATGAGCACCTCGCCTGCCGTCTCGAATGCGGGGTGCGCGCTTCGGCGGACCTGCAGCAGGCGCTCGCCTTCCGTCGGATCCGTGGTGATCTCAGCATCGGCGCCGTGGTCGGCGAGAACCGACATGACCCGCTCCGCCTCATCGAGGGCGGTCGAGCCGTCGGTCTGGACGAGCAGGTAGGCGCCGCCGCGACCGGCCAGTGGGACGTACCCGGCGGACCCGCCGAGCAGGCCATCGATGAGTCGGAGGGTGAGCGCGTCGAGGAGTTCGAGGGCTGACGGCCGGATGCCGGACGCGGTGATGGCGGCCGACGCGGCAGCCGCGGAGACGACGTCCGGGAAGTAGGCCCCGATGGTGGCGACCTCGCCGGTCGGCAGGGGCCGCAGCTTGAGCGTCGCCTCGACGATGACCCCCAGCGTGCCCTCCGATCCGATCAGAAGGGCGGTCGTGTCGTAGCCGGTGACGCCCTTGACGGTGCGGTGCCCCGTGCGCATGAGCGTGCCGTCGGCGAGGACGACCGCGAGACCCAGCACCGCTTCGCGGGTCACGCCGTACTTCGCGCAGAGGATCCCGCCCGCGTTGGTGGCGATGTTCCCTCCGACGCTGGAGATGGCTTTGCTCGCGGGATCCGGCACCCACCAGAGCCCCTGCTCGGCGAGCACCGCGTTCAGGTCGCCGTTCAAGATGCCCGGCTCGACCACGGCGAGCTCGTCGGCGGGCGAGATCTCGAGGATGCGGTTCATGCGATGCATGGCGAGGACGATCTCGCCGGGGGCTCCGATGGCGCCGCCGGCGAGCCCGGTGCCGGCGCCGCGGGGCACGACGGGTGTGCCCGTCTCGGACGCGGTGCGCATCAGGATCTGGACCTGCTCGATCGTCGTCGGCTCGACGACGGCGACGGGCCGGCCCGAGGATCGGTGGCCGCTCTTGTCGGCGCGCGCGGCGTCGAGAGCCGCGTCGTCGGTGATGACCGCGGCTCCCAGCCGGGACCGCAGGAGTTCGAGGACGTCGCTCACCCGGCCCACTCTACGATCGGCCCATGACCGACGCGCCTCCGTCCCGTGATCCGAACTCCCGTTCCGGCGCGGTCGAGCAGACGGGTTCGGTTCCGGCAGGCGTCACCGGCGAGCACGCCCCCCGAGAAGCCCGCTCCGATCACCTCGATGCGGACCCGACGGACGGGCGCCGCGAAACCGAGACGGAACGACTCGACCGCAACTGGGCCGAGCTCCTGCAGGAGCTCCGGGTGACGCAGACGGGAACGCAGATCCTGACCGGGTTCCTGCTCACCCTGGCATTCCAGCCGCGGTTCGCGGACCTGGACGCCTTCCAGATGGACGTTTATCTCGCTCTCGTCGGGCTGGCGGTGCTGAGCACCGCGCTCGGACTCGCGCCGGTGAGTCTGCATCGAGGCCTGTTCCGGCGTCGAGCGAAGAAGCAGCTGGTCGAAGGGGCCAGCCGCCTCCTCAACCTCACCCTGATCTGCGTGGGACTGCTGATCTCGGGTGTCGCGCTCCTCATCTTCGACGTCGTGCTGGGCCGCACGGCCGGCATCGTCACCGGCATCGTCTCGGCGATCGTCCTCGCGGGCCTGTGGCTCGCGCTCCCCCTGAGCACCCGCCCCCGCGACGACTGAGCGAATCCCGTCTCCTCCTTCGCCGACGACGAGGCGGACTCTTCCACCGATGGTCTCGAATCCCCGCGGGAAGTCTCATTTCCCCGCCAGTGTGCATTCATGGCTTGGACCTACATCCTCGAATGCGTCGACGGCACGTACTACATCGGCAGCACGACAGATCTCGACCTCCGCCTCGGCCAGCACAACGCCGGCGACGGCGCGGTCTACACCCGCACCCGCCTCCCGGTCCGCCTCGTCTACAGCGAGGAGTACGACTCCGTGCGCGACGCCTTCAACCGCGAGAAGCATCTGCAGAAGTGGAGCCGCGCGAAGCGCCAGGCGCTGATCGACGGGGATCTCG
Organism: uncultured Naasia sp.; assembly: GCA_913778905.1. Classification (GTDB taxonomy): domain Bacteria; phylum Actinomycetota; class Actinomycetes; order Actinomycetales; family Microbacteriaceae; genus Naasia. Next base: position 60,697 of record CAJYYA010000006.1, on the reverse strand, counting down.
ACGCGCTCCGAGCGGCGTCGAAGAAGAACTTCGGGAAGCGACGAAACCCGGGCTAGGGCCTCGATACGCTCCGCTACTCGACCTCCGGAAACCCGGACGTCGAGTAGGCCGCCAGGCCGTACCGAGACGGCTCGAGTAGGCCGCCAGGCCGTACCGAGACGGCTCGAGTAGGAGCGCAGCGACGTATCGAGAGCAGACAGAAGAGCATCGGCGAAGCCGATACCTCATGCGCACTCCGAGGCAGGGCCTCGATACGCTTCGCTACTCGACCTCCGTGGGTTTCGGACGTCGAGTAGGCCGCCAGGCCGTACCGAGACGGCTCGAGTAGCCGAAGGCGTACCGAGAGCAGACAGTGCAGCATCGGCGCAGCCGATCCCTCGCGCTCACGCCGGGCTGGGGCCTCGATACGCTCCGCTACTCGGCCGGTCTCGGTACGCTCCGCTACTCGACCTCCGAACGCCGGACGTCGAGTAGGCCGCCGGGCCGTACCTAGAGCTCACCGGCAGAGCCGATCCGCCGCTCCTACAGCTGCGGGGCGGTGCCCAGGATGTTGGCCGCCCGCGACGAGCTCTCGGACTTGACGACGAGCGTGTAGCTGGTGGCGATGACAGCCTGGGTCGACGTGTAATCACGGATCCGTCGCGTGAACGCGTAGCTCGCGATCGCGAAGAGCATCCCGAACGCAGCCCCCAGCATCGCCGCGCCCGCCGCGACCGAGAGCAGGTTCGGGTTGTCGGGCGAGAACAGCAGCAGGACGACTCCGAGGAACACTCCGAGCCACAGACCCGACAGCGCTCCGGCCCCGGCCGCGCGCCCCCAGGTCAGCTTCCCGGTGACCCGTTCGACGCTCTTCATGTCGTTGCCGACGATCGAGACGTCTTCGACGGGGAAGTCCGCTTTCACCAGCCGGTCCACCGCCTGCTGCGCATCGAAGTACGTCTCGTAGCTGGCCACGACCTCCCCCTTGGGCAGGGTGGGCATCAGCGCACGGCGAGCGTTCAGGCGAGAAGACGTATCCGACATGCCCACATTGTGCCCGCCGGGGTGGAGAGAATGCGGGAAGAACGTACAGCGCGCCCTGAGCGTTCATACATCGGTCATGGGGCGCCACCCCTCTTCGGGGCGTGTCGTCGGAGGTCGCGGCGGTAGATTCGACGCATGAGTGCCGTGAGGATCTTCGTCGCAAGGCTGGTGGGTCGCACCGTCTTCGACCCGCTCGGTGACCGGCTCGGCAAGGTCCGGGATCTCGTGGTCGTGTATCGCAACACGGAATCCCCCCAGGTCGTCGGTCTCGTCCTCGAGATCCCCGGGAAGAAACGCGTTTTCCTCTCGATCGGCCGCATCACGAGCATCACCTCCGGCCAGATCATCTCGACAGGCCTCATCAACGTGCGTCGATTCGAACAGCGCACGAGCGAGACGCGGATCATCGCCGAGATGCTCGGCCGCAAGGTCGTCCTGGCCGACGGTGGCGGCGAGGCCACGATCGAGGACGTCGCGATCGAGGAGATCGGCCCCGGCGAGTGGGAGGTCGCGCAGCTCTTCGTGCGCAAGCCGAAGCTCGGCGGCGGGCCCTTCGCGAAGGGTCCCACGGCGTTCGTCGCCTGGAACGACGTGCGGGAGCGACAGACGCAGGGCGACCCGCAATCGGCAGCCCAGCTGATCGCGTCCTTCTCCGACCTCAAGCCGGCCGACCTCGCCAATACGCTGCTCGACCTGCCCGACAAGCGCATGCAGGAGGTCGCGAGCGAGCTCCCCGACGAGCGCCTCGCCGACGTCCTCGAGGAGATGCCCGAGACCGAGCAGGTCAGGATTCTGGCACGTCTCGGGGACGAGCGCGCAGCGGACGTCCTCGACGCCATGCAGCCCGACGACGCGGCTGACCTCATCGCTCAGCTGCCGGAGGAGCGAGGCGAGACCCTGCTCGACCTGATGCAGCCGGAGGAAGCGGACGACGTGCGTCGTCTGCTCGAGTACGCCCCTGACACGGCGGGTGGTCTCATGACGCCCGAGCCGATCATCCTGTCGGCCGACGCGACCGTCGCGGAGGGCCTTGCGCTCATCCGCCGACACGAACTCGCGCCCGCGCTGGGTGCCGCGGTGTGCGTGACCCTTCCGCCGTACGAGCCGCCCACGGGTCGGTTCCTCGGGATGGTGCACTTCCAGCGCATGCTGCGCTACCCGCCGCACGAGCGCCTCGGGACCCTCGTCGACCAGAGCCTCGACCCCGTGCGGGTGGACGCGCCGGCGTCGGAGGTGACGCGTATCCTCGCGAGCTACAACCTCGTGAGCGTCCCCGTCGTCGATGCCTCGAACCGCCTGCTGGGCGTAGTTACGATCGACGACGTCCTCGACCATCTGCTGCCCGACGACTGGCGCGGTGGCCGATCATCGCGGATCGTCCGATCACGCGCCGCGGCGGCGAGGCGCACACCGACTGTTCTGACGAGGAGGGCTGACGATGGCACGAGTTGAGAACACCCGCGAGTCTCGGCTCGACTCCCCCAAAGGCCTTCGCGCGTCCGTGCTCCCCCGCCGGTCGCAGCGCGTCAGCCGCGACCGCTTCGGGCGGTTCACCGAATTCGTCGCACGGGCGATGGGAACCCCGGCGTTCCTCGCCTTCCTCACCCTGTTCTGCGTCGCCTGGATGGCGTTCAACTCCGTGGCCCCGGAGGAGTGGCGCTTCGACAGTGCAGCGCTGGGCTTCACCGCGCTGACCCTGGTGCTGTCGTTGCAGGCCTCCTATGCGGCCCCGCTGATCCTTCTGGCTCAGAACCGCCAAGACGACCGCGATCGTGTGCAGATCGAGCAGGACCGCCAGCGCGCGGAGCGGAACCTGGCGGACACCGAGTACCTCGCCCGCGAGGTGGTCGCCCTGCGCCTTCTCGTCCGCGACATGGCGTCGAAGGACTTCATCCGCGCGGAGCTCCGCTCGCTGCTCGAGGAACTCGAGAAACGCGACGAGGTGAGCGCGGCGGGTGCCGCCTCGGACCGCGTCGCTCTCGACGAGGCTCGACGGGCGCAGTCGTGACCACGACGGGGTCGCCGCTGGTCGAGCGCATCCACGCCAGTCTCACCCAGGTCATCGATCCGGAGCTGCGCCAACCGATCACCGACCTGGGGATGGTGGGCGACGTCTCCGTGGGCGACGACGGTGACGCGCACGTCCAGATCCGGCTGACCATCGTGGGCTGCCCTGCGGCCGACCGGATCGAGTCCGACGTGCGCACCGCGATCGCCTCCGTCGACGGGGTCGGTGCCGCACACGTCGACGTGACGGTCATGACGCCGGCCGAGCGGACGGCGCTGACCACCCGCTTGCGCGGCAACCGTCCGCGCGGTTCGCGCTTCGGACCGGATTCGCTGACCCGGGTGATCGCCGTGACGAGCGGTAAGGGCGGCGTAGGGAAGTCGACGCTGACCGCGAATCTGGCGGTCGCCCTCGCCTCCCGGGGGCTGGCGGTCGGTCTGATCGACGCCGACGTGCACGGGTTCTCGATCCCGGGCATCCTCGGCATCGGCGCCGACTCGGTGCCGACCAAGGTCGGTGAGCTCATGCTGCCGCCGGTCGCGCACGGTGTGAAGACGATCTCGATCGGGATGTTCCTTCCGCCGGCTCAACGCGGGCAGGCCGTCGCCTGGCGCGGGCCGATGCTGCATCGGACCATCGCGCAATTCGTGACGGACGTCTTCTTCGGAGATCTCGACGTCCTGCTGATCGACATGCCGCCCGGCACGGGCGACGTGGCGATCTCGATGGGCCAGCTGCTGCCCAACGCGGAAGTCCTCGTGGTCACGACGCCGCAGGCGGCGGCCGCCGAGGTGGCGGAGCGATCCGGTTCGGTGGCCGGGCAGACGGGCCAGCGGGTCATCGGCGTGATCGAGAACATGGCCGGGATGGTGCAGCCGGACGGGTCGATCCTCGAGATCTTCGGATCCGGCGGGGGTGCGGCCACGGCGGAACGACTCAGCCGCGTGATCGGCGCCGAGGTGCCCCTTCTCGGCTCCGTGCCCCTCAGCATCCCGCTCCGACAGGGCGGCGATCTCGGAGTCCCCATCGTGCTGTCCGAGACCGAGGACCCGGCGGCGGCCGCGATCCGCTCGATCGCCGACCGTCTGACCGTGCGGAGTCAGAGCCTCGTCGGCCGCGGGCTTCCTCTGTCCACGAGCTGACTCCCTGATACGGAAGAAGCGACGCCCGAGGGCATCGCTCCTTGACGGCCGAGCTCCGGCTCGGAAGAGGATCCGTACGCGTCAGACCCGGCGAGTGGGAACTGCGCGATAGCCGTCACGCCCGGTGACCATGACGGTGGCGACGGCTCCGACGGCGGCGAGGGATCCGAAAGCGGCGAGGACGATGAGCGAGAACACGGGTGGCCTTTCTGACCTGGATCGGGGCGCCGGATTCGGCGTCGTGAACAGTGAATCGCTCCCATGCATGTAGATCAAGCGAATACTTTTGAGCTATATATTTAGCTGATATTAAATATGAGATAGGCTCGACCCATGGACGTCCGCAGGCTCGAACTCCTCCGCGAACTCGCCGAACGCGGCAGCGTCGGCGCGGTTGCGCAGGCCACCAATCGCACCCCTTCCGCGGTGTCCCAGCAGCTCAAAGTCCTCGAGCGCGAGAGCGGAGTCCCCCTCACCGAGCGGGACGGGCGAGGTATCAAGCTGACCGACGCCGGCCGGGCGCTCGCACGGACGGCGACCGACATCGCGGTCGCCATGGAACGGGCCCAGGCGCTGTGGTCCGAGTACAAGGGCACGCCGAGCGGCGAGGTCACGCTGGCGGTCTTCCCGACCGCGGGTCAGATGTTCCTCCCCGGACTCCTCGACCGTCTTGACGAGCACCCGGGTATCCGGCTGACGGCCAGCGATCGGGACCCGTCCACGGAGGGCTTCGCCACACTGGCCAACGACTTCGACATCGTCCTCGCCCACTCCCCCGACGGCCAGAAGACCTGGCGCGGCAGTGGTCTCCACATCGTGCAGCTGATGGTCGAGCCTCTCGACGTGGGCCTGCCTCCCGGGCACCGCCTCGCCGACGAAGAGCAGATCAGCCCGGCCGATCTGATCGGCGAACCGTGGATCGGCGTACCGCCGAACTTCCCGTTCCAGAGCGTCCTCGAAGAGATCGAGGAGATCACGGGCGAGCCCCCCGTGGTCAAGCAGCGCTTTACGGACGTGCGGATCGTCGAAGCGCTCGTCAGCCAGGGCCACGGAGTCGGGATCTTCCCCCGCTTCACCACTCAGGCCAGCAGGCGCTCGGACATCGTGGTGCGCCCCATCGCCCAGGTCGACTCGGTGCGGCACATCTCAGCGCTCATGCGGCCCGACCGGGCGGAACGCCCGTCCGTGCAGCTCGTGCTCGAGGCTCTCGCCGCGGAGGCCGCTCGCTACTCCGACAGGTGAGTCGGACCGCCGGAACACCCGTTTCGACCTCGATCAGGTCGCCTCGGAGTCGAAGGCGACGGGCCCTCCGGCGGCACGGGGCGGGGGTGTGACGCGTGCGGCGTTCTGCATCGCATCCGGCGGCAGGGACGTGGGCTTCACGCGGGGCCTCGCCGAATCGTCTGTGCGGCCGTCATCGGCCAGAGCCTCGCGGATGATGCGACGCGGGTCGTACTGTCGCGGATCGAGCTTCTTCCAGTCGACCTCGTCGAACTCGGGGCCCATCTCGTCGCGCATGCGGGTCTTCGCGCCGTCGGCGAACCCCTTGAGCTGCTTGACGAGTCGGGCGAGACCCGCCGCCGCCTGCGGCAATCGATCGGGTCCGAGGAGCACGACGGCGATCACTCCGATGATGAGGAGCTTCTCGAACGTGAGGCCGAACACCGCCCAAGGGTATCCCGTTCCCGTCGGGTGGATGCCGCCGCGACCCGTCGGTGAGGGCTGCTCCGCCGCCGTAAGCTGGTCTCCTTATGTCTGAGAAGGAAGCCAACTGGAAGTACGCCGACGACCTGGTCGTCGAGCCCGAGGTCATCGCCGCGGCCCGCGCCAACTCGCTCGAGCTCGGCATCGAGCCCGTGTGCCCGTCGGTCGGCGCCCAGCTGGCCATCCTGTCGGCCGCGTCCCGTGCCGAGAACATCATCGAGGTCGGCACCGGCACCGGGGTCTCGGGTCTCTGGCTGCTGCAGGGCTCGCCGACGGCCACGCTGACGACGATCGACACCGAACCCGACCATCATGCGGCGGCCCGCCAGTCATTCCTCGATGCCGGTTACAACAAGGGCAAGGTGCGCTTCATCGCGGGCCGCGCTCTCGACGTACTGCCGCGCATGAACGAGGAGTCCTACGATCTCGTCCACATCGACGCCGATGCCGACAATGTCATCGAGTACCTCGAGCACGGTCTGCGACTCGTGCGCCAGGGCGGCCTGGTCCTCATCTCCGGCGCGCTCGGGCGGGGCGAGGTCTCGAACCCGGCGAAGCGCACGGCGTTGGCGCGCAACCTCCGCACGCTGCTCGACACGGTGAGCGGGTCGACCGCGGTGCTCAGCGCCCTCTCCCCCGCGGGCGATGGGCTGCTGCAGCTCGTGCGCCGCTGACTTTCGTCGCAGCCGATCACGGCTCGCTGAAACGACGAAGCTCCGGCCTCCCTGACGGGAGTGACCGGAGCTTCGTCGTGTACGACGTGGGGATCAGGCGCTGACGACTGCCGCGAGGGCGTCGTGAAGCTCCTTTGCCTCGGCATCGTTCACGGAGACGACAAGACGGCCGCCGCCCTCGAGCGGGACGCGCACGATGATGAGTCGACCTTCTTTGACGGCCTCCATGGGCCCATCGCCCGTCCTCGGCTTCATTGCAGCCATCGAGATCCCCTTTCACAAGGCTTGAGGTCTCTATTATCCCGCACATGCGGGGACCCGCCAAAACGTGGGCGGTAGTCGAGGACACCTCATGACGAGCGTGCGTCGACTCGCGATCAGGGCACCGACCACCAGGTCGTCACAGGGCCCCAGGTGAACCACAACCAGACCAGCTGCAGGGCGAGCGCGACGAGGAGGATCGCCGCCCCGGCAGCCTTCGAGCGCCGCGGGGCGAGAACGGCGGCCAGAGGGAACATCGGCATCAGGAGCCGGAGCAGGCTCGACTGCGGGAAGAAGACCGCGAACAGATACACGCCGTAGGCGATCACCCAGCTCCGCATCTCCACGCCGAGCGCCCTCGCCCGTGGGGTCACCAGGAGCAGCAGGAATGCGACGACTATCGCGACCACCACGAACGGCCCCGCGGCGGCTCCGACCCAGAACGGGGCGGCCTCGAACCAGGCGGTGAACGGGAGCAGATGCGTGGGACCCAGCCACGAGCTGCGCCAGGCCAGCTCGGTGTCTGTATAAGCGGTCATCGATCCGGTCACGGCCCACGCGATGCCGGCCCAGGCCAGCCCGAGAACGCCGCTGTACACCGCGAGTCCCGCGATGACGAACCGTTCGCGGGCGGGGAACAGCTCGCTCTTCCGTGCGACGTGTCGGCCGAGCCAGTAGAGGACCAGGGCGAAGGCGAAGGCCAGCCCGGTCGGCCGGGTGAACGCCATGAGAGCGATGACCGGAACGAGCAGCGCCCAGCGTCTGCGGACGAGCAGGAGCAACGAGAGCGCGAGCAGGAGTAGCTGCATGGATTCGGCATAGGCCATCTGGAAGATGAACGACACCGGGCCCACGGCTATCAGCGCCACCGAGAACAGGGCGCGAGGGTGCGACAGGCGCGTGCGGAAGAGCGCGTAGAGCACAGGCGCCGCGACAAACCCGCAGACGGTCGACAGCAGCACGCCGGCGACGGGCCACGTGACTCCGAGCACGAACGCGACCCCGGCTGCCAGGAACGGATAGGCGGGCATGAACGCCCACTGGTTCTCCGCCACCGCCCCGTCCACACTGAGCGGCAGCACGCTCGGGTATCCGCTGTAGGCGACCGACCAGTACCACTGGCCGTCCCAGATGGATGAATAGTCCACGAGGTTGCTCGTCCCCGCTCCGCGCGAACCGGGGAGGAGCTGCGAATGCATGATTAGCAGCGCTGTCGTCGTGATCAGGCGGGCGACGAGCCAGATCCCGAGGGTCTGGAGGATCCAGATCCGGCGAGGCCGCGTGGCGACCTCATCCGAGGAGAAGTCGAGGAGCGCAGCCGGGGGGATCAGCTCGCGGAGCCGCTGAGCCACGCCCGCAGGCCCCTCTCGCAGTCGGTGATCTGCTGCAGGGGCACACGTTCGTCGTCGGCATGCGCCTTCATGGGGTCACCCGGGCCGTAGTTGATCGCGGGGACGCCGAGACGTGAGAAGCGGGCGACGTCGGTCCAGCCGTACTTCGGCATGGGCGTACCGCCGACCGCGGCGACGAACTGCTGGGCGATCGGAGCATCCAGTCCGGGACGCGCGCCGACGGCGAGATCGACGATCTCGATCTCGTAGTCGCCGAAGAGCTCGTGGATGTGCGCGACCGCCTCCTCACCGGACTTGCTCGGCGCGAAGCGGTAGTTGACGTGGACCATGCACTCGTCGGGGATGACGTTGCCGGCGATGCCTCCCGTGACGCCGACGGCGTTGAGCCCCTCGCGATAGACGAGGCCGTCGACCTCGATCTGCTCCGCCTCGTAGTCCGCCAGGATGTTCAGGATCGGCGCGGCCTTGTGGATGGCGTTGTCGCCGACCCAGGAGCGGGCCGAGTGCGATCGCAGCCCCCGTGTGCGGATCTCCGCGCGGAGATTGCCGTTGCAGCCGCCCTCGATCTCGGATCGCGTGGGCTCGGACAGGATCGCGAAGTCGCCGGCGAGCAACTCGGGGTTGCTCTGCGAGAGTTTGTTGAGCCCATTCTTCGACTCGGAGACCTCTTCGTGGTCGTACCAGATCCACGTGATGTCGACCTCGGGGTCGGTGAGCTCGGCCGCGAGTTTGAGCTGAACCGCGACGCCGGCCTTCATGTCGACCGTGCCGCGACCCCAGAGGTAGTCGACGCCGTCGATGGTCTCGAACCGGGTGGGCAGGTTCTTGTTGATGGGCACGGTGTCGATGTGGCCGGCGATGACGACGCGTTGCGCGCGACCGAGGGTCGTACGCGCGACGATCGTGTCACCGTGACGGCTCACCGTCAGGTGCTCGAGCGAGCGGGCGGTGCGCTCGATGAGGTCGGCGAGGGGGCCCTCGCGGTCGCTCACCGAGTCGATGTCGCAGATCTCGCGGGTGATGTCGATGGACGACTGGGACAGGTCGATGACGCTCACCCGCACAACCCTAGGGTGCACCGGCCCGGTGTCTCCCGAACCCGACGGTCGATCAGATCAAACCCATGCGATCGAACGCGTTGTGGATGCCGTCGTCGAGGACGGCGGTCGTCACCTGACCGGCCAGCGTCTGCAGCTCGGGAGCGGCGTTGCCCATGGCGATCGCTGTGCCCACGACCTCGAACATGGGGACGTCGTTCCAACTGTCGCCGATCCCGATCGCATCGACCGGGTCGATCCCGAGCAGGTCGAGGACCTCGAGGATCGCCGACCCCTTGGTCACACCGACGAGTCCGATCTCGCCGTTCGAGCCTGCCGGAAGCGGGATCGACCCGGGGATGACATCGAACCGCTCGTCCAGAAGCGTCGAGGTCGACGCGAGCGCTTGCGTATCCGGACTGATGAAGACGGCCTTGGCGACACGATCGCGATCCACCTCCGCCAGGGGTCGGTAACGATCGAGGGTCGGTGCCGACGAAGGCGTGTGGCCGAGCGCCGTGAGATGCGACAGGCGCTCGCGCCTGATGCGGTCGAAGTACTCAGCTGTCACCTCCGCGATACCGGGGCTCGCGAAGACCGCGTCGTGGGTCTGAAGGAAGTAGGGGATGCCGTGATCCCGGAGGTGAGTCTCGATCGCCTCGACATCGACGCGCGGCATCGGCCTCTCCAGCACGAATACGCCGTCGCGGGTGGCATAGGCGCCGCCGTTGCTGATGATCCCGTCGAATCCGATTTCCCGCACCTCGGGGTGGATGTCGGCGTCCGCTCGTCCCGTACACAGCCACACCTGGTGGCCCGCCGCGCGCGCCGTCCGGATGGCGGTGACGGTGGACGGAGCGATGACCGAGCCGTGCTCGAGGATCGTGCCGTCGACGTCGAGGAAGGCGATGCGGGTGCGGGTCATGGGTGTCCTCACGAGAAGAGGACCGGCCCCGAGCGGGGCGCTCGGGGCCGGTCCGCGAACGGAAGTTCTGCCGGTCAGCGGGTCAGAGACGCGCCGTTGCTGCTGATGACTTCGGCGTACCAGTGGAACGACTTCTTCCGGTATCGGTCGAGCGACCCGGATCCGTCGTCGTTGCGGTCGACGTAGATGAAACCGTAACGCTTGCTCAGTTGGGCGGTGCTGGCACTGACGATGTCGATGCAGCCCCAGGAGGTGTAGCCGAGGACCCGCACGCCGTCGGCGATGGCCTCGCCGACCTGCACCAGGTGGTCGTTCAGGTAGGCGATGCGGTAGTCGTCGACGACCGTCTTCCGACCGTCCACCTCGACGAGCTGGTCACGGGCGCCCAGCCCGTTCTCGACGATGAAGAGCGGCTTCCGCCAGCGGTCCCAGAACTGGTTGAGGACGAGGCGCAGACCGACCGGGTCGATCTGCCACCCCCACTCGCTCGCTTCGAGGGTCGGGTTCTGGACGCCGCCCATGATGTTGCCCTCCCCCGATCCCTTCTTCTCGGCATCGGCGGTCTCGGCGACGCTCATGTAGTAGCTGAACGACACGAAATCGACCGTGTTGGTCAGGTCGTCGCGGTCCTCGTCGGTGATGTCGAGTTCGATCCCCTTCTCGCGCAGGGTGCGGAGGAAGTAGCCGGGGTATTCGCCACGGGTGTGGACGTCTCCGTAGACGAGGTTCGCGTGGTCGGCCGTCAGGACCGCCAGGGCATCGGCGGGCGACGGGGACAGCGGGTAGATGGGCATCGAGAGGACCATGCAGCCGACCTGCGCGCCGGGCGCGACCTCGCGGGCGATCCGGGTCGCGCGGGCCGAAGCCACGAGCTCGTGGTGCATGGCCTGGTACAGGACGTCGTCCGGGACCGAGCCTCCGTCGGGGATCGGGATCCCGCCGCTCATGAAGGGGGCGTGCAGCAGCGAGTTGATCTCGTTGAAGGTCAGCCAGTACTTCACGCGCGACCCGTAACGCTCGAACAGGGTCCGGGCGTAGCGCTCGTAGAAGCCGATCAGATCGCGGCTCGCCCAGCCGCCGTAGGTCTCGGCGAGGTGCAGCGGGGTCTCGTAGTGCGAGATGGTGACCAGCGGCTGGATCCCGTGCTTCTCGAGCTCGTCGAGCACCCGGTCGTAGAAGGCGAGGCCCGCCTCGTTGGGCTCGGTCTCGTCGCCCTTCGGGAAGATCCGGCTCCAGGCGATCGAGAAGCGGTACACCCCGAAGCCCATCTCGGCGAACAGGGCGATGTCCTCGGCGTAGCGGTTGTAGTGATCGATCGCGACGAGCTTGAGGTTGTCCGGAGTCGGAGTCGCCGAGCGCGGCGCCGAGATGCCCCTCGGCATGACGTCTTGGACGGACAGGCCCTTGCCATCCTGATCGAAGGCGCCCTCGACCTGGTTGGCCGCGGTCGCACCGCCCCAGAGGAAGTCGGCGGGGAAGGGTGTGGTGGTCATGGTGGTCTCCTTGGCAGTGGGCGGGACGAGGATCAGCGCGCGGTCGTCGCGAGGGAATCGACGGACTCGGCGATGAAGAGCTGCTCGCCGTGCGAGAGCGGCCCCGACGCGGCGTGGGCGACACCCGGGTAGAGGTCGCGGTTCGTGACGATGACGGGCGTGGTCAGGTCGTAGCCGGCGGCCTCGATGGCCGCACGATCGAACTCGAGCAGGAGCTCGCCGGCCTTCACCTCCTGGCCCGACGTGACCTTGAGCGTGAAGTGCTCCCCGCCGAGCCGGACGGTGTCCACGCCGACGTGGATCAGCACCTCGGCGCCGTCCGGGTTTCGGAGACCGATGGCGTGCCCGGTCGGGAACGCGGCCACGACGAGGGCGTCGAACGGGGCGTACACGGCCCCCGCGCTGGGACGGATGGCGACGCCCTGCCCGAGGGAGCCGTCGGCGAAGGCTCCGTCCGACATCTCGCTGAGCGGGACGACGATGCCGTCGACCGGACTCAGCACGACGGTGTCGTTCGCCTGGGCGATGCCGGTCGTGGCAGGTGCCGCCTCCACCGGGTCCTTGAAGCCGACGAGGACCACGAGCAGGAACGGAATCACGATGGCCGCGGCGAGACCGACGATCAGCATCACCATGTCGCCGTTGCCGAACAGGGCGGGCAGCGCGAGCCCGGACGGGACGACGAAGGCTCGGGAGAAGACGCCACCGGTCGCGATGATCGCGCCGCCGACGACACCGCCGACGATTCCGAATGCGAACGGACGCTTCAGCGGCAGGTTGATGCCGTAGATGGCCGGCTCGGTGATCCCCGCGAGGAATCCCGAGAGCGTCGCGGGCGCGGCGAGCGAGCGGAGGTTCTTGTTGCGGGTGCGCACGAGGACACCGGCGACGGCACCGGCCTGCGAGAGCACTCCTGCGAACACGGGGCCGAGCAGCAGGATCATGCCGGTGTTCTGGTACTCGAGCTGGAAGAGCGGAACGAGACCCCAGTGCAGACCGAAGATGACGAACACCTGCCAGAGACCACCGAGGATCGCGCCGCCGAGCCACGGCACGGTCGCGAACACCCAGCCGATGGCCGAAGCGAGAAGTCCGCCGACGAAGCTCGAGATGGGTCCGACGACCAGGAACACGAGAGGCACGGCGATGAGCACGACGATCATCGGAGTGATGAACCGGCGCACGGCCCCCGGCAGTACCGCGTAGAGGAAGCGCTCCGCGTGGCTCTGGAGCCAGACGATGACGATGATCGGGATGACGCTCGAGACGTAGCTGACCATCGTGACCGGGATGCCGAAGAAGGTGATGTCGGCGACGCCGTTGAGCGCCACGATGGACGGATAGACGAGGGCACCCGCGATGGCGAACGAGGTGAACTCGGAGGCCTTGAAGTAGCGGGCCGCGGTGATGGCGAGCGCGAGAGGCAGGAAGTTGATGAGCGCGTCGGACAGCGCATTCAGGATCGTGTAGGTCGTCGTCGACGAGTCGATCCACCCGAAGGTGACGGCCGCGGCGAGGAACGCCTTGAGCAACCCGGTGCCGGCGAGGGCCCAGAGGATCGGCGTGAAGATCGCCGAGATCATCGTGATGAACCGGTTGAAGAGGTTGCCCTTCGGCCCGCTCTCCACCTCGTCGTTCGTCGCGCCGAGTCCGGTCTGCGATCGGATGATCGCGAAGACCTCGGGCACGTCGTTACCGACCACGACCTGGTACTGACCGCCGGCCTGTGCAGTCGTGATGACGCCGGGCGTCGCGCGGATCGCCGCGGCATCGGCCTTGCTCTCGTCGCGCAGCACGAAGCGGAGCCTCGTCGCGCAGTGCACCAGCGACTGGATGTTCTCCTCGCCGCCGACGCCGGCGAGTACGCCCGCCGCGGTCGTCTTGTGATCCGCCATTGTGATCTGCCTGCCTTCCACCGCGTCTCTGCGGCTTGCGAGTGATGAGGGCGACGACTCGGGTGAGCACCGCGGAGAGTGCTTCCGGGCATAAAAAAAGACCCGGACTCTGTTCGTCGCTCGTTCGAGCGACGTGAGTCCAGGTCTTGCCCGCTCGCGCGGTAACAATCCGAATTCGTCGTCAGGGAAACCCTGCGGTCAGGAAGTTAGCACACCTCTCACGCCTCGCCAACCCTGTCGATCCCGGTGGCTTCGGACAGTCCGAGAGACACGGAGAGGCGCTCGATGTGGACGATCAGATAGAGCACCTCCTCGTCGGTGAGGGTGGACCGCGTCGCCTCGAGCACGTACGCCTTGACGCGCTCGGCGATCTCGTAGGCCCGCGGGTAGCGCTGCTTCGCGAACTCGAAGAACGATGAATCGCCGCCGGCGAGCATGCTCCGCTCGACGAGACGTTGCAGCAGGAATCGCACGTGCAGGATGAAGCGGGCGTAGTCCGGTCGCGAGGTGTCGAGAGACGCTCCCAACCCGGCCTCCACGGTCTTGACGACGTGCTGGACTCGCCGGAACAACAGCGCGGCGGTGCCGTTGGGCTCGTCCCGCGTCGCGTTGAGCAGGTGCATCGTCAGGAACACCCCCTCCTCCGGCGGGAGGTCGCGCTCGAGACTCGCCGAGATGGAGGCGGCCATCCGTTCGGCGGCCCGGGACTCGTCAGGGTGCAGGATCCGGAGTTCCGGCATCGATGTCGACGGGATCCGCACACCCTGATCGAGGCGCTCGAGCACGTACTGGACATGGTCGATGACGGCGAGAGGCAGCCTGCGCCCGAGATCGCGACCCAGGTCGCGCTCCGCCAGGTCGACGGCCTTGAGCACAGCCTGGACGAGGGGGTAGGGAGCCTCGGCGAGCACCCGCTGGGCGCCGTCCGAATCGCCCGCCTTGTCGAGCACGAAGGTCTTCTCGACCTTCGCCGGGTCGACGACACCGTCGTGCTTGAGCTGGAAGCCGATCCCGCGCCCCATCAGGACCCGCTCGCGCCCTTCGCCGTCGACCATGACGACGACGTTGTTGTTGAGCAGTCGATAGACGCCGACCCCTGGGGGCCGAACGCCATCGGAGCCGGACATGTTGAGCATCCTAGGGGCGGCCTGCGCCGTCGGAGCAAGGCTTCTCGGCGGGAATTCCGACTCGGCGGGTCACTACTCTGGAGGCGTGAGCGCGCATTCTCGACCTGCCTGGGGCTACGGCCTCGCGACCGTCCACTCCGATGGAACCGTCCTCGACACCTGGTTCCCCTCGCCCGAACTCGGCGAGCTGCCGCCGGGACGGGACCGCTGGATCGTCCCCACCGAGATAGCTCAGCACGCCGGTGAAGATCCCCGCCGTGGCGTCCGCATCGACGCGGTCACGGTCGAGATCGATCTCGACAAGGCGCCCCTGTCCACGGGCGACGTGTATCTCCGCCTGCACCTGCTTTCGCTCGCGATGGTCAAGCCGAACGAGATCAACCTGGACGGGATCTTCGGGCATCTGCCCATCGTCGCTTTCACGAACGCCGGTCCCGTACATCCCGACTTCGCCGCTGCGAACCTCCCGGCGCTCAAGCGTCACGGCATCGAGATCCAGGGGGTCGACAAGTTCCCCCGCCTGACCGATTACGTGGTCCCCCATCGGGTCCGCATCGCCGACGCGTCGCGCGTCCGCCTCGGGGCTCACCTCGCGCCGGGCACCACGGTGATGCACGAGGGTTTCGTCAACTTCAATGCGGGCACGCTCGGCGCGTCGATGGTCGAGGGCCGCATCTCGCAGGGTGTCGTCGTGGGCGACGGCTCCGACATCGGCGGGGGCGCCTCGATCATGGGCACCCTGTCGGGCGGCGGCACCGAACGGGTCACGATCGGCGAGCGGGCCCTTCTGGGCGCCAATGCCGGCGTCGGGATCTCGATCGGCGACGACTGCATCGTCGAGGCCGGGCTCTACGTCACCGCGGGCACGAAGGTGACTCTGGTCGACGAGGACCGCACGGTGAAGGCCAAGGAGCTGTCCGGCGTTGCGGGGCTGCTGTTCCGTCGCAACTCGCTCACAGGTGCCGTCGAGGTCACGAGCCGCACGGGTCAGGGCATCGCCCTGAACGAGGCCCTGCACGCCTGACCCGCATCCCGGGCGAGGCCTCGATACACTTCGCTACTCGGCCGGTCTCGGTACGGCGCGCTTCGCGGCGCCTACTCGACCACCGGAAGCCCGGGCGTCCGATTCTGCAGCGGCGCCATAGTCTTGGACGTCGAGTAGGGACCGCGAAGCGTCCCGTACCGAGACGGCTCGAGTAGGAGCGCAGCGACGTATCGAGAGCGCCTGCATGCAGCGGTGTCGAGCGTCCGCGCCATGACGAAGCGCCGTCCATCCCCACGGGATAGACGACGCTTCGTCGTGACCGGGTCAGCGATTCAGGTGGCGCTCCGCCGGGCCGATGTACAGCTGCTGCGGACGGCCGATCTTGGTGTTCTTGTCCGTCGCCGCCTCGCGCCAGTGTGCGATCCAGCCGGGGAGGCGTCCGATCGCGAACAGCACGGTGAACATACGCGTCGGGAAGCCCATCGCCTTGTAGATGACGCCCGTGTAGAAGTCGACGTTGGGGTACAGCTTGCGCTCGATGAAGTAGTCGTCGGCGAGAGCGATCTGCTCGAGCTCGCGGGCCAGATCGAGCATCTCGTCCTGGATGCCGAGGGCGGCGAGCACTTCGTCGGCACTCTCCTTGACGAGCTTGGCGCGCGGGTCGTAGCTCTTGTAGACCCGATGGCCGAAGCCCATCAGGCGCACGCCCTCTTCCTTGTTCTTGACGCGCTCGACGAACTTCTGAACGCCCTGACCCGACTCCTGGATCTGCCGCAGCATCGTGAGGACGGATTCGTTCGCGCCGCCGTGAAGCGGGCCCGAGAGCGCGGCGATACCGGCGGAGATCGAGGTGAACATGTTCGCCTCGGTCGATCCGACGAGACGCACCGTCGAGGTCGAGGCGTTCTGCTCGTGGTCCTCGTGGAGGATCAGCAGGCGCTCGAGAGCCTTCGACAGCACCGGGTTGGGCTCGTACGGCTCGGCCATGGTGCCGAAGTTGAGCTTGAGGAAGTTGTCCATGAAGCTCAGCGAGTTGTCCGGGTAGAGGAACGCCTGGCCGAGGCTCTTCTTGTGCGCGTAGGCCGCGATCACCGGCATCTTCGCCAGCAGGCGGATAGTCGACGCCTCGACCTGTTCGGGGTCGCGAGGATTGAGCGAACCCTCGTAGTACGTGGAGAGCGCGGAGACCGCGGACGACAACACCGACATCGGATGCGCGGTGTGCGGCAGGGCGGTGAAGAAGTTCTTCAGGTCCTCGTGGAGGAGAGTGTGACGCCGGATCTTCTCGTCGAACGCCGCGAGCTCATCGGCGGACGGCAGTTCGCCGTAGATGAGGAGCCACGCGACCTCGAGGAACGACGAATTCGTCGCAAGCTCCTCGATGGGATAGCCGCGGTAACGCAGGATCCCGTTCTCACCGTCGATGTAGGTGATCGCCGATCGGGTCGACGCCGTGTTGACGAAACCCTGATCGAGCGAGGTGAGCCCGGTCTGCTTCATGAGCGTCGACATGTCGATGCTCGAAGCACCGTCGACACTCGGCAGGATCGGGAACTCGGCAGTACCGCCGGGATAGGTCAGCGTGACCTTCTCGTCTGCACTGTTCGTGTGGCCGACATCGCCCACGACGCCTCCTTCTAGCATGTGGCTGGAATCCTGACGCCCGTGACTTCTGGCCTCAAGGCGAACGAGCTACAGCCTAATTCGTCTGAGCGGCAATCGTTGCATCGCACAGCAGTGGACGCGTTTCGTGGGACTCATCCCACAATCACCCACTCGGGGACGGTCAGTGAGATGGTTCAGCCTGCGGCGGGAGAGCCGTGACGACGGAGTGATCCTTGTGGATGACGCCCACCTTCGCTGCGCCACCGGGAGAGCCGAGGTCATCGAAGAACTCGACGTTGGCCTTGTAGTAATCAGCCCACTGATCAGGCAGGTCATCCTCGTAGTAGATGGCCTCGACGGGGCAGACCGGTTCGCACGCTCCGCAGTCGACGCATTCATCCGGGTGGATGTAGAGCATGCGGTCGCCCTCGTAGATGCAGTCGACAGGACACTCGTCGATGCACGCGCGGTCCTTGACGTCGACACAGGGCAGGGCGATCACATAGGTCATGCGTGCACGGTCCTTTCACAGCGGGGGCGCACGGAATGCTCCCTCCATTCCCCAGTATTTCATTCGTCGCGCGATGAGCCTGACGCTTCTCCGTGAGCGGGTGCCGCCGCGTCCGCCGGGGGCTGCCACCGGACCGGCGACGGCAGTCGCGGCCAGGCCAACGCGACGATCGCGATGACCGTCGGTCCGATGGCCCACACCGTCGAGACCAGGCTGTCCGGGAAGAGGGCGGAATCGTTCACGCCGGGGAGCGCGAGCACGGCGACGGCACCGACGATCCCGGCCGCCGCGATGCCGGCGTAGGTCCGCGACTCGAAGATGATGCGCACCCCGACCACCATGGCCGCGACCGCGATGAGTGCGGCGACGAGGCCGATCGGGAACGGGAAGCCCAGTCCCGACCAGCTCAACTGGTGCGCGAACGTCCCGATCCCGCCGACGGTCACGCCGAGGACCAGCGAGGTCAGCCCTTCCGCGATACGGGTCACGACGGACGGGCGGTACACGTCGACCTCGGAAGTCGGTTCCGTCGCGACGGGGGCATCCACGCCTCGAGCCTAACCGCCGCCGGCCGCGGGCGGCTGGACACGGAGCACTCCTCAGGTCTACGCTCACCAGTCGTAGTTAGGTGAGCCTAACCACATCGTCAGTACGTGAAGAAGGACCTGTTGCTCGCGACCTACCTGATCGGCCTCCGCGAAGGCCTCGAAGCCGGACTCATCGTCGGCATCCTCGTGGCCTACATCCACAAGATCGGACGACGCGACGTCCTCCCCCGCCTGTGGTTCGGCATCGGCCTCGCCGTCGCTGCGTCAGTCGTCACCGCGGCGATCCTCACCTACGGCCCCTACGGCATGAGCTTCCAGGCCCAGGAGATCCTGGGCGGAACGCTGTCGCTGCTCGCTGTGGGCCTCGTGACCTGGATGATCTTCTGGATGAGCGGGCACGCCCGGTCCATGAAGACGGAGCTGCACTCCAAGCTCGACGCGGCAGTGGCGGGATCCGGTATCGGGCTGGTGGTGCTGGGCGTCGTCAGCGTGGGGCGAGAAGGTATCGAGACCGCTCTCTTCATGTGGGCGACCGTAGGACCTCAGGGCCAGACCATCGCCACGACCATGGGTGCGCTCCTCGGCATCGTGACAGCAGTCCTGATCGCCTGGCTCATCTACCGGGGGTTCGTCCGGATCGACCTCGGGCGCTTCTTCACCTGGACCGGCGCGTTCCTCGTCGTCGTCGCGGCGGGAGTGCTGCTCTACGCGATCGGCGACCTGCAGGAGGCCGGCGTGCTCCCCGGCTGGGGACAGGCCGCCTTCTCGCTGGGCGACATCGTGCCTCCGTCCAGCTGGTACGGCGCCCTGCTGGGCGGCGTCTTCAACTTCACGGCCGAGCCCACCTGGCTGCAGATCCTCGCCTGGGGCGCCTACCTGGTGGTCGCGATGACCGCCTTCCTCATCCGTGCGCGCGGCGGGAACCGTCCGACGCGCAGGGCCGTCACCGCGGCGCCCGCCACGACCTGATCACACCCCGGGACGCTTCCGACGGCGCGGGCTTCCCTTCCCTTCCACCGCACACCTGTCTCTGGAGCAGCATGTCCACGTTCAGCCCCTTCCTCCGCCGTCCCGTCGTCGGTGCGACCCTCGCCGGCGTTCTCGCGCTCGCTCTGGCCGGGTGCGTGCCCAACTCCCCCGCCGCGCAGGGCGGGTCGACACTCTCGGTCAACATCAAGGACGACACGTGCGCGGTCTCGGCCGCTCAGGCGACCGCCGGAAGCGTGACATTCTCGCTCACCAACAGCGGCACGGACGTCAACGAGTTCGAGATCCTGGCGTCGGACAAGCTCCGCATCGTCGGCGAGAAGGAGAACGTCACCCCCGGCCAGACGGTCGACTACACGGCGCAGCTCGAGCCGGGGACCTACTACACGGCCTGCAAGTTCCAGCTCATCGGGGCCCCGGTCGGGCTGGCGGAATTCACCGTGACGGGAGAAGCTTTGAAGCTCTCCGCCGACCGCCAGGCCCTCGCCGACCAGGCCGTGAGCGACTACGTCGCCTACATCAAGTCCCAAGCGGGCGAGCTGCTTCCCCTGACACAGCAGCTGACGGACGCCTACGTCGCGGGCGACGACGAGACGGCGCGCGCGCTCTTCGCGAAGGCCCGCGTGCCATACGAGCGCATCGAGCCCACCGCGGAGGCCTTCGGCGACCTCGACCCCGAGATCGACTACCGCGAGGTCGACGCCGTCGCGGAGGGGCTCGACTGGACCGGGTTCCACCGCATCGAGAAAGACCTCTGGCAGCCGGCCGCGGGCGCCCTCAACTCCGACGGCACGAGCGCGACGCTCGACTGGGCTCCGTCGACCCCCGAGCAGCGGGCCGAGTTCGCCGCCAAGCTGAACGAGAACGTGAAGGAGCTCTACGACCTCGTCTCGGCTCCCGATTTCACCGTCTCGCTGGGCGACATCAGCAACGGCTCCATCGGTCTGCTCGACGAGGTCGCCAAGGGCAAGATCACGGGCGAGGAGGACTGGTGGTCGCACACCGACCTGTCGGACTTCGCTGCCAACGTGCAGGGTGCCGAGGTCGCGTTCGGCAACGTCGAACGACTGGCGAACACCTCCGACACGGGGAAGAAGCTGACCGGGACCATCCACACCCGCTTCGACGAGCTCAACGCACTGCTCGCGAAGTACGGCTCGCTCGAGACCGGCTTCGTGTCCTACGACACCGTCGATGACGCTCAGCGTGCCGAGCTGTCGGATGCTGTCAACGCGCTCTCCGAGCCGCTCTCGCAGCTCACCTCGGTCGTCTTGGCCCAGTGATGAGCCGCACCGCCGACGAGGACCCCACTCCCGGGGCGGCGTCGCAGACCCCCGGAGATCCCGCCACGGCCGATGAGACGCCCCGTGGGATCTCGCGGCGTGGCCTGCTGGGCTTGTTCGGCGCCGGAGCCGCCGGCGTCGCCGTCGGCGGTGGAGCGGGGGCGGCCATCGCTTCGTCGGCGGCCGCCTCGTCGGGGGTCGACTCGACACGCGTCTATCCCTTCGCCGGCGAACATCAGGCCGGCATCGTCACTCCTGCGCAGGACCGCCTGCACTTCGCGGCGTTCGACATGGCGTCGGGTGCGACCCGCGACGACCTGATCAGCCTGCTGCAGGACTGGTCGGCTGCCGCCGCCAGAATGACCCGCGGAGCCGAGATCGGCGACACGGGCGCCGTCGGCGGATCCGAGTTCGCTCCACCCGAAGACACCGGGGAGGCCCTCGACCTCCCGGCCGCAGGCCTCACGATCACCATCGGCTTCGGCCCCACCCTCTTCACGGACGCATCCGGGATCGACCGATTCGGCATCGCCTCGGCCAAGCCGGCGGAACTCGAGCCGCTCCCCCGCTTCGCGGGCGACGCGCTCGAGCCGGGCGCGACGGGAGGCGACCTCTGTATTCAGGCGTGCGCCGACGACCCACAAGTCGCCGTGCACGCGGTCCGCAACCTGAGCCGCATCGCCTTCGGCCGGGCGAGTCTGCGCTGGTCCCAGCTCGGATTCGGCCGCACATCGTCGACCTCCACCTCGCAGGTCACGGCTCGCAACCTCTTCGGTTTCAAAGACGGCACCGCGAACCTCAAGGCGGAAGAGACGCAGGCGATCGACGACGGCGTCTGGGTGCAGGCCGGCGACGGGAGCGCGTGGTTGACGGGAGGGTCCTACCTGGTGGTGCGCCGAGTGCGCATGATCATCGAGACCTGGGACCGCTCGCAGCTCGGTGAGCAGGAGCGCGTCATCGGGCGCAGCAAAGGCGCGGGCGCACCACTGTCCGGCGGCACCGAGTTCACGCCCATCGATCTCGCGGCGACGGGCGCGGCGGGCCAGCCGCTCATCGACAAGGGGGCCCACGTGCGCCTGGCGCATCCGGACGTCAACGGCGGCATCCGGCTTCTGCGCCGAGGGTACAACTACGTCGACGGCAACGACCAGCTCGGTCGCCTCAACGCCGGGCTGTTCTTCATGAGCTACCAGCGGTCGCCGCAGCAGTTCATCACCGTGCAGAAGAACCTCGCCCGCGACAATCTCAACGAGTACATCAAGCATGTCGGTTCGGCGCTCTTCGCCATCCCTCCGGGGGCATCCGAGGGCGGCTGGGTCGGCGAGACCCTCTTCGCTTGACCTTCGAGGGCGGCGCCTGCCGGAGGGAGGGCCTCGACACGCCGCTACTCGACTTCCGCTATCCCCGCGGCTCGTGAGCTCGGCATCGGGTCTCGGCGGTGTCCTCCTACCGGACGTCGAGTAGCGAAGCGTACCGAGACGGCTCGAGTAGGCCGCCAGGCCGTATCGAGAGCGCCCGCGCACCGGCTCGCTACTGCGGCGTCACCACGTACACCGCGGTCACCACGCCGTCCCCGTCAGTGGAATAGGTCAGCTGCACGTTGTAGCCGCTGCCCGAATACGACCCGAACGCGCTCCCGGTGTCGGAGTTCGACGCGTTGACGGTGAACCCCGCGTCGGTCAGCTTCGTCTCGGCGGTCGCGAACGTGTCGGCACTCCCGGGCTGGATGATCGCGGTCCATCCGGCTCCTGCACCCGCCGCCCCTCCGATGACCTGGCCGTCGACGAGCGGCACCGCGCTCGGGAAGCCTTCTGGCAGTTGTCCGTCGGTCGTCAGGTCGAGGCCCTCGGGAACGATGTCCTCGATCGCCCTGTCCACGGCTCCGCCCACGAGGTTGTCGATCGGCGAACTCCCCGAACACCCGGCGAGCGGAACCGCCAGGGCGGTCGCGAGGACTCCGGAGACGACGAGACGGCGCAGAGCTGAGGTCATGCCCACAAGGGTAGGCACCTCAGCTCCACGCCGTCTCGAGAAACCCTCACCAGATCGGATGTTCCGGCATGGCCCGCACGTTCCGGCTAGGAGTCCTAGCCGGAACGTGCGGTCTCTGCCGGAATATCCGACCCAGGGGTCAGGCGTTCTGCTTCTTCAGGCGAGAGGTCGCGCGGGCGCGCGCGTTCGAGTCGAGCTCGACCTTGCGGATGCGGATGAACTCGGGAGTCACCTCGACGCACTCGTCGTCGCGCGCGAACTCCAGGCTCTCCTCCAGCGTCAGGCGACGCGACGGGGTCATCTTCTCGAAGGAGTCGGCCGTCGACGAACGCATGTTCGTGAGCTGCTTCTCCTTGGTGATGTTGACGTCCATGTCGTCGGCGCGAGAGTTCTCGCCGACGACCATGCCCTCGTAGACCTCCTGCGTCGGCTCGACGAAGAACGTCATGCGCTCCTGCAGGTTGACGATCGCGAACGGCGTGACGACACCGGCGCGGTCGGCGACGATCGAGCCGTTGGTGCGGGTCGTGATCTCGCCGGCCCACGGCTCGTAGCCGTGCGAGATGGCGTTCGCGATGCCGGTGCCGCGCGTGATGGTGAGGAACTCGGTGCGGAAGCCGATGAGGCCGCGCGAGGGGACGACGAACTCCATGCGCACCCAGCCGGTGCCGTGGTTGCTCATGCCGTCCATGCGGCCCTTGCGCGCCGCGAGCAGCTGCGTGATCGCACCGAGGAACTCCTCGGGGGCGTCGATGGTGAGGTGCTCGAACGGCTCGTAGAGCTTGCCGTCGATGCGCTTGGTGACCACCTGCGGCTTGCCGACGGTGAGCTCGTAGCCCTCGCGACGCATCTGCTCGACGAGGATCGCGAGCGCGAGCTCGCCGCGGCCTTGAACCTCCCAGGCGTCGGGACGGCCGATGTCGACGAGGCGGATCGAGACGTTACCGATGAGCTCGCGGTCGAGGCGGTCTTTGACCATGCGCGCGGTGAGCTTGTGGCCCTTGACCTTGCCGATGAGCGGCGACGTGTTGGTGCCGATCGTCATCGAGATGGCGGGGTCGTCGACCGTGATGGTCGGCAGCGGGCGCACGTCCTCGGGGTCGGCGATGGTCTCGCCGATGGTGATCTCGGGGATGCCGGCGATCGCGACGATGTCGCCGGGGCCGGCCGACTCGACGGGGTAGCGGGTGAGCGCCTTGGTGAGCATGAGCTCGGTCAGACGGAGGTTGGAGACCGTGCCGTCGTGCTTGACCCAGGCGACCTGCTGGCCCTTCTTGATGCGGCCGTGGAAGACGCGCAGCAGAGCGAGGCGGCCGAGGAACGGCGACGAGTCGAGGTTGGTGACGTGCGCCTGCAGCGGGTGCTCGTCGTCGTAAGTGGGGGCGGGGACGTGCTTGAGGATCGCCTCGAAGAGCGGCTCGAGGTCGCCGTTGTCGGGCAGCTCGCCGTTCTCGGGCTTGTTGGTGCTCGCGGCGCCGTTGCGGCCGGACGCGTAGACGACGGGGACGTCGAGGATGGCGTCGAGGTCGAGATCCGGAACCTCGTCGGCCATGTCGCTCGCGAGGCCCAGGAGGAGATCCTGGCTCTCGGCGACGACCTCGTCGATGCGAGCGTCGGGGCGGTCGGTCTTGTTGACCAGCAGGATGACGGGGAGCTTGGCCTGGAGGGCCTTGCGGAGCACGAAGCGGGTCTGGGGCAGGGGGCCCTCGGACGCATCGACGAGGAGGCAGACGCCGTCGACCATCGACAGGCCGCGCTCGACCTCGCCACCGAAATCGGCGTGGCCGGGGGTGTCGATGACGTTGATGGTGATGGGACCGTCAGTGGCGTGCTCGCCGTTGTAGAGGATCGCCGTGTTCTTGGCGAGGATCGTGATGCCCTTCTCACGCTCCAGCTCGTTGGAGTCCATCATCCGGTCTTCGCCCTCGAAGTGGGCGTCGAACGAGTTGGTCTGCTTGAGCATGGCGTCGACGAGGGTCGTCTTGCCGTGGTCGACGTGGGCGACGATTGCGACGTTGCGCAGGTCTGAGCGCGTGGCGAGAGCCATGGAGAACATCCTTCTTGTGTGGCCCGCCGTGAGAAGTGGAGCAGACCTGCGAGAGACGGCCGGAAGCATCGTTAGGTCACGGCCGAGAGAGGGCGCGCGAAACCGCACACCTCTTGCATCCTACCCCGCCAGGGCCCTCCCCGGCAGGCGCAATCCGCCGCTCACCCACCCAGTCGAAGACGCACTAACCGTTCCCCTTCGGTCAGCAGGCAGAAGAACGCCCAGCAGGCGGAAATGCGCGATCTCCGCCTGCTGGGCGTACGAGTGCCTGCTTCGGTGAAGGGTCAGGCGTCGAGATCGGTCTCGAGGAGCGCCTTCAGCTCGGCGAGAGCCTCGTCCGCTCCTTCGCCCTCGGCCGCGAGGGTGACGACGTCGCCCTTGCCAGCACCCAGCGCCATGAGCGAGAGGATGCTCGAGGCGTCGGCCGGGCGGCCGTCACCCTTCGCGATGGTGACGGGAACGGACTGCTTCTTCACGGCGTCGATGAAGATCGAGGCGGGGCGGGCGTGCAGACCCGCGGAGCTGGCGATGGTCGCGTCGACTGAGGGCATTGAGCTTCCTTGTCTTCTTGAGTGTTCGGCTTCAGGAGATACGGCGGGTCAGGCGGTGGCGGCCACGGCGGGAGCCGGAGCGGTCACCGGCACGACCACATCCTCGTCGGCCTCGATCGGACGGCGGCGCACGAAACGCTTGAGCACGATCACCAGGAGTGCCGAGACGACCGTACCGGCGAGGATCGCGACGATGAACATGGCGAGGTTGCCGATGGCGAAGAATACGAAGATTCCTCCGTGCGGAGCCTGAGAGGTCACACCCGCGGCCATCGAGATCGCGCCGGTGAGCGCACCGCCGACGATGCCCGCGGGGATGACGCGCAGCGGGTCGGCCGCGGCGAAGGGGATGGCGCCCTCGGAGATGAAGGCGGCTCCGAGCAGCCACGCGGCCTTGCCGTTCTCGCGCTCCGCCTTCGAGAAGAGGCGTCGGTCGAGGGTGGTGGCGAGGGCCAGCGCGAGCGGCGGGACCATGCCCGCTGCCATGACGGCGGCCATGATCTGCAGCGGCGCGGGGTTGGCCAGCGTCGCGGCGCCCAGACCGGCGACTGCGAAGGAGTACGCGACCTTGTTGATGGGCCCACCGAGGTCGGCGGCCATCATGACGCCGAGGATGATGCCGAGGACGATCGCCGAGACGCCTGTGAGACCGGCGAGGAAGTCGTTCAGCGCGAGGGTCAGGCCGGCGATGGGTCCGCCGAGGACGACGATCATGAGGCCGGAGGCCACGATGGAGGCCACGAGCGGGATGATCACGACCGGCATCAGGCCGCGGAGCCAGCGGGGCACATTGAGGCGACCGATGGCCCAGGCGATGAATCCGGCGAGCAGACCACCGACGAGACCGCCGAGGAAGCCGGCGCCCATGAGACCGCTGACGGCCCCCGCGACGAAGCCGGGGGCGATACCGGGGCGGTCGGCGATCGCGTAGGCGATGAAGCCCGCGAGAGCCGGCACGAGGAAGCCCATGGAGGCGGCGCCGATGGAGAAGAAGACCGCGCCCAGGTAGACGCCGAGGCTGGTTCCGTTCGCGAAGTTGAATAGCGAGTTCTCGGTCGCGGCGGGCAGGTTGGTGAACGAGTTGCCCAGGATGATGTCGGTCGGCGTCTTGACGATCTCGTACCCGCCGAGCAGGAAGCCCAGCGCGATGAGCAGACCGCCACCGGCGACGAACGGGATCATGTAGCTCACACCGGTCAGCAGCCAGCGCTTGAGCTTCTGGCCGAAGTGCTGGTCGCCGGCGGAAGCGCTGGCGGTCGCCGCGGCAGCTCCCCCGGCGACGCGACGTGCGTTCGGGTCCGTCGAAGCGGTGATCGCCTCGGCGACCATGGCGTCAGGGGCGTCGACGCCGCGCTTGACGGGGCCCTCGACGACCGGCTTGCCCGCGAAGCGGCCGCGGTCGCGGACATCCACGTCGACGGCGAAGATGACGGCGTCGGCGCGGTCGATGACGTCCTGTGCCAGCGGGGTGGCTCCGGACGACCCCTGGGTCTCGACGACGAGCTCGGCCCCGGCGCGCTTGGCGGCCGCGACGAGAGCGTCGGCCGCCATGTAGGTGTGCGCGATACCGGTGGGGCAGGCGGTGACGCCGACCAGGTACTTGGTGGGCGCGGCGGCCGCAGCCGCGGGAGCCGCGGCAACCGCGGCAGCGGGCGCAGCCGGCTCCTCGCTCAGTGCGGCGGAGACGAGCGCCACGATGGCCGCCTCGTCCTTCGCGGCGCGGAGGTCCGCGAGGAACTCGGGCAGGATCAGCGAACGCGCCAGCTTCGAGAGCAGCGCGAGGTGGTCCTGGTGGGCTCCGTCGGGCGCGGCGATCATGAAGACCAGGTCGGCCGGGGCGTCAGCCGAGCCGAAGTCGACGGGCTTGCTGAGGCGGGCCATCGCGAGCGAGGCGGTCGTGACGGCAGCGGAGCGGCAGTGCGGGATGGCGATGCCGCCGGGCACGCCCGTGTCGGCCTTGGACTCGCGGTCCCAGGCGTCGGCGAAAAGGGCGTCGGCGTCGGTCGCGCGCCCCGCGGCGACGACGCGCTCGGCGAGGGCGCGGATGACGCCCTGGCGCTCCGCGCCCAGGTCGACATCGAGGAGCACGAGCTCCGGGGTCAGGAGGTCGGACATGAGTGGCTTCCTTTCAGCTCCCGGCTGCAGTGCGCGGGTCGTGGTGTTGGGGTCGTGGGTGAAGCGAGGTGAGGCGGGATCAGGCGAACGCCTGGCCGTCGATGAGGTCGAGCTCACTGACGGAGATGAGGGGAAGGAGACGCTCGACATCCGCACGGCCCGGCATGGTGCTCCCGGGTTGCTCGGCTGCGGCGGATCCGTGGGCGATGGCGCGGCGGAGGCACTCGGCGGGGCTCATCCCGGCAGCGTCGGCGAGGAGATAACCGGCGAGAGACGAGTCCCCCGCTCCCACTGTGCTGCGAGCCTCGATGCGCGGAGCGGAGGCGACCCAGCCGCCGTGCTTGGTGACGAGGATCGCTCCGCGGGAGCCGAGGGTGCAGAGGACGGCGGAGACGCCGCGGTCGAGCAGACGGCAGGCCAGCGCGGCCGCGGTTCCCGGATCCGCTTCGAGCGCGTCGGCGTCGCCTGACTCGCCGAGCAGTTCGAGGAGCTCCTCGGCGTTCGGCTTGATGAGATCGATCTCGACGCGGCCGATGGCGCCCTGCGCCGGTGCACCGGAGCTGTCGAGGGCGATGCGCGGACGCTTCTCCCCCAGCGATTCGACGACCTGGGCGTAGAAGTCGGTGTCGAGCCCAGGGGGCAGCGATCCGCACAGCGCGAGCCAGTCCGCGCTATCGGCCTGAGCGTCGATGGCAGCGGTGAAGCCCGCGACCTCGTCCGCCGACAGCTCCGGCCCCGGCTCGTTGACCTTGGTGGTCACGCCGTCGGGCTCGGTGATCGTGACGTTCGAACGAAGCGCGCCACCGATGGGCTCCGCATGCATGCGCAAGCCCCGAGCGGCTAGCGCGACCACGAGCGGATCGTCCGCTGCGCCGGGTAGGACGGCGAGCGTCTCGGCGCCGAAGGCGTCTACGGCGAGACTCACGTTGATGCCCTTGCCCGCGGGAACGGCGGACGAGGCGCGGGCGCGCAGCACGGCGCCGCGGACGAGCTCGCCCGGGAGCTCGATCGTGCGGTCGAGCGACGGATTGGGGGTGACGGTGACGATCACGCGACCACCACCTCCACTCCCGCTTCGTCGAGCGCCGACGCCAGTTCCGCATCCGGAGAGGCGTCGGTGATCAGGACGTCGACGTCGCCGAGGTCGGCGAAGACGACGAGATTGTCGAGACCGAACTTCGCCGAATCGGCGAGGACGATCACACGGGCGGAGCGGCGCACCACGGCCGACTTCACCGCCGCCTCGTATTCGTCGGGCGTGGTCAGACCGCCGTCGACCGAGAGGGCGTTCGTCCCGATGAACGCGACATCCGGTCGGAAGCGATCGAGCTGCCCGAGGGCCGCGGGACCGACAGCGGCACCGGTGACCCCACGCACTCGGCCGCCCAGAACGTGCAGATCGATGTTCTCTGCCGCAAGCAGCGTGGCGGCGGCGGTGATGGAGTGGGTGATGACCGGCAGGGCGTCGCCCATGCGCTCCCCCTGCCACTGCACGAGCAGGGCGGCGAGGGCACCGACCGTCGTTCCGGCGTCGAGGACGATGGCCGTATCCGCCGCGGTGGGGACGAAGCGCAGCGCCGCCGTCGCGATGCGCCGCTTCGCGTCGGCCGCCACGTCGGTGCGCTGCGACACCGTCCGCTCGACCGCGCTGGCGCGGCCGGGAGCGACCGCGCCGCCGTGCACTCGACGCAGGAGGCCTGCACGCTCGAGCAGGTCGAAGTCGCGTCGGATCGTCTCGGGTGTGACGTCGAAATGCTGGGCGAGATCCGCCACGGAGGCGCGCCCTGCGCTGGCGATGGCGGCAGTGATGGCTGCCTGCCGTTCTGGTGCGTACATGAGTGGTCACCTTTGACTTCGAAGAACAGCAGAACCATACACAGGTGAAACAACACAAAGCAACATCTTCGTGAAGTTTCTTCGTCGACTCAGCGGTCGCCGCAACGACGAAGGGCGCCACCCCACGGGTGACGCCCTTCGTGTCCTGGTTCGGGTCAGAGGCCCATCTTGATCCCGGCTCCCGGGATCGCGTCCAACAGCTCGCGCGTGTACTGCTGCGATGGGGAATCGAACACCTCGTCGGTCGTGGCCTGCTCGACGATGCGTCCCTTCTGCATGACCGCGACGTTGTCCGCGATCACACGCACCACGGCGAGGTCGTGCGTGATGAAGAGATAGGTGAGGCCCAACTCGCCTTGCAGATCCGCGAGGAGCTTGAGGATCTGCGCCTGCACCAGCACGTCGAGCGCCGACACCGCCTCGTCGAGCACGACGATGTCGGGCTTGAGCGCGAGAGCCCGCGCGATGGCGACGCGCTGGCGCTGACCACCCGAGAGCTCGTTCGGGTAGCGGCCCGCGATCGCCTTCGGAAGCGCGACCTGGTCGAGCAGCTCGAAGACGCGCTCTCGGCGGGACGTGCGGTCGCCCACACTGTGCACCCGCATGGGCTCCGAGATCGTCGCTCCGATGTTCACCAGCGGGTCGAGCGATCCGTAAGGGTCCTGGAACACCGGCTGCATCGACCGGCGCAGAGCGAGAAGCTCCTTGCCGGCGAGCTTCTCCGAACGGCGACCGTCGATCGTGATCGCGCCCGACGTGGCCTTCTCGAGACCGAGGAGCAGTTTCGCGACGGTCGACTTGCCGGACCCCGACTCACCCACGAGGGCGAGGGTGGTGCCCTTCGGCACCTGGAAGGACACGTTGTCGACCGCGGTGAAGTCCTCCGTCTTCAGGCCACCGGTACGGAGCTTGAACACCTTCGTGAGCCCGTCGACCTCGATGGCCGGGCCGGCGGCGGCGGTCGCGACGTGCTCGACGCGAAGCTCGGCCGCATCGATCAGGTCGACGCTGGAAGCGGCGTCGTCCACGCGGTGGTGGATCGAACCCAGGTGTTCGGACGACGATTGGATGCGACGCGAGGCGAGGCTCGGGGCCGCCGCGATGAGGCGCTGCGTGTAGGGGTGCAGCGGATTCTGCAGGATCTCGAGCGACGGACCCGCCTCGACGATCCTGCCCTTGTACATGACGATGAGCTTCTCGGCGCGCTCCGCCGCGAGACCCAGGTCGTGCGTGATGAAGAGCAGCGCCGTTCCGTCGTCGCGCGTCAGTGTGTCGAGGTGGTCCAAGATCCGACGCTGCACGGTCACGTCGAGCGCCGAGGTCGGCTCGTCCGCGATGAGCAGACGGGGCTTCGACGCGAGGCCGATGCCGATCAGCACACGCTGGCGCATACCGCCCGAGAACTGATGCGGGTACTGGCGCATGCGCTTGCCCGGATCCGGCAGACCGGCGTTCTCGAGGACTTCGACGGCCTTCGCATGGACCGCCTTGCGGCCGGCTGCGAGCCCGTTCGCCTTGACCGTCTCCTCCACCTGGAAGCCGACGCTCCACACGGGGTTGAGGTTCGACATCGGGTCCTGAGGGACGTAGCCGATCCGCTTGCCGCGGATGTCCTCGAGCTCCTTACGAGAGGCCTTGGCGAGGTCCTTGCCCTCGAAGAGCACCTCGCCCGCGAGGATCTGCCCCGAGCCGGGGAGCAGGTTGATGATCGCCGCAGCAGTCGTCGACTTGCCGGAACCCGACTCTCCGACGATCGCGACCGTCTCGCCGGCGTCGATGGTGAAGTCCACGCCCTTGAGCGCCTTGACCACGCCGTTCTGCGTCTTGAAGCCGACCTCGAGACCCTTGATCTCGAGCAGGTGCTTCGCGGTCTGCGCCGCTGTCGTGCCGCTCAACGGAGGGCCCTCGCCTTCGGGTCGAGTGCGTCGCGCAGGGCCTCGCCGAGCAGGATGAAGCTCAGCACGGTGAGGGTCAGCGCGATCGACGGGTAGATGAGCGTCTGCGGATCGGTGCGGAGATCGCGCTGGGCGGCGCTGATCTCGTTACCCCACGACATGTAGTCCTGCGGGGGCAGCCCCACACCCAGGAACGACAGGGTCGCTTCGGCCGTGATGGCCGCGCCGAGCGACAGGGTCGTCACGACGATGACGGGGGCGATCGAGTTGGGTAGCACGTGCTTCAGCAGGATGCCCATCTTCGAGAGTCCGGTCGCCTCGGCGGCCATGATGTAGTCCGCGTTCTTGACCCGCAGCACCTCGCTGCGGAGCACGCGAGCTGTCGTCGGCCACGCGAACACACCGATCGCGAGAGCGATGACGACGATGTTCCGGTTCTCCGAGAACACCGACATGATGACCACGGCGGCCAGGATGTAGGGGATCGAGAAGAAGATGTCGCCGAGACGCATGAACACGGTGTCGACGAAGCCGCCGAAGAAGCCTGCGAGCGCACCGAAGAGCACACCGGTGACCGTCGTGAGCAGGATCACGATGAGGCCCACCGACAGCGAGGTCGACGTGCCGTCGATGATCCGCGAGTAGATGTCGCAACCCTGCTTCGTGTATCCCAGGGGGGCGCCGGGGCCGGGCCCTGCGAGGCTGTTCGCCAGGTCGCAGGCACGCGGATCGGTCTGCGTGAAGAGAGTCGGCAGCAGCGCGACCGTCAGGATGAGCAGGATCAGGCCGAGCGAGATCCAGAACATGGGGCGGGTACGCAGATCGCGCCAGGCGTCGATCCACAGGTTGCTGGGCTTCTCATCGAGCTTGACCGCATCGACCGAGTCGATCGGTGCGTCCTCGACGGAGGCGACGAAGTGGGAGGCGGAGCGCGTCGCACCGGCTCCGGTCATGTCACTTGACATAGCGGATCCTCGGGTCGAGTACTGCGTAGAGGAGGTCGATCAGGATGTTCACGACCAGGTACAGAAGCACCATGACCGTGACGAACGAGACGACCGTGGGACGCTCACCGCGGATGACCGCCTGGTAGAGCGTGTTGCCGACACCGGGCACATTGAAGATGCCCTCGGTCACCGTCGCACCCACGATGAGGAGGCCGAAGTCGGCGCCCAGCTGGGTCGTGACGGGGATGAGCGAGTTGCGGAGGATGTGCACGGGGACGACGCGGCGACGCGACAGGCCCTTGCTGTAGGCGGTGCGCACGAAGTCGGCGTTCGCGGTCTCGATGACCGATGCGCGCGTGAGCCGGATCGCGGTCGCGACGACGAACAGCGACAGCACGATGGCCGGGAGCAGCAGCTTGCCGAAGGAGGTGTCCGAGCCCACCGTCGGCGAGAACCAGCCGAGCTGGACGGCGAAGAAGAACTGGCCGACGAAGCAGAGCACGAAGATCGGCACCGAGATGAGCAGCAGGCTCACCACGAGGGCGGTCGCGTCGAAGATCCCGCCCTTGCGCAGGCCCGAGATGAGGCCGATGGTGAGGGCCAGGACCATCTCGATGAAGATCGCGATGACGGCGAGCTTCAGAGTGACGGGGAACGTGCGGGCCAGGATGTCATTGACGGGCTGGCCCGAGAACGAGATGCCGAAGTTGCCCTGCACCAGGTTGCCGAGGTAGTTCAGGTACTGGACGAAGAAGGGCTGATCGAGCGCGTACTGCTCTTGCAGTCGCGCCAGCAGCGCCGGGTTCGGCGCCTTGTCGCCGAACAGTCCGAGGAGGGGGTCCCCCGGCATGGCGAACACCATGAAATAGATGATGAACGTCGTGCCCAGGAGCACGGGGATGGCTTGGAGCAGGCGCCTGCCGATGTAATACAGCACGGCTCAGCTGCGGCTCTCGTCGAAGAACGGCATGAAAAGTGAATCTACCTTGATCTCGTTGGGGTAGTGCCTCGCGGGAGACGCGGCTCTGTCATGAGCCGCGCGTGGCCGACTGCGGCCACAAGGATGGGGCGGTGGCGAGCGCCACCGCCCCATCCAGGGACGATCAACGAAAGAGCGTTATCAGCCCTTGGTGATCTCGTAGTACAGCGGGACGGAGTTCCATCCGAACTGGACGTTGTTCACGCCGGCCGCGTAGCCGCCGGTCACGTTGGAATACCACAGCGGGATCGCCGGGAGGTCCTGGAGGAGGATCTCCTGCGCTTCCTGGAACTTCTCGTTCGCCGCACCCAGGTCGGCGGTCGCGGCACCCTCGTTGAGCAGCGAGTCGAACGCGGGGTTCGAGTACTCGCCGTCGTTGGAGGACGCGTTGGTCGCGTACAGCGGGCCGAGGAAGTTGAAGAGGCTCGGGTAGTCGGCCTGCCATCCGGTACGGAACGCCGTCTTGATGGTCTTGCCGGTGATCTGCGTGCGAGCCTCGGCGAAGGTCGGGATCGGGTTGCCGCTGGCCTGGATGCCGAGCGTGTTCGAGACGCTGTTGGTGACCGCGTCGACCCAGCCCTGGTGCCCACCGTCAGCGTTGTAGCTGATCTGGAAGGAGCCGGTGAACGGCGAGATCGCGTCGGCCTGGGCCCACAGCTTCTTCGCCTCGTCGGGGTTGTACTCGAGGACGCTC
Organism: uncultured Naasia sp.; assembly: GCA_913778905.1. Taxonomy (GTDB): domain Bacteria; phylum Actinomycetota; class Actinomycetes; order Actinomycetales; family Microbacteriaceae; genus Naasia. Next base: position 27,081 of record CAJYYA010000006.1, on the reverse strand, counting down.
TCGCCCTTCAGGCTGTCGCTCCAACCCGCGATGGTCGGCGAGGTGAAGTCCTTGGCCGGGGTGCGGGTTCCCTCGAAGATCACGTCCGTGATCTGCTCGCGGTTGATCGCCATCGAGAGGGCCTGGCGACGCAGCTTGCCCTCTTCACCGACCCAGTGCTGGAACGCGGACGGGTCGGAGTAGGCCGACGCGTCGGACGGGATCGTGAACGACTGGAACACGGCGGCCGGCTGGTTGATGGCCCGACCCTCGAGGTCGGTCTCGAACGTGGCGTAGTTCGCGTCCGGGATCTGGTCGATCACGTCGACATTGCCCGCGAGGAGGTCCGCGTAGGCGGCGTCACCGGTGGCGTAGAACGTGATCGTGAGACCGCCGTTCTGAGCCTTGCGGACACCGTTGTAGTCGGGGTTTGTGACCAGGTCGATCTTGACGTTGTGCTGCCAAGCACCCTCGGAGGCCAGCTTGTACGGGCCGTTTCCGATGGGGTTCTCGCCGAACGCGTCGGTGACCTTGCCGTTCTCGAACGCCGCGGCAGGCAGCGGGTAGTACGCCGAGTAGCCGAGGGCGAGCGGGAAGTCCGAACGCGGCTTCGACAGCGCGACGGTGAAGGTGTAGTCGTCGACCTTCGCCAGGCCCGTCAGCGGGCTGTCGACGTCGTAGCTGAAGCCCTCGATGTCCTCGAAGAAGTAGGAGTTGAGGCGGCCGTTGCTGAGCAGCGCGCCGTCCTGCCAGGCGTTGATGAACGAGTCGGCGTTGACCTCTTCGCCGTTGCTGAACTTCTCGCCCTGCTTCACCTTGATGGTGTAGTTCTGCGAGTCGGTCGTCTCGATGGACTCGGCCATGTCGTTGACCGGCGATCCGTCGGCGCCGTACGAGACGAGGCCCGCGAAGATCGCGTCGAGGATCTTGCCACCGCCGACCTCGTTGGTGGCGGTGGGGATCAGCGGGTTCTGCGGCTCCGACCCGTTGGTCAGGATGATCGCGCTGGTGTCACCGGTTCCGGCCGAGGGCGTGCTGCCACCCCCGCCTGCGCAGCCCGACAGGGCGAGCGTGCCGGCGGCCGCGAGGGCGATACCCGCGAGGCCGAGCTTCCTGAGATTCACTGGATATTCCTCCTGTGTGCAGAGAGAAAACGCCGAACGGACATGGTCGTACCCCGGCGTCGAATACGAAAACCCTAGGCGGGGTACAGGTAGACCCCAAATCTGCGGCGATATCGTTACCCGCTGGAAATCATCGAGGCTCGATCGATGCGTCTACGCAACGATCCGCCGTGAATACGCACTTTTGTTGCATAGGAGACGGATAGGCATGCCATCAGGTGGTTCGCAGGGCTTCCCCGTGCTGCTCTTCGACGGCGACTGCAGCTTCTGCACCGCGTCCGTCGACTGGCTGACGGCCAACCTGCCGGCCCCTCCGCTCATGCTCCCCCTTCAGCACGCCCACCTCGAGGGGTACGGACTCACGCGGTCGGAGGCGGAACGGAAGGTCCAGCTCGTGGTCGGCGCCGAACGGTTCGCGGGTGCACACGCCGTCTCGGCGATGCTCCGCCACCAGCCGGCCCCGGGCTGGCGCCTGATCGGATGGCTGATGCGCCTACCGCCCCTGTCCTGGGCGGCTGATGCCGGCTACGCCGTCGTCTCGCACTTCCGACACCTGCTACCCGGCGGGACTCCCGCCAACCGCCGGTGACGTCGGCCCCCCGGCCACCCTCGGCCGATCCGGGTTCGGGCTCTGGTCCGGAGGCCAGGGCGAGTGCGGTGACGCCCTTCGGCCTGGACTCCGATGCCGGTTCGAGGTGGCGTCGCGGACGGATCACAGCCGAGATCGCGATAGTCCTGTCGTTATCGCTCGGAGCGTCGGCGGTCTACTCGGTCGTGTCGCTCATCAACAAGGCGACGACCCCGGAGGGGGTCGCGGGTCAGGTCTCTCGGCTCAACACCTCGATGAGCGATCGACCCGTCTTCGACCTGATCTATCAGGTGCTGGCCGTCGCCTTCGACTTCGCCCCCGTCGCGCTCGTGTTGTTCCTGCTGTGGGAGCCCACCCGGTCCGCCTTCCGACGGCTGGGTTTCGACTTCGCGCGGTGGCGCAGCGATCTCAAGTGGGTCGGAATCCTCATCTTGGCCATCGGGATACCCGGGCTCGTCTTCTTCGGCGTCTCCCGACTGCTGGGCCTGAACGCGGGCATCTCGACCAACGGGCTCGCCGACTACTGGTGGACTCCGCTGATCCTCATCGCTCGCGCCCTCGATGCGGGTGTGGTCGAGGAGGTCATCGTGGTGGGCTACCTGTTCACCAGGCTCCGCGAGCTGAACTGGAAGCCGTGGGCCATCATCCTGACCAGCGCGGCCCTCCGCGGCTCGTACCACCTGTATCAGGGCTACGGCGCGTTCGTCGGCAACTTCGTCATGGGCGTCGTCTTCGGCCTGCTCTACCAGCGCTACGGCCGCATCATGCCCCTGGTCATCGCCCACACGATCTTCGACATGATCGCCTTCCTCGGCTATCCCTTGGCCCTCCTCTGGTTCCCGGGCGTCTTCGCCTGACCCCTGCCCCTCCCCCCTCCCTTCCTTACCCTTCCCTTTCCCAAATCACGGAGATCTTCGTTCTGGGGCGCCCCGATCCGCATGAACATGTGAATCGGACCGAGAATCTCCGTGATTTGGGCAATCGGGTGAGTCATCCACACCACGCCGATAATCGAAACCATCCACAGAGGACGGCCAATCCGAGTGGTTCAGGCTCGGAAGGTGACACCTTCAGCCCATGGTCGATCTCGCGGGGTTCATCGAGTCGCGCGGGGCTGTGGCAGCCACCTGGGAGCTGCACACGGTCGGGATGAACAAGTACTCGATCCGGGCAGCCGTGGCCTCCGGCGCGATCCTGCGGGTGAGACAGGGCTGGTATTGCAACCCCTGGCTCGAGCAGGATGCTCAGCAAGCAGCTCGCGTCGGTGGCCAGCTGGCCTGCGCGAGCGCGGCGCAACATCTTGGCTTGTGGGTCCCGGAGTGGGACGGGGCTCTTCACGTGTCGGTCGATCCGGACGCGTGCCAGTTGCGGGAGCCCACCGATCACCGACGTCGTCTCAGCAGCACCGAAGTGCACGTTCACTGGACCGGAGCGGACTCGGGGTTCTCGAGAGTGGTGGTGAGTCCCCTGACCGCAGTCCGCCAGATCGCGCACTGCATGCCGACCGACTTCCTGCACGTCGTGGCCGAATCAGCTCTCAATCGCCGAGCCATCACCCCAGCGGAGTGGGATGGCGTCCTCGCCAGCCTCCCCTCGCGGGTCCGGGCAGCCCTCCCCTCTGTCTCGACCGCCTCTGGAAGTGGCATCGAGTCGATCTTCGTCTCGCGCATCCGGGCGCTTGGACTCGTCGTCGAGCAACAGGTGATGCTGCCGGGTGTAGGCATCGTCGACGTCGTCATCGGGAAGCACCTCGTGGTGGAGCTCGACGGTGCTCAGTTCCATCGGGACGACGCACGTGATCGACGTCGAGACGCGGTGTGCAGCACTCTGGGATATCGAGTGCTTCGGTTCCTCGCCAACCAGGTGACACGCGAATGGCCCCTCGTCGAAGCCGCTGTCATCGCCGCCGTCGTCCGTGGTGACCACCTACGCGCCTGAGTCCCGGCCCGTCCAGACCTTGCCTGTTCCCAAATCACGGAGATTCTGGGTCCGATTCACACGTTAAGTGCGATCGGGGGCCGATGAACCGAGAATCTCCGTGATTTGGGAAGGGGTTAGGCGAAGGCGTCGGGTGGGGGGCAGCTGCAGACCAGGTTGCGGTCGCCGTAGGCCTGGTCGATGCGGCGGACCGGGGGCCAGTACTTGCCGCGGAGGCGGGCGCGAGCTGTCGCCGCGTCGACCGTGCCGGCGTGCTGAGCCGGGTAGGCGGCCTCCTCGCGCGTGTACGGGTGCGTCCACTCGGAGCGGGAGACGGATTCCGCCGTGTGCGGGGCGCCGCGCAGCGGGTTCTCGTCCTTCGTCCACTCCCCCGCACCGACCCGGTCGATCTCGGCGCGGATCGCGATCATCGCGTCGATGAAACGGTCGATCTCGACCAGGTCTTCGCTCTCCGTCGGCTCCACCATGAGGGTGCCCGGAACCGGGAACGACATCGTCGGCGCGTGGAACCCGTAGTCGATGAGGCGCTTCGCCACGTCCTCGACAGCCACGCCGGTCGCCGCCGTGAGACCTCGGAGGTCGAGGATGCACTCGTGCGCGATGAGCCCGTTGTCGCCCGTGTAGAGGACCGGATAGTGGTCGCGCAGGCGAGCGGCGATGTAGTTCGCCGCCAGCACGGCCGCGCCGGTCGCCTCGCGCAGGCCATCGGCGCCCATCATGCGGACGTAGGCCCAGCTGATCGGCAGGATTGACGGGGATCCGAAGGGCGCCGCCGACACGGGTCCGCCCTGGAATTCGTCGGCCCCACGCTGCGAGAACGGGTGCCCGGGCAGGAACGGGGCGAGGTGCGCCTTGGCCGCGACCGGTCCGACCCCGGGCCCGCCACCGCCGTGCGGGATGCAGAACGTCTTGTGCAGGTTCAGGTGCGAGACGTCGCCACCGAAGTCCCCGAAGCGCGCGTAGCCGAGCAGCGCATTGAGGTTCGCTCCGTCGACGTAGACCTGTCCGCCGGCCTCGTGGACGGCGTCGGTGATCGAGCGCACCTCCTGCTCGTAGACGCCGTGCGTCGACGGGTAGGTGATCATCAGAGCGGCCAGCGCATCCGCGTGCACCTCGATCTTCGAGCGCAGGTCATCGAGGTCGACGTTACCGAGGCTGTCGCAGGCGACCACGACGACGCGCATGCCCGCGAGCACGGCGGACGCCGCATTCGTGCCGTGCGCGCTCGACGGGATGAGGCACACGTCCCGAGCGGTCTCGCCGCGGGAATGGTGGTAGCCGCGGATCGCGAGGAGACCGGCGAGCTCGCCCTGGCTGCCCGCATTCGGCTGCAGCGAGACCCGGTCGTAGCCGGTCACATCCGCGAGCCACCCCTCGAGCTGACCGATGAGCTCGAGGTATCCGGCCACATCCGACGCCGGCGCGAACGGATGGAGCCCTGCGAACTCGGGCCAGGTGACGGCCTCCATCTCGGTGGCGGCGTTGAGCTTCATGGTGCACGAGCCCAGCGGGATCATGCCGCGGTCGAGCGCGTAGTCGAGCGACGCCAGATAGTGGAGGTAGCGCATCATCGACGTCTCGGAGTGGTGCGTCCGGAAGACGGGGTGGGCGAGGAAGTCCGACGTGCGGCGGAGTGCGGCGGGCTCGATCTCACGAGGCATGGAGCCGTACCCGGCCAGGCCGACGGAGCCGTCGTCGATCGCCGGATCGTGCCGCAACGCGTGGCTGAGCACCTGGGCGATGAGCGGATCCGACGCGGTCACCTCGTCGAGGGAGACGCCGATGGTCGTGGCGTCGACTCGGCGAAGCAGCAGGCCGTGTCCGGCGGCGCGCGCGAGTGCGGCGTCGGCATCCTCGACGCGCACGAGGAACGTGTCGAAGAAGTCCGAGGTGAGCACCTCGAAGCCGGCGCTCGTGAGCTCGTCGGCGCATGCGCGGGCCGCGCTGTGGACGCTCCGCGCGATGTGGCGCAGGCCCTCGGGGCCGTGATAAACCGCGTACATACCGGCCATGACGGCGAGCAGGACCTGGGCGGTGCAGATGTTGCTCGTGGCCTTCTCGCGGCGGATGTGCTGCTCGCGCGCCTGCAGGCTGAGGCGGTAGGCGGGCTGTCCCTCGGCGTCGACGCTCACCCCAACGAGGCGGCCCGGGAGCTGACGTTCGAGACCGGCACGGACGGCGAGGTAGCCGGCGTGCGGACCGCCGAAGCCCATGGGCACGCCGAAGCGCTGGCTGGTGCCCACGGCGACATCCGCGCCGAGCTCGCCCGGTGAGGCCAGCAGCGTCAGCGCCAGTAGATCGGCCGCCGCGACGACGGTCGCGCCGCGCGCGTGCAGGTCGGAGATGAGTCCCCGCGGATCCCACACCCGTCCGGAGGCACCCGGGTACTGCACGAGCGCGCCGAAGAAGTCGCCCTCGGGCGCCGGGCCCGCGGCGAGGTCGGCGACGACGAGCTCGATGCCGACGGCGTCCGCGCGGTGCGCGAGCAGCGACAGGGTCTGCGGGAGGGCATCGGCGTCGACGAGGAAGCGAGACCCGGCGGTCTTCGAGGCGCGACGGGCGAGCAGCATGGCCTCGACGACCGCGGTGCCCTCGTCGAGCATCGACGAGTTGGCGGTCGCCATTCCGGTGAGGTCCGCGATCATCGTCTGGAAGTTGATGAGGGCCTCGAGGCGCCCCTGCGAGATCTCGGGTTGGTACGGCGTGTATGCCGTGTACCAGCTCGGGTTCTCGAGCACGTTCCGCGTGATGACGGAGGGCGTGACGGTGCCGTGGTAGCCGAGACCGATCATCGATCGCCGGACGGTGTTCTTCGAGGCGAGGGCGCGCAGTTCGGCGAGCGCCTGCACCTCGGTCGCGGCGGCGGGGAGGACCGAGGCGAGCTCGGGGTCGACCGTGATCGACTCGGGGACGGCCGCGGCGAGGAGGGCGTCGACGGAGTCGTAGCCGACCGCCTTCAGCATGGTGGCCTGATCGGCGGCCCCGGTGCCGATGTGGCGGCGCGAGAACGCGTCGTGCGCGGAGTCCTGACGGAACGCGGTTCCGGGCGCGGGGAGCAGGGAGGTCATCAGGCGGTCAGGGCCTTGTACTCGTCGAACCCGAGCAGGGCGGGCAGCTCGGTGAATTCGATCTTGACGAGCCAACCGTCCCCGAGCGGATCGGAATTCACGGTCTCGGGGGCGGAGGCGACCGCCTCGTTGACCTCGACCACCGTGCCGGTGACGGGGGCGTAGAGGTCGCCGACCGACTTGGTCGACTCGATCTCGCCGATGGTCGTTCCCGCCTCGACGGCGGCGCCCACGGCGGGGAGGTCGACGTAGACGATGTCGCCCAGCTGGTTGGCGGCGTAGGCGGTGATGCCGACGGTCGCGACGGATCCGTCGGCGTCGAGCCACTCGTGCTCGGCGGTGTACTTGAGGTCGTTCTCGCTGGTCATGTGCTCATCTCCTGCGTGTGGCGGTCGAAGGGAGGTCTGTGAGGGGTCGGGACGTCCGGTGGGGCCGCTGCGCTCGGTCGTCAACGGGGCAGCCTGGGTGGGTCGGGTGATTCAGGCCGTCGCGGAGGGCCCGGCCGGAGCGGCGATCGGCGCAGTCTTCTTGTAGAACGGCAGGGCTATGACGGTCGCGGGCAGCGCGGATCCGCGGACGTCGATGGCCAGCTCGGTGCCGACTCGGCTGACCTCGGCGTCGACGTAGGCCATCGCGATCGGATGTCCGAGCGTCGGGGACAGCGCGCCGCTCGTGACGACGCCGACGCGCTCGCCGGTCGCACCGAGGACCGCGTATCCGGCTCGACCGGCGCGCCGTCCCTCGGACGCCAGGCCCACGAGGACGCGGTCGGCGAGCAGCGAGTCGGGTTCCGGCGGGGTGTCGGCGACGACTCCGTCACGGCCTGCGAAGGCGCGGTCGGATCCATCGGGAAGCGCCGTGACGACGGCCCGCCCGAGGCCCGCCTGACGCGGCAGCACATCGAGACCGAGCTCGTGACCGTAGAGCGGCATACCCGCTTCGAGGCGGAGCGTGTCGCGCGCGGCGAGCCCGGCGGGCACGAGCCCCGCCCCCGCGCCCGTCTCGAGCAAGGAGTCCCAGAGGGCACGCACCTTGTCGGGTGCGACGAAGATCTCATAGCCGATCTCGCCCGTGTACCCGGTGCGGGCGATCAACACGGGGAGTCCGTCGAACGTGGCGTGCAACACCCGGTAGTAGCGGAGCGCCGCGAGCGCATCCGCGAGCGTCGTTCCCTCGACGGTGAGCGACTCGACGTCCTCGACGATCTCGGTGGACCGCGGCCCCTGGATCGCGATGAGCGCGATGTCGTCCGTCTCGTCCTCGACGACCGCGTCGAAGCCCTCGACCCGCTCGCGCAGGACATCGGCGACGGCCGCCCGGTTGCCGGCGTTCGCGACCACCAGGAAGCGGTCCTCGCCCGTGCGGTAGACGATGAGGTCGTCGAGGACTCCTCCGGTGCGGAAGAGCATGAGCGTGTACTTCGCCTGGTCGACGGCGAGCGCCGACATCCGGCCCGTCACCGCGTTGTCGAGGGCATCGGCTGCGCCGGGTCCGACGACGAAGATCTCACCCATGTGGGAGAGGTCGAAGAGCCCGGCGGCGGTGCGCACGGCGTGATGCTCGGCGAGGTCGCTCGTGTAGCGGACGGGCATCTGCCAGCCCGCGAAGTCCGTGAACGTGGCGCCTGCGGCGGCGTGCGCGTCGTGGAGAGGACTGATTCGAGGGCCCTCGACGCCTGCGGCGGCGGCGTCGAGACCGGCGAGGTCGGGTGATCGAAAAGTCATGGGAGCTCCTGAGCGCGCGAAGACGGCGATGAGAACTCCCCCTCTGTCATGGAACCTGAGAGCTTCGCCCGGGCCGGACGCGAGAACGCGGACGGAGACGGGCTTTCACCTTGGGCGCGAGGACTCGCGCGGTGAGCGCTGCGGTCCGTCGACTTTTCAGAGTGGCCTCGCGTCGCGGTACAGGGACCTGAGAGATTGGCGGGGAGCTTGCTCCTTCGGTGCCGCACCGAGCCGGGGCTCTGAATGCGACTCTCCCGCGACATGAGTGGCGGCCTATTCGGTTGTGACGGCCAGCCTAGCGGCGGGGTGGGGTGGCCGATAGGGGCGGCCGCGTTCGCTTTCGATCCGCCTCGCTACTCGACGTCCGGAGCGCCGGAGAGCTACGTCCGAGGGTCGAGGTCTTGGGGGCGGGCGGCGCCCGGGGCGTCGTCGGGGCCGTCCTCGGCCGTGGAGTCGGCGCCGAACGGATCGCGGCGGCGGCCCAGGAACACCGCGACGACGATGGCGATCGCGGCCAAGCCGACGATGCCGACGGCCGCGCCGATGAGGATGCTGTCGTCCGAAGGCTGATCGGCCGATGCGCCCGCCTCCTCGCCGCCGCAGGCGGGAGCGTCCGCCCCCTCGGCCGCCGCGGCACCGGAGCCCGGCTGGTAGACGAACGAGTACTCGCCCGAGATGGTGTGACCGTCGGAGGAGACGACCTGCCAGCGCACCTCGTAGTCACCGGCCGACCCGGGAGCGACGGCCACACTCGCGGTGTTGTCGCGAAGCGTCGGACAGGCGGACTCGTAGTAGCGACCGTCGTGCACCACCTGGATGGCAGCGGACCGCTGATCCTCGCCGATGCTCAACAGCGTCGCGCTGTAGGTGAGCTCGATGTTCGAGAGCTCGGTGACGGTGCTGCCGTCGGCGGGCGACGTGGACACCAGCTGATCGTGCGCCGACGCCGACAACGCGGGCACGAGAGCGCCGATGGCAGCGAGGCCCGCGATGGCGAGAGCGGCGACGGAAGTGCGAAGAGGGCGCGTCGTGGTCACCCGACCACCCTACGAGGCGGGACCGATGCGCAGCTGAGGCCGAGTCGTCCTCAGCGGTTTTGTCGGATGCGTACCCTAGCGTCCGGGCATGGATCGCACACGCTGGCTCTTCGCGGGACAACTCGGACCGCAGTTCGACGACGGCGGGAAGATCCTGCTCATCGAGGCCAGGTCGGTCTTCGGGCGGGTTCCCATGCACCGGGCGAAGGCCCACATCATCCTGTCGGCCATCCGACACCGCGCGAGAACCGGAGGGAAGCGCCTCGAGTTCCATCAGGTCGAGGACTATCGCGAGGTGGTGACCGACCGCGACGACCTCGAAGTCATCGACCCGACGTCCTTCCGCGCCCGAAGGGCGGTCCGCGCATACGGGGCGCACGTCTTGCCGAGCCGCGGCTTCGTCACGAGCGAGGCGGACTTCGCCGACTGGGTGGGTCCGAAGGAAGGCAAACGCCTCCTCATGGAGGATTTCTACCGGTGGGTGCGTGCGCGAGAGGACATTCTCATGGAGGGGAAGTCTCCCGTCGGCGGCAGCTGGAACTACGACGCGAAGAACCGGAACCCGCCGCCCAAGGGTGCAACGAACCTCGGACTCCCCGCCCCATGGTGGCCCACCGAGGACGAGATCGACGAGGAGGTGCGCGTCGACCTCGACAGGTGGCAGAAGGACGGGCTCGTCACGCTCGTCGGTGACGACGGACCGCGGCGCTTCGCCGTCACCCCGGAGGAGGCGGAGGCGGCGCTCGACGATTTCATCGACGTACGCCTGCCCGACTTCGGAACCTACGAGGACGCAACGCTCACGAACGACTGGACCATGGCTCACTCGCTCCTGAGCGTTCCCATGAACATGGGCGTGATCGATCCTCGACGGATCGTGGACCGGGCCGTCGCGGCCTACGAGGCCGGCGATGCCCCCATCGAAGCCGTCGAGGGGTTCGTCCGCCAGATCGTCGGCTGGCGCGACTGGATGTGGCACCTCTACTGGCATCTCGGCGAGAAGTATCAGACCTCGCACAACGCCCTCGACGCGAAGCGCCCGGTACCCCGGGAGTTCCATGAACTCGACACGTCGGGAGTCGAGGCGAACTGCCTCAAGCAGACGCTCGGCGACCTCCGCCGACACGGCTGGAACCACCACATCCAGCGACTCATGATCCTGGGCAACTGGGGGCTCCAGCGAGGATTCGACCCGTCGGAGTTCAGCGACTGGTTCGTCTCGAGTTACGTCGACGGCACCCCCTGGGTCATGCCGGCCAATGTCGTCGGCATGTCGCAGCACGCCGACGGCGGCATCGTCGCGACGAAGCCGTACGCGGCCGGCGGCGCGTACGTGAACAAGATGACCGACTACTGCAAGCCCTGTCGCTTCGATCCGAAGGTGCGCGTCGGCGAGAACGCCTGTCCGGTGACGGCCGGGTACTGGGCGTTCCTCGACCGGGCCGAACCGCATCTTCGCGGCAATCACCGGATGAATCAGCCGCTCGCCGGATTGCGGCGGCTGTCGGACCGCGAGGAGGTCGTCGAGCAGGAGCGCGACCGCGTCATCGTGTGAGAGCGGCGGCGGGGCCCTGCATTTCGCTTCGCTCAATGGGCGGGGTTGCGCACGCGAGCCCTGCATTTCGCTTCGCTCGATGGGCGGGGTTGCGCAGATAGGCCCTGTATTTCGCTTCGCTCAATGGGCGGGGTTGCGAAGCGGCAGGGCCGCTTCGATCGCCGCGATGACGGTCGGGTCCTCCGGCTCGGTGCGGGGGCCGAACCTGGACACCTGGCCATCCGGGCTCACGACGAACTTCTCGAAGTTCCAGGTGATGCGGCCGTCCTTGCCGTCGTCGGTGGCGACGGTCGTGAGCTGCTCGTAGAGCGGGTGGGCGTGTCTGCCGTTGACGCGTACCCTCTCCGACATCGGGAACGTCACGCCCCAGGTGGCGGAGCAGTACTCCTCGATCTTCTCCTCGGACCCGAGCTCCTGCAGGAATTGGTTCGTCGGGAAGCCGATGACCGTGAATCCGCGATCGGCGTAACGCCTGTGCACGGCTTCGAGACCCTCGTACTGCGGAGCCAGCCCGCACCGCGACGCGACGTTCACCACGAGCGCCGCCCTCCCGGCGGTCAGCCGGCCGAACGTCGTCCGCTCGCCACGGATGGTCGTGATGGGGATGTCGGCCAGGTCCACGAGTACCTCCACGAGGGGTCGGGTTCCGTTCGATGGTGGCCCCGGTTCCTTGGAGCGGACCGCACGCCCGTCTGACGGATCGGCGTGCTTCGCCGTCGCGGATCGCGAGCGCCGAGTCGCGCTCCGATCCCCACGGCCTCACCCCCATCCGCCGAGGTAGGCGGCGACGTTCGGCTCCTCGCCCGCGGATCGAAGCCATGGGGCGTCGCGGTCCTCGGTGCGGAAGCCGGACTCGCCCCATCGCTCGGCTCGCACGCGCGCCCGGCGCGAGGTGACGAGCACGACCGCGCCGTCGGGAGCGGTGAAGCGGATGGCCCCGAGATCGTCGTTCCCGACCGCTTCGACAGCGGCTCGCAGCTCCGAAGGATCGTCGATCCGGACCGGGTGCTCGACGGACATCACGACGCGCGCGCTCGCGAGCGCCGTGGATGCGCGGTCGTCGCCGGAAGCGCAGATGCGGGGATCGGTCGTCGCGAGCGCTCGACCGTGCTCAGCCGGGAGCACGACGGCGGCCTGGGGCAGAGCGGAGAGAAGCGAGTCGGCCGTCAGGAACGCAGCCGCCCGTGACCACGCCGCGGCGACCTCGCAGACGACATCCGGGGAGCCGCCGATCAGGCCGAGCGGCCGGGATCCACTCACGGCGATCTTCTGCGCGAGGGCGAGGGTCTCGCCGTTCTTCTTCGCCCGGTCGTCTGCATCGCCGCGACCCGCCCAGTCGGGCCCGTCATGCCAGGCGACAGCGCCGGGCACATGGGCGAGCACCGCACCGTCGACCCAGGCGCGATGGGCCCATTCCCAGTCCTCTCCCCCGTAGGTGCGGAACGTCTCGTCGAAGCCGCCGATCCGCTCGAAGAACCAGGCGCTGCAGCAGAGCACGGCGCTGATGACGAAGCGGTAGGAGCGCTGATCGGCACGGAGGAGATCGCCCGATCGGCGGTATTCCTCGGCCAGCCAGCCGGGTTCGGCCAGTTCGACGCGCGGCCCCAGCTCTTCGATCGGATCGTCGATGGGCTCGCCCGAGAGGTCTGCATGCCGTCGACGACCGACGGTCACCGCTTCGGGGAGGAGGGAGGGCAGGCGGGTCAGCGAGGCGATGTACTCCGGTTCGGGGGTGGTGTCGGCGTCGAGGAAGACGAGGATCGATCCCGATGCGTGACGCGCACCGAGGTTGCGGGCGGCTGCGGCGCGGAACCCGTCGTCCTTCTGCCGCAGAAGCCGCACACCGTCGGGAACGACAGGCGCTTCCGGGGACCCGTCGTCGACCACGATGATCTCGAGTCGCTCGGCGGGGTGCGTCTGACGCCGAAGCGCGGCCAGGGTTCGATCGAGCTCTGCCTGCTGGCGGTAATAGGGCACGACGACGCTCACCGACGGCGGCTCGGCCGGCACGCGGTCCGCGACGAGGTCCCAGCGGTTCCCGGGGACGGAGCCGCCGTAGGGCGGGTGGAGGGACGCGGTCACCGGGCTGCTCTCGCGTCCCGGATCGGCATCCGCCACCAGTCGAGGTACGCCCGCCCGACGTCGGCGAGTCCCGGGCCCACGTCGAGATCCGCAGGCAGGACCGTCGTGGCCGGATCGGCGAGAGCGGCCGCGATGGCGTTCGACAAGGAGCTCGGCCCCTCTTCGACGATCGTGAGGGTGCCGGGTCGGAGCTCGGCCATCTCGCGCACGTAGCGGGAGTCGACCACCAGGGGGCGGCGACCGGCCGAGATCCACGACCCCAGCGAGCCCGACGCCGAGAAATGTCGGTGGGCGACGACCGGCACCGAGACAGTGCGGCACCGCGCGAGCAGATCGTGGTCGTCGAGGTACCCGGTGATCTCGACGTCGACTCCCCCGGCCGCCGCTTGCGCGATCAGGTCGGCCATCTCTTCTTCGTGACCGGGCGAGATACCGCCCAGGGACAGCAACCGCAACGGGTCCGGAACACCCGTCCTGCGCAGATCGGCGAGCGCCGCAGCCACCTCGACGTGCCCCTTGCCGGGGTAGAAGAAGCCGAGCACCGCGGCCGACCCGTCGAGACCTTCCGGGTGAGCCCGGCCCGGCTGCGCGTCCACGGGGAGCGGGATGACCGTGGGATCGGCGACGATGCCCGCCTCCTCGAGGAGCGCTGCCTCATGCCGCGAGTTCACCACCACGCCCGCCGACGCGTCGACGACGCGTCGATAGGCGGCGGTGCGGCGGACCCGGTTGCGTTCGCCGTCGGAGGGCTGCGGGATGTCGTGCAGCGTGACCGTGAGCCGGGTTCGGGCGGCGAGGGCCTCGAAGCGGGCTGCGGCGTCGTCGGGCGTTCCGGCCCAGAGCCGGTCGGTGAAGTGCGCGTGGACCCGGTCCGGCACGGCCGGATGCCCTTCGGCGTCGTGCAGCTCGAGTGTCGAAACCGCGTCGCCGGCGCCCGTCGCCTCGGCGATCTGGCGGGTGAGGAGGGCGACCCCGTGCCGGGGGTCGTCGAAGAGCAGGATCGCGGGCGGATGCGGATCGGTCATGCGGACAACACCGCCAGCGCATCCGCGTGCCGGGTCAGACCGGCCTCGACGGCACCGGGGTGCGCCGAGTACCAGCGCAGGTGGGCCTCCCGCACCTCGCCCGCCTCGATCCGCTGCCCTCCGACGGTCCAGAACGTCGTGGGCTGCTCGCCGGTTCCCCAGGTGTCGACGACGACCTCCTCACGGGGAGCGTGCACGGAGTCGAGAAGGGGACGGCCCGGGTCGACGCTCCGCTCGGGCCACCCGAGCGCCGAGCGCACCCGTCGAGCGGCGGCCGTCCAGATCGGGTTGCCGGGGTGGTTGAGCGTGCGCATGAGCGCGAAGCTCGGCTCGAGGAAGAGGTCGGAGAGCACGACGGTGCCGTGGGCCCGTTCACGCAGGGTGAGCTGCTGAAGCGACAGTTCCGCGATCGCACGCACTCTTGCCCGGTCGAGCGCCGGTAGCGCGGCGAGCCCCGCGGCCTCGACGAGGATCCGAAGATCGTGGTACTCGACGACGGGCGGGACGGCGCCGGGGTCGCTCGGCGGGCGGATGATGGCGTGGGTCGGATAGAGGCCGGCGAACCGCACCACCGGTATCCGGACGAGGCGGCCCTGAGCGGGAAGGAGTTCCGCGAGCTGCCGGCTGCCCAGAGGGAGGCCGCGGTAGTCGTCACGAATGGGCTGTGTGACGAGGGCATCGGTCGTGGACAGCCAGTGCTCGAGGTAGGGCAGGTCGGCCTCGGTCAACTCGTGCACGGCAGGCATCCGCACGGTGGTCACGTCGCCCGCATCGAGCATGATGCGCAGCGATTCGGCCTGGCAGTTGCCGACGACGAGGACCACGGGACGATCGGATGTCGTCTCGTCGAGTCCGTAGAAGGCGCCGAAGTGCCGCGTGCGCGCATCCGGGTCCGAGGGTGGAGCAGGGCGGGCGGTAGGCATGAGGCCACTCTGTCGCTTCTTCTCCTGCGAAGCACCTGATTGCCCCCTGGGAGGGGCATCTTTCGGTGGTTTCGAAGCATGAGTGGGGATATGGTCGGCGCAGAGGTCGCTCCCATCGATCTCTGAGTGACAATCGACGAAGCCGTCAGCCGACGAGCTGCCATGCCCCGGCACCGCACTACTTTCTGCACGCCGAGGAGGCCCATTGACCGACGCCGCCCGAGACGCGATCCGTATCGCCTCGATCCCCGCCGCTCACCCGTATGTTCAAAATCTCGCGACCCCTGATGGGGGCACCCAGCTCACGCGACTCGACGACCCGTCGTCACCGGGACGCGCCCCCGGCCAGTGGTGGCCCCCGGTCATGCTCGACGCGGAGTGGGTGCGCCGCAACGCCGGTTCATTCGATGTCATGCACCTGCACTTCGGCGTGGAGTCCTTCACGGGCGAACATCTCTCCGAGTTCGTGGCGGCACTCCGTGAGGTCGGCCGTCCGCTGGTCTACACGGTCCACGACCTGGTCAACCCCCAGCTCCTCGATCAGGATCGTCATCTCGAGCATCTCGACCTGCTCGTCAGGGCAGCCGATGAGCTGATCACACTCACCGATGGGGCGGCAGACGAGGTCGAGAAGCGGTACGGCCGGCGCCCGACCGTCGTCGCCCACCCCCACGTCCTCCCGCTCGACGCCGAGGTGCCCGCGGCCGCCGCCAGCACCCCCTACTTGATCGGCGTCAATCTGCGCGACCTCCGTCCGAATATCGACGGCGAGCGCATCGTCCGCTGCCTCGTGGAGGCGATCGGCACTCTCCGCGGCTCCGGCATCGATGCCGTCGGGCGGGTCCACCTGCGCGAGCAGGTGCGCGACGCGGAGTCCGCCGAGCGGATCGTCGACCTGATGACCCCCGCGGACGGCGAGAGCGACGTGCCCGGGCTCGAGCTGATCCGCACGGAGCGTCTCTCGGACGACGACCTCGCCGACTCGATCGCCGTCCTCGACGTCGCCCTCCTCCCCTACAGCCACGGCACGCATTCGGGCTGGTCGGAGCTCTGCTTCGATCTGGGAGTCCCGGTGGCGGGTCCGAAGGTCGGCTTCGCCGCCGAGCAGCACCCCGAGGACTTCGCCCGCTTCGACCCGGACGACCCGGATTCGCTGGTCGGTGCGATCCTCGATCTTGTCGTCGGCCGCGCTTCTCGGCCCGGCACCCCCGCCCGGCGTGCGCTCATCGCGGCGCGTCGCGCCGAACGGCGCCTGGCTCTCGCGGCCATCGAACGCGCGCATCTGGACGTGTACGAGGCCGCACTCGGCCGGGTGATCGCATGAGGCCCCTCGCCTCACCGCTGACCATCGCGATGATCGCGCCCCTCCGCCACCCGATCCGCCAGCCCCACGCCGGCGGTCTCGAGGCGTCGATCTGGGATCGCGTCCGCACCTTGCGCCACCGCGGCCACCGCGTCGTGCTCTGCGCCGTCGAGGGATCGGACTACCTCGAGGGCGGACCCGACGAGTTCGTGCTCCCCGCAACGGTGTGGACGAACCCGTCGGACGCGACCGACTCGACGTATCCCGACGGTCACCTCGAGCGGGCACTCGGGGCCCTCGAAGGCGCCCTCGCGTACATCGCCGCCCACTCGGACGAGTTCGACGTCGTCGACAACCACTGCCTGCACGGACCTCCGCTCGATGCGGCGCCGACGCTGGGCATCCCGGTCATCACGACGCTGCACACTCCCCCGCTGCCCGCCATGCTCGCCGCGAACGCGTTCACGGGAGAGCCCAAGAGCGATTTCCTCGCGGTGAGCGGGCACACGGCAGCCGAATGGGGCCTCGCCGGCATCCCGGCCCGAGTCGTGCACAACGCCATCGACGTCGATCGGTGGTCCCTCGGCACGGGCGGCCCCGATCTGGTGTGGTTCGGCCGTGTGGTTCCCGAGAAGGGCACCCATCTCGCGGTCCAGGCCGCCCGACTCGCCGGGCGCTCGCTGACGATCGCGGGACGCATCGGAGACGCCGACTACTTCGCGGACGAGATCGCGCCGCACCTCGGGAACGGGATCGATTACGTGGGCCCCTTGCGTCAAGCGGAGCTGGCCGCGCTCGTCGGTCGGAGCGCCTGCGCCCTGGTCACCCCGATGTGGGAGGAGCCGTTCGGTCTCGTCATCGCCGAGGCGCTGGCGACGGGGACACCGGTGGCCGCGTTCGACACGGGCGGAGTCGCCGAGGTCGCCGCCGGGTCTGACGCGTGCGCGCTCGTGACCATGGGAGACGTCGAGTCCCTCGCGGCTGCTGCCGACGCCCTGACGGTGCATGCCGGATCGGGCCGTCGACGCCGCCGCACCCGTGAAGGCGTCATCCGGCGCTTCTCTCTGGATCGTCGCGCCGTCGAGCTGGAAGACCTCTTCCGTGCAGCCATCGCGCGCGCCGCCCTCGTCGATTCCGGCGCCGCGCGGGCCGCTACCGTCGATCCGCTCGACCCCGCCGTCGTGCCCGCGTGAGCAGTTCCGCTGTCGCGCACCACGTCTCGGAGTCGGACGCGAGCCCGGTCGGTTGGTACGTCCACCACCACGGGGCCGGTCATCTCACCCGGTTCCTGGCGGTGCGCCCGCACCTGCGCAGCCGCGTCGTCGCCTTTAGTTCCATGGCCGAGCCGACCGCACTGCCCCCTGACACGACGTGGGTACAGCTTCCGCGGGATGACGACGACATCGTCGGACCGGACGGCGTCGCGCGCCCCGCGGTAGACGCCAGCCCGACCGCTCGCGGGGCGCTGCACTGGGCGCCCTTCGGTCACCCGGGTCATGCCGAGCGGCTCGCCACGATCGCCGCGGCGCTCGGCGAGCGACGATTCGCTTCGTTCGTGGTCGACGTCTCCGCTGAGGTGACGTCACTCGTCCGTCTGCTCGGGGTGCCGACCGTCATCGCCACCCAGCCCGGTGAGCGCACCGACGCGCCGCACCGCCTCGCTTTCGACCTGGCGGACCGGGTCATCGCGCCGTGGCCCGCCGGAACCCACCGCTCGGACGCTCTGGAACGGATCGATGACCGAGTCGACTACGTGGGCGGCATCTCGCGTTTCGACGGCCGGATCCGCACGGAACCCCGCGAA
This sequence comes from uncultured Naasia sp., assembly GCA_913778905.1. Taxonomy (GTDB): domain Bacteria; phylum Actinomycetota; class Actinomycetes; order Actinomycetales; family Microbacteriaceae; genus Naasia. Next base: position 8,930 of record CAJYYA010000006.1, on the reverse strand, counting down.
GCGGGCACCGTCCTCGTTCTCGGAGGAGCCGGCGATCCGGATCTGGCGGCCCGCGTGAGCGCAGCGGCGAACGCCACACCCGGCTGGCGCTGGAACGTCATCGGCGGCTCGCCCGCCGCGTGGGTGGCGGATCCGTGGCAGCAGCTGCAACGGGCCGAGGTAGTGGTGACCGCGGCGGGGCAGAACAGCATCGCCGACCTAGCTGCCGTCGATGCGCACGCGGTGGTCGTCGCTCAGGACCGTCCCTTCGACGAGCAGCGGGCGACGGCTCGCCGACTCGACGAGAACGGACTCGCCGTCGTGCTGGACGCGTGGCCGGAGGACGCGGAATGGCCGGACGTGCTGGATCGGGCTCGTGCACTGACCCCGCGATGGACGGATTGGCAGGTGAGCGGTGCCGCTGCGCGTGCGGCCGCGGTCATCCGCGACGTCGTGGCGTGGCTGCCGTGACCCCGCGCACAGCCGTCGTCACGGTCTGCTCGGCCTCGCGTCTGGTCCATGTGCGACGCCAGCAGGCAGCCCTCCTCCGAGGCGACGACGACGTGGTGCGCGTGCTGGTCTGGCTCGACGAGGAACCGCCGCCCTCCCCGAAGCAGGTCCCCGAGTTCGCCGGCGCCGTCGTACGCCACGTCCCCCCGGGGCCGAACGGCCTCAGGCTGGCCGCCGGGCGGAACGCCGGAGCCGCCGCGGGAATCGAGTCGGGCGCCGAACTCCTGGTCTTCCTGGACGCCGACTGCCTCCCGGGAGCCCGGTTGCTCGCCCGGTACCGAGAGGCTGCCGCTCGGCATCGCGACGGCCTGCTCTGCGGTCCGGTCACCTATCTTCCGGAGGGCGTCGTCCCCTCATCCGCAGACGAGATGCGGGCGGCCACGGCACCTCATTCCGCTCGGCCCTCCCCCGCCGACGGCGAGGTCGAAGCGGCTTCCGCCGACGACTATCGCCTCTTCTGGTCGCTGTCCTTCGCACTGGCGACGGAGACGTGGGAACGGATCGGCGGCTTCGATCCCGACTACGAGGGCTACGGCGGCGAGGACACCGACTTCGCGTTCCTGGCGCGCGGCGCGACCGTCCCGCTGCTGTGGGTCGGCGGCGCCCACGCCTACCACCAGTACCATCCGACCTCGAAGCCACCGTGGCAGCACCTGGACGACATCCTGCGCAACGGCCGGATCTTCGCGGACCGCTGGGGCTCATGGCCGATGGAGGGCTGGCTCGACGCCTTCGCCGAAGCGGGCGCGATCGTCCGCGATGGCTGCGACTGGATCAGGACCCCCGACCGCTGATTTCGGAGTCAATCGTCGCGCGGGTCGTCACCCCCTCCGAACCCGAGTTCCTCGTCGTCCGCGTACTTCAGCGAGAGCGTCTCGACCGCCTCGGTGGACAGTCGGCCGGTCGCGTCGAGCAGCTCGCCGACCCCTCTGGCGCGGAGCAGGGAGTACCGGTCGAGCTCGCCGAGCGGGGCGATGCCGGCGAGCTGCCATGCGGCGGCCACCGGATCCTCGGACAGCTCGGTGTCCGCCGCCCACCTCTGCTCCTCGAACTCGCTGCTCTGAGCGAGCGCACGTCGGACGACCCGCTCCGTCTCGTCCAGGCGTCCGCGAAGGTCATCGTTCCATTCCAGTTCCGGCATGAAACGCACGCGTGCCCTCGGGTACGGGTCGTCGTCGAGCCATTCGACGATCTCGAACCGCGTCTTGCCCTCGGCGACCAGCCCGATGAACCCCTCGCCCTCCATGAGCTGCACGACCCGAGCGACGCAGCCCGCTTCGAAGCGCCGATCGCCACCGCCCACCTCCGTTCCGCCGGCGATGAGCACGATGCCGAACTGCACGGGCTCGACCTGTATCAGTTCGGCGAGCATCTCGAGGTAGCGCTGCTCGAACAGACGCAGCACCGCCGGCATACCGGGCAGCAGTACCGATCCGAGGGGGGACATCGCCATGACCTCGGTGTCGCCGTCCATCGTCGCCTCTTCCATGATCATGTCTCCCGCATCAGTACCGCTGACCGATTCGCCGCCCGTTCGGTTCGAGCCGATCAGGCCTCGCGCTGCTTCGGCGAGCTGTCGTGGGTCTTGGCCGGGTCGCGCTCGATGACGTCGCCGAGAGCCTCGTCGATGCGCTGCATGAGCTCCGCGGGGATCTTCACCCCGGCCGCGACGACGTTCTCCTTGACCTGTTCGGGACGCGAGGCACCCATGATGGCCGAGGCCACGTTCTCGTTCTGCAGGGTCCACGCGACCGCGAGCTGTGCGAGCGAAAGATCGAGCTCGTCGGCGACGGGCTGAAGCTTCTGGACGCGCTCGAGCACCTCGTCGCGCATCCACCTCTTGATCATGTTGGCGCCGTTGCCCTTGTCATCGGTGGCTCGTGATCCGGCGGGCAGCTCGGCGCCCGGCTTGTACTTGCCGGTCAGAACACCCTGAGCGATGGGCGACCACACGATCTGAGAGATGCCGAGCTCCTTCGAGGCGGGCACGACCTCCTCCTCGATGACGCGCCAGAGAGCCGAATACTGCGGCTGGTTCGAGATGAGCTGGAAGCCCAGCTCCTTCGCCAGCGCTGCGCCGTCGCGCAGCTGGTCGGCCGTCCACTCGCTGACGCCGACGTAGAGCACCTTGCCTTGACGGACGAGATCGGCGAAGGCCTGCATGGTCTCTTCGAGCGGAGTGAAGTGGTCGAAGCGGTGGGCCTGATAGAGATCGACGTAGTCGGTCTGCAGCCGCTCGAGCGATCCGTCGATGGACTCCATGATGTGCTTGCGCGAGAGGCCCACGTCGTTGTGCCCCTTGGGGCCCGTAGGGCCGAACACCTTGGTGAAGATCTCGATCGATTGCCTGCGCTCGCCCTTGAGGGCCTCGCCGAGTACGGTCTCGGCGGCCGTGTTCGCATAGACATCAGCCGTGTCGAACGTGGTGATGCCGTTGTCGAGGGCGGCTCGGACGCACGCGAACGCCGTGTCGTTCTCCACCTGCGACCCGTGGGTCAGCCAGTTGCCGTAGGTGATCTCCGAGATCTTGAAGCCTGAGTTGCCGAGGTAGCGGAATTCCATGTCGCCACGCTACGGCCGCCTCCTGGCCGCATCCCGGGAGCTGCATCGAGAAGCCCGTGCGGAGACATCCGCGAGGGTCCATCGAGCTTCCGGCACCTCAGTCGATGGAGACGACCACCTTCCGTGCCGAGACGCCCGCGCGCTGACGGTCGATGCCCTCCTGCACCGCGTCGAGTCCTCGCCCCACGACCAGCGGTTCGGGAAGCGGGCGGATGGCGCCGTTCCCGAGGGCGCCGGGGAGGAAACCGCCCCAGAGTCGCTCGCCGAGCCGATCGTCGCGCAGGCTCGATCCCCAGATGAACCCGGCCCGGATGCCGGCCAGTCGAGCACGCAGCATCAGCACCCCCATGGTGACGCCGATTCTGGCGAAGGTGGGGATCATGGCCGGGAACAGCCGACGGCGGCCCGCCAGCCCCTCGAGCGACACCGGGGTGCTCGCCATCGCCAGATTTCGCCCGCCGGTGCGACGCAGCACCTCGATACACGGCCCCGCGGATCCGGCCCCCAGAGCGATCGCACCGACCACCGGGCGGTCGCCCACGGCGTCGACGAGCTGCGCGATCGCGTCCGGCGACGTGCGGTCGACGACCGAGTCCGCCCCGAGCTCGACGAGCAGGGCGGCACTGCGAGGCGAGGCCGTGGTGACGACGTCGTAGCCCGACGCCCGCGCGAGCTGAATCGTGTTCATCCCGACGCTGGTGGCTCCGCCCCACACGATGACGACTCCGGCGTCGGACGATGCCTCCCCGTCGCCGGGAAGGCGCAAGCCGAGGTGCGAAGGCTGGAAGAGGCCGCATGCGGCCGTGGACACCCCGAGCGGAAGGACGGCCGCCTGTTCGTTCGTCATCCCCTCAGGGATGGGCGCACTGAGCCGTTCGAGCAGCACGGTCCGCTGCTGGAACGCCCCTTCGCGGAGGGGGTCCCGCCCCTTGTCGGTGCCCGTCGCGAGCCCGACGACCCGGTCGCCCACCCGGAATCTGGTGGTCGCCGATCCGACCGCGATGACCTCACCCGCGACGTCGGAGCCGAGGACCGCCGGGGCCTTCAGCCAGCCGTAGGTGACGGACCCTGTGCCCTGGATCACCCAGTCGACCGGGTTGACCGCGACGGCGCGGACTCGGACGAGGATCTCGTCCGGCGCGGGAGCAGGGTCCGGCACGGAGCGGACCTCCAGCGGCGCGCGGGGAGAGGGCAGGACGGCGGCGCGATGATCGGACATGGGAGCCTTCCGGTGTGATGACACGAAGTGACTTCACTCTAACCCCATGACACTTCATGCCTTCACTACGCTGAAGACATGGCCAGATGGGAACCCGGCACCGCCGACCGCCTGCGCACCGCGGCGCTCGAGCTGTTCGAGGAGAAGGGCTTCTCGGCGACGACCGTGCCCGACATCGTGGGCCGTGCCGGCCTCACCCAGCGCACCTTCTTCCGGCACTTCAGCGACAAACGCGAGGTCTTCTTCGGTGACGACGAGATCCCCCGGATCGCTACACGGATGATCGAAGGGGCGCCACCCGAGGTGGAGCCCCTCTCTCTGATCACCGCCGGGCTCCGAGCTCTCGCCGGGAGCCGGTTCGAGCCGCGTCGCAACCAGATGCGCGTCGCTCGACGGATCATCGAAGCGGAGCCGGCCCTCCGCGAACGCGACCTGCTCAAGCAGGCCGATCTTCGCGACGCGATCCGGGCCGGCCTCGAAGGCCGCGGAGTCGACCCCCTGGACGCTCGGGTCTTCGCGGGGCTCGGGGTCGAGTTGATCCAGATCGCGCTGGAGCGGTGGCTCCAGGACCCCGAGGGCGGAAGCCTGGTCTCGCACCTCGATGCCGTTCAGGATTCGATAAGGGCGGCTTTCGGATCCGCTGCCACCCGTTCGGGCTGAGCGGCTCCGTTCACCAGGTCCACGGCCCCTCGACACCCGGTCGACCCGTGAGATCAGCGGGAACGGCGCCGAAGGGTCCGGAAGAGCATAGGCACGGGGACCCGCGTCGTCGCCGCTTCGTCAACCCGTCCGGTGGCGGCGAATCCGGCCCAGACGCGCCGAACGGCTTCTCCCAGCGGAGGCAGTTCGTCGGGCCGTACATCACCGAGCACTCCGGCGCCCCGCCAGAGCGGGCCGGGGAAGAGGAGCGCGAGATCGATGGTGTGGGTCGCCCCGAGCGCCCCGCCGCGCGGCCGCCACCGGAGCTCGTAGGTCGCGACGGATCCGCCACCCTTCGCCAGCGACCGCGCGAAGCGACGACCCGGGACACGGTAAACGACGTCGGTCGAGATCCGGAGAGCGAGGGCGCGGATCGCGCCTCCGACCCGCGGCAGCGAGAAGAGGCGGACGAGCGGCGGGGAGAAGTCGACGAAGAGCGACGTCTCCTCCGAGGTCCAGCCCACCAAGGCGTCGTAGCGGGGAGCCACCCGCCGCCAGCGACCCGCCGCCTCACGTTCGGGCGGCAGAGGTGCGTGACCGTACTGGGTTCCGAACGGCATCCCGCCTTTGAAGCCGAACCGTGCGCCCACCGCGTCTGCCCGCGCCTCGGCCTCGTGCACCTGCGCCAGCGGAGTCGACGCGTCGAGCGGACCGGCTGCGGCGAGCATCATGCGGGTCATCCGCGCTCGATGCCGGCGCAGGCCGAACGGCGCGCTCTGGATGACGACGCGCTTGAACAGCCCCTCCACGCCGTCGCTGATCATCAGGTGCGCGACGGCGTCGCCGCCTGCGGACTGCCCGACGAGCGTGACGCGATCCGGATCGCCCGAGAACGCCGCGATCGACGATCGCACCCAGCGCAACGCCTCTCGGATGTCGAGGAGACCGAGATTGGCCGGCCTCGCGTCTCCGTTCGGGTCGACGCCTCCGAGGAAGCCCAGGATGCCGAGCCGGTAGGTCACCGCGACGACGACCACGCGTTGCTCGCGCACCAGCGTCGCCGGATCGAGAAGCGGCAGGTCTCCGGCGCCGAAGACGTAGGAGCCGCCGTGGATCCACACCAGAACAGGCAGGCGCTCCCCCTCCGCTGCGTCACCCGGGAGGGTGATCGACAGGCGCAGGCAGTCCTCGTCGAACACGACGGTGCGCTCGGGGTCGCCCATGATCTCGTTCGTCCGCGGCACCCGCTGCGGACACGCAGGGGCGGGAATGACCGCCTCGATCAGGGCTCCGGATGGCGGGACGGGCACGGGCGGGTGGAAGCGCTCCGCAGTTGCGTACCGGATACCGAGGGCCTTCTGGATCCCCTCGGTTCGCAGCCCGATGTAGCGACCGGTCCGGGTGATGAAGACGGGCGCGTCGGTCGCGTGGTCGGGCAGGGGTTCGGTCATCGGGGCGGATCCTCATACCGGGGTGGGTGGAATCGAATCGTGGGCTCGTCGAGAGGCTCCGGGAACGCCCCTACGCCGGCTCACCAGATCCCCAGGTGCTCGAGCAGCACCTGCACGCCGATGAAGATGAGCACCACGCCGCCGGCCAGCTCGGCAGGGCGCTGGAAGCGGGCGCCGACGCGGTGTCCGATCGCCACGGCGGCGAGTGACAGAACCAGCGTCGTGATTCCGATGAGCGTGACGGCACCCCAGATGTTCACCTCGAGGAACGCGAAAGAGATACCGACGGCGAGGGCATCGACACTGGTCGCGAACGAGAGGACGAGGAGCTCGCGCCACCGCAGTCCCTGCGGAGCGGCCGTCTCTGCCTCACGATCCGGACGGAGCGCCTCCCACAGCATCTTGCCCCCGATGAGGGCGAGCAGGGCGAAGGCGATCCAGTGATCGACGGCGGTGATGTAATCCGCGAAGAGAGATCCGATCGCCCAACCGATGAGCGGCATCGCCACCTGGAAGAGCGCGAACGCGCCGGCGACGATCAGCGCGTTCCTGATCAGGAGGCGCCTCATCCGGAGCCCCTGTGTGAGGGCGACGGCGAAGGCATCGGCGGAGACGCCGAGCGCGATGAAGACGAGTGTGGGGAAGGTCAAGGTCTCAGTCCTTCTGCAGGTCTGGAACCGGCCGACTCGGGAGAGTCCTCCGGCATGAGATGTGCCGAAGGTCTCGCTCGCCCGGGATGCTGGGTGGAACACCGGACGGATATGGACCCGTCAGTATGTCGATGAACCGCTCGCGTCGAGACGCTGAGAGCTACTCCCCTTCTCTGACGAAGGTACCAGGCCGTCCGCGCAACCGCTGCTCGGGTGGCATTGTGAGGGACATGCTCTCCTCTCAGTCGCTGAGCGACGCCGACCGACGGACGGTCGCGGCGTGGGCTGCGGCGTGCGCCGAACGGGTGCTGCCACTTTTCGAAGCGGAGTCGCCGCTCGACGACCGCCCGCGTGACGGCATCCTGCGGGCCCGTGCCTACTCCCGAGGCGAGCTGGATACGGCCGGCGAGATCCGTCGACGCTTCGTCGCGGGGCGCGCTGCCCAGTCGGTCTCATCGTCCGCTGCACGAGCGGCGGCCCACGCAGCCGGCCAGGCTGCCGGGGTCGCGCACATGGGCGCCCACGCGCTGGGGGCGGCTGCGTATGCGGCGAAAGCGGTGTCGCTCACGGCCGAAGGGGATGAGGCGGACGCCCTGCTCGAGGCCGAGTACCGGTGGCAGATCGCGGCCCTGACGCCGGCGGTGGCCGACGCGCTCGCACAACTCCCTGCTCTCGGGAGCGACAGGGGCGGTCCCCTCGGGGCGGGCCTGCTCGCATCGGGCGTACTGGGCCAGCACATCCGTCGCCTGCAGGACCACCTCCACGCCCGTGGATCCGCTCATCCGCTGCCCTGACGATTCTCCCTCACCGCCCGCCCGCCCGTTGAGCGAAGCGAAACGCAGGGGCCCTGCGCGTCTTCCCCTGCCCCTGCTCGCTGAGGAGGGCCGCCAGGCCCATCGCGAAGCGCCCCGGATGCCGCACCGTACGAGCCCCGCCCGTTGAGCGCAGCGAAACGCAAGGGCTTCCGTATGACCAGCCAGCACTCGACGCCCTCCCCTTCATTTCGCTGCGCTCAATGGGCGGGAGAACGCCTGCACCCGGGGTCACCGCCCGCCCGTTGAGCGAAGCGAAACGCAGGGCCCCTTGGCCCGCCTGTCTGTGCTTCCCCTGCTCGCTGAGGAGGGCCGCCAGGCCCGCCGCGAAGCGCCCCGGTGCAGCACTGTCCGTGCTGGGTCCGGCGCCCCTTTCCTCCCCGGACCCGATGTCGGAGGTGCATGGTTGAGTAAGCGTCATGACCACCACCCGTAGCGGTACGACCGGCACCCCCGCCGGCGGGACCGCCCGGGTTCTCGTCGACCGGCTTGAGCAGTCAACCGCCACCGCCCGCCGCGTGGCCGCGGAACGGTACACGATCATCGACCAACTCCGCCAGGTAGCCGAGGCTGAGACGGGTGCGTCCTGGCGCGACCCGGACGACCTGGCCTGGCGGGACCTACGCGCGGACGTCGCCGCCGTCATCCATATCCACGAGAAAGCGGCCCACACCGAGTTGGAGACCGCACGCCGGCTTGTGCATGACTTCCCCACCACCCTCGATGGGATGCGAGACGGGGCCGTGTCCGAACGGCACGCTCAGATCCTGGTCCGCGAAGCCACCGGACTCTCACCGGAATGGTTCACCGAATACGAAACGCGTTTGCTGCCCTCCGCGGCTCTGTTGATTCCGACCCGGTTCGAGAGACTCGCCCGCGAAATCCGGGCCGCTTTGGAACCGGAGGCGCTGATCGAGCGGCACCGGGCGGCACTCGCGGACCGCCGGATCGCTGTTGAGGCGGCCCCGGATGGGATGGCCTGGTTCGGAGCGCTCCTCTCCGCCGAGGACGCCATCGGAGCAGCCGCCGCCGTCACCGGCATCGCTCGCAGCTTGAAGGTGGAGGGCGAAGAACGCACATTCGGACAGATCGAGGCGGACGTGTTCCG
>CAJYYA010000005.1 GCA_913778905.1 uncultured Naasia sp. | reverse complement strand
CGCCACATCGAGCTCGGACCCGACGATCAGGCACTGCTCGTCCTGCCGCTCTTCCACGTCAACTCGCTCTGCGTGAGCTTCCTCGCCCCCATCAGCGCGGGCGGCAGCGTGTCGATCCTGGAACGTTTCGCCCCGGGCACGTTCCTCGACGCGGTCCAGCGCTTCCGACCCACCTACTTCTCGGCGGTGCCGGCGATCTTCGCGAGACTGGCCGAGGTCCCGAGGGAACAGATTCCGCGCCTGCCCTCGCTGCGCGTGGCGATCTGCGGTGCCGCACCGGCCAGCCCCGAGCTCCTCGCCCTCAGCGAGGAGCGATTCGGCATCCCGATCCTCGAGGGCTACGGCCTCACCGAAGCCACGTGCGCTTCGGCGTGCAACCCCCTGTGGGGCGAGCGCAAGCCGGGCACCGTCGGTCCCGCGCTCCCCGGTCAACAGATCGCCATCCTCGACGACGAGGGCCGTCTCGTGCCCCCCGGCGTGCGGGGGGAGGTCGCGATCCTCAGCCCCACGGTCATGCGCGGGTACCTCGGACGACCGGATGCCACGGCAGAGGTGATGCGCGGAGGATGGCTGCGCACAGGGGACATCGGCATCCTGGACGAAGACGCCTACCTGACGCTGGTGGATCGGGCGAAGGACATGATCATCCGCGGCGGTGAGAACCTCTACCCCAAAGAGATTGAGGGCTTCCTCGCCACGCACCCCGCGGTGCTTGAGGCCGCGGTCATCGGTCGTCCCGACCCCGTGTACGGCGAGGTCCCGATCGCCGATGTCGTGCTGCACCCCGGCGAGGTCGTCACCGAGGATCAGCTCCGCGCCCACTGCGCCGAGGGCCTGACCAAGATCAAGGTGCCCGCCGAGATCCGCATCGTCACGGATCTCACGCGCAACCCGGTCGGCAAGGTCGACAAGCCCGCGATGCGCCGCGCACTCGCCGCGGCCACCGCCTGACCTCTTCGCTTCCCCCATCCCGTCACCGAAGGAGTTGATCATGGGATTCAAAACCGCGGAGTTTCCGCCCGTCGACACGAGCACATTCCTGCACCAGCCACTGCGCGAGCGGATCAAAGCCCTGACCCTGCACTGGGTGGAGTACGGCTTCGGATCGCCCCGCATGATCGCCGCGACCTACCTCGTGAAGATCGCCGTGCTGTGGCTCCTCATCGGCAGCATCGTCATCACGGCGACGAGCGGCGTGGGGTGGTTCTGGCAGGTCGACCAGTGGTGGAACCAGCCGATCGTCTACCAGAAGGCGATCATCTGGACCATGCTGCTCGAAGCGATCGGCCTCGCCGGATCGTGGGGGCCGACGGCGGGCAAGTTCAAGCCCATGACCGGTGGCATCCAGTTCTGGGCGCGACCGGGCACGATCCGGCTACGACCGTGGGCCTGGGTGCCGGGAACGGCCGGTGACACTCGGACCGTTTTCGACGTCGTCGTCTACCTCGGGTTCCTCGCGGCGCTCGCCACGGCGCTCGTGCTCCCCGGCACGGTGACCCCTGCGCTCGCCGCGGCGCTTCCCGAGAACACGAGCGGGTTGGTGCAGACCACCCCCGTGATCGTCGCGATCGCGCTGCTGGTGATCGTGGGCGTGCGCGACAAGACGATCGCGGTCGCTTCGCGCATCGAGCAGTACCTGCCGGCGCTGGTGTTCTTCTCGGTGCTGTCGTTCGTCGACATGATCATCGCGCTGAAGCTGCTCATCGTGGCCGTGTGGGTGTGCGCGGGCATCTCGAAGTTCGGCAGGCACTTCGTCAACGTCATCCCGCCGATGCTCAGCAACACCCCGTTCTGGCCGCCGAGATGGCTCAAGCGCGCCCTGTACCGCGACTTCCCTCGGGACGTGCGCCCGTCGAAGCTCGCGCATTTCATGGCTCACGCGATGGGGACCACGGTCGAGATCGCCGTTCCGCTCGTGCTTCTGTTCTCGCAGAACTTCTGGGTGACGCTCGCGGCGGTCGTCCTCATCGTGGGCTTCCACCTCTTCATCTTCTCGACCTTCCCGCTCGCCGTCCCGCTGGAGTGGAACACCCTGTTCTGCTACGCCGCGGTGTTCCTCTTCCTCGGCTTCCCCGCGCAGTCGGGGTACGCGGTCACCGACTTCTCGAACGGGTGGCTGCTCGCCGGGATCGTCGCGGCCCTGCTGTTCTTCCCCGCGCTCGGCAACCTCCGCCCCGACAAGGTCTCGTTCCTGCCGTCGATGCGTCAGTACGCGGGCAACTGGGCGTCGGCGCTGTGGACCTTCACGCCGGGTGCGGAGAAGAAGCTGGATGCCGTCATCCGGCCCACGTGGAACCAGGTCGATCAGCTCGTTCAGCTGGGTTACGCCCCCGAGATCGCCGAGATCACGATGCAGCAGACGCTCGCGTGGCGCTCGATGCACAGCCAGGGTCGCGGACTCTTCTCGGTGCTCTACCGGGCGCTGCCCGACATCGAGACCCGCACGATCCGCGAGGGCGAATTCGCCTGCAACTCGGTGATCGGCTTCAACTTCGGCGACGGCCACCTGCACGACGAGTCGCTCATCCGTGCCCTGCAGAGCCGCTGCCATTTCGCGCCCGGGGAGTTCGTGGTGGTATGGGTGGAGTCCCAGGCCATCCACGCGGACTTCCAGGAGTACAAGGTGATCGATGCGGCCCGTGGTGTCATCGAGCGGGGAAGATGGCGCGTCGCGGATGCCGTGGCCGCCCAGCCGTGGCTCGCGGACGGCCCCATCCCGCTCGAGCGCTCCTGGCGGGCTGACGCGAAGGCTCCGACGACCGATGTGACGAACAGCGTCCGCACGGTCTCGCGGAGGCGAGGAGAGCGGGTCTCGAAATGACACGCGCGGTGGTCGTCGGCAGCGGTCCCAACGGGCTGGCCGCTGCCGCGACCCTGTCGGCCGCGGGCCTGGACGTACACGTCGTCGAGGCCGCGGACGAACTCGGGGGAGGGGCGCGCAACAGCGAGCCCCTCCTCGCGGGGCTCATCCAGGACCACTGCGCCGCGGTCCACCCGATGGCGGCCGGCTCGCCGTACTTCGCCGACCTCGACCTGCCGGAATCGCCCTGGGTGCTCCCCGAGATCGACTGCGCCCACCCGCTCGACGACGGCGACGTGGTGTTGCTCCGTCGCTCGATCGTCGAGACCGCGGCCGGCCTCGGCGCCGACGGATGGCGGTGGCGGGCCCTGTTCGGCCCCTCGTCGCGCTCGTTCGCGGCGCTGTCGGAAGACATCCTCCGCCCTCTCGTCGGCATCCCTCGCCACCCCCTGCTTCTCGCGCGGTTCGGCGCCGCTGCCGCGCTGCCCCCGGTGTGGACGGCGCGTGCTTTCGCCGAGGAGCGAACCCGTGCTCTGTTCCTGGGCGTCGCGGCCCACGCGTTCCAGCGCCTCGACCAACCGCTCGTCGGCGGGATCGGCGCGGGCATCATCACCGCCGGACATGCCGTGGGGTGGCCCGTCGTCGCCGGCGGAACCGGAACGCTCACCGCAGCCGTCATCTCCCGGCTCCGCGAGCGTGGCGTGACGTTCGAGACCGGCCGCCGCATCCGTTCCCGGCGCGATCTGCCCCCGCACGACGTCGTCATGCTCGATGTGCACCCGCATGCGGTCGCCGAGATCCTCGGGGGCAGCCTGCCCCGTCGCACCGCCGAGGCTTTCCGCCGCTTCCGCCCCGGCCCCGCCGCCTTCAAGGTGGAGTTCGCGGTCGCCGACGGCGTGCCATGGCGCGCGGAAGAGACCGGTCGTGCCGGCACCGTGCATCTGGCGGGCTCGGCGCGCGAGATCGCGGCGGCCGAGCGCGCCGTCGCCGAGGGGCGGATGCCGGAACGCCCGTTCGTGCTCGTCGGTCAGCAGCACGTCGCCGACCCGCAGCGCTCGGCGGGCGACACGCAACCGCTGTACGCCTACGCTCACGTGCCCGCCGGATACTCCGGGGACGCCACCGAGGCCCTGGTGTCGCAGATCGAGCGATTCGCCCCGGGATTCCGCGATCGCATCCTGGCGACCCGGGTGATCACCGCGACGGAGTGGAGTCAGCGAAACCCGAACTTCGTCGGGGGAGACATCCTCACCGGCGCCAAGACACCGCTGCAATTCATGCTCGGTCCCCGGATCTCGGCGCAGCCGTACGATACGGGGGTGCCGGGTTTCTACCTCTGTTCCGCGGCGACGCCGCCCGGGCCGGGAATCCACGGACTGTGCGGCGTGAACGCCGCCCAGCGTGCCCTGCGGGGCATCGCGCCCGCTTCCGCGAGACGGACCACGGAGGCGCAGCCCGCGTGACGACGGCACCCGGTTCCGGTGAAGAGCACACCGCTGACGTCTCCGAGCTCCTCGCGCTCGTCGCGCGGCAGCTCGATCTGCGTATGCCCGAGATCGTCCGTGAGATGAGGGACCTGTTGGCATCCCGCATCGACGACCTGGGCGGTGACCCCCAGCTGGTCGAGATGCTGCAGGCGAGCATCGAGGGCAACGTCACGACGATCTGCCACATCCTCGCGAACGGCATCGATCTCGAGAGCCTGCAGCCGAC
>CAJYYA010000004.1 GCA_913778905.1 uncultured Naasia sp. | reverse complement strand
AGTGAGCCGATCTCCAGTGCCATCGGTGCGTGTGCTTCTTCCTCGGGCGTGGTGTGTGCCCGTGTCCCGTGCAGGCGCGGGTCACGCGTGCACGATCGGCAATCGTACGCCGACGTCACCCGAATGCAAGCGCGTGTCCACGCGCACGTCACCATCAGCCAGTGGGTCGGTGGTGGGGCCTAGAGTGGTGGGGGTTTCCCCCAGGTCCGACCCGACCGGCGGAACCCGCCATGTCCACCACCACGAGAACGAACGAGGTCAAGGGTGACGGTGAACGACCAGGACCCGTACAGCGCAGGCAGCGACGACCAGGACCCGCAGGAGACCGCCGAGTGGCGTGAGTCCCTCGACGGCCTGGTGCAGACCCACGGCCACCAGCGCGGCCGCGAGATCATGCTCAGCCTGCTCAAGCGGTCCAAGGAACTGCACCTCGGTGTGCCGATGGTCCCCACGACGGACTACGTGAACACGATCGCTCCGGAGAACGAGCCCGAGTTCCCCGGCGACGAGGAGCTCGAGCGCCGCTACCGCCGGTGGATCCGATGGAACGCCGCGATCACGGTGCACCGCGCCCAGCGCCCGGGCATCGCCGTCGGCGGCCACATCTCGACCTACGCGTCGAGCGCCGCGATGTACGAGGTCGGTTACAACCACTTCTTCCGTGCGCAGGACCACGCGTCCGGCGGTGACCAGGTCTTCTTCCAGGGCCACGCCTCCCCCGGCATGTACGCCCGCGCCTACATGGAGGGCCGCCTCAGCGAGGACCAGCTCGACGGCTTCCGCCAGGAGAAGTCGCACGCCGGTGGCGGCCTGTCGTCGTACCCGCACCCGCGCCTCATGCCGCACTTCTGGCAGTTCCCGACCGTGTCGATGGGCATCGGACCGATCAACGCGATCTACCAGGCGCAGCAGGCCAAGTACCTGTCCAACCGCGGGATCAAGGACGCCGCCGACCAGCAGGTCTGGGCGTTCCTCGGCGACGGCGAGATGGACGAGGTCGAGTCGCGTGGTCAGCTTCAGGTCGCCGCGAACGAGGGCCTCGACAACCTGACGTTCGTCATCAACTGCAACCTCCAGCGCCTCGACGGCCCCGTCCGCGGTAACGGCAAGATCATCCAGGAGCTCGAGAGCTTCTTCCGCGGTGCCGGCTGGAATGTCATCAAGGTCATCTGGGGCCGCGAATGGGACGACCTGCTCGCCCGCGACACCGAGGGCGCGCTCGTCGACCTCATGAACCGCACGCCCGATGGCGACTACCAGACCTACAAGACCGAAGACGGCGCCTACGTGCGCGAGAACTTCTTCGGCCGCGACCCCCGCACGCTCGAGCTCGTCAAGGACTACACCGACGACCAGGTGTGGGCGCTCAAGCGCGGTGGTCACGACTACCGCAAGGTCTACGCCGCCTACAAGGCCGCGATGGAGCACAAGGGTCAGCCCACGGTCATCCTCGCGAAGACCATCAAGGGCTACGGCCTCGGCAAGAGCTTCGAGGGCCGCAACGCGACCCACCAGATGAAGAAGCTCAACCTCAACGACCTCAAGCAATTCCGCGACGAGATGCGCATCCCGATCTCCGACGCGCAGCTCGAGGAGAACCCCTACACCCCGCCGTACTACCACCCGGGGCAGGACAACGAGGCCATCCAGTACCTGCAGGAGCGCCGTCGCGAGCTCGGCGGATACCTGCCGGAGCGTCGGACCAAGCACACGGCCATCTCGATCCCTGACTCCTCGGCCTACGCGGTCGCGAAGAAGGGCTCGGGGCAGCAGCCGGTCGCCACGACAATGGCGTTCGTCCGCGTGCTCAAGGATCTGATGCGCCAGAAGGACTTCGGCAACCGGATCGTCCCCGTCATCCCCGACGAGGCGCGCACGTTCGGCATGGACGCGTTCTTCCCGAACGCGAAGATCTACAACCCCTTCGGCCAGCACTACACGTCGGTCGACCGCGAGCTGCTCCTGGCCTACAAGGAGAGCCCGCAGGGTCAGATCGTCCACGTCGGCATCAACGAGGCGGGCGCTCTCGCGGCCTTCACCGCCCTGGGCACGTCCTACTCTACGCAGGGCGAGCCGCTGATTCCGGTCTACGTCTTCTACTCGATGTTCGGCTTCCAGCGCACGGGCGACGCGCTCTGGGCGGCGGGCGACCAGATGGCGCGCGGCTTCCTCATCGGCGCGACGGCCGGACGCACGACCCTCACGGGTGAGGGCCTCCAGCACGCCGACGGCCACTCGCCGATCCTCGCGTCGACGAACCCCGCCGTCGTGGCCTACGACCCGGCCTACGGGTACGAGATCGGCCACATCGTCAAGGCCGGAATCGACCGCATGTACGGGACCGACGAACAGGGCAACCCGCACAAGGACCCGAACGTCATGTACTACATCACGGTCTACAACGAGCCCATGGCTCAGCCGGCGGAGCCGGAGGACCTGGACGTGGAGGGCCTGCTCAAGGGCATCTACCTGCTCAAGCGTTCCGACCGTCAGGGCCCCAAGGCTCAGCTGCTCGGATCGGGCGTCTCGCTGCCCTGGGCTCTCGAGGCTCAGCAGTTGCTCGCCGATGACTGGGGTGTGGCCGCCGACGTGTGGAGCGTGACCTCATGGTCCGAGCTGCGTCGCGACGGTCTCGCCGCCGAGAGCCACAACTTCCTGAACCCGGAGGAGGCCCCCAAGGCCGCCTACCTGACCTCGAAGCTGGCTCACACCGAAGGCCCCGTGCTCGCCGTCACCGACTACTCGCACGCGGTCCCCGACATGGTGCGCCAGTTCGTGCCCGGTGACTACGCGACGCTCGGTGCCGACGACTTCGGCTTCAGCGACACCCGCGCGGCCGCGCGTCGGTTCTTCAAGATCGACGGCCCCTCGCTGGTCGTGCGCACGCTCGAGATGCTCGCCCGCCGCGGCGAGGTCGACCGTTCGCTGGCGGCTCAGGCCATCGAGAAGTACCGCCTGCACGACGTCAACGCGGGAACCACCGGCAACGCCGGTGGCGACGCCTGATCGTCGTCCTCCACGAGAAACTCGTAGGGCATCACTGTGGCGGCGGCGCGGAGCAAGGCGGAGACTCTCGCCTGGCTCCGCACCGTCTCCGGTGAGCTCGCCACTGCGACTCTCAAGCGTCTCGAGGAGACGCTCCCCTGGTACAGCGACATGCCACCGGGCCGGCGTTCCGCCGTCGGCCTGGTCGCGCAAGCCGGGATCACGTCGTTCATCAGCTGGTACGACGACCCCAAGGCAACCCCCTGGATCGCCGCCGATGTGTTCGGTGCAGCCCCCCGCGAGCTGCTGCGATCCGTCAGCCTGACGCAGACTCTGCAGCTCATCCGCGTGGTCGTCGAGGTCGTCGAGGAGCGCGTCAAGAACAGCGAAGACGGGGTGCGCGAGAGCATCCTTCTCTACTCGCGAGAGGTCGCCTTCGCGGCAGCCGACGTCTACGCACGCGCGGCCGAGGCTCGCGGTCTGTGGGACGCCCGTCTCGAAGCCCTCGTCGTCGATTCGATCCTCTCGGGCGAAGCGGATGACGCGCTGCCCAGCCGCATCGCGGCTCTCGGGTGGCACGGGCACGGCGAGGTCTGCGTCCTCGTCGGCACCACCCCGCCCATGCTCGACGTCGATCAGCTTCGGCGCACGGCTCGCCACAACTCCGCCGACGTCCTCATCGGTGTGCAGGGCACCCGCCTGGTGCTCGTCATCGGCCGGGCCGTGCCCGCCACCCCTGACGAGGTCGCGTCAGGGGCGGGCCTGAGTTTTCTCGAGATCGCCCGCCGGCTCGAACCGGGCTTCGGGCCGGGTCACCTCGTCCTCGGTCACGAAGTCCCCGACCTGGTGCAGGCGTCCCGCAGTGCCCGTGCGGCTCTCGCCGGTTTCGCGGTGGCCCGAGCGTGGCGCAACGCCCCTCGCCCTGTGCTCGCCGATGATCTGCTCCCCGAGCGAGCTCTCGCGGGAGATCCGCTGGCCCGTCAGACTCTGGTCAGCCGCGTGTACCGACCGCTGGCGGATCACTCGTCGGAACTGCTCACCACGCTGTGGTGCTACCTGGACAACGGGCGCTCCCTCGAAGCCACGGCTCGAGAGCTGTTCGTCCACCCCAACACCGTTCGTTACCGCCTCAAGCGCATCTCCGAGGTCATCGGTTACGACGCGACGGGCGCCCGCGAGGCGGTCATCCTGCAGTCGGCACTGATCCTCGGCGCCATCTCCGAGCCCACTCCCGCGCCCAAGCGCCGCTGAGGTCACCGTCCGGCGGGCCGCGCTCAGCGTGGTATCTCCTTCGAGGCCGGCTCGGCGAATGTCAGCGCGAAACCGCGTAGAGGTACAGCCCGCCGGCCGCGGCGAGTGCGCAGCTCGTGAGGGTGCCCACGAGGAACTCCTCGGCCTTGGACCCTTCGCCCTTGTCACCGGCGATCTCGGGGAATCGCACGACACCCTTCGCGGCGATGACGGCGGCGATGACCGTGAACATCCCTGTGAAGGCGAGTACGAGGATGAGCACCCGCTCGAGCGGTCCGATGAGACGGCCGCCCTTGAGTCCCGGGCGGCTCCCGCCGGATGCGACCGTCGTGGCTTGGGCTGCCTCGGCGGTCTTCTTGAGCCGCTTCTTGGCCGAGCGGGATCCATCTGCCGCGACGTCTCCGCCCTGCACCACCGGCCCGAGAGCCGCGCGGACGATGACGTTGCTGGTCTGAACGAGGACGAGCCCTACACCGATCGCTGCCGTGATGACCGCGAACCGGATCCCGCTCATCGGTCCCCCGCCGGCGCTGACGAGCGCTTGGGAGTAGACGAGTTCGAGCGGCGACTGCGATGTCGGGGGTGAGAGGACATCGAGCGCGCTCGCGCCGACGATCGCGGCCGCCAGCCCCGCGACGGGCCACAGGCGGCTCGGCGCCGGCGCTGTTCCCGCCTCTGTCCGCCCCGACCACGGCATCACCGCGAGCCACGCGAATCCGATGGCCAGGATGGCGAGGGTCACGAACGGGCTGAGACCCAGCCCCAGCCATCCGAATGTCATCAGCAGCACTCCGACGGCGGCCGAGACGACCCACCGGGCACCGCGACGACGCGACCGGGTCAGGTCGAGTGCGCCGACCGCGACCAGCAGGAAGGTGAGTGTCATGCCCGATCCGTCCCCGTGAAGAGTTGTACCGCTGCCAGAAGCGCAGCACCCCCGTAGCGATGAAGACTCTGGGAGACCGCGGGCTGCGAGATCCCTTCCGAGCGTGCCAGCTCTTCTTGTCCGGTGCCCGAGAGGGCGCCCGCCGTCAGGCGCCGGGCGCGGGGCGGCATGCGGGTGACGAGCTGGTCGCGCAGGATCAGGTGCGAGGTGACCAGTCGGGTGCGCTCATCGACACCGTCGGCGTTTGCGAACCACGAGCGTAGGTACGGGCTGCCGCGATCCTCGCGTCGATGCGCCTCGTCGATGGCTTCGCGGGCGGCCCACCACGCGGATCCGTCCTGGATCGGGACGCCGTCGGATCGGGTCGTGACGTCGCGGATCTCGCCCTCGCCCAGCCCCACCCGGAAGTCGACGTGCTCGGGAAGTGCGAGCCGGGCCAGCAATGTCGAGACGAGCGCGTCGGTTAGCGAGGCATAGGCGATCTGGAATTCGTCCCCTACCGTCGCGTACAGCCGCGGTCCTTCGGGGGCGCGACGAGTACCTTCGAAGGCGTCCTCCACCGCAGCCTGTGCCTGCCGACGATCCGGAGCACGCCGAGACCCCACGATGTCGACGATGACGGCGATGGACTTATTCGACATGGATATAAGCATATGGCTTATCTGAATCGAATATAAGTAGATGCACCCCACCCGCCCGTTGAGCGCAGCGAAACGCAGGCCCCGCCCGCCCGTTGAGCGAAGCGAACGCAGGGCCCCGCCCGCCCGTTCAGCGAAGCGAAACGCAGGGCCCCTGCGTCCATCCCGCCGCTCGCTGAGGAGGCCCGCCAGGCCCATCGCGAAGCGCCCCGGATGCAGCGCCGCACGAGCCCGCCCGTTGAGCGAAGCGAAACGCAGGGCCCTGGGCCCACCCCGCCTGTCTGTGCTCCCCTGCCCGCTGAGGAGGGCCGCCAGGCCCGTCGCGAAGCGCCCCGGTGCAGCACTGTCCGTGCTGGGTCCGGCGCCCCTTTCCTCCCCGGACCCGATGTCGGAGGTCCATGGTTGAGTAAGCGTCATGACCCCCACCCGCAGCGACACGACCGGTACCCCCGCCGGCACGCCCGTGCGGGTTCTCGTCGACCAGCTTGAGCAGTCAACCGTCTCCGCCCGCCGCCTGGCCGCGGAACGGTACACGATCATCGACAAACTCCGCCAGGTAGCCGAGGCTGAGACGGGTGCGTCCTGGCGTGACCCGGACGACTTGGCCTGGCGTGACCTTCGCGCGGAAGTCGCCGCCGTCATCCATATCCACGAGAAAGCAGCGCAAGCGCAGCTGGAGACCGCACGCCGGCTCGTGCATGACTTCCCCACCACCCTCGATGGGATGCGAGACGGGGCCGTGTCCGAACGGCACGCACAGATCCTCGTCCGCGAAGCCACCGGACTCTCACCGGAATGGTTCACCGAATACGAAACGCGTTTGCTGCCCTCCGCGGCTCTGTTGATTCCGACCAGGTTCGAGAAACTCGCCCGCGAAATCCGGGCCGCTTTGGAACCGGAGGCGCTGATCGAGCGGCACCGGGCGGCACTCGCGGACCGCCGGATCGCGATCGAGGCAGCACCCGATGGGATGGCCTGGTTCGGAGCGCTCCTCTCAGCTGAGGACGCCATCGGCGCAGCCGCCGCTGTGACCGGTATCGCTAGGGGCTTGAAGGTCGAGGATGAGCAGCGCAGTCTCTCGCAGATCGAAGCGGACGTGTTCCGTGACCTCCTCGTCGACGCGACCGGGGTCACTCCCCCACCCGCAGACGCCGC
>CAJYYA010000003.1 GCA_913778905.1 uncultured Naasia sp. | reverse complement strand
AGTCCATTTCCTTCGACTCGATGTGGACCGTGCCGATGGCGACGACCAGGGTGATGATCGAGGCGACCACGCTGAGCCAGAAACGCCAGTCCGTCTTTCCGGCGGCGCCGGTGCGAAGAGTCGAGATCGAGCTCACGACAGCGGAGACGATGGATCCGTTCAGCAGATATTTGCGCACACTCAGACGCTACTGGGGGCGAGCGGTCTCGCACAGGTGAGGAAGGTGGGAAGCCGCCGAGAGAACTGACCGCTCGGTCAGCATCCTGACCGATCGGACAGTAAAGTGTTCCGGTGCCCAACACCACAGCCGACGACCTTCGCCGCATCGCTCTGGAGCAGTTCTCCACGGTGGGGTTCGCGGGAGCGTCGCTCGGCTCCATCGCCGAGGAAGCGGGGATGTCGAAGTCGAGCGTGCTCTACCACTACGCCTCGAAGGAGGCGCTACTCGACGCCGCGGTGACTCCCGCCGTTGAGAAGCTGCACGCGATCATCGACGGCTTCGCCCCCGCGGGGGAGGACGGGCACGCGACGTTCGTCGCCGCCTTCGTCGACTTCGTCCTCGAGCACGGTGCTGAACTGCACATCTTCATCGGCCAGGGTCAGGCGCTCGGCAACGTCGGCGCGATCGGGCGCGCGAATCAGCTCGTCGAGCGCCTCGCGGGCCTCGCGGATGCCGGGATCCCGACCGTCGAGGGTCGGGTGCGCTTCGGTATGGCCCTCGGGGGCGCGGCCTACCTGGTCGCCGCCACCCGTGCGTTCGCGCCGACCACGGACCCGGTACCGGAGGAGGAGATCCGCTCCGCTCTCGTCGTGAGCATCACGCAGCTCCTCGCGCCGATTCCTCCCGCCGTCCGCTCGGCGGGAGGAGAGGTGCTGGCCGTCCGCCCGCTGTCGGCTCCATCGGAGAGCCACACGTCCCCCGAACCCGCGCACGCGGGTTGACCGACCCGGATCCGACGCTCACCGCTGACCCGCCGACCTCGACCTCCACGTAACCCCGCACATACGCATCGCCGCTTCGGCCGATCCCACGAGGAACACCGCCCATGGCAACCCTGCTCTACCGCATCGGTCTCTGGACCTACCACCGGCCGTGGCGCGTCATCGTCACCTGGGTGCTGATCCTCGCCGCGCTCGGCGCCGGTGCGCTCAGTCTCGGCGGCACACTGAAGAACTCGTACGTGATCCCGGGCACGGAGTCGCAGCAGGCCATCGACAAACTCGCCGCCGTCTTCCCGCAGACGGCGGGAGCCAACATCCAGATTGTGCTGCAGGCCCCTGAGGGCGACGACATCACGAGCGACACGTACCGGCCCGCCATCGAGGACACGGTGAAGGCCGCCAGAGACATCGGCGGCGTCGAGTCGGCCGTCGATCCGTTCTCGGAGTACGCGGTCAACTCGGTATCCGGCGACAAGCGCGTCGCAATCGTGCAGGTGACTCTCGCCGATCAATCGGATCAGGTCACTCCTGAGCTGGTCGACGAGATCAAGCAAACGGCCTCCATCGGTGAAGGCGCAGGCCTCACGGTCGAGTTCGCCGGTCAGGTACTGCAGGAGACCAGCGTCGGCCTGTCGATCGTGGAGCTGTTCGGCGTGATCTTCGCGGCCGTGGTGCTCATCATCACGTTCGGATCGCTGCTCGCCGCGGGGATGCCGCTCATCATCGCGTTGGCGGGCGTGGGGATCGCGATGGCCGTCGTGCTCATCACATCGGCATTCACGGCGGTGTCCACGACGGCTCCGTTGCTCGCCCTGATGATCGGCCTCGCCGTCGGCATCGACTACTCGCTCTTCATCGTGTCTCGCCACCGCAACCAGCTCGCGACCGGGATGGATCCGAGAACGTCGGCGGGAACCGCGATCGCGACCTCCGGCAGCGCCGTCGTCTTCGCCGGGCTCACTGTGATCATCGCGCTGCTCGGTCTGCTGGTCGTAGGGATCCCGTTCCTCTCGGTCATGGGCGTCACCGCGGCGGTCGCCGTCCTGGTGGCCGTTCTCGCCTCGGTGACCCTGCTCCCGGCGATCCTCGGCCTTGCCAAGGCGCGCCTCGCACCGAAGGCAGGCGGACGCGCGCACCGCCGTGCGCTCGCGCAGCAGCCGGGGGCGGACGGCGGGAAGCCCTCGCTCGGCACCCGTTGGGTGCGTCTCGTCCTCAAGGCGCCGATCGTTCCCGTCATCCTCGTGGTCGGTGTCCTCGGAGCGCTCGCACTGCCCGCCAGCCAGCTGCAGCTCGGCCTGCCCGACAACGGCCAGGATCCGAAGGGCACCACTCAGAGGGCGGCCTACGACATCGTCGCGGACTCGTTCGGCGCCGGTCGCAACGGCCCGCTCATCGTGCTCGTCGATATCACGCAGACGACCGATCCGCTGGGCGACCTCGAGAAGATCGGCGACCGGATCGCCGGGCTCGACGACGTATCGGCGGTCGGCCGCGGCATCCCGAATCCGACCGTCGACACCGCGATCATCCAGGTCATCCCGAAGAGCGGACCGACGGATCCGGCGACGACGGCCCTGGTCGAGCGGATCCGAGAGCTCGAGCCGTCGATAGCGGCCGACTACAAGACGCCCATCCAGGTGACGGGGGCGACTGCGGTCGCCGTCGACATCTCGAGCACGCTGCAGAACGCGCTGATCCCGTTCGCTGCGATCGTCGTCGGGCTTTCCGTCCTGCTGCTCATGATGGTGTTCCGGTCGCTCTTCGTGCCGCTCAAGGCGGCTCTCGGATTCGTGCTCTCCCTGGTCGGCTCGTTCGGTGCGACGGTTCTGGTGTTCCAGTTCGGATACGGCGCGGATCTCATCCACGTCGAGCCGAATCCGATTCTGAGCTTTTTGCCGATCATCCTGATCGCGGTGCTGTTCGGCCTCGCGATGGACTATGAGGTGTTCCTCGTTAGCGGGATGCGCGAGGAGTTCGTACGCACCGGCCGTGCGCGACAGTCGGTGGAGGCGGGCTTCTCGCATGCGGCCCGCGTCGTGACGGCGGCGGCGCTCATCATGTTCTTCGTCTTCTTCGCGTTCGTCCCCGAGGGGGCCGGTGTCATCAAGGCCATCGCGTTCGGTCTCGCAGCGGGCGTGTTCTTCGACGCGTTCCTCGTGCGGATGACGCTCGTGCCCGCGGCGATGGCGCTTGCCGGGCGGCATGCCTGGTATCTGCCGAAGTGGCTCGGACGCGTGCTGCCGAACGTCGACATCGAAGGCGAAAGCCTGGGAGCGCACCGCGAAGGTGTCGAGTGGGCCGAGGAACAGGGCGGGGCCGGGATCAGCGCCGAGCAGCTCGTGGTTCCCGGATCGGATCGCGCCTTCGATCTCCAGGTTCCCGCGGGCGGATTCGCGCTGCTGTCGGCGGACGACTCCGCGCGGCGCGGTCTGGCGGCTGTTCTCGCCGGACGGGCCGAGCCCGTCTCCGGGCGGGCTCAGGTCCAGGGCCGGCCGCTCCCGAGCGACGCCGGGCACGTGGCCAGATCGGTCGCCGTGGTCGACCCCGACGCGGTGGGTGCCGACGCGGGGGAGCGGGTCGGCGACCTCATTCGTGAGCGTTTCACGCTCGCCGGCTCGGTGTTCGGCGCCCCGCGTCGTCGGAGCGGCACGGATGCGCTCGTCGCACGCGCCTCACGGGCCGTCGTCGACGGCGGGGGAGAGGGTTTCGGCTCCGACACCCTCGCCGGCACCCTGCATCCCGACGGTCGCGTCGCGGCGGGTGTCGCTCTCGCTCTCGCGTCGGGGGCCTCGGTTCTCGTCATCGACCTGGGCGACGCCGTCGGCGAGGAACTCGAACGTCAGGTGCGTCTCGTCGACACCCTCGTGCCGGCGCACGTCACCGTGCTCGTCGGCGTCACTCGCGCCAGCTCGGTCATCCTCCGCGCCGGGCGCCCTCTCACCCTCATCGAATCCGATCGGAAGCCGGTGCTGTCATGACCCGCTCACCTCGCCGCTGGGTTGCCCTCGTCGGGCTGGCCATCGTCCCATTGGCCGTCGTCGGCCTGTTCGCGGGCGCATTGTCCGCGGTCGGCAGCGACGATGCCCGGGTGCCCGCCGCGATCGTCAACCAGGACGAGATGGTGCAGCGGACGCAGGCCGACGGCACCACCACGCCCGTCCTCGCCGGACGGCTGCTCGTCACCGCGCTGACGGGGTCCGACTCGAGCGCCGGACCCGCCGGATCCGCCTTCGACTGGCAGGTCACCGGAGCCGACGAGGCCGCCGCAGCGCTCGCCGACGGTGAGGTCTACGCCGTCATCACGATCCCGAAGGACTTCTCCGCCTCGGTCGTCTCGCTCGGCTCCGACAATCCGGTGCAGGCGCACATCTCGCTGAAGACCGACGACGCCCACGGCTACCTGACCGGCCCCCTGACCGACGCGCTGGGCGGCGGTCTCGCCGCGATCTTCGGCACGCAGCTGTCGCAGCAGTACATCGCAGGGCTGGTCGGCGGAACCGGGGCCATCGCCGGTTCTTTGAACACTGCGGCGGACGGCGCAGGCGGGCTCGACAACGGGGCGCAAAGCCTCGCGTCGGGGCTCACCGAAGCAGCGACGCAGACCGGTACGGCCCAGACCGGGGCGGGAGCCCTCGCCTCGGGACTCCGGGACTACACGAACGGGGTGGACCGGCTGAGCAGCGGCCTCTCGACGGCGGCGAGCCAGTCGGCCGGTCTGCAGCAGTTGCCCGGTGGTGTGCGGCAGTACACCGAAGGGGTTGCGCAGCTGCGAGACGGTCTCTCCGATGCGGCGGCGAAGTCGGCCGGACTGCAGGCTCTGCCCGGCGCGGTCCGCGATTACACAGCAGGTGTATCGGGGAGCGCGGACGGCGTCCGGAAGGTGCTTGCGGATCCGACCCTGCTTCCCGCCACCCGGGAAGCTCTTGAGGAGATCGCGGCAGGCCTCGATCGGCTCGATCAAGCGAGCCCTTTCCTCGTCGAGGGCGCCCAGGGTGCCGCCTCACTGCAGTCCGGCGTCGCGCAGTCGGCTGCGGGTGCCGGTCAGATCACCCAGGGCAACGACGCTCTCGTTCAGGGCGCCGAGGGGGCTGCCGCGCTTCAGTCCGGTGTCGCCCAGTCCGCGTCCGGTGCGTCTCAGCTGTCCGAGGCCAGCAGCGCACTCGTCAGCGGCGCGGACCAGCTCGCGGGGGGACTCGGTCAGCTTCAGACGGGTATCGGCAGCGCCGCCGGCGGAGCGTCCCAGCTCGCCGACGGCGCGAACCAACTCGAGAACGGCCTGCGCTCCGGTGCCGAACAGGTGCCCGATTACTCCTCCGACCAGGTGAAGGACATCTCCGAGGTCGCCGCCAACCCGGTCGGGCTCACGACGTCCCGCGAGAACGAGGTGTCCGACGTCAAGACCATCGCGACGACTCTGCTCGTCCCTGCTGGCTTGTGGGTCGGGGCGATCGCCACGTTCCTGGTCTTGGGAGGGCCGCGCCGACGCATCCTCGCGTCGCCGATCGGAACCGGGCGGATCGTCGGGCAGACCCTCGGCCGGGCGTTCGGACTCGGTGCGATCCAGGCGGTGCTGCTCGTCGGTCTGCTGCACGGCGCTCTCGGGGTGGCGTGGTCGTCGCTCCCGGCGACGCTGCCGTTCGCGTTGCTGATCGCGCTGTCGTTCGCGGCGATCCACGGGGCGCTCGTGACCGTCGCCGGTCGCGCCGGATACGTGGTGTCGCTCGTGTTCCTAGCGCTCCAGCTGACGGCAACCGGCGGGCTCTACCCGGTGGAGTTGCTGTCGGCTCCGTTCCGGGCGATCTCGCCGCTGCTCCCGGTGACGGGCGCGGTGAACGGCATGCAGGCGATCATCACCGGATCGGGCGGAGGCAACGTCGTCGCCGGCGCAGCGCCGCTGCTCATCTGGGGCCTGCTCGGCGCGCTCGCGACCTTCGCGGCAGTCGCCCACCGCCGCTCGGCCCGCTCCCTGGGTCTGATCGCCCACGCTGCGTAAACCGCGCCGCGCCGTGGGCGTTTCGCGGCGGGCCTGGCGACCCTCCTCAACGGTCAGGGGTGGTGGTGTGTGGTCGCTGAGGACGTCGCTCTGCGATCGTCGCGAAGCGGCCCGGGGTGCGCGGTGCCCTTCATTTCGCTTCGCTCAACGGGCGGGCGGTGATGGCTTGTGTCCCGCCCATTGAGCGAAGCGAAATGAAGGGGGTGTCGGGATCGTCCGCGGCGGCTGCTGATCGATGGTCGTTTCGCGGCGGGCCTGGCGGCCCTCCTCAACGACCGGGGGCAGGGGCAGGGGCTTCGAGGCGGGTGTGCTCGCGGGCGAAAGCGAGCGTGCGGTGGAGGATGTCGAGACGGTCCGCTGCGGAGGGACCGGAGGCGTGCACCTCGGCCACGACCGAGCCGCTCCACCTCGTGGCGGCCAGCAGCCGCAGCGTCTCCGCTACCGGCTGGGAGCCCTCGCCCGGAACCAGGTGCTCATCGAATACCGCGCCCGGCGCGCCGGATCCGTCGCAGAGATGCACATGACGCAGCCGCGAACCGAGGCGCTCGGCCATGACGAGAGCGTCATCGCCGGCGAGCGACGCATGCGAGAAGTCGAGCGTCGCCGCATCGCAGTCCATGTCGACGGGGCTCCACCCGGGGGAGTACGCCGCGACCCGGCGCCCGAGGATGCGCGGCGCGAACATGTTCTCCACCGCGATGTCGATACCCCACTCGCGCGACAGCGTCCGCACCGACTCGGTGAAGCCGCGGGCGGTGCGCCGCTGCCACCGGAACGGCGGGTGCACGACGACGGTCGACGCCCCCACCCCGACTGCGAGCTCGGCGCTGCGAGCCAGCTTGACGTGCGGATCCGTTCCCCACACGAACTGCGTCAGCAGGAGCACGGGGGCATGGATCGACAGGATGGGCAGGTCGTAGCGGGCCGACAGCTCGCGGAGCGACTTGATGTTCCGAGTCGCCGGATCGTGAGTGACCATGACCTCCACCCCGTCGAAACCGGCCTGCTTCGCGATGGCGAACGCTCGGTCGACGGGGAGGGTGTGGACGCAGCTGGTGCTCATGCCGATGCGGATCACGCGGGCAGGTTACGACGCGATGCGTTCCCGGCCGGGGCTCGGACGGAGTACCTACGGTGAACAGGTGACGACCGACGGACGAACCATCCGCAAGGAGCGCGCCGACGCCCCCGCCGGCTTCTTCGAAGCGGAGGCCGCGGGCCTCGGCTGGCTCGCCGAAGCGGAGCCCGACGGCGGAGCCCGGATCGCCGGGGTGAAGGGGGTCGGTCCGGGATGGATCGAGCTGGAGCGACTCGCGAGCGCACGCCCGACCGCCCCGGCCGCCCGCGCGTTCGGGGGTGCGCTCGCTCGGACCCACGCGGCGGGAGCGGCGGGCTTCGGCTCGCCACCCCCGAGCTGGGACGGCGCCACTTTCATCGGCCGACAGCCCATGTCGACGAAACCGGACGACCGATGGGGTCGCTTCTACGCCGATCAGCGGGTGCGGCCCTATCTGCGGCGGGCTGTGAAGCGCGGTCACGTCGACACTCGCGATGCCGACATCGTCGACCGGGCCTTGGCGATCGTCGCCGAGGGGCGTTTCGATGACGGCCGCCCTCCCGCGCGCATCCACGGCGACCTCTGGAACGGCAACGTGCTGTGGACGCCCGACGGCGTCGCGCTCATCGACCCGGCCGCGCACGGCGGACACGCGGAGACCGACCTCGCCATGCTCGCGCTCTTCGGCTGCCCCCACCTCGACTCGGTGTTCGACGGCTACGAATCGGTCGGCACGCTCGCCGCGGGATGGCGCGAGCGCATCCCGCTTCACCAGCTCCATCCGCTGGCAGTGCACGCGGCCTCGCATGGGGCCTCCTATGCCGGACCGCTCGTAGAGGCCGCCGAGCGGGTTCTGGCGCTCTGATCGGCTCGGTCGCGAGCGGGGAGGTGTTCGCACTCAGCCGTTCTGGGCGTTCCCAGCACAACCCCACAGCAGACCCGTAAAATAGGGAACCGTGGCGCAGGCCCCTGCACGGGGGCGTGACCGCACGCGACGACCATTGGCCGCCTGACGTACGGAGGAAGCATGCTGATCCTCCTGTGCGCGTTCGGCCTCGTCGCCCTGCTGCTGCCCTTCCTCGTGAAGAAGCTGGGTACCAAGGCCTTCGTCGTCGGAGCGATCCCGGCTGTCCTCGCCTTCGGGCAGGCCGTCATGGTCGCCCCCGATGTCCTCGACGGCTCGCCCGTCGCGGAGCGGACGCCGTGGGTTCCCCAGCTGGGGCTCACGCTCGACCTGCGGATGGACTCGCTGTCCTGGCTCATGACACTGGTCGTGACCGGCGTCGGCGCACTCGTGCTCGTCTACTGCGTCAAGTACTTCGAAGACGACGAGCCCGGTCTCGGCCGTTTCGCCGCGATCCTCACGGCCTTCGCCGGATCGATGTACGGCTTGGTCCTCGCGGACGACGTCTACCTGCTCTTCGTGTTCTGGGAGTTGACCACGGTCTTCTCCTACCTGCTGGTCGGACACAACACGGGCCGACGGGCGAGCCGGGCCGCGGCGCTTCAGGCCCTCCTCGTCACGACCCTCGGCGGCCTGGCGATGCTCGTCGGCTTCGTCCTGCTGGCCACCGAGAGCGGCACGAGCAACCTGACCGCGATCATCGAGACGGCCCCGACCGGCCAGCTGACGACCGTCGCGATCATGCTCGTCCTCGTCGGTGTCGTCACCAAGTCGGCCATCGTGCCGTTCCACTTCTGGCTCCCGGGCGCCATGGCGGCCCCGACCCCGGTCAGCGCGTACCTCCACGCCGCGGCGATGGTCAAGGCGGGCATCTACCTGCTCGCGCGCCTGGCCCCCGGCTTCGCCGATACGCCCGGGTGGCACGAGGTGCTCGTGACGCTCGGCGTCGTGACGATGCTCATCGGCGGGTGGCGGGCCATTCGCGAGACGGATCTCAAGCTCCTCCTCGCCTACGGCACGGTCGGCCAGCTCGGCTTCCTGGCCGTGGTCGTCGGATTCGGCACACGCGATACCGCCCTCGCGGGTCTGGCATTGCTCGTCGCTCATGCGCTCTTCAAGTCGACGCTCTTCCTGACCGTCGGCGTGATCGACCACCGTGCCGGCACGCGAGACCTCAGGCGGTTGTCCGGGCTCGGTCGCCGGGCGCCGGTACTCGCCGTCACCGGCATCCTCGCGGCCGCATCGATGGCGGGCATCCCGCCCCTCTTCGGATTCGTCGCGAAGGAGGCCGTGCTTACCAGCCTCCAGGAGGCGGGTGAGGCGGGCGATGTCTGGGGATGGATCGCCCTCGTCGGCGTGGCCCTCGGGTCCGTGCTCACGATGGCCTACGCGACGCGGTTCGTCTGGGGTGCGTTCTCCTCGAAGCCCGGCGTCGAGAAGGTCAAGGTCCTTCGCGAGCAGCCCTCGTTCATCCTCGCCCCCGTCGTGCTCGGTGCCGCGGGGCTCGCCGCCGGACTCTTCTCCTCCGCGATCGATGGGCTCATCGCGCCCGCCGCCGATGCGCTTCCGTCGGAGGGGGAGAAGCCCTACCACCTGGCTCTCTGGCATGGCATCGAGCCGGCTCTCCTCATCTCGGCGGGCACGATCCTCGGCGGTCTGCTCGTCTTCTGGCTGCGCCGCAGGCAGGAGGCGCCCGCCGGCACGGAGTCGCCCCGCCGGACCATGGCGGCCGACGCCTACCGCGGCACGCTCCGCACCACCGACCGTTTCGCGGCGCTCGTCACCAGCACCACCCAGCGCGGATCGTTGCCGTTCTACCTGGCGATCATCCTCATCGTCCTCCTCGCGAGCGCCGGAGCCGCTCTCGTCCGCGTGCAGAACTGGCCGGATGAGATCCTGCCGTGGGACAGCCCCTATCAGGTCGTCATCGGCGCCGTCATGATGGTCGCCGCCGTCGCCGCGACCTTCGCCGCCAAGCGCTTCCAGGCCGTCGTGCTGGTCGGCGTCACCGGTTTCGGGATGGCCGTCCTCTTCGCGATGCACGGCGCCCCGGACCTCGCGCTGACGCAGACGCTCGTCGAACTCGTGACGCTCGTCGCTTTCGTCCTGGTCCTCCGACGTCTGCCCGCGCGGCTGGGTGAGCAGAACGGCAGTCAGTTCCGCGTCGGCCGCGCTGTTCTGGGGGGCGCCGTGGGCATCCTCATGGCCGTCGTCGCGGTCGTGGCCCTCGGAGCTCGCACGGCGCAGCCGATCTCCATCGCGTTCCCCGAGCTCGCGGTGACCGGCGGCGAGGGCTACAACGTCGTGAACGTGACCCTGGTCGACATCCGCGGATGGGACACCATGGGCGAGCTGAGCGTGCTCATCGCCGCAGCGACCGGTGTCGCGAGCCTCGTCTTCATCTCCAGCCGGAGCGACCGCATGCCGGAGTTCGCACGCCGCTCGGGCCGCGGCATCTCCGGTCTCCGTTCTCGCGGGGGCGACTCGGTCGACGACATGCGCAACCCGTGGCTGCTCGCCGGGCGCACGCTCGCCCCGCGCAACCGGTCGATCCTGCTCGAGGTCGTCGTCCGGCTCGTCTTCCACGTGCTCATCGTCATCTCGCTCTACCTGCTCATCGCGGGGCACAACGCCCCGGGCGGCGGCTTCGCGGGAGGACTCGTCGTGGGGCTCGCCCTCGTCGCCCGCTACCTCGCGGCCGGGCGGATCGAGCTGGCCGCCGCCGCTCCCGTCAACGCGGGTGCGCTGCTCGGCAGTGGGCTCATCTTCGCGGTCGGCACGGCGGCCGTCCCGCTCTTCTTCGGGGCGGACGCGCTCACCTCGACGGTGTTCCAGGCCGACTTCGGCCCGTTCGGGGGCATCAAGTTCGTGACCTCGACGTTCTTCGACATCGGGGTCTACCTGGTCGTCATCGGTCTCGTGCTCGACGTCCTCCGCAGCCTCGGCGGCGAAGTGGACCGGCAGCAGGACGAGGAGGAAGGCGAGGACTCGCCCCTCTCGCCCCATCCGAACGAACCCGTGCGACAGAAGGAGACGACCGCATGAGCGTCTCCCTCGCCCTCCTCGTGACCATGGCCGTGCTCTACGCGTGCGGCGTCTATCTCCTGCTCGAGAAGAGCATGACCCGGGTCATCCTGGGCTTCCTGCTCATCGGCAATGCGACCAACATCCTGCTGCTGATCATGTCGGGGCGTCCCGGTGCGGCCCCGATCGTCGACGGCGAGACGGATCCGTCGGAGTTCGCCGACCCGCTCCCGCAGGCCCTGATCCTGACGGCCATCGTCATCACCTTCGCCGTCTCCGCGTTCCTCATGGCCCTGGTCTACCGGTCGTGGCGCCTCGCGCGCGAGGACGTGCTCGTGGTCGACCCGGACGACGTCAACCTCCTCACCTCGGGTGGCGCCGAGTCCGAGACCCCCGTGGCCGACGAGGACGACACCGAGTTCGGCACACGTGCCGACGCGGCGGTCGAGGGCGCCGTCGACCTCGACGCGCCTACAACCGCAGCGCAGCCCGGGGAGAAGATGCCCGAGGACCAGCCGATGGGGCCGGGCGGCGCGCCCCACCCGGTGCGCGACGGGGGAGGCGAGAAGTGAACAACGTCCTCCTCGTGCCCCTGCCCGTCCTGCTGCCGCTCATCGGTGCGGCCCTCTCGCTGCTCTTCTACCGACGTCCCCGTCTGCAGCGCCTCATCACGCTCGCGGTCCTGGGTGTCGTCCTGGTCATCGGCGTCTATCTGCTCTTCGCCGTCAACGAGAACGGCCCCCTCGTCATGAACGTCGGCGGGTGGGCGGCGCCATACGGTATCTCGCTCGTCGTGGACCGACTCAGCGCGCTCATGGTCTCGGTCTCGGCGGCGGTGCTCCTCGCTGTCCTCGTCTTCGCGGTCGGCCAGGGTCTCGCCGACGAGGGGGAGGACAACGACACCCCCGTCTCGATCTACTACCCGGCCTATCTGGTGCTCGGGGCGGGCGTCTTCAACGCCTTCATCGCGGGCGATCTCTTCAACCTCTACGTGGGCTTCGAGATCCTGCTCGTCGCGTCCTACGTGCTGCTCACGCTGGGCGGAACGGAAGCCCGGATCCGCGCCGGCATCACCTACATCGTCGTCAGTCTGCTGTCGTCGCTGCTCTTCCTCGCCTCGATCGCGATGCTCTACGGTGCGACCGGCACGGTCAACATCGCTCAGCTGTCCGAGCGGATCGGCGACCTCCCGGTCGAGCTGCAGACCCTCCTGCACGTCATGCTTCTGGTTGCGTTCGGCATCAAGGCGGCCGTCTTCCCGCTGTCGTTCTGGCTCCCCGACTCCTACCCGACAGCCCCTGCGCCGGTCACCGCGGTCTTCGCAGGGCTGCTCACCAAGGTCGGCGTCTACGCGATCATCCGCGCCGAGACGATCCTGTTCCCGAGTCCGGAACTCAACAACGCCCTCATGGTGGTCGCGTTGCTGACCATGGTCATCGGCATCCTCGGCGCCATCGCCCAGGCCGACATCAAGCGCATGCTCTCGTTCACCCTCGTGAGTCACATCGGGTACATGGTGCTCGGCGTCGCGCTCGGCACGGCTGCGGGGGTCGCGGCCGCGATCTTCTACACGGTGCACCACATCATCGTGCAGACCACGCTCTTCCTCGCGACGGGGCTCATCGAACGCAAGGCGGGGACCACCTCGGTGAACAGTGTGGGCGGTCTGCTCAAGGCGTCGCCGCTCATGGGCGTGCTGTTCTTCGTCCCCGCGCTCAACCTCGGTGGCATCCCGCCGTTCTCCGGGTTCCTCGGCAAGCTCGGTCTGCTCGAAGCGGCGTCGGATGTCGGCACTCCGCTGGCGTACACGCTGATCGCGGCGGGTGTCGTGGTCTCGCTCCTCACCCTGTACCCGCTCGCGCGAACCTGGAACCTCGCGTTCTGGCGGAGTCGCGACGAGGCCAAGGACTACGAAGGCTTCCTGACCGAGAACCTCAAGGACGATCCGTATGCGGGCGAGAAGGTCCGCACCCGTCCTTTGCCGAAGCTCATGATCGGTGCGACGGCGGCCATGGTCGCCCTGGGTGTAGCCCTGACGGTGTTCGCGGGTCCGCTCTACGACGTCGCGACCCGTGCGGGCGACGACCTGCAGGGTACCGAGCGCTACATCACCAGCATCCTCGGACCGGAGGGAGTCCGATGAGCCCCCGCGGTCCCGTGCGCTTCCAGCAGGCCAAGGGTGAGCGCAAGCGGGGGATGGGGGAGCAGATCCTCGAGCAGCTGCCCCTTCTCGTGGCGCTGGTGTTGCTGTGGCTGTTCCTCTGGGGTTCGTTCACGGTGGTCGACATCCTCATGGGGATCTTCGTGGCCGTGCTGGTGACCCGGGTCTTCGAGTTGCCGCCCGTGACGCTGTCGGGCCGCTTCAACCCGCTCTGGCTCATCGTCTTCCTGGTCGACTTCCTCTGGCATGTGATCCTGGGATCCATCCAGGTCGCGGCCCTCGCGTTCCGCTTCGGTCGCGTCGCGAAGAGCGCGGTCGTGGAGGTCAATCTCGAGACCCGGTCCGACTTCGTCATGACGCTGGTGGCCATCGCCACGTCGCTGGTCCCCGGTTCTCTGATCCTCGAGGTGGATCGCGACAAGTCGACCCTCTTCCTCCACGTCATCGACGCGGACACTCCCGAGAAGATCGAGAAGGCGCGCGGAGACGTCATCCTCACCGAGCGCCGGCTGCTGCGAGCCCTCGGATCGCGCGACGAGCTGGACCGCTCGGACGCGCGGTGCTCGGCGGTGAAGCGATGAATCCCATCTCGCTCCTGCACATCGTCGTCGGAATCCTGCTGGCCGTCACCGCCCTGCTCGTGATGTACCGCATCGTGAAGGGGCCGACGATCCTCGATCGGATGATCGCCTCCGACGTGATGCTCACCACGCTGATCCTCGTGATGTCCACCGAGATGGCACTCAATCACCACACACGGACGCTGCCGGTGGTCCTCGTGCTGGCGGGAACCGCGGTGTTCGGATCGATCGCGGTCGCCCGGTACGTGTCGAAGCAGGACAAAGCGGGTCATCCCGCCGAGCCCGCCGACCCGGGGACCACGGAATTGGGACTGACGAAGGAGGAGGAAGATGCCGAACACTAGCTCGGGAGACCTCGTCGACTGGATCGTCGGTCTGCTGCTCCTCGCGGGCGCCCTGTTGTCGGTCGCGGCGGGCGTCGGCCTCCTCCGCTTCCCGGATGCGCTCAGCCGTATGCACGCCGCAACCAAGCCGCAGATCCTCGGCCTCATCTGCGTTCTCGCGGCGGTCGCGCTCGAGCAGGGCAACTGGCAGACGCTGCTGATCATCATCCCGACGCTGATCCTGCAGATGATCACGAGCCCCATGTCCGCGCACATGATCGGCCGGGCCGGATACCGCACGGGCAACTACCGGCGCGATCTCATCTATCGCGATGAGCTCGAGGACGACATCGAGCGCGCGGCCCACCGCCCCGAGTGAACCGCCCGCCCGCCCGCCCATTGAGCGAAGCGAAATGAAGGGCCCTCCTCGTCAGCCGCGCCGCACAACCCGCGCGTTCGCGATCATCCAGACGATCGCGATGACGAGAAGCTGAGCGCACGTGGCGAGGATCAGCGCGGGCTCGCCGATCACGATCGACACGATGAAGCTGACGTAGCAGACGGCGAGGGCCGCGAGACCGACGGTCGCGAGCGCCGATCGGCCGAGCGTCCGGTCCCGCTCGTCGCGGTATTCGAGTGCGTTGATGCGGTGAAGGTCGGTGGACGATTCGCGACGGGCCATCCAGGCCGCCCAGCCGATGTAGAGACCGGCGACGGCGAGGATGGCCGCGCTCCACCAGTTGCCGGTCACCGCGACGATGGCGGCGGCCACGAGTGCGGCTCCGACCGCGATGATGTTGACGGGCGCGATGGGCAGGCGGTCAGTCTTGGTCGACATCGAAAAGCTCCTCGACGGTTGATCCGAAATAACGGGCGAGTCTGACCGCGAGGGTCAGGGATGGGTCGTACTTCCCGGTCTCGATCGAGTTGATGGTCTGCCGGGACACACCCAGGGCTGAGCCGAGGGCGGCCTGGGACAGGCCCGCCCCTTCTCGTCTCGCTCGAACCGAACTTCTCATGAGTCAAGCATGCTTGACATCGCATCCGATTGTCAAGTGCGCTTGACATTGGATTCCGAGGAGTGTCGGATCCAGCCTGGCTAGAGTGACGACAGCCCGGAACGCCCACGGAACGGACGCCATCATCACCACTGAGCAGCCCACATTCGGATTCGTCGTCGTCGCGAACCGCCTCCCCGTCGACCGGGTCGAGGCCCCAGGCGGGGGCTCGTGGCGACGCTCGCCCGGGGGCCTCGTAACCGCGCTCGAGCCGGTCATGGCTGCCAACGACGGCGCGTGGGTCGGCTGGCCCGGTGTCGCCGACAAAGAATTCGACGCATTCGACAACGACGGATCCTGGCTGGTCCCGGTCGAGCTCTCGACCGACGAGGTCGAGACCTACTACGAAGGCTTCTCGAACGACACGCTCTGGCCGCTCTACCACGACGTCATCGCCCAGCCCAGCTATCACCGGGAGTGGTGGGACGCCTACGTCGCGGTCAACCGGCGTTTCGCGGACGCCGCCGCCGAGGTCGCCGACGAGGGGGCGGTCGTCTGGGTCCACGACTACCAGTTGCAGCTGGTGCCGGAGATGCTGCGCGAGGCGCGGCCTGATCTGACTATCGGCTTCTTCAATCACATCCCCTTCCCCGCCTACGGCATCTACTCGCAGCTCCCGTGGCGCAAGCAGATCCTCAACGGACTGCTCGGAGCCGATGTCATCGGTTTCCAGCGGCTCGCCGACGCCGGCAACTTCTCGCGAGCCGTTCGACGGCTGTTCGGGTACACCACCAAGGGCACGAATATCGAGGTGCCGGTGGAGAGCGGGGGAACGCGGAACGTCGTCGCGAAGCACTTCCCGATCTCGATCGACGTGTCCGGCTACGAGGAGCTCGCGGAGCGCGGCGACGTCCAGGCTCGCGCCG
The DNA here is from genome assembly GCA_913778905.1 of uncultured Naasia sp. GTDB lineage: Bacteria > Actinomycetota > Actinomycetes > Actinomycetales > Microbacteriaceae > Naasia. The sequence continues at coordinate 43,829 of CAJYYA010000003.1, read as the reverse complement.
AGGAGATCCGCGCAGAGCTCGGCAACCCGTCCGTCGTCATGCTGGGGGTCGACCGGCTCGACTACACGAAGGGCATCGGCCACCGTCTGAAGGCCTTCGGTGAACTCCTCGAGGACGAGCGCCTGAGCGCGACCGACGCGGTGCTGGTGCAGGTGGCCAGTCCGAGCCGTGAGCGTGTCGAGACCTACAAGACACTGCGCGACGAGATCGAGCTGACGGTCGGCCGCATCAACGGCGACCACGGGTCCATCGGGCACCAGGCCATCAACTACCTCCATCACAGCTATCCGCGGGAGGAGATGGTGGCGTTGTTCCTGGCGTCCGACATCATGCTCGTCACCGCGCTTCGCGACGGTATGAATCTGGTGGCCAAGGAATACGTCGCGAGTCGCATCGACGAGGACGGAATCCTGGTCCTCAGCGAGTTCGCCGGCGCCGCCGACGAGTTGAAGAGCGCGCTGCTGGTCAACCCTCACGACATCGACGGTCTGAAGGACACGATCATGCAGGCCGTCTCGATGCCTCGGCGGGAGCGGGTGCAGCGGATGCGCGCACTCCGTCGCCGGGTTCGAGACAATGATGTGGCCCGATGGTCGGCGAGCTTCCTCGACGAGCTCGACCAGGCCCGCCCCGCCGGGGCTCCCGAGGTGCGGGCACCGGAAGGATCATGAGCGAGCACTCCATCGACATCCCCGTGGCCACCGCCGGGTCGGGGGTGCCCCGAGAATTGCGCGACGCGCTGGGAGCGTTGGCCCGCACGGAACGACTGCTGGTCGCCCTCGACTTCGACGGCACCTTGGCTCCCACCGTGGACGACCCGGCCCAGGCCCGCGCCCTGCCCGAGGCCCGCTCGGCCGTCGATCGCCTGGTCGCCCTCGAGTCGACGCGCGTGGCGCTCGTCTCGGGGAGGGCCTTGGAGTCGCTCGAGGAGGTGGCCGGAGTCGGAGACGAGACCCTGCTGGTCGGATCCCACGGGATCGAGGTCCGCCTCGATTCCCCCGACGACGCGTTCACCCTCGACGAGGACGAGCAGGCGCGCCTCGGTCTGCTGGGGGACGTGCTCGATCAGGTCGCCGACAACGTCGACGAGGTCTGGATCGAGACCAAGCCCGCGGGGTTCGCACTGCACACGCGTCTCGCGACCGAGCATGACTCCCGGGTAGCGCACCTCGTGGCGCTGTCGGAGGCGCGCGCCGAGGTCGACGACGTCACTGTGCGCAGTGGCAAGGACGTCCTGGAGTTCTCGGTCCGGTCGACGACCAAGGGAGAGGCCGTCGAACATCTCCGGCGATACACGGGCGCCACCGCGGTCTTCTACGCCGGTGACGACGTGACCGACGAGGACGCGTTCGAAGCACTCGGCTCCGACGACCTCGGGCTGAAGAGCGGCGACGGAGCCACCGCGGCGGACTATCGCGTGGGCGGACCGGAGGACGTGGCGCACGTGCTGAGCCTCCTGGCCGAGCTCCGCAGGGTCGCCCTCGGCATCACACACTGACCAGCACCATTCGCGGCCCCCGCTGAACGTATGCAGGAGCCGGGAGAACGAATGCAGGAGATCCGGAGGTGGGCTGCGGATCGACCCGCGGAATCATGCGGATCCAGGGCGGCGGATCCTGCATTCGGTCAGTCGGATCCTGCATTCGATAAGCGACTTCCTGCATTTGTTGAGCGCCGGCGGTGGGAGCGGGTCGAAGGGCAGAGGATGAGTGGTGGTCGACCGGCTGTCGAGAGCTATCGCGGGCGCTACCCTCTGTTACATGCTGGAAACCACGCCGGGCTCGGGCGCACCCGACATCAAGCCTCGTAGTCGCACCGTCACCGACGGTATCGAAGCCACCACCTCCCGCGGCATGCTCCGTGCGGTGGGCATGGGCGATGCGGACTGGGAGAAGCCCCAGATCGGCATCGCGAGCTCGTGGAACGAGATCACGCCCTGCAACCTGTCGCTCGACCGCCTCGCGCAGGCCGCGAAGGAGGGTGTCCACTCCGGTGGCGGCTACCCGTTGCAGTTCGGCACGGTCAGCGTCTCGGACGGCATCTCGATGGGCCACGAGGGCATGCACTTCTCGCTGGTTTCACGCGAGGTCATCGCCGACAGTGTCGAGGTCGTCATGCAGGCCGAGCGTCTCGACGGCTCCGTGCTGCTCGCCGGGTGCGACAAGTCGATCCCCGGCATGCTCATGGCCGCCGCGCGTCTCAACCTGTCCAGCGTCTTCGTCTACGCCGGCTCCATCGCGCCGGGTTGGGTCAAGCTCAGCGACGGCACCGAGAAGGACATCACGATCATCGACTCGTTCGAGGCGGTGGGTGCGGTCAAGGCCGGCAAGATGAGCGAGGCCGACGCCAAGCGCATCGAGTGCGCCTTCGCCCCAGGCGAGGGAGCTTGCGGTGGCATGTACACCGCCAACACCATGGCGAGTGTCGCCGAGGCCCTCGGCCTCAGCCTCCCCGGCTCGGCGTCGCCGCCCTCGGCCGACCGCCGCCGCGACTACTACTCGCACCGCGCGGGCGAGGCCGTGGTCAACCTGCTGCGCCTCGGAATCACCGCGCGCGACATCCTCACGAAGGAGGCGTTCGAGAACGCCATCGCCGTGGGCATGGCGCTCGGAGGATCGACGAATATCGTCCTGCACCTGCTCGCCATCGCGCACGAGGCCGAGGTCGAGCTCACCCTCGACGACTTCAACCGCATCGGCTCGAAGGTCCCGCACATCGGCGACCTCAAGCCGTTCGGCAAGTACGTCATGAACGACGTGGACCGTCACGGCGGCATCCCGACGCTCATGAAGGCGCTGCTCGAGGCCGGCCTCATCCACGGCGACGCGCTGACCGTCACGGGCAAGACGGTCGCAGAGAACCTCGCGGCCCTCGACATCGACCCGCTCGACGGCGAGGTCCTACGCACGCTCGACAACCCGATCCACGCCACCGGCGGACTCACGATCCTCAAGGGATCGATGGCTCCCGAGGGTGCCGTCGTCAAGACCGCAGGCTTCGACGCCTCGGTCTTCGAAGGACCGGCCCGCGTCTTCGAGCGTGAGCGTGGAGCGATGGACGCCCTCACCAACGGTGAGATCAAGGCCGGCGACGTCGTCGTCATCCGCTACGAGGGCCCCAAGGGTGGGCCGGGCATGCGCGAGATGCTCGCGATCACCGCCGCCATCAAGGGTGCCGGGCTCGGCAAGGATGTACTACTCTTGACGGACGGCAGATTCTCGGGCGGCACAACCGGCCTGTGCATCGGCCACATAGCTCCCGAAGCGGTCGACGCAGGTCCGATCGCCTTCGTGCGCGATGGTGATCTGATTCGGGTCGATATCGCCGCTCGCTCCATCGAACTACTTGTCGACGTAGCCGAGCTCGAAGCACGTTCCCACGACTGGGCCCCGCTTCCTCCGCGCTATACCCGTGGCGTCCTCGCGAAGTACTCCAAGCTCGTCCACTCCGCCGCTGTCGGCGCGATCACCGGATAAGCAGAGCTCGGGGTGGTTCGCCGCCTTCTCACTCACCTCCTCCCGAAGGATTGTCTCTCTTGTCGACCTCGACACCGACCCCGGGTGCTCCGCGCGCCTCCGCTTCGAACGCTTCGCCCGACCCCGTGCTGACGGGGGCCGAGGCCGTCGTCCGCACCTTGGAGCTGCTGGGTGTGACCGACGTCTTCGGTCTCCCCGGCGGCGCCATCCTGCCGGTCTACGACCCGCTGATGGACACCACCAAGATCCGCCACATCCTGGTCCGTCACGAGCAGGGTGCCGGTCATGCGGCCGAGGGCTACGCGGCCGCGTCGGGCAAGGTCGGTGTCGCGATCGCGACGTCCGGCCCCGGTGCCACCAACCTGGTCACGGCGATCGCGGACGCCTACATGGACTCGGTGCCGCTGCTCGCGATCACCGGCCAGGTCTTCTCGACGCTCATGGGAACGGATGCGTTCCAGGAGGCCGACATCGTGGGGATCACGATGCCGATCACGAAGCACAGCATCCTCGTCACCTCGCCGGAGGAGATTCCGTCGGCCATCGCGTCGGCCTACCACATCGCCTCCACGGGCCGTCCCGGCCCGGTGCTCGTCGACATCACGAAGGACGCTCAGCAGGAGACCGCTCCGTTCGTCTGGCCGCCCAAGGTCGACCTGCCCGGTTACCGCCCCGTCACGAAGGCGCACGGCAAGCAGATCCAGGCTGCGGCCCAGCTGCTGCTCGAGGCGAAGAAGCCCGTCCTCTACGTGGGTGGCGGAATCATCCGCTCGCGTGCGTCGGAGGAGCTGCTCGCCCTGGCCGAGGCCGTCGGCGCCCCCGTCGTGACGACGCTCATGGCGCGCGGGGCGTTCCCCGACTCCAACGAGCTCAACCTCGGCATGCCCGGCATGCACGGCACCGTGCCCGCGGTGCTCGCGCTGCAGGAGAGCGACCTCCTCGTCTCGCTCGGCGCCCGTTTCGACGACCGGGTGACCGGCAAGGCGGCGCTCTTCGCGCCCGACGCGAAGGTCGTGCACGTCGATATCGACCCGGCTGAGATCTCGAAGATCCGTATCGCTGACGTGCCGATCGTGGGCGACCTGAAGGACGTGCTCGTCGACCTGCTCGCGGCCTACCGCGACGCCGCCCCGACGAGCACGGGGCGCAACTACGCCGACTGGTGGACGCACCTCGACGAGCTGCGCGCCGAGTACCCCCTGGGCTACACGCCGACTACCGACGGTCTGCTGTCTCCGCAGCACGTCATCGAGAGGATCGGTGCGCTGTCCGGACCGGAGGCCGTTTACGCCGCCGGCGTGGGGCAGCACCAGATGTGGTCGGCGCAGTTCATCAAGTACGAGCGCCCGAACTCCTGGCTCAACTCCGGCGGCGCCGGCACCATGGGCTACTCGGTTCCCGCGGCCATGGGAGCCAAGGTCGCCGAGCCCGACCGCATCGTGTGGGCGATCGACGGCGACGGATGCTTCCAGATGACCAACCAGGAGCTCGCGACCTGCGTCATCAACAACATCCCGATCAAGGTCGCGATCATCAACAACAGCTCGCTGGGCATGGTGCGCCAGTGGCAGACGCTGTTCTACAACGGTCGCTACTCGAACACGAACCTCAACACGGGTCACGACTCGATCCGCGTCCCCGACTTCGTGAAGCTCGCGGACGCGTACGGTGCCCTCGGGATCCGGGTCGAGAAGGAGTCCGAGATCGACGACGCCATCAAGCTGGCGATCGAGACCAACGACCGCCCCGTCGTCATCGACTTCGTGGTGAGCGCCGACGCGATGGTGTGGCCGATGGTGCCTCAGGGTGTCTCGAACAGCTACGTCCAGTACGCCCGCGACCACGCGCCCAGCTGGGACGACGACGCGGCGGAGACCGGCCGCAGCGAGGACACCGAGGTCAGCGAGACGACCGAAGAGGTCGAACGCGATGCCATCGCCGACGCCGCAGCCGCCAAGGGGGAGAACCGATGAGTCACGTCCTGTCCCTCCTCGTCGAGGACAAGCCGGGTCTGCTGACCCGAGTCGCCGGCCTGTTCGCTCGCCGCGGCTTCAACATCGAGAGCCTCGCGGTCGGCCGTTCCGAGATTCCCGGACTCTCGCGCATCACGGTCGTGGTGGACGTCGAGGCCCTCCCGCTCGAGCAGGTGACCAAGCAGCTCAACAAACTGATCAACGTCATCAAGATCGTCGAGCTCGACCAGTCCCAGGCCGTGCAGCGCGAGCACATGCTCATCAAGGTGCGCGCCGACAACTCGTCGCGCACTCAGATCCTGGAAGCCGTGAATCTGTTCCGTGCGAAGGTCGTCGACGTGGCGACCGACGCGCTCGTCATCGAGGTGACGGGCGACACGGCCAAGACGCAGGCCCTCCTGCGCGTGCTCGAGCCGTTCGGGATCCGCGAGATCGCCCAGTCGGGCCTCCTCGCGATCGGACGCGGCTCGAAGAGCATCACCGAGCGGGTTCCGCGCAGCTAGTCCCTCGCCGACGCGCGCCTCCGGGAGCAGCGGGTCGGCTACCGCAAGCCAACAGATACAACGACACAAGGAAGCAGCCACACGCCATGACCGACATCCGTTACGACAAGGACGCCGACCTTTCCGTCATCCAGGGCAAGAAGGTCGCCGTCATCGGGTACGGCTCGCAGGGCCACGCCCACGCGCTGAACCTCCGCGACTCCGGTGTCGAGGTCGTCGTCGGCCTCAAGGAGGGCTCGAAGAGCCGCGAGAAGGCGACCGATGCGGGCTTCCGCGTCGAGACCCCCGCCGAGGCCGCCAAGTGGGCCGACGTCATCGTGATCCTGGCGCCCGACCAGCACCAGCGCGGCCTGTTCGCCGAGGACATCAAGGACAACCTGGAGACCGGCAACGCCATCGTCTTCGGCCACGGCTTCAACATCCGCTTCGGCTACATCGAGGCCCCCGAGGGCGTCGACGTGTTCATGGTCGCCCCCAAGGGCCCCGGCCACACCGTCCGTCGCGAGTACGAGGCCGGCCGCGGCGTGCCCGTCATCGTAGCCGTCGAGAAGGACGCCAGCGGCAAGGCATGGGACACCGCCTGGTCGTACGCCAAGGCGATCGGCGGCCTCCGCGCCGGCGGCATCGTGACCACCTTCACCGAGGAGACCGAGACCGACCTGTTCGGCGAGCAGGCCGTCCTGTGCGGTGGCGCGTCGCAGCTCGTCCAGTATGGTTTCGAGACCCTCATCGAGGCCGGCTACCAGCCCCAGGTCGCGTACTTCGAGGTGCTCCACGAGCTCAAGCTCATCGTCGACCTCATGTGGGAGGGCGGCATCGCCAAGCAGCGTTGGAGCGTCTCCGACACGGCCGAGTACGGCGACTACGTCTCGGGCCCCCGCGTCATCGACCCCAGCGTCAAGGAGAACATGAAGGCCGTTCTCTCCGACATCCAGGACGGCACCTTCGCGCGCCGCTTCATCGAGGACCAGGACGCCGGCGCCCCCGAGTTCCAGGCCCTCCGCAAGAAGGGTGAGGAGCACCCGATCGAGGCGACCGGCCGCGAGCTGCGTTCGCTCTTCGCCTGGAAGCAGCAGGACAACGACTACACCGACGGCAGCGCTGCGCGCTGATGTCGGCGTAGTCGCGGACGCTCCGTTCGTCTGAGATGGGCGACGGTAGCGCTGCGCGCTGATCCCCGCCTGCGCTCAGCAGGACTCCCGACGCCCCAGCAGGTGGAATCTCCCCGATTCCTCCTGCTGGGGCGTCGTCGTTCCTGCTGAGTGCGAGGGCCGGGTCAGGTCGCGAGAGTCAGGCCGAGCAACCCGATGAGGATCAGCTGCGCGACGAAGCGAGGCCAATAAGGGAACGCGAGCGTGCCGAAGCGATCAGGATGTTCGGAAGCGTAGGCGTTCGCGGGGAAGACGGCGACGAGGAAGACGATGAGGGCCGCGGCCGCCGCATACTGCACGTAGGGGACGAGGAGTCCGACCCCGCCAGCGATCTCGCACGCGCCCGTGAAGCGGACCAGGAAAAGGGCGCGCCCCTCGTCGCCGCCGCTGATGCGCGGCGGGATCATCTTCGCCATCACCCGCGCCGAGCCGCGCCGGAAGTGGTTGACGCCCATGGCCGCGATGGGGATCGCGAGTGCGATTCGAACGACCCACTGTGCGATCTCGAACCCTGTGCCGTCGGCGGTGGTCATACGGTCATCTTCACACCGGCGTCTTCGTCAGCGCTGGGGTAGCCCCTCCCGCACCATCCGCCGCAGGCCGCCTTTCGAGGGGACCCGCACGGGATCGGGCCAGCGCGGCTCGCGGCCGTCGCCGAGAGTCACCCGGCGGATCTTGCGGCCGACGAGCGGGAGCACCCACTCACGCAACCACGTGTGGTGCTCGCGTCGGATCTGCGCGAAGGTCGGTGCCGGTTCCGGATCCCAGGGGCCGGCCGAGATCGAATGCGGCCGACCGAGCGTCTCGAGCACTTTCGCGGCCGTCAACTTGTGACCCCGTTTCGACATGTGCAGGCGGTCGGGCGCCCACATACGTCGATCGGCGAGGTGAGTCCAGGTCGCCGCATCGATGAGGACGGCGCCGCGCTCCGCCGCGATCCGGCGGACCTCCGCGTTGTACTGATGGTTCCGGCGCTCGAAGACCCGGAGGACGGGGTGCACTGGCACGTCGTATCCGGTGAAGAGCATCAGGGTCGCGCCCGTGCAGGCGAGTCGGTCCACGAGGTGCTCGTAGCGCTGCATGAGGTCGGACACGTCGGTGCCCACGTCGAGCAGATCGTTGCCGCCGGCATAGAGGCTGATGAGCGAGGGGCGCAGCGCGAGTGCGGGTTCGAGCTGGTCGGCGACGATCTGGTCGAGACGTTTGCTCCGCACCGCGAGGTTCGCGTATTCCCATCCGGGCTCGAACTTCGCGAGCTGATCGGCGACACGGTCGGCCCAACCGCGCAGGTTGTGCGGCAGGTGCCGGTGCGGATCGCCGACCCCTTCGGTGAACGAGTCGCCGATGGCCACGAACCGCCCCACCTCGGGCGTCGGCCACACGGTTCCCCCGATCGCAGACATCGCCGAATGCTTCCACCGGCGTCGGTCGCCCAGGCGACGCCCCGATGTCCACCACGTGAACCGGATCGGATATTCCGGCATGAACCGCACGTTCCGGCGAGCTTTTCGCGCCGGAAGGTGCGGACAACCGGGGTGGGCGCATCCGGACCATGGACCGCGCGGTGCGTCGTCCGCACGTTCCGGCGGAAACCCCTCGCCGGAACGTGCGGACTGTGCCGGAATATCTGATCTCGGATAGGTTGGAGGGCTTCCGGCGCGGCCGGAGAGCTGGAGGAACAACATGACCGAGCGCATGAACGTCGAGTCGTTCAATCTGGATCACCGGACGGTCGCGGCGCCGTATGTGCGCCTCGCCGACCACAAGGTGCTGCCCGCCGGCGACACGCTCTCGAAGTACGACGTGCGCTTCACCCAGCCCAACGAGGGCCATCTCGAGATGGACGCCGTCCACTCACTCGAGCACCTCTTCGCCGAGAAGTCGCGGACGCACTCGAAGGACGTGATCGACTTCTCGCCGATGGGCTGCCAGACGGGCTTCTACCTCCTGCTCCAGGGCACGCCCGACTACGACCACGTGCTCACCCTCATCGAGGAGACGCTGCAGGACGTCCTCACGGCCGACGCCGTGCCCGCCGCGAACGAGACGCAGTGCGGATGGGGTGCCAACCACTCCCTCGAAGGGGCCCAGGCCGCCGCCCGGGGGTTCCTCGCCGAGCGCGACGCCTGGTCCCAGGTCGAGAAGACGGGCGCCGAGTGACCCGCTACGACGCCGCGGTCCTCGTCGCGATGGATGAGGAGGCGGCACCGTTCCTGGCGCTCGCCGACGCCGCGACCGATCCCCGCCGGGTCGGATCCGCGGAGCAGCGCGACATCGAGATCGGCGATCTACGGATCCTGCTGGTTCGCACCGGGATCGGCATGGTGAACGCCTCCTCGGCGGCGACCGCAGTGCTGCTCGGGGGGGAGGATGCTCCGACGACCCTCGTCAGCGCGGGAACGGCTGGTGGTCTCGGGAGGAGTGTCGTCGTCGCCGATGTCGTCGTGGGCGGGGAGTACGTCCTCTTCGACGCCGACGTCCGCCCCTTCGGCTACGCACGCGGGCAGGTCCCCGGTATGCCGGCCCGCCACCAGGCGGCCCCCGCTCTCCTCGCTGCCGCTCGCGAGGCCGAGGTCTCTGGAGCCCTCCACGTGGGGCTGATGTCCTCGGGGGACTCGTTCATGACCCCGTTGCGGTCCGAGGCCGCACTCGCGGACTTCCCCGAGCTGTTGTCCGCGGACATGGAGTCCGCGGCCATCGCGCAGGTGGCGCACTCGCACGGCGTCCCGTTCCTCTCGGTGCGGGGGATCTCGGATCTCTGCGATCCCGTGGCGGCGGCGAGCTTCACATCGAACGCGCCCGAGGCAGCGACGCGGTCGGCTCACGTCGTGGAGCAGACCCTCCGCGCGGTCCGCCCGTCCTGACAGAAGGGCGCCCTCGCCCGGGTGCGTGAACGTGTGAATGCGTCCAGCATCCATCGCTTATTTCGACGGTGTGTAGAACGCGATCATTAGTATCGATTTCGTGACAATCGAGACCCGCAACGTCTACATCACCTCGGTCGAGGGCGAGACCGGCAAATCCTCCGTAGCCCTCGGAATCCTCGACGCGCTGTCCCATGAGACCGACCGCGTCGGGGTGTTCCGCCCGGTCGCCAGGTCGACGAACGAGCGCGACTACGTGCTCGAACTCCTGCTCGGTCACGACAGCGTCGACCTCGCCTACGAGGACTGCATCGGCGTCACCTACGACGATGTGCACGCCAACTCCGACGCGGCGCTCTCGAAGATCGTCGAGCGCTACAAGGCGGTCGAGGCGCGCTGCAACGTCGTCATCATCCTCGGTTCCGACTACACGGACGTCGGAACGCCGACCGAGCTCTCCTTCAACGCTCGTGTGGCCGCCAATCTCGGAGCTCCCGTCATCCTCGTGCTCGGCGGCCGCGTCAGCGGTGGCGCCGAGCTGGGTCTGTCCCGCGCCCGCACGGCCGACGAGCTGGCCCAGGTCGCGGAGGTCGCCGCGGGCGAGCTCCGCAACGAGCACGCCTCTCTGCTCGCCGTCATCGCGAACCGCGTGGATCCTGCGATCACGCAGGCCGTGCGCTTCACCATCGGTCTCACTCTCAACGACGAGAGCGTCCCCGTCTGGGCCATCCCGGAGGATCAGCTCCTCGTCTCGCCGACCCTGCAGAACCTCATGTCGGCGGTCAACGGAACGCTGATCCAGGGCGACCAGGTCATGCTGCAGCGCAGTGTGTTCGGCGTCGTCGTGGCGGGCATGTCGATGGTCAACGTCTTGCCGCGGCTCACCGAGGGCGCCGTCATCGTCGTCCCGAGCGACCGGGTCGAGGTGCTCGTCGCGGCCCTCCTCGCCCAGGCGTCGGGCACCTTCCCGTCGCTCGCGGGCATCATCCTCAACGGCGGCTTCGAGCTGCCGGAGCAGATCCAGCGCCTCATCGACGGCGTCGACGTGAACCTGCCGATCATCTCCACGAGCCTCGGCACCTACGAGACCACGCTGCGCGTCACGCGCGCCCGCGGCAAGCTGGCGGCCGAATCGCCCGCGAAGTACTCGCAGGCGCTCGCCGTCTTCGAGCGCTCGGTCGACCGTCGCGCCCTCATCGACCTGCTCGAGGTCAAGCGCGCGACCGTCACGACCCCGCTCATGTTCGAGCACCAGCTGCTCGAACAGGCCCGCGCCGCCGGGTCCCACATCGTCCTCCCCGAGGGCAACGACGACCGGATCCTGCTCGCCGCCGACCGTCTGCTGCGTCGCGAGGTCGCGCGGCTCACGATCCTCGGCGACGAGGGGGAGGTGCGGGCCCGTGCGTCGGCCTTGGGCGTCGATCTCGCGCGCGCTCAGGTCGTCAACCCGCAGACCTCCGAGTTGCGCGAGCGGTTCGCGGAGGAGTACACGCGTCTCCGCTCGCACAAGGGCATGACCATCGAGGCGGCCTACAGCATCGTGAGCGATGTCTCCTACTTCGGCACGATGATGGTGCACCTCGGCCTCGCCGACGGCATGGTGTCGGGCGCCGCGCACACCACCGCCCACACCATCCGCCCGTCGTTCGAGATCATCAAGACCAAGCCGGGCGTCTCCGTCGTGTCGAGCGTATTCCTCATGGCGCTCGCCGACCGCGTGCTCGTCTACGGCGACTGCGCCGTGATCCCGGATCCCACGAGCGACCAGCTCGCCGACATCGCGGTCTCCTCGGCCACGACCGCCAGCGCTTTCGGGATCGACCCGCGCATCGCGATGCTGTCGTACTCGACGGGCGTCTCGGGCGAGGGTGAGGATGTCGAGAAGGTGCGTGCCGCGACCGGTCTCGTGCGCGAGCGGCGCCCCGACCTGCTCGTCGAGGGGCCGATCCAGTACGACGCGGCGGCCGACGCAGCCGTCGCGGCAGCCAAGCTCCCCGGATCCGAGGTCGCCGGCCGCGCGACGGTCTACATATTCCCCGACCTCAACACGGGCAACAACACCTACAAGGCGGTGCAGCGAAGCGCCGGAGCGGTCGCGATCGGGCCCGTCCTGCAGGGCCTCAACAAGCCGGTGAACGATCTGTCGCGCGGCGCCCTCGTGCAGGACATCGTCAACACGGTCGCGATCACCGCGATCCAGGCCGGCCAGGAGGCAGCGGCCCGCTCGGCGGCCGCCGCGGAGGTGACCGCGTGACCCGCGTCCTGGTCGTCAACAGCGGCTCGTCGTCCCTGAAGTACCAGCTCATCGACACCGATTCGGAAGCCGTCCTCGCCAAGGGGCTCATCGAGCGCATCGGCCAGAACATCGGATCGCTGACCCACGAGACCGGGGGCGAGGAGTTCTCGAGCGAGCCGGCCACTCCGAACCACGACGCGGCGTTCGAAGCGATGATCGCCTCGTTCGTCGAACACGGACCTGATCTCGCCGAGTCGCCGCTCGCGGCCGTGGGTCACCGCGTCGTGCACGGCGGCGCCCGTTTCTTCGCGCCGACCGTGGTGACCGAGCAGGTCGAGAAGGACATCGACGAGCTCAGCGAGTACGCGCCACTCCACAACCCTGCGAACCTCGCGGGTATCCGTGCGGCTGCGGCCGCCTTCCCGGGCGTCCCTCAGGTCGCGGTGTTCGACACGGCTTTCCACCAGACCATGCCGCCCGCCGCGTACACCTACGCGATCGATGAGGCGACGGCCGCGAAGTACCGCATCCGCCGCTACGGATTCCACGGCACCTCGCACAAGATCGTCTCCGAGCGAGCGGCCCAGTTCCTCGGCATCCCGCTCGGGAGCTCGAAGATCATCGTGCTGCACCTCGGCAACGGGGCCTCGGCCTGCGCCGTCGACGGAGGCCGCTCGGTCGACACGTCGATGGGCTTCACGCCCCTCCAGGGGCTCGTCATGGGGACGCGTTCCGGTGACCTCGACCCTGCTGTCGTGTTCCAGCTCGCGCGTTTCGGCGGGCTGAGCCTCGACGACCTCGACGCGCTGCTCAACAAGAAGTCGGGCCTGCTCGGCCTGACCGGCAGCGCCGACATGCGGGACGTCACCTCGGCGGCCGAGTCCGGGGACGAGAAGGCGCGAGTCGCCCTCGACGTCTACACGCACCGGGTCAAGCACTACGTGGGTGCCTACCTCGCCCAGCTCGGGGGCGCCGACGCGATCGTCTTCACCGCGGGCGTCGGCGAGAACGCGTCCGCCGTGCGCGCCGGATCGCTGGCCGGTCTCGAAGGTCTCGGCATCGAGATCGACCCCGAGCTCAACGCGGTCCGCTCCCGCGAGCCGCGTCGCATCTCGACCGACTCGTCCCGCATCCAGGTCCTGGTCGTCCCCACCGACGAGGAGCTCGAGATCGCGCGCCAGGCCGTCACCGTCGTCTGACCCTCGCACTCAGCAGTAGTTTCGGCACTCCAGCAGTGACTATCCGGCTGACCACTCCTGCTGAGGTGTCGAAGTTCCTGCTGAGCGCAGGGACGACGCTCCGGGGTGGACGGGTCGCCCGGCGTCATCTGGCGGGCGCGGGGTGAGCCCCGCCGATAGCATTGACGCGTTTGTGCTCGCAAGCCGAAGGAACCCACTGTGACGAAGCCGATCGTGCTGATCGCCGAAGAACTCTCGCCCGCGACCGTCGAGGCCCTCGGCCCCGACTTCGACATCCGATCCGTCGACGGTACCGACCGTCCGGCTCTGCTGTCCGCCCTGTCGGACGCGAGTGCGGTCCTCGTGCGCTCCGCCACCCAGATCGACTCCGAGGCCCTCGCGGCCGCCAAGCAGCTCAAGGTCGTCGCCCGAGCCGGCGTGGGCCTCGACAACGTCGACATCCCGGCCGCCACGAAGGCCGGTGTCATGGTCGTCAACGCGCCCACATCGAACATCATCTCGGCCGCCGAGCTCGCCATCGCGCACCTGCTCTCGCTGGCCCGCTTCATCCCCGACGCCAACTCGTCGCTCAAGGCGGGGGAGTGGAAGCGCTCCAAGTTCACGGGCGTCGAGCTCTACGAGAAGACCATCGGCATCGTCGGCCTGGGGCGCATCGGCACCCTCGTCGCCCAGCGCCTCGCGGGCTTCGGTGCGCAGCTGATCGGCTATGACCCCTATGTGACGCCCAGCCGTGCGCAGCAGCTCGGGATCGAGCTCGTCTCGCTCGACGACCTGGTCGAGCGAGCCGATTTCATCACCATCCACATCCCGAAGACACCTGAGACCACGGGCCTCATCAGCACCGAGCAGTTCGCCAAGGCCAAGCCGAACCTGCGCATCGTCAACGCCAGCCGCGGCGGCATCATCGACGAGACGGCGCTCTTCGAGGCGCTGTCGACCAAGCGGATCGCAGGCGCGGGTATCGACGTGTTCGTCTCCGAGCCCCCGACCGGGTCGCCTCTGCTGGGCCTCGACAACATCGTCGTCACGCCCCACCTCGGGGCGTCGACCGATGAGGCGCAGGAGAAGGCGGGTATCTCGGTCGCCAAGTCCGTCCGCCTCGCGCTGTCGGGCGAGCTCGTTCCCGACGCCGTCAACGTCGCCGGTGGCGTCATCGACCCCTACGTGCGTCCCGGCATCTCGCTCACCGAGAAGCTCGGTCAGGTCTTCGCCGGGCTCGCGGAGGGCCCGCTCGCGAACGTGGACGTCGAGGTGCGCGGCGAGCTCGCCGAGTTCGACGTCAGCGTGCTCAAGCTCGCGGCTCTCAAGGGCGTCTTCAGCCAGGTCGTCGACGAGCAGGTCTCGTACGTCAATGCTCCTCTGATCGCCGAGCAGCGCGGGGTCGCCGTCCGGATGATCACCGACGCGGTTTCCGAGGAGTACCGCAACGTCATCACCGTCCGCGGTGCTCTCGCCGACGGCACGGCCATCTCCGTCTCCGGCACCCTGACCGGCTCGAAGCAGATCGAGAAGATCGTCGAGATCAACGGCTACGACGTGGAGGTGCCGTTCGCGAACCACTTCGTGGTCTTCAGCTACGACGACCGCCCCGGCATCGTCGCGGTCTACGGCCAGAAGTTCGGAGACGCCGGCGTCAACATCGCGGGCATGCAGATCGCCCGTCGCGGCAAGGGCGGCAAGGCGCTCAGCGTGCTCACGATCGACAGTCAGGCGCCCGACGCGCTGCTCAGTGAGATCCGCACCGCGATCGACGCCGACAGTCTGCGCGAGATCGATCTCATCGATCTGGTCTAGTCGTCCCACGCTTCGGTGCAGGAGAGGCCCCGTCCGTTCGCGGACGGGGCCTTTCCCATATTCGAGCTTGACTCCCCCGTTCGGGGTTCATATGGTGGTGTGCATCGTGTTCCCGGTAACACGATGCGATCCCCCCGCGAACTATCGGCGATGATGCCGAAACACTAACGGAGTGCAACGATGCCCCGCTTGAAAACCCCGCTGGCCGCCCTCGCCATCGCCACGGTCACGGCCAGTCTCTTCACCGGCACGGCCGCCCACGCCGCGAGCGATGCCGATCTCGTCCTCTCCTACTCGTTCACGTCGGGATCGGGCACGACCGTCTCGGACCTGTCGGGCAACGGCCGTGACGCCGCGATCGTGGGAGGTGCGACCCGCTCCGCCACCGACGGTCTCCGCCTCGACGGGGCCGACGACGCCGTCGACCTCCCCGACAACGTGCTGACGGGTCTCGACTCCATCACCATCAGCACCGAAGCTCTCGTCCGTCGAGACCAGGGCGGGTCGTACATGATCTACGCGCTGGGCAACACGACCAACGGCATCGGTAACGGCTATCTCTTCGCCAGCGGCAACACGTTCCGCACCAGCATCGCCACGGGCAACTGGCAGACCGAGCAGACGGCGAACTCGAACCAGAACCTGCCCCGCGATCGCTGGGCGACCCTGACCTACACCCTCGACGGCGCGAGCGACATCGCGCGCGTCTACCTGGACGGCAAGCAGGTGGGAGAGCGCACCGGCACCACCATCTCGCCGAAGGACATCGGAGGCGGCACGACGACGTCGAACTGGATCGGCAAGTCGGTCTACAACGCCGACCCCAACCTGGCGGGCTCGATCCGTGACTTCCGCATCTGGAAGACGGCGCTCTCCGCTGCCGAGGTCGCCGCGCTCGTCCCGTCGGATCAGACCCGCGCGCAGCGCGACGCCGACTCGCTCTCCCTCGGCGACACCTCGAACGTCACGACCGACCTCGCCCTCCCCACGGCCGGCGCCAACGGCTCGACCATCACCTGGGCCTCGAGCGACGCTGCGGTGATCAGCACGCAGGGCAAGGTGACCCGGCCGGCGAACCAAGCCGCTACCGTCACTCTGACCGCGACCGTCACCAAGGGGTCGGCCAACGCGACCAAGACGTTCTCCGTCACGGTTCCGGCGGCTCCCACAGCTCAGCAGTCCGCCGACGAGGCCGTCGCCGCGGTCTCCGTCGTCGACGCCGGGGATGTCCGAGGCAACCTGACCCTCGCCTCCAGCAGCCAGGGGTTCGACGTCACGTGGAAGTCGTCCAACGCCGCGATCGTCGCGACCGACGGCATCGTGAAGCGGCCCGCGTCGGGTGACGCCTCGGTGACTCTCACCGCGACGGCGAGCAAGAACGGTGTGAGCTCGTCGAAGGACATCGCGCTGACCGTGCGCAAGGCCGTCGCCACCCAGACCTACGAGGGCTACGCGTTCGCCTACTTCACCGGCAACTCGATCGAGGGCGAGAACATCTACTTCGCGGCGAGCAACGGCAACAACGCCCTGTCGTGGAAGGAGCTCAACGGCGGCCAGCCCGTCCTGCGCTCGAACCAGGGTACGAAGGGCCTGCGCGACCCGTTCGTCATCCGCTCCCCTGAAGGCGACAAGTTCTACATGATCGCCACCGATCTCTCCATCGGGAGCGGAACCTCATGGGGCGACTCGCAGCGGACCGGAAGCAAGTACCTCGAGGTGTGGGAGTCGCGCGACCTGAAGAACTGGTCCGAGCAGCGTCACGTGCGCGTCTCGCCCGACAACGCCGGCAACACCTGGGCGCCCGAGGCCTACTACGACGAGTCCATCGGCGCCTATGTGGTCTTCTGGGCCTCCAAGCTCTACGACGCCAGTGGGGCCGACACCTACAACCGCGTGCTGTATGCGACGACGCGCGACTTCCGTACCTTCAGCGAGGCCAAGGTCTGGCAGGACGACGGACGCTCCCGCATCGACTCCACCGTCATCAAGGAGAGCAACACCTACTACCGCTTCACCAAGGACGAGGGGGCGAGCGGCACCGGCTGCTCCGACATCATCCAGGAGAAGTCGTCCGACCTGAGGGCGCCGCTGTCGGCCTGGACCATCACCGACTCCTGCATCGGCCGCGACGCCGGAACCGGGGCCGTCGAGGGCCCGACCGTCTTCAAAGCGAACCCGGGGGATGTGAACGGTCAGAAGTACTACCTCTTCGTGGACGAGTACGGCGGACGCGGCTACATCCCGCTCGCGACTGCCGACCTCGAGAAGCCCGACTGGAAGGTTCCGGCCACCTACCGCCTGCCCGCCAGCCCCCGCCACGGCACGGTGATCCCCGTGACCGCTGCCGAGCTCGAGGGACTGAGCCCGGCCGCCGCCCCCATCACGGCCAACGAGAAGGGCGAGATCGTCAAGTACGATTTCCGGCAGGGCAGCGGCACGACTGTGGTCGACGCCTCGGGTAACGGCCGGAACGCGACCGCCGTCGGCGGGGCCACCTGGACGGGCGACTCGATCTCGCTCGACGGGTCGGACGACTACATCGACCTCCCCGACAACCTGCTCACGGGGGTGACCGACCTGAGCATCACCGCCGACGTGAAGATCCGCCAGGCGCAGGGCGGCTCCTACTTCATCTACGGGTTGGGCAACACCGATGGGTCGGGAGTCGGCAACGGCTACCTGTTCACCTCTGGTAACAACTACCGCACGAGCATCACGACGGGGAACTGGACGCGCGAGCAGACGGTCAGCGGGAACTCCGCCCTCCCTCGCGACACCTGGGTCAACCTGACCTACACGCTCAAGGGCAGCACCGCGACGATTTACCTCGATGGTGTGCAGGTGGCCCAGAACACCGGTGTCACGACAGATCCGAAGGACATCGGCGGCGGAACGACTCTCGCGAACTACCTCGGCCGCTCGATGTACAACGCCGATCGCCGACTGGCGGGCGAGTTCCGCAGCTTCACGCTCTACAACAAGGCTCTGACCTCGGCCGAGGTGCTCACCCAGTCGGGCAACACGACGGGGCTCGGATCCCCGACGCTGGCCGATCCGTCGCAGCTGCACACGGCGCCGTTCGTGGACGCGACCAAGCGGACCGTCCTCTTCCCTGTGAAGAGGGGTACCGACGTGACGAAGCTCGCCCCCACCTTCGAACTCGCGAGCGGATCGACCGCCTCGCCGGCCTCCGGGACGACGGTCGACCTGACGAGCCCGGTCTCCTACACCGTGACCGCATCCGACGGCTCGAAGGCTACCTGGACGATCAGCGCCAGCGAGATCAAGAGCCCCGTGCTCCCCGGTCTCTACGCGGATCCCAACATCGCGGTCTTCGGAGGCACGTATTACATCTACGCGACCACCGACGGCACGCCGGGCTGGGGTGGCAACACCTTCTACTCCTGGAAGTCGACGAACCTCGTCGATTGGACCCGGTCGGAGAAGCCGTTCCTCACGCTCGACGGCACCAACGGGAATGTGCCGTGGGCGGTCGGGAACGCGTGGGCCCCGACGATCATCCAGAAGGGCGGGAAGTACTACTTCTACTTCTCGGGCCACAACGCGCAGCTCAACACCAAGACGATCGGTGTCGCCGTCGCGGACAGCCCCGAAGGGCCCTTCACCGCTCAGCAGCAGGCGATGATCACCAACAGCGAGTCGGTGAACTCCGGCCAGGCGATCGACCCGGCCACGTTCCAGGACCCGAAGACCGGGAAGTACTACCTGTTCTGGGGCAACGGGGCGCCCGTCTACGGTGAGCTCAGCGACGACATGCTCTCGATCAAGTCGGGCACCATCAAGCGGATCAGCGGGCTCAACGATTTCCGCGAGGGTCTCTTCATGAACTACCGTGACGGTCGCTATCACCTGACGTACGCGATCGACGACACCGGCAGCGAGAACTACCGGGTCGGCTACGCCACCTCGAGCAGCGTCGACGGACCATGGACCTACCGGGGCGTGATCCTGCAGAAGAACCTCGAGCTCGGGATCAAGGGGCCGGCGCACAGCTCCATCATCAACGTGCCCGGAACCGACGAGTGGTACATCGCCTATCACCGCTTCGCGATCCCGAACGGCAACGGCACCAACCGGGAGACGACCATCGACCGGGTACCGATCACGGCCGACGGCTACTTCGGGACCATCACGCCGACGCTCACTTCGGTGACGCCGCGCGAGGTGCCGAACCCCACGCCGCTGAGCGTGACGGTGTCGGGTGACGCGAAGGTCGGCAGCGACCTCACCGCCACAGTGAAGGACGGGTGGAGCATCGCCTCGGTGCGTTGGAAGCGCGACGGTCAGGACATCGGGGGAGCCACCTCGGCGACCTACCGTGTGACGTCGGCAGATGCAGGGAAGGCCTTGTCCGTCGTTGTCTCGGGAACCAAGGCGCTGTGGCCGAATGCCACGGCGACGTCGAAGAGCGTCTCCGTGGAGACCCCCGTGTCCGTGGCGATCACGGCAGCGACGCGATGCGTGGCGGGCAAGGTCGTTCTCAACACCCAGGCGACCAACACATCCCCCAACGCACTCGATCTCACGATCACCACTCCCTACGGAACCAAGACCTTCCCCGGAGTGGCCAGCGGCAAGTCCGTCTCCACCGCGAACAGCACCCGCCTGACCTCGATCGACGCCGGAACGGTGAGCGTCGCGCTCGGGACCGCAGCTCCGGCCGCGGCCACGGCCACCTACAAGGCGCTCAGCTGCGGCTGACGTTCTACCCAAAGTGCGCAGCGTCCGCTGTCGCATCCACCCAGACCAGCACCCCCCACTAACCCCCGACCCGACAGGGTCAGCGCTGGAGGGGCGACCATGGCGGTCGTCCCTGTTACGAGAGGAACAGCCTGAAATGAACAAGAAGTCACTCGGCCTTCGCGTCGCGGCCGCCGGACTCGGTGGCCTCATGCTCACCGCCGTCGCGGGAGCCGCGTTCGCGGCCCCTGAGCAGCAGGGCAGCGACGCCGGGGTCAAGGTCTCGGTCGAGATCCCCGCCAACGACGGTGTTCTGGCTCTGACCGTGGCCGGAACGACTGCGGGCCTCACCGAGACCACCCCTGCGTCCGACGCCGCGAACCGCGTCTTCACCGGCAAGCTTCCCGCGGTGACGGTGACCGACACCCGTGCCGCCGACCAGATCGCGGCGAACTCGTTCTGGTACGTGGTCGGCTCGGCCAGCCAGTTCACCGGGACGAACAACCAGACTCCGATCCCCGCCAGCCAGCTGGGTTGGAAGCCGGCCGTCATCGACAGCGTGGGGACCGGCGATGTCGCCCCCGGCGAAGAGGTGCTGACCTCGCGCGACGAGAGCACCACCCCGACCGGCAACAACGTCGGCCTCGTCGGCAAGGAGCTCCTCGCCATGGCCGTCGATAGCAGCGCCGCGCGCGAGACCGGCCAGTGGACCGCCAACGCCGACCTCACCCTGAAGACGGGCAAGAACGTCGCCGCCGGTTCCTACTCGTCGACGCTGACGCTCTCGCTCTTCGAGGACATCGCCGCCGGAGAGTGAATCGCCCCGCGTCACGAGGCCGTCCAGGGCCTTCGGCGCGGATAGCGTGATCGGGCCGCGGTCGTGAGAGACCGCGGCCCGATCGCCGTCCCGGCCCTGTGTCGAGCGACACGGGCCATGTGAACAGGAAGAACGTCATGATCCGATCCCCACGTCGTTCGTCCCTCGTCGCCGCCGTACTCGCTGCGCTGATGGGGGTCGCCATCACCGCTGCCCCCGCGGTCGCGGCGCCCGCCGAGGGACAGATCACCTGGGCGGTCAAGCCCGCCCCCGGCCCGGACGGCAAGGCCCGCGCAGCGGTCGTGAACGAGCTCGATCCGGGGCAGTCCGCGAGCGACTCCTTCACCGTCACCAACCTCAGCGCCGAGCGGGTCACGTTCCAACTCACGTCCGCTGACGGGTTCCTCAACTCCGACGGCAGATTCGACATCCTCCCGTCGGACACCCCATCCGTGGATGCGGGCACCTGGATCACGCTCCCCGATGAGGTCACGATCGATCCGTCGGCTACCGTCGACGTCCCCTTCACTGTCTCGGTCCCGGACGATGCCGAGCCGGGCGACCACATCGCCGGGATCGCGGCCGTGCTCATCACGGGCGGGAAGGACGAGTCGGGCAGCAACGTGGACGTGGAGAGCCGCGTCGGGTTCCGAGTCACCACCCGGGTCACGGGCGAGGCGCTCCCCGCCGTGGAGATCTCGGCCGTCACGAGCGACTACCGCCTCAACTGGAACCCGTTCCAGCCCGGTCGCCTGACGGTCGACTACACGCTCCGCAATACCGGCAACCTGCGCTTCACGGTGGCGGGGCAGGTGTCCGCGCAGGGTCGCACGGTGGACTACCGGCCCGCAGCGGGCCAGAGCGCGACCGAGCTCTTCCCCGGCGACGAGCGGCAGCTCTCCCAGCAGATCGACGACATCTGGCCGCTCTTCCTCGTTCCGGGAGACATCAGCATCGATCCCCAGGTGACGTTGCTCGACGGGACGCCCATCGAGGTGGAGCCCACGGTCGCGTCCTTCACCGCCGTGGCGGTCCCACTGCCGCAGCTCCTCGTCCTCCTCGGTCTCGCCCTCATCGTCGGTGCCGTCTTCTGGGACCGCAGGCGGTCCCGCAAGAAGACCGAAGCGCTCGTGGCGGAAGCCCGCGAAGAGGGGCGTCGAGAAGCGAAGCATGGCGGAGGAGACACGGCCGCGCCTGTCATCTAGTCTCATCCCACCGGGTTGGGGAGAAGATCGAATGAGTGGGAACGCCGACGTCGACCGGCTGAACATCCGCGATGTCGCGAATGTGGCCGGGGTGTCGCATATGACCGTGTCGCGCGTCATCAACAACTATCCCAATGTGAGGGAGAGCACCCGCCAGCGGGTGCTCGACGTCATCGAGGAACTGAACTTCCGTCCCAACGGGGCTGCGCGGGCGCTCGCGTCACAACGCACGCGTCGCATCGGCCTCATGGTCGATTCGGCCGCCGATTACGGACCTTCCAACACGGTGCGCGCCGTCGAGACGGCGGCGAGGGCTTCGGGGTACTCGGTCAGCACGGTCTCCCTCCGGGACGGGCAGCAGTCGCCTGACGAAGCACTCAGCCACCTCACCGACGAGGGGGTCGACGCCATCTGCGTGGTCGCCCCCCGGTCGTCCTCGGTCGCAGCCCTGCGGAAGCTCGTCGTCGGGGTTCCCGTTCTCGTGTTGAAGCCCGACGCCGACCCGCACTTCCTCACCGTGTCGGTGGATCAGCAGATCGGCACCCGGCTCGCTCTCGACCATCTCGTCGAATTGGGGCACCGCGAGATCCTGCACGTCTCCGGTCCGCTCGACTGGCTCGACGCTCGCGCCCGGGAACGGGCGTTCTACACGCGTGCGAAGTCCTGGGGGCTCCGCGCCCGACCTACGGTGATCGGCGACTGGACGGCCGACTTCGGGTACGACTTCGCCAAGTCGCTGAGAAACCTGCCGGAGTACACGGCCATCTTCGTAGCGAACGACGAGATGGCGCTCGGCATCGTCCACGGGCTCATCGAGCGCGGTATCGACGTCCCGAGCGAGATCAGCATCGTCGGCTTCGACGACCTGCCGGTGGCTCGGCACTTCCTGCCCCCGCTCACGACGGTCCGGCAGGATTTCGCCTCGGTCGGCAACAAGGCCGTCGAGGTCTTGCGCGCCGCCATCGAGGGGCGTGAGCTGCCGACGGAGACCACCGTCGCAACCGAGCTCGTCGTGCGCGAAAGCACGGCGCCGCCGAGAGGGAAGGACGGAGGACGCTGATGTCCGACCGGTCGTTGCAGATATCCGAGGCGCCCTGGGCGGGGGCCGAAGTCCTCCGTGCTTCGGGGCTGGTGGTGGATCGAGACTCGAGCGTCGCCCTCGACGGAGCCGGTGTCACCCTCTACGCGGGGGAGATCCACGCGTTGATGGGGGTCAACGGTGCCGGCAAGTCGACGCTCGTCGCGGCCCTCACCGGCGCCCTCCCCGTGGTCGGCGGCGAGATCCGTCTCGACGGGCGCGCGCTCGGACGGATGACGACGACGCAGGCGTCGGCGGCCGGGATCGCGAGCGTTTACCAGGAGGCCAGCCTCTGCGGGAACCTCAGCGTGGCCGAGAACATCATGATCGGCCAGGAAGCGCGTGGTCGTTTCGGCATCGACTGGCCCGAAACCCACCGCGTGGCCCGGCGCACCCTGTCACGGCTCGGACTCGACGATCTCGACTCGACCACCCCTGTCTGGGCGCTTCCCGTCGCAGAACGTCAGTTGGTTGCGATCGCCCGCGCGGTGGTGCACGATCCTCGCGTCCTCGTGCTGGACGAACCGACATCGAGTCTCGAGCCGCACGAGGTGGAGCGGATCTTCTCCGTCCTCGCCGGGATCCGAGCCCGCGGCGCGGCGGTCCTGTTCGTCTCCCACATCCTGGAGCAGGTCTTCGCCGTGAGCGACCGCGTGACCGTGCTGCGCGAGGGGCGCGACGTCGGGACGTTCGAGACCGACGACATCGATCGCGCCGAGCTCATCTCCGTCATGCTGGGGCAGGATCTCGACTCGCTCCGGATGCTCGGATCGGGAACCCGACCGCACCGTCAGGAGCCGGAGGGCGATCCGATCTATCGCACCGACAAGCTCGGGCTGCGCGGTGCGGTGGCGCCGGTCGACATCGATCTCTACCGCGGCGAGATTCTCGGTTTCGCCGGCCTTCGCGGATCGGGGCGCACCGAGTTCGCGAACGTCATGACGGGGTCCCTGCGCGCTGACACGGGTGAGGCTCGCATCGACGGGCGCGTCGTGAAGATGCGGGACCCGGCCCAAGCGCTGCGTCTGCGCCTCGGCATGGTGACCGAGGACGCCGCGGACGACGGACTCGTCACCGGACTCACGGTCCGACAGAACATCGTCCTCGCGAGGCAGGCTCTGCGCGGCTGGGCCGATCCCGTGGGCGCGGCCGAGGCCGACACCCTCGTGGAGGAGCTGACGGAGTCGCTGTCGATCCCGGCCGATCTCATCGACGAGCCCGTCGATCGCCTCTCGACCGGGAATCGTCGGCGGGTGGCTCTCGCCCGGATCCTCGCGACCCGTCCGCGCGTGCTCATCCTCGACGACCCGACCCGCGGCGCCGATGTCGCGGCGAAGGCCGCTATCGAGCGGAAGATCGAGCGGCTGGCAGGCGACGGCGTCGCCATCGTCTACATCTCGTCCGAGATGGAGGACGTCGTCCGACTCAGTGACAGGATCGCGATCTTCCGCGATCGGGAGAAGATCGCGGAGGTCTCCAGCGGGCCGGGATTGAGCGTCGACACCATCGTCGAGCTCATCGCGGACGACTCGCACTACGACATGTGAGGGCTCTGGGAAGTCACGCAGAAGGTGTCTTGCAATCCGGCTAATGTTCCCGGTAACATCGCCACACCGCAGTTCACCGCGGTGCACCACACCACTGCATCCCGTTACCGGGAACCAGCACTGCGAGCCTGAGGCTCGCGATCTCGAGGAGGAGATCACATGTTCGCAAAGAGGCGTTTCATCTCGGCCCTGGCGCTCACCGCCGCCGGTGCCCTCACGCTCGGTCTGGCCGCCTGCTCGGCCGGTTCGGGGAGCGAGCCCGCCGCCAGCGGCGGCTCCGGTGACCTCACGACCATCGGCTTCGTCGCCGTCGGCCCCGAGGGCGCGTGGCGCAAGGCCAACGAGGCCAACATCCAGGAGACCTTCTCCAAGGACGCGGGCTTCGACCTGAAGTACGCCCCCGCCGCCAACAACGACCAGAAGTCGCAGATCGACGCGTTCACGTCGTTCGTCGACGAAGGTGTCGACGTCATCCTGCTGTCCGCCACGGAGGGCTCGGGCTGGGAGGACTCGCTCGAGCGTGCCAAGGAGGCCGAGATCCCCGTCGTCCTCATCGACCGCGGTATCGAGCCGAACAACACCGACCTCTACGTCACGCGCATCGCCCCCGACAACATCGCGGTCAGCGAGGGTGTCGCCAACTGGGCCGTCAAGACGTTCCCGAACGGCGCCAACTACTTCACCCTCGAGGGCCCCGCGGGTGTCTCGGTCGTGAACGAGCGCAACGAGGGCTGGGACGAGGTCGTCGGCGCCGACCCGAAGCTCGTGAAGCTCGGTGCGCAGACCGCCAACTGGTCGACCGAAGAGGCGAAGAGCGTCTTCGAGACCGTCCTCAAGTCGAACAACAACAACGTCCAGCTCGTCTTCGCTCAGAACGACGAGATGGGTCTCGGCGCCGTTCAGGCCGTCGAGGAGGCCGGCCTGACCCCGGGCAAGGACGTCAAGATCGCCACGATCGACGGCACCAAGAACGCCCTGCAGGCTCTCGCCGACGGCAAGCTCAGCTTCGTCGCCGAGTACAACCCCCTCTTCGGTGAGACCGCTCTCGAGGTCGTCAAGAAGGTCCTCGCCGGCGAGAAGGTCGAGTCCTCGATCGTCGTCCCGAGCGACACCTTCGACAGCCCCGAGGCCGCGTCGACCGCCCTCCCCAACCGCAAGTTCTGATTCCCCCCGCCGTCCCGCGGGGCGGCACGCGAGGCCCGTCCGCACAGAGCGGGCGGGCCTCGTCCCCCTACTTCGCAACGATGCGCAGAGCAAGGAGTGAGCGACATGACAGCGTCGGTTCCGATCATCGAGATGAAGGGGATCTCCATCTCCTTCCCGGGCGTGAAGGCACTCGACAACGTCGACTTCACGCTCTACCCCGGCGAGGTGCACACCCTGATGGGTGAGAACGGCGCCGGGAAGTCGACGCTCATCAAGGCGCTCACGGGCGTCTACGCGATCGACGAGGGCGAGATCCGCGTGCTCGGCGAGACCCGCCGTCTCAGCGGTACCGCCGACGCGCAGGACGCCGGGATCTCCACGGTGTACCAGGAGGTCAACCTCTGCTCCAACCTGAGCATCGGCGAGAACGTCATGCTCGGTCACGAGACCCGCGGACCCTTCGGCATCAACTGGAAGGCCACTCACGCCGCCGCATCGGAGGCCCTGCAGAAGCTCGGCCTCGGGCACCTCGACCCCCGCCTGCCCCTGTCGACCCTGTCGCTCGCCGTGCAGCAGCTCGTCGCCATCAGTCGGTCGATGGTCACCAAGTCGAAGGTGCTCATCCTCGACGAGCCCACCTCCAGCCTCGACGCCGTCGAGGTCGAGCAGCTCTTCCGCGTCATGCGGAACCTGCGCGACCAAGGCGTGGCCATCCTCTTCGTCTCGCACTTCCTCGACCAGGTCTACGCCATCAGCGACCGGCTCACGGTGCTGCGCAACGGGCAGTTCGTCGGCGAGTACATGACCGCCGAGCTCGACCGCTCGGCGCTCATCTCGAAGATGATCGGTAAGGACATCGCCTCCCTCCGGTCGCTCGATTCGGAGCGTGCCCGCAAGGATCACCCCCACGACGAGGCCCCCGTCTACGCGGCCACCGGTCTGAGTCGCCGCGGGTCCGTGGAAGAGACCGACCTTCAGCTGCACGCCGGCGAGGTCGTCGGTTTCGCGGGGCTCCTCGGGTCCGGCCGCACCGAGCTCGCCCGTCTCATCTACGGCGCCGACAAGCCCGATACCGGGTCGGTCGCCATGCGCGGCGAGACGGTCGACGTCAAGAACCCCGCTATCGCACTCTCCAAGCGCATCGCCTTCTCGAGCGAGAACCGCCGGGACGAGGGCATCATCCGCGACCTCTCCGTGAGGGAGAATCTCATCCTCGGCGTCCAGGCCAAGCGCGGCTGGGCCCGCCCCTTGCCCCGCAAAGAGGTCGAGGCCATCGTCTCGAAGTACCTCGTGGAGCTCGGAGTCCGTCCGGCGGACCCGGACCGCCCCATCCGCAACCTCTCCGGCGGCAACCAGCAGAAGGTCCTGCTCGGCCGGTGGCTCGCCACCAAGCCGGAGGTCCTCATCCTGGACGAGCCCACCCGCGGAATCGACGTCGGCGCCAAGGCCGACATCCAGGAGCAGGTCGCGGCTCTCGCCGACGAGGGCGTCGCTGTCGTCTTCATCTCGTCCGAGCTCGACGAGGTCGTGCGTCTGAGCGATCGCATCGTGGTCATGAAGGACCACCGGAAGATCGCCGAGATCGTCAACGGACCGGATGTCACAGCCGAGTCCATCGTCACTACTATCGCGGAGGAGGGAGTCACCGCAGACTCCACCCCGCAGGGAGCACACTCGTGAACTCATCGAAGCCGGCAGGCGCCAAGGGCCTCGTCGCCGAAGTCGTCCGCAAGCAGTACTTCTGGGGCATCATCGCGATCGTCCTGCTGCTCGCGGTCAACGTCTTCAAGGATCCGAGCTACCTCGCCATCTCCATCAGTCCCACCGACGGGAACCTCGTCGGCAACCTGATCGACATCCTTCGAGCCGCTGCGCCGGTCCTCATGATCGCGGTCGGCATGTGCCTCGTGGTCGCAACGGGCGGCATCGACCTCTCGGTCGGCTCGATCATGGTCGTCGCCGGCGCCGTGTCGATGGAGCTGCTCGCCGGGTCGAACGCCCCCGACTCGCTGGGCGCGGCCTTCATCGCGATCGTCGTGGCGCTCGCGATCAGCGGACTCCTCGGGGCGGTCAACGGAGTCCTCGTATCCGTCGTCGGACTGCAGCCCTTCATCAGCACCCTGGTCGTCATGCTCGCCGGTCGTGGGCTGGCGAAGGTCATCACGGGCGGACAGAACACGTCCGCGGTGAACGAGCCCTTCCGGTGGGTTGCGAACGGCTACGCCATCGGCATCCCGGTCGTCTTCGTCCTCGCCGTGTTGATCACCATCGCGGTCGGTATGCTCGTGCGGAAGTCCGCCCTGGGGCTCATGATCGAAGCGATCGGCATGGACGCCAAGGCCGCCCGTCTCGCGGGTCTGAACCGGCGCGGTCTCCTGATGACCGCGTACATCTCGAGCGGCCTGCTCGCCGGTGTCGCCGGCATCTTCGCCACAGCGAGCGTCATGACGGTGGACGTGTCCCGCACGGGCTATCAGCTCGAACTGGACGCCATCCTCGCGGTCGTCATCGGCGGTACGTCGCTGGCGGGCGGGAAGTTCAACATCACGGGGGCCGCTATCGGAGCGATCCTCATCGCGACGCTCGACAAGACCGTCGTGTTCCTCGGGGTCTCGTCGTCGGCGACCCCCGCCTTCAAGGCGATCGTCATCGTCGCCCTCTGCCTGCTGCAGTCGGAGCGCGTCCGCGCTCTGTTCCGTCAGCGCCGCATCCAGCGCCCCACCGGCACCGCCGCGACCAAGAAGGAGACGGTGTCGGCATGAGCACGACGACTGCCACCCCTGAGCTCAAGACCGAGAAGAGCGGCAACGACGTGTTCCGCTGGCTGAAGCTCCACATCGAGCTTCTGCCGACCATCGCCGCCGTCGTCATCTTCGTCGCCATGATCGCCTACGGGCAGATCGCCTACGGCGGCATCCTCCAGGCCAACACGGTGTCGAACCTGTTGATCAACAACGCCCACCTGATCATCCTCGCGGTCGGCCTCACGTTCGTGATCCTCACCGGCGGCATCGATCTCTCCGTCGGCGCGGTCATCGCCTTCACCAGCGTGCTGGGCGTGATCCTCATGAACCAGGGGTGGAACCCGTGGTTGGCCCTCGGACTGATGATCGTGATCGGCGCGGCGTTCGGAGCGGTGTCGGGGATCCTGATCCAGTACTTCAACGTCCAGCCGTTCATCGCGACGCTGGCCATGATGTTCCTGGCCCGGGGTCTCGCGTCGATGCTCAGCACCGTCCCGGAGCGTCTCGCGGACGACTCGCCGTTCCTGGTCCTCGCGGAGAACTTCAAGATCATCGACGGACCGAAGGTCAACGACCTCATCATCACACCCGGCGTGATCATCGCGATCATCGTGGTTGTCGCGGGGTTCTTCGTCCTCCACCGCACCCGCCTCGGCCGCACGGTGTACGCGATCGGCGGGTCGGAGCAGTCCGCCAAGCTCATGGGCCTGCCCGTCGCGAAGACGAAACTGGCGATCTACATCATCAGCGGCACGCTGGCCGGTGTCGCCTCGGCGATCTACACGGCCCGCCTCGGCAGCGCCCAGAACATCACCGGCATCGGCTGGGAGCTCGACGCCATCGCGGCGACCGTCATCGGCGGCACCCTCCTCACGGGGGGCGCGGGCTTCGTGCTCGGGTCGGTGGTGGGAGCCCTCGTCCTGGGCCTCATGAACGTGCTCATCACTCGCGACGGAGGGATCCCCCCGGAAGCCACCACGATCATCACCGGTGGCATCCTCCTCGTCTTCGTGCTGCTGCAGCGCGGAGTCCTCGCGAAGAAGCGCGAGTAGCGCCCCGTCCCCCCAGGGCGCTTCGGCCCCGCCGCTCACCCGAGCGGCGGGGCCTTTCTCGTGCCCGCGGCCGGCGCTGCGACAGCACGAGCCGCCATCTCATTGTCGCCGCGTGCTGTTCCCGGTAACATCTGCCGACCGGTGTGAATCGGTTAGACCCGCCCTCAGAGTTGAGTAGCGAGAAGGAGTCCCCTTATGACCCCGTCCACCCACCGGCCGACAGCGGCCGGAAGCTACGAGCGCGGAGGGGGCGGGCGCACACGACTCCGCCGCACTCTCGCGCTGCTGACCGGGACAGCCCTCGCTGCCGGTCTGGTGGCCACAGCCTCCGTACCTGCACACGCAGCCACGACATCGATCGATTCGAATAAGATCCTCGAGCTCAAGTTCGACGGAGATCTGAAGGACAGCAGCCCGAAGGCCGCGTCCATCTCGATGCAGAAGGGCAACGCCGCCTATGGCGCCGGGGTCGTGCCGGGGGATGCCGCGAACCGGTCCTTCAAGCTCGACGGTTCGAACGCGATCAAGCTCGGCACGGCGGCATACCTGCAGCCGGCCGATCTCACGGCGTCCTTCTGGTTCAAACCGAATGCCGCGATGACCGGCGAGCAGGTCTTCACCTGGTCTAAGACGGCCTACAACAGCGACGGGTGGTACCTGACCTCGGAGAGTGAGGGCACGCCCCTCGCGCTGTCGATCGGGCCGTCCGGCGGCCAGCCTTACAAGGTGGCCGTCGACGCACCGCGTTCGACGTTCTTCCCCACCGACGCCTGGACCCACATCGCCGTCACCTACGACAAGGCGACGAAGGCCGTCACGATGTTCCGGAACGGCGTGAAGCTCCAGTCGGTCGTGAAGAACGGGGTCGGCGGAGACGCGACCGGCGTCCTCGGTTCGGAGTCCACGTCGACCAAGACCATCGGTTACAACGGTCCCCAGTACAACGGAGCGCACGCGAACGGTCTCCTCGATGACTACACGCTGTACGACGGCGTCGCGTCGATCAAGGACGTCGTGGCGATCGTCTCCGAACGGAACCCGGCGTTCGACCCGACGGCGGTCGCGAAAGCGGAGATCGACACCATCAGTGTGCCCGGCGCGGTCGGCAACTCGTTCAGCGTCCCGACCGTCGGGACGAATGGCACGGAACTGACGTGGACGTCGTCCGATCCGTCCGTCGTGGCGGTCAACGGTGGCGAGGCCACCGTCACTCGTGCGGCCTCCAAGCAGACCGTCACACTGACGGTCTCGGGGACCTACGGCGGGAGCACCGCCTCGACCCGCACCTTCCCGGTCGAGGTCCTCGCCGAGGGAATCGACAGCTCGCTCTACCTGATGGAAGCCGGTCTGTCGGACGTCACGGTCAGCGATCCCTACCTGGTCAACGCCGGTAGCAAGACGATCGACTACCTGCTGAGCCTCGACCCCGAGAAGTTCCTCTACTCGTGGTACGTCAACGCCGGCCTCAAGCCGACGACCGACTCGAGCTACGGCGGATGGGAGGCCTCTTCGGGCAACCGGTTCCAGGGGCACTTCTTCGGCCACTACATCACGGCCCTCTCGCAGTCCTACGCGACGACCGAAGATGCCACGAAGAAGGCGGCCCTGCTCGCCAAGCTGACCTCGGCCGTCGATGGGCTCAAGAAGGTCCAGGATGCCTACGCGGCGAAGGACCCGACGAACGCCGGGTATGCGGCGCCGTTCCCGGTCGACTATCTGCCGCACGGCAAGGACGGGCTCATCGTGCCCTTCTACAACCTGCACAAGGTCGTGGCGGGGCTGAACGACGCGCACAAGTACGCGCCGAAGGCCGTCGCCGACAAGGCTCTCGCGGTCAACTCGGCATTCGGCACCTGGGTCACCAACTGGGCATCGCGTCAGTCCGACCCGAGTGGTCTGCTGCGGACCGAGTACGGCGGCATGAACGAGGCGCTCTACGTGCTGTACGAACAGACCGGCGATCCGAAGCACAAGCGCGCCGCCGAGTACTTCGACGAGACCGCTCTGTTCGAGAACCTCGCCGCCGGCCGTGACGTGCTCGGCGGACTGCACGCCAACACCACCATCCCGAAGCTGACCGGCGCGCTCAAGCGCTACCAGGTCTTCACCGACAACCCCCACCTGTACGCCCAGCTCTCCGACGCGGAGAAGGGCAAGCTCGACATGTACAGGGTCGCCGCGGAGAAGTTCTGGCAGATCGTGGTCGACGATCACACCTACGCGAACGGCGCGAACAGCCAGTCCGAGCATTTCCACGCCCCCGGCACGCTGTTCCAGGTCGCAACCAACGGATCGACCAGCGGCTACGGCGAGAACTCGACGGCCGAGGGGTGCAACGAGTACAACATGCTCAAGCTCACGCGGGCCCTGTTCCAGGTGTCGAAGGACGTGAAGTACGCCGACTATTACGAGTCGACCTACATCAACACCATCCTCGCCTCGCAGAACCCCGAGACCGGCATGGTCACGTACTTCCAGCCCATGACGGCCGGTTACGCGAAGGTCTTCGGCAAGCCGCTCGACGAGTTCTGGTGCGACCACGGGTCGGGTATCGAGAGCTTCACGAAGCTGGGCGACTCGTTCTACTTCGAGGAGTCGGGAGCGGTCTACGTGACGCAGTTCCGGTCGTCGGAGTTCCGCTCGAGCGCGTTGAACCTCAAGCTCACCCAGACGGCGGACGTGCCCAACAGCGAGACGGTGACCTACGCGGTCGCAGGTCTCGACGGCGGCGCGCTGGCCGAGGGCGCCAGCCTGAAGCTGCGCGTGCCCGGCTGGGTCAAGGGGGCGCCGACGCTCACCGTGAACGGTGCGGCGCAGGACGTCGCGGTCCTGAACCAGGGCGGCTTCCTCACGGTGCCCGTCAAGGCCGGCGACAAGCTCTCCTACACCCTCCCCGCGGCGGTGTCGGTCTCGGCCGACACCGAGAACCCCAACTGGGTGGCCTTCAAGTACGGGCCGGTCCTCCTCGCGACGGAACTCAACCGCTCCAACGTCGATGCGACCTACCAGGCGGGCATCCTCGTCCGGATGAGCGTGGCCGACAAGTCGGTCAGCAACAACGTGGTCGTCGCCGACAGCGAGGCATGGAAGACCGAGGTCGAGAAGAACCTGGTCCGCCTGCCCAACGGCAAGAACGCCAACGGGCTCGAGACCATGCGCTTCGGGATGAAGAACGTCGACAGCGCGGCGGCCGCTCGGGTGTTCGAGCCGTTCTACAGCCTGTACAACGCCAGGTACGGCATGTACATGACGCTCATCGAGCCCGACTCGCAGGCCGCGCAGGCGCAGATCCTGCGCGACAAGCAGCAGTTGCGAGTCGCGGAGACGACGATCGACTCCCTCACCTCGTTCGACAACAACAACAGTGAGGCGGGCAAGAACTACACGTTCAACAACTCCACGGTGGGAGTCCACCTCGGGCAGGCCTACCGCGACGCCGACCGTTCGGCCGGCTCGTTCTTCCAGTACGAGATGGCCGTCGACCCGTCGCAGCCGAAGAACTACCTCGGGGCTCGCTACTTCAGTGGCGACGTCGGGCGCCAGTTCGATATCAAGATCAACGGCCAGAAGCTCAAGACCGTGGTCGTGAACGCGAACGCGGGGCGCGACCAGTTCTACATCGAATGGGACGAGATCCCCGCGGCAGCGATCTCGTCGATCGCCGCGAACGACGCGTACAAGCGCGACAAGACCGGCGCCTATGCGCTCGACAGCAAGGGCGACAAGATCCCCATCGTCACGGTGCGGTTCGAGTACAACGGATCGGGCAGCTACGTGGGCGGTCTGTTCGGCCTCTATACGGCCAACAGCACGACCTTCTCGTCGGATGCGGGCCTGAGCAAGCTGGCCTTCTCCGCCGGCACGCTCTCGCCGACCTTCGCGAAGGCGACCCGTGAGTACACCCTCACCGTTCCGACCGGGACGACGAGCGTGGACTTCGATGCCGATCCGGTCACTCCCAGCGGTCTGGTGAAGGTGGGGGACATCCTCATCGACGACACCCAATCGCGCACGGTGAAGCTGGCCGACGGCGACACGACGCTGGCCCTGAACGCGCTCGCCCAAGACCACGCGACGCAGGTGGCTTACACGGTGAAGATCGTGAAGGCGGCCGCGGTGGCTCCGCTCAAGGTGTCCGCGGTGGCGACGACCCGGTGCGTGGCGGGCGCGGTGCAGTTGACCGTGACCACCACGAACCAGTCCGAGGTCTCGACGACTGTCACGCAGACGACCCCGTATGGAACCAAGAGCTTCTCGGGGGTCGCTCCGGGCAAGACGGTGTCGCAGTCCTACTCGACGAGGGCGAAGTCGGTGGCCGCGGGATCGATCGCGGCGAAGGTCAGCGTCACGGAGAACGGTGCGACCCGCTCCGCGGACGCGACCGCTTCCTTCGGAGCGCGCAGCTGCTGACCCTCTGAGACGAGGTGCGCGAACGGCCCGTCCGGTGAGATCCACCGGGCGGGCCGTTTTTCGTGCGATGGCAGATTCTGTGGCCCTCGCGAGGGGTACATCGCGGCATCGACTGGCACCAGTTCAGGGGAGTGGGTGGCCCCGGTTAGGGGGTGAATCCCTTGAACATGCGGGGGAGGGGGTCTTGCATGGTTTCACGGCCGCGCGCGACCTGCGATCCGATGGGGTACAGGCGGGTGGCTGTGATGCTCGGGGGGGAGCGCACACCATGTCGGAAGAGACGAGCCGGACCTCACGCCGTGACGAGGTGGGAAGAAGCGGCCGGACCCGCGCGCATCGTGTCTTGCGCGTGCTGCCCGCCGCGATCATCCTCGTGTTCGGCGTCGAGGCCCTGGCCACGGCGCTGCCGATCGGATCCCCGTCGGCTCAGGCGCTCGCACCCGGGGTCGTCAGGGTCTCCGAAGAGCATCCGGCCGGCGCCGCGCCGGCGAAAGCCCGCCTCCGGCTGCCGTTGCCGTTGCACGAGACCCCGGGGCCTGTTCGTCCGGGACCGGCGCCTTCCGCGCCCTCAGCCACGAGCGCCACCGTGCGCATCGACGTCGAGATCTCGGATCAGACGGCTCCGACCGTGACGATGCGTCCCGGACCCGCGGGGAAGAAGGGCAAGGGCCTCCGGCTCTCGGCATTTGCCTCCGACGATGTCGGAGTCGCCGGTGTCGCCTTCTATCGCGGCGACACCCGACTGGCTGTCGCATCCCCGGGACGCGACGGCGAATGGACGGCGGACCTCACGGCCGCGGACGTCGCGCACGTGACCGCTCGCGCCAAGGGCTCGATGCCGGGGCCCGTCTACGCCGTCGCGGTGGACGCGGCGGGGAACGTGGGGCGTTCCGGCCATGCCCACCTCAGCGTGGCGGACTAGACGGGGCGGTGACGTGAAAACGGCCCGCCCCATCGGGGCGAGCCGTTCACGCTTTCCGGGCGGTTCGGATCACAAGCCGTCCTGGCGGACGCTGCGCTGAACGCGCGCTCCGCTCACGGGGTCAACGGATTCGCTCGTGGTCGAGACGGACTGGCGCTTGCGAGCCATCAGCACGATGCCGAGGATGATGCCGACGGCTCCCGCGATCATCAGGATGTAGCCGATGGTCGTCAGGTCGAGACCGGGGACGTCGAAGTCGACCGCGAACGTCAGGATCGCTCCGACGACGAGGAGGAAGATTCCAGCTCCGAGACTCATGGCGGACTGTCCTTTCGTAAGGGCCTGTAGGAGACGCCTCACGGTATTCACCCCATGCTGGGAATCGAGAGGAGCTTCGGCGTTCTCTCAGGATCGGTGGAGGTCCTGGTCCCAGCCGTCCGGACCGTTCGATCCGGCCGGGTACTCCTCGAGCGGTACCCGATCCTTGCGCCACGCCGCGATGACGGGTTCGACGACGCGCCAGCACTCCTCCGCCACATCGCCGCGGACGGACAGCAGCGGGTCGCCGTCGAGGATGCCCTGCAGGACCTGGCCGTAAGGGAGGAGATGGCCCGCGCTCTTCCGCACCGTCATCCGGTTGCGCTCCAGGGTGAAGGGATCGCCGCTGCCGTTCATGGTGAGCTCGAACGTGACCTCCTCCTGCTTCATCTCCAGGATGATGCGGTCTCCGGCAGGGGCGCCGGCCAGCCCCTCGATGCGCGCCGCGGGCCGCAGCCGAACCGAGATCTCCTTGCGGGCCTTTCCGATGGCCTTGCCGGAACGGAGCACGAACGGCACGCCGCGCCAGCGCGGGGTGTCGACCTCGAAGACGACCTGGGCCAGGGTCTCGGTCCCACGCGACGGATCGACGCCTTCGGCATCCGCGTAGGACGGCAGGTCCCGTCCTTCGATCGTGCCGGCTGTGTAACGCGCCCGACGGCTGGCAGTGCGGGCGTCGCCCTGCCAGACGCGGGTGTTGCGGAGCACCTGGGCCGCGTTGGAGCGCAGCTCGATCTCATTGAGACGGGGGATGGGCTCCATGGCGAGGATCGCCAGCGCCTGCAGGAGGTGGCTCTGGATCATGTCGATGAGCGCCCCGGCGTTGTCGTAATAGCCCGCGCGGCCCTCGAGACCGAGCGACTCGTCGTAGACGATCTCGACACTCTCGACGAGGTCGTTCGACCACACGCCCTGCAGCAATGCGTTCGAGAAGCGCAGGCCGACGATGTTGAGCACGGTCGACTTGCCGAGGAAGTGGTCGATCCGGAACGTCTGGCTCTCGGGCACGATGCGGGCGACCAGCTCGTTCAGCGCTACAGCGCTGTCGTGGTCGGTGCCGAACGGCTTCTCCATCGCGAGTCGGAGGTCCTTGGGCACGTCGATCTTCGCGAGGGCGGCGCAGACCTCGGCGGTGACGACGGGCGGCAGGGCGAAGTAGAGCACCGGGGTGCCCGTGCAGGCGGCGAGGATCTTCGTCAGCTGCTCGCCGTCCGTGACGTCCGCGGTGATCCAGGAGGCCTCGTGCTCGGTGGCGTCGAGTTCGGTATCGACTTGCGGATGGTGGCTCGCTCCCGCGAACGAATCGTGCACGAGTTGCTGCCATGCCGCGTCGTCCGACTTCTCGAGACCCGCTCCGATGATCTGGATGGGTCGCGGATGCCGCGAGAGCAGACTCGCGAGCCCGGGAAGCAGAAGGCGTTTGGTGAGATCGCCGCCGCCGCCGAGGATGACGAGGCTGACGGGGGCCGACGATGCTCGCTTCGATGTCATGCCTGCACCCTAGGGCGAGCGGCCGTCGCGCGCCCGATAGCCTTGGAGTCGAGTTCGTCGGCCCACCGGGCACGAACGACGCATCCATGCCGAAGGAGCCGCATGTCTCGCACCGTCTCGCTCGCCACCATCCCCGGTGACGGAATCGGCCCCGAGGTGGTCGCCGAAGCCGTCAAGGTCCTGAAGGTCGCGGCTCCGGAGGGTGTCGAGTTCGACATCACCGAGTACAAGCTCGGCGCCGCTCGCTACCTCGAGACCGGCGATGTGCTGCCGGACGAGGAACTCGAGCGGCTCCGCGGACACGACGCGATCCTGCTCGGTGCCGTCGGCGGCGTCCCCGGAGACCCGCGACTGGCGGGGGCGAACATCGAGCGCGGCTTGCTGCTCAAGCTGCGCTTCGAGCTCGACCACTACGTCAACCTCCGCCCGACGAAGCTGCAGCCGGGCGTCGTCAGCCCGCTCACCTCTCCCGGCGACGTGGACTTCGTCGTCGTGCGGGAAGGGACGGAAGGCCCCTACGTCGGCAACGGCGGCACCATCCGCCGCGGTACCCCTCACGAGGTCGCTTCGGAGGTCAGCGTCAACACCGCGTTCGGTGTCGAGCGCGTCGTCCGCTACGCCTTCGACCTGGCGGAGCGCCGTCGAGGCAAGGTCACGTTCGTGCACAAGACCAATGTGCTCACCTTCGCGGGCGCGCTCTGGAAACGCGTCGTCGACGCCGTGGCAGCCGAGCATCCGGACGTCTCCGTCGACTACCTGCACGTCGATGCGGCGACGATCTTCCTCGTCACCGACCCTGCTAGGTTCGATGTGATCGTCACGGACAACCTCTTCGGCGACATCCTCACCGACCTGGCAGGCGCAATCAGCGGCGGTATCGGTCTCGCGGCCTCGGGCAACATCAACCCCGACGGGACCGCCCCCTCGATGTTCGAGCCCGTGCACGGATCCGCGCCCGACATCGCTGGACAGCAGATCGCCGACCCGACGGCGGCGATCCTCTCGACCGCCCTGCTCTTCGACCACCTCGGTCTCGCCGAGGCGGCTCGTCGAGTGGAGGAGGCCGTGACCGCCGACCTCGCGTCGCGGTCCGGATCGACCGGATCCCGTCGCACCTCCGAGGTCGGCGACGCGATCGTCCGCCTCCTCTCCTGACTCCTCCCTCGACTTCCCCAAGAATCCAGGCTCATCATGACGACGACCTACCCGCTCGCATTCACCTCCACCCCGTCGACCACCGCGCGTGACGAGGCGGAGCGCGAGGCGATCCTCTCCGACCCCGGCTTCGGCAAGCACTTCACCGACCACATGGTCCAGGTGACGTGGACGATCCAGGACGGCTGGCACGACGCCGAAGTCGTCCCTTACGGCCCGATCTCTCTGGACCCGGCCGCCTCGGTCCTGCATTACGGCCAGGAGATCTTCGAAGGTCTCAAGGCGTACCGTCACGCCGACGGGTCCATCTGGGCCTTCCGGCCCGAGGCCAACGCACTGCGCCTCCAGCGTTCCGCGGAGCGTCTCGCGCTGCCTCAGCTGAGCGTCGAGGACTTCCTCGAGTCGCTGCGTCAGCTGATCAAGGTGGACGGCGGCTGGGTTCCCTCGGCTCCCGAGACCTGCCTTTACATCCGTCCGTTCATGATCGCGAGCGAGAGCTTCCTCGGTGTGCGCGCCGCGCAGAAGGTCGACTACCGCGTCATCGCGAGCCCGGCCGGCGCCTACTTCTCCGGCGGTGTCGCCCCGGTGTCGATCTGGCTGTCGACCGAATACACCCGTGCCGGCCGCGGCGGAACCGGTGCCGCGAAGTGCGGCGGCAACTACGCGGCATCGCTCCTCCCGCAGGAGGAGGCTTACCGGAACGGGTGCTCGCAGGTGCTCTTCCTCGACTCGCAGGAGGGCAAGTACCTCGAGGAGCTCGGCGGTATGAACGTCTTTCTGGTCAAGCGCGACGGCACCCTGGTCACGCCCGAGATCAACGGCACGATCCTCGAGGGCATCACCCGGCAGAGCATCATCCAACTCGCCAAGGACCGCGGCCACGCGGTCGAGGAGCGTCCGGTGACCCTCGACGAGTGGCGCGAGGGCGTTGCGTCGGGTGACATCACCGAGGTGTTCGCGTGCGGCACGGCAGCCGTGATCACACCCATCGGCGCGCTCAAGTCGAAGGACTTCGAGATCGGCGACTCGTCGGCGCCCGCCGGAGAGCTCACAATGGCCCTTCGCGAGGAGCTGACGGACATCCAGTACGGCCGCCGCCCCGACCGCCACGGCTGGCTCACGCGCCTCGACGCCTGATTCCCGGTTCACCTTCCCGACAGACGACGTAGTTAGGTTCTTCCTGTGAAGATCGCGCGGTTCAGCATCGATGGCAGCGACCCCCGCTTCGGGATCCTCGACGAGGACGAGATCGTCGTCCTCTCGGGCGACCCGATGTTCGCCGGGTACGACACGACGGGGGAGCGCGTCCCGCTCGCCGACGTCAAGCTGCTGGCGCCTGTCATCCCGCGGTCCAAGGTGGTCTGCGTCGGCCTCAACTACGCGGCTCACAAGGATGAGATGGCGCAGGCCATTCCCGCCGACCATCCGCTGATCTTCCTCAAGCCCAACACCTCGGTGGTCGGCCCGGGCGACACCATCCGCATCCCTCCCGTCGAGGGGCGGATCGTGCACGAGGGCGAGCTGACGATCGTCATCGGCAAGATCGGCAAGCAGATCCCGGCCGAACGCGCGACCGACTACATCTTCGGTTACACGATCGCGAACGACGTCTCGGCCCGCGACCAGATGCTGGCCGACGGCCAGTGGGCCCGAGCCAAGGGCTACGACACCTTCTGCCCGATCGGTCCGGTCATCGAGACCGAGCTCGACGTGTCGAACCTCGAGATCAGCACGTTCGTCGACGGGGAGCCCCGCCGCCACGGCAACACCAAGGACTTGATCTTCGGCATCCCCGAGATCATCGCCTACGTGTCCGACGTATTCACTCTGCTGCCGGGCGACCTCATCCTGACGGGCACCCCGGCCGGCCTCGGCGGATTCGTCGACGGCCAGACCGTCGACATCACCATCGAGGGCATCGGCACGCTCTCGAACCCCGCCCGCAACCGATGAGCGAGGCGGCGCCGGTATATTCCGGCGTCGACGACGTGCTCATCTTCGGGCATCGCGGTGCGAGCGCCGACCACGTCGAGCACAGCCGATCGGCCTATTCGGCGGCGCTCGACGAGGGCGCCGACGGAGTCGAGACGGACGTGCGGCTCACCGGTGACGGGACGGTCGTGTGCTGGCACGACAGCACGACCGATCGGGTCTCGGGCGTGCCCGGGATCGTCCACGAGCTCACGATCCACGAGATGCGGTCCCGGATGCCGGGCGGGCCCGATGAGCTGATGACGCTCCAGGACCTGCTCTCTCTGCTGGGATCGGCGGGCCGTCCCGTGCGGTTGGCGCTCGAGATCAAACAGCCGAGCCCCGCCGGTGCAGTGCTCGACGACGCGGTTCTCGCCCTGCTCCAGCGGGCCGGCTGGGACCCCTCGACCGGAATCATCGGGTCGGGCCCGCATCCGGTCACCGTCGACATCATGAGCTTCTGGCCACCCACGATCGTGTTCGTTGCCTCGCGCGTCGGCTTCGGTGTCGCGATGCTCCTGCTCGACGCGGACGCAGACCCAGCCATTGCGCGCTCGGGTCTTCTGTCCGACATCGCTGTCGCCCTGGGGCCGGGGATCGAGGCCGTCCGCGCGGACCCGTCGACAGCGCGCAGGTGGGCGAGTGAGCGACCGGTGCGCGTCTGGACGGTCAACACATTGGAGGACGCGCGCTTCTGTCTCGACCTCGGCATCCGCCAGCTGACCACCGACCGCCCGGGCGCCCTCCGCTCCGAACTCGGATCCGCCGCCGGCTGACCACCCGCCCATTGAGCGCAGCGAAATGAAGGGCTGGGTGCGGCATCCGGAGCCCGCTATGCCGTGCTCGTTTCGCGACGGGCCTGGCGGCCCTCCTCAACGAGCGGGTGGTGGTGGCCCCTTCTTCCGGTCGCTGAGGAGGTCGCTCTGCGACCGTCGCGAAGCGCCCCGGGCGGCGCGGTCCTGGGCCCTGCGTTTCGCTTCGCTCAACGGGCGGGCCGCCCGCCCATTGAGCGCAGCGAAATGAAGGGCCCGTCGACCCCTCAGCCCCTCCCGAATAGGATCGAGGGCGGTATGTCACTCTTTCCTGTCTCAGAAGCGACCGGCGCCGATGTGCGCGTCCGGTTCTGTCCGTCGCCCACCGGAACGCCCCACGTCGGGCTCGTCCGGACGGCCCTCTTCAACTGGGCGTACGCCCGCCACACCGGCGGCACGTTCGTGTTCCGCATCGAGGACACCGATGCCGCGCGCGACAGTCAGGAGAGCTACGAGCAGATCCTGGACGCCCTGCGCTGGCTGAAGCTCGACTGGGACGAGGGCATCGACATCGGTGGGCCCCACGGTCCCTACCGCCAGTCGGAGCGTTACGACATCTACCGAGACGTCATCGCCAAGCTGACCGAGGCCGGCCATCTCTACGAGAGCTACGCCACGGGCGAGGAGATCGAGGCGCGCAACATCGCCGCCGGTCGCGACCCGAAGCTCGGGTACGACAACTTCGAGCGCGACCTCACGGAGGAGCAGCGCCAGGCGTACCGCGACGAGGGCCGCCAGCCGGCGCTCCGCCTCCGCGTCCCGGATGCCGACCTGTCGTTCGACGACCTGGTCCGCGGCCCGATCACGTTCCCTGCCGGCTCCTTCCCCGACTTCGTGCTCGTGCGCCCAAACGGGCACCCGCTCTACACGCTGGTGAATCCGGTGGACGATGCGCTTATGGGCATCACCCACGTGCTGCGCGGCGAGGACCTGCTCTCGAGCACCCCTCGGCAGATCGCGCTCTACGGCGCGCTCATCGACATCGGCATCACGGATGCCGTGCCCCGCTTCGGCCACCTGCCCTACGTGATGGGGGAGGGCAACAAGAAGCTCTCGAAGCGCGACCCCGAGGCGAACCTGTTCCATCACCGCGATCGGGGCTTCGTTCCCGAGGGCCTCGTGAACTACCTGGCTCTGTTGGGTTGGTCGCTCACGCACGACCGGGACGTGTTCTCGCTCGACGAGATGGTGGCCGCGTTCGATGTCGTGGACGTCAACCCCAACCCGGCCCGCTTCGATCAGAAGAAGGCCGAGTCGATCAACGGCGACCACGTGCGCCTGCTCGGCGTCGACGACTTCACGGGCCGCCTCGTGCCGTATCTCGTAGATGCCGGCGTTCTTCCTGCCGAGCCCGATGCCGAGCAGCTCCAATTGCTGCGGCGACTCGCGCCGCTGGTGCAGGAACGTATGCAGCTGCTCGGCGATGCGCCTGACCTCCTGGGGTCCTTCTTCCGCGGCGCGGACGAACTCGAGTTCGACGAGGCCGCGGTCAAGTCGCTTCCCGCCAACGCCGACGAGGTGATCGCGGGGGCGCTCGACGCTCTGGAGGCGGTTGCTGAGAACGAGTGGACGGCGGAGGGAATCAAAACCGCGCTCGACGGCCGGCTGATCGAGACCCTGGGGCTCAAGCCCCGCGTCGCCTTCGGCCCGGTCCGCGTCGCGACCTCGGGCCGCCGCATCTCACCCCCGCTCTTCGAATCGCTCGAAATCCTGGGCAAGCAGGAATCCATCGCGCGTCTCGACAACTTCCGGATGAGGCTCGAGGCGTCGGCGTGACGGAGGCCGAGCCCGGGACGGACTACGACGTCGTCGTGATCGGCGCCGGCCCTGCGGGGCTGGCGGCGGCGCTGAATCTGACGCGTGCGCGTTTCGACGTGTTGGTTCTCGACGGGAACCGTCCCCGTCACTCGGCCACTCTCATCTCGCACGGGTACCCGACCAGAGACGGCATCCCTCCGAGCGAGCTCCGCAAGCTCGGTCGTGAGGAGCTCGAGGGGTACGACAACTGCGAGGTTCAGTTCGCCCAGGTCAACCAGGTGAGCCGAGATAGCGACCGCTTCTCGGTGCAGGCGAGCGGTATGCGCGGTTCGCCGGCGCGTGACGTGCGGGCTACCGCGGTGGTCATCGCATCGGGTGTCGCCGAGAAGATGCCCGAGCTCCCAATGCTGCGGGCCTACTACGGCACGAGCGTGCACAGCTGCATGATGTGCGACGGCTACGGGCACACCGATGAGGCGATCGCTCTGATCGGAGAGACCGACGACCTCGCTGATCAGGCGCGAATCCTGTCTCGCTGGTCGAAGGACCTGATCGTCTTCACCAATGGGCGGGCAGATCTCTCCGACGAGGACGAGTCGAGGCTCTCCGCCGCCGGCATCGCCGTCGACCGCCGCCCCCTCGAAGATCTCGAGGGCGATCGTTCCGGTCTGACGGGGATCCGTGTCGCCGGGGGAGAGGTCATCCCTCGGGTTGCCGCGTTCGTCCGGCCCGAGTACTCCGCGCCGCTCGAGTATCTCGCGAACCTCGAACCGGACCGGACCGAGGACGGGCTTCTCATCACAGATGAGGGGGGCCGGACTTCTGCGCCTGGTCTCTATGCGGTGGGCGATTGCACGCAGTC
This sequence comes from uncultured Naasia sp., assembly GCA_913778905.1. Lineage (GTDB taxonomy): Bacteria > Actinomycetota > Actinomycetes > Actinomycetales > Microbacteriaceae > Naasia. The sequence goes on along the minus strand of CAJYYA010000003.1, from coordinate 644 downwards.
GGGACCCCAGCAGCTGATCGTCGCCGCAGGCATGGGCGGCCGCGCCGCGCTCTCGATCGTGCGAGATCTGACGCGTCTTCCGTAGTCGCCCGATCCGGCGCGTCGAGAACCCCGGAATGGTGCGGGACACGCCGTGAGGACGCTGTGATTTGCGTGTCTTCTGGTTCCCACGTATTGTTCTTCTTGTTGCCCCAAACGGTGCGGGAAGCTGGAGAAGCTTCTAGCCCGTCAAGTTGGGAACATCGGTCGCTGTAGCGACGGGGTCTGGTCCGGTTGACGGATGCGGGTTCTGGTCTTACAGTTGCCTAGCTGCTCCGGGGCTGATGAAGCCCCATGGTCTGTGCCTTTTGGGTGTGGGCAAGAGTCGCCTTCGGGTGGGCTCCACAGGGGCGTGTTTGGATGTCAGCCTTCAGCTGCCGCCTCCGGTTTGGGGGTGTGGTGGGTGTTGTGTGTCCGATCCTTGAGAACTCAACAGCGTGCACTAAGTCAATGCCAAATTACCTCGGCCTCATCGTTCGATGGGGTTTGAGATTCCTTTGGTTATTTGGATTGTCAGTAGACAGTCTTTTTAGCTGGTTTCAAACTCGCTGCTCGGCCTTATTCCGGTTGGGTTAGCAAATCTTTTTTACGGAGAGTTTGATCCT
>CAJYYA010000002.1 GCA_913778905.1 uncultured Naasia sp. | reverse complement strand
CTTGGCTGTTCCGATCGCGCCGAAGAGGCCGATGGTGAGAGCGTCGAGGACGGTGATGGTCCAGTCGAGGTGTTTGAACACCTGGTGGAGGAGCATGCCGATGAGCGCCGAGAAGACGGCGACGGGCAGGTACCAGTTGGAGCCGAGTGTGGCGGGGGTGATACCGAGCAGCACGTCGCGCAGGAACCCGCCGCCGAGGGCGGTGGCGGTTCCGACGATGGCGACGCCGAGCAGGTCGAGCTGGCGGTCGCGCAGGTCGGCTGCGAGGAGTGCGCCCTGTGCCCCGGCGACCGAGATTGCGAGCAGGTCCACCCAGAGCGGGATGCTTATCGCGTCGGTCACACCCTTATCTTCCGGCATGGCGCCCGCTGCCCGAGCGCCCTCCCACCCGTGTCCTCCGCCCATTGAGCGCAGCGAAATGAAGGATGGGGCGCATCGAGTCCTGCGTGGTCGCCCAGTTGCCCCTGCGTTTCGCTCCGCTCAACGGGCGGGGCAGGTTCGGGGAGTCTCGCTGTCGGTCGTTGAGGTGCGCGCAGCGCCGCGAAACGACCCGGGGTGACGGTGGAGCCCCGCCCATTGAGCGCAGCGAAATGAAGGGCAGGTCGTCGAGTCCTGGCTGGCGGCCCGGGTTGCCCCTGCGTTTCGCTTCGCTCAACGGGCGGGAGCGTACCGGTCGTTGAGGTGCGCGCAGCGCCGCGAAACGGCCCGGGGTGGAAGCGTCACCCCGCCCATTGAGCGCAGCGAAATGAAGGGACAGTGCCGCGGGTTCAGAACCCGGGCTCGTCACCCGTTGGTGAAGCGTTCGCCAGTAACCATTGAGTCATCGCCCGTGGTGGTGCCCCGACCCTGACGGGTGTTCGTCGTCCGAGCGCTCGTTGTGCTGGGCGTGTCTGGTAGGTGTGTCCGGTGGGGGAGGTCCATTTCAGTGTTCCGCCGGGGTCGTGCCGTATCCGCCATCTGCCGCGTTCTTTGAGTCGGTGGTGTCCTCGGCAGAGGTGGGCGAGGTTCGTTTCGACCGTTTCTCCGTCTTCTGCCCAGGGGATGGTGTGGTCGATGTCGCACAGGCTCGCGGAGCGGGTGCAGCCAACGAACCGGCACACCTCGTCTCTCACCCGGAGGTAGCGCTTGAGTTCTGCGGGGACCCGGTAGGTGGTGCGTCCGAAAGAGAGGGTGGCCCCGTCCTCGGGGTCGGTGAGGACGCGGATGAACCCGGGTGCGTCGGCGCAGAGCTGGCGGGCGGTGTCGGCGTCGATGGGTCCGTAGCCGTCCAGAACTGCAGCGTCGTCGCTCGTGCCCATCGCTGTCATCACCGGGACGTGCACGAGCACTTCCGCGCGCACACCGCGACGGGCGCCGGGTGACGGCACGGGCGCGGTGGCGTCTGTGGGTGGGGGAGTGACCCCGGTTGCGTCGACGAGGAGGTCACGGAACACGTCCGCTTCGATCTGCGCGAGAGTGCGCTGCTCATCCCCGACCTTCAGGCCCTTAGCGATGCCGGTGACGGCGGCTGCTGCTCCGATGGCGTCCTCGGCGGAGAGGAGCGCTCCGAACCAGGCCATCCCATCGGGTGCTGCCTCAACAGCGATCCGGCGGTCCGCGAGTGCTTCCTGGTGCCGCTGGATGAGTGCCTCGGGTTCGAGGGAGGCCCGGATTTCGCGGGCGAGTTTCTCGAACCGGGTTGGAATCAACAGAGCCGCGGAGGGCAGCAAGCGTGTTTCGTATTCGGTGAACCAGTCCGGTGAGAGTCCGGTGGCTTCGCGGACGAGGATTTGCGCGTGCCGTTCGGACACGGTCCCGTCTTGCATCCCATCGAGGGTGGTGGGGAAGTCGTGCACGAGCCGGCGTGCGGTGTCCAGCTGCGCTTGCGCTGCTTTCTCGTGGATATGGATGACGGCGGCGACTTCCGCGCGTAGGTCACGCCAGGCCAGGTCGTCCGGGTCGTGCCAGGACGCACCCGTCTCAGCCTCGGCTACCTGGCGGAGTTGGTCGATGATCGCGTACCGTTCCGCGGCCAGACGGCGGGCGGAGACGGTTGACTGCTCAAGCCGGTCGACGAGGACCCGCGCGACCTCGCCGGCGGGGGTGCCGGTCGTAGCGCTACGGGTGGGGGTCATGACGTTCACTCAACCATGGACCTCCGACATCGGGTCCGGTGGTGATCAACCCGCTAGGCGCAGGCAAAACAGTGCTGCACCGGGGCGCTTCGCGACGGGCCTGGCGGCCCTCCTCAGCGGGCAGGGGGAGCACAGACAGGCGGGCCAAGGGGCCCTGCGTTTCGCTGCGCTCAACGGGCGGGCTCGTGCGGTTGCTGCATCCGGGGTGTCTCGCGACGAGCCTGGCGGCCCTCCTCAGCGACCAGGGGAGCGCGGCGGAGCGGACGCAGGGGCCCTGCGTTTCGCTTCGCTCAACGGGCGGGAGTGGGGCCTCTTCGCGGCTTTCTGCACTCGATGGGCCGTCGACTCACGTTCCTCTCTTGGTGAACACCAGGCGTCTGCACTGGCACCCGGCGCGGCGATGGGGCACCCTGTCGGAATGAACATCGAGACCTCCACCCTCGACTCCGTCATCGTCGTGTGGCACGTCGCCGTCAACGCGGGTGACGCCGATTCCGCTGCGAGTGCGTGCGCCGAGGACGTCAAGCTCGTCGGCGACGGTGGATCGAGCAGCGGCCGCGACGAGCTCAGGAGGTGGGTCGCCGAGTCGGGTATCCGCCTCATGCCGAAGGAGGCCTACGACATTCCCGGCGGCATCGTCGTCGCCCAGGAGGCCACCTGGCCGGGGCGCGAGGACTGGAGCGCCGAGAACGGCCCCGTCCGGTACTACACCGCCTTCGGTCTCCGCGACGGAGAGATCTCGGGTATCTACCGCTTCGACAATCTCGACGAGGCCAAGGCCGCACCGGTCGCGGCCTGACCGACCCCCTCCGCCAGCCGTCGATGGTGACTGTCGCCGATCTGCTGCGCGTCCGCCTGAGGTCGCAACTCCTCACGGCCCCGTCCGACGGTGCTGCCGGAACGGTTGCCGAGGCCGCGCGCCACATGCTCGCGGTGCAGGGTCAGGATCCGGTGGCGGCGCAGTGGGCGCTCGGCATCCGCGCGCCGGGGTCACAAGTGTCGGAGGTGTACGCGGCCCAGGAGCGGGGCGACGTCGTCCGTTCGTGGCCGATGCGATCGACGGTGCACCTGGTCCCGGCCGCGGACATCGGCTGGATGCAGAAGCTCCTCACACCGCGCGTCGCCGCCGACGCGCCTCGGCGTCGCGAGCAGCTTCAGCTGCCTCTCGAGACGGTCGAAAGGATGCGTGAGATCGCCGTCGAGCGGCTCACAGGCGGGAAGCGGATGACGCGCGCCGAGCTGATCGCGGCCTTCGAAGACGAGGGCATCACGATGCTCACCGGCTGGTCCTATCACTGCGTCTGGTGGCTCTGCCAGACCGGGACCCTGACTTTCGGACCTTCGGTCGGACCGCGCGAGGCCGCGCTCGTGCTCCTCGACGAATGGGTGGCGACGCCGACCCGACTCGACGGCGACGAGGCCCTCGCAGAACTCGGTGCCCGTTACCTCGTCGGTCACGGACCCGCCACGCCCACGGACCTCGCCTGGTGGACGAAACTGTCGCTCTCCTCCGCGCGGGCTGCCCTCGCGCTCGCACGCGATGCCGGACGCGCTGAACCGCACGACGTGGACGGCGTGACCTGGTGGACGGCTCCCGGCGCCTTCGACCAGTCGCTCGAGGCGCCAGTCGAGGTTCAGCTGCTCCCGGCGTTCGACGAGCTGCTCCTCGGCTACCGCGACCGCAGCCTGTCCGCCGATGCCGCGCACACGCGGCTCCTCATGACGGTCAACGGGATCGCCCAGCCGACAGTGATGCTGGACGGCCGCGCCGTCGGCACCTGGAAGCTCTCGAGCGGCCGCGTGACCGTCTCCCCGTTCGACGACGTCCGTCAACCGGCTCCCGGGCCCCTCGCCGATGCCGTCGCCGCCGTCGAAGAGTTCTACTCGACGCCCGGCCCGGCCTGACGACTCCCTGACGCTCTCGCGCTTAGCAGGAACTTCGACAGCCCAGCAGGTTCAATCGGCCGCATTCGTCCTGCTGAGGTGTCGAAGTTCCTGCTGAGCGCAAGACGGGCAGGGCAAAGCGGATGCGCGATCGCCGAGTAGGTCGCGCGGGTCGATACTGGAGGGGTGCCGGTCTATCGCGATGAAGCTGTGGTGCTGCGTACCCACAAGCTGGGCGAGGCGGACCGGATCGTGACACTCCTCTCGCGGCAGCACGGCAAGATCCGCGCCGTCGCCAAAGGCGTGCGACGCACCTCATCGAAGTTCGGCTCACGGCTCGAACCGTTCATGGTGGTCGATGCCCAGTTCTTCGAAGGCCGGAACCTCGACACCGTGACACAGGTGGAGTCACTGGCCTCCTACGGCGCCGTCATCGCCGGCGACTACGCGAGCTACACGGCAGCGACCGCGATGGTCGAGACCGCCGACCGGATCACCGAGACCGAGGGTTCGCTGCAGCAGTATCTGCTCCTCGTCGGTGCACTCCGCTCCCTCTCGCGCCGCGAGCACGGGCCGGGTCTCACGCTCGACTCCTACCTCCTCCGCGCCCTCTCGATCGCAGGATGGGCGCCGAGCTTCGATGACTGTGCGGTGACCGGGGAGCCCGGACCGCACTCGGCCTTCGTCGTGCAGCTCGGCGGAGTCGTCGCCGACGAGGTGGCGCCTCCGGGGACCCCGCGCCTCACGCTCGAGGTCGTCGAACTCCTCGGGGCACTGCTGGCCGGCGATTGGGTGCATGCCGAGGCCTCGGACGATCGCGCCCGTTCGCAGGCCAGCGGCGTGGTGGCCGCCTACACGCAGTGGCATCTGGAGCGTGGGCTGCGCTCCCTCCAACACGTCGATCGAGTCCGCGACGAGGTGCGCCGCGAGGACGAGGACAGGTCGCGTGACCGGGTGCGTTCCGTCGCTGCGGCTCGTGCGGCCGCGGGCGTCGTCCCGGTCGCCCTCCCCGGTGCGCCATCCGCTTCGCATGCCGCCGACCCCCTCGAAGGAGACCTGGACCTGTGACCCCGAAGCCGATGAGCCACCGTGACGCGGTGCCGTTCAAGCCGCTCGACTGGACGGGCGTCCACCCACCGGAGTTCCCGCGCGGCGCGGTTCCGGAGCACGTCGCCGTCGTGATGGACGGCAACGGCCGCTGGGCCAACAGTCGCGGACTCACGCGCGTGGAGGGCCACAAAGCGGGCGAGGCCGCGCTGCTCGACGTGGTGGCCGGGGCCATCCAGGTCGGCGTCAAGCATCTGAGCGTCTACGCGTTCTCCACGGAGAACTGGAAGCGATCGCCCGACGAGGTCCGCTTCCTCATGGGGTTCAACCGCGAGGTGCTGCACCGCCGTCGCGATCAGCTCAACGAGTGGGGTGTGCGCGTGCGCTGGGCCGGGCGGAAGCCGAAGCTGTGGGGCTCGGTCATCAAGGAGCTGCAGTTCGCGGAGGAGCTGACGCGCGACAACGAGGTGCTGACCTTGACGATGTGCGTCAACTACGGCGGCCGCACCGAGATCGCGGACGCGGTGAGGACCATCGCAGACGACGTCGCAGCGGGGCGTCTGCGGCCGTCCGCGGTGACCGAGAAGCTCATCGGCCGTCGGATGTATCAGCCCGAGATGCCCGACGTCGACCTCTTCGTGCGCAGCTCGGGGGAGCAGCGCACGAGCAACTTCCTGCTCTGGCAATCCGCGTACGCCGAGATGGTGTTCCTCGACACCCTCTGGCCCGACTTCTCTCGTGAAGACCTGTGGCGAGCCGTCGAGCTCTACGCCACCCGCAACCGCCGCTTCGGCGGCGCCGTGGACGCCCCCAAGCCCTGATCGGTCGGCGGATGACCGATTTCACGCTCATCTCGAGAGACCGAACCCTCTCGACGGTTCGTGTCGCGCTCATCGCGATCGTCATCGCGCTGGTCACGGTGTTCCTCGTCACCCAGGTGCTCACCGTCGCGAGGGGCGAGACGCCGTACTTCGACCGCTTTTCGTGGTGGGTGGCGCTCCCAGCCCTCATCGTGGCCGCGTCTGCTCATCTCGTCCGCGGCAGCGCCGTCTCGAGACTCGCCCGCCGAGCCGGTGCGTCGGTCACCGCTCGCTGGAGGGTGGCGCCCGGTCTCAGGGCCTACTACCGGAGCCGCAGGCGAACGCTCGAGGGTGGTCCCTACGAACTCCCGGCGCATGGCGCGATCGTCGGGACCGAATGCGGAATCGAACTGCTGTCGACCTCGACGGCCCGGAAGATCGCCTGGGCATGGACGGACGTGAGAGACGTCGAGGTCGGCCGCGTCGAATCGACCTCCGGTCGCATCATGTGGGGCATCGTGCTCACGGTCACGGGTCCGGACGGCGAGGATCGGATCCCACTGGCCGTACGCCCCGGAATCTACCGACCTTTCGTCAGTCGGGCGGCGCTGACGGATCTGGCGAGGACGCTTCGATCATCAGCGGGCGATCGGCTCATGGCCGGATAAGGTCAGCTCGACCATTAGACTGCCTCCAGATAAGAGTCATATTGACTCTATGTAGGAGGGGTCATGTCGGATGGGATCGGGCTGGCCGTGTCGGCGGTGATCTTCGCCCTGCGCCCCCATCGTGAGAGCGGCGAGCAGGTGCTGCATCTGCCACTCGTGCGGAGGCTCCGCGCTCCGTTCGACGACCACTGGGCGCTTCCGGGCGGGTGGGTCGACGAGGCCGAGAGCCTCGCGGATGCCGCGGCTCGCACGTTGGAGGCGACCACCTCGCTGCGACCCGCGTACCTCGAGCAGCTCTACGCGTTCGGCGAGGTGGAACGCTCACCCGACGCGCGGGTCGTGTCGGTCGTCTATTGGGCGCTCGTCCGGTCGGAGGAGGTCGCACGCACAAGGGTCGGGCAGAACGTCCGCTGGTTCGCCGCCGACGATCTGCCGACGCTCGCCTTCGATCACAACCGGATCGTGGACTACGCCCTGTGGCGTCTGCGCTCCAAGGTCGAATACGCCCCCGTCGCGCAATCGTTCCTCGGTGAGACCTTCACACTCGCCGAATTGCGCGGCGTCTACGAGGCGATCCTGCAGCGTCCCCTGGATCCCGCCAACTTCCGCCGTCAGATGGCCGCCTCGGACGAGGTGGAGCCGACCGGTGAATTCACCACGACGGGACGGCACCGACCCGCTCAGTTGTTCCGCTCGAAAGCCGCACCCACCGCGCCGTCACCCTGGAGAGCATCGTGACCTCAGTCGCCACCCTCATCGCTTCGATCCCGTCGAGCGTCGCCTCCGAGCAGACCTGCTCACCCGCGCTGGCCGCGGGGCCGTGGACCTTCGATCAGGCTCCCGGCTACGGCCCCGGGGCGTCGCTCGGCGATGTCCTGCCCACTGGTTCGCCGCGTCAGGGCTCCCTCCCCGAGGAGTACCGCAATGAGACGAACGAGCGACTTCACGAACGGATCCGCGCCGCGAAGGCCACGCTCGGCGACCGCGTCGTCATCCTCGGGCACTTCTATCAGCGCGACGAGATCGTCGAGCACGCCGACTTCCTCGGCGACTCGTTCCAGCTGGCCAACGCGGCCCTGACCAGGCCCGACGCCGAGACCATCGTCTTCTGCGGCGTGCACTTCATGGCCGAGACCGCCGACATCCTCGCCCGCGACGACCAGCGGGTGGTCCTGCCCAATCTCGCCGCCGGCTGCTCGATGGCGGACATGGCCGACATCGACTCGGTCACCGAGTGCTGGGAGGAGCTGGCCTCGATCTACGGCACCGAGCCCGATGCGGATGGCCGTGTGCCGGTGATCCCGGTCACCTACATGAATTCGTCGGCGGCCCTGAAGGCGTTCTGCGGTGCCCACGGTGGCATCGTCTGCACGTCGTCGAACGCCGAGACCGTGCTGGAATGGGCGTTCGAGCGTGGGCAGCGGGTGCTGTTCTTCCCCGATCAGCACCTGGGCCGCAACACCGCGAAGGCCATGGGGGTCCCGCTCGAGCTGATGCCGATGTGGAACCCGCGCAAGGCCCTGGGCGGTCACGACGAGCAGACGCTCTTGGATGCGCGTGTGCTGCTCTGGCACGGCTTCTGCTCCGTTCACAAGCGCTTCACGGTCGACCAGATCGACCGCGCCCGGCTCGAGCACCCGGGTGTGCGCGTCATCGTCCACCCCGAGTGCCCGATGCCCGTGGTCGACGCGGCCGACGAGTACGGCTCGACCGACTACATCCGGAAGGCCGTCGCGGCGGCGGACGAACCGACGACCTTCGCGATCGGCACCGAGATCAACATGGTCAACCGGCTCGCAGCCGAGTTCCCGCAGCACACCATCTTCTGCCTCGACCCGGTCATCTGTCCGTGCTCGACCATGTACCGGATCCACCCCGGCTACCTCGCGTGGGTGCTCGAAGAGCTCGTCGCCGGGAACACCGTGAACCGGATCGAAGTCGACGATCGCGTGGCGGTCGATGCCCGGGTCGCCCTCGAACGGATGCTCGCCGCCAAGCCCAAGGCCGATTGATGGCACGCGTGCTCGTCGTCGGCGGCGGGGTCGCCGGCGCGACGGCCGCGCTCGAGTCGGCGCGTCTCGGGCACCAGGTGACGCTCGTCACCAAGCGGGCCCTGAGCGACAGCGCCACCCGTTACGCGCAGGGCGGGATCGCCGCTGTGACCGATCCGACCGACTCCGTCGCGGCTCACGTCGAGGACACCATGCGCGCCTCGGCCCATGCCGCCTCCCGAGAGGCGGTGCAGGTCCTCTGCGCCTCGGGCCCGGATCGGATCGCCGATCTCCACGGCGGAGGAATGCGGTTCGACGCCGACCCCGCCGGGGGACCAGCTCTCGGTCGCGAAGGCGGCCACACCGCACGACGGATCCTGCACGCCGGCGGCGACGCGACCGGCCGGATCCTGATGGCGGCGCTGATCGAGCGGTTGCGGGCGAGCCGGGTCGCGGTCGTCGAGAACACCGCTCTCGTCGACCTGCTCCGTGATCCGCTCTCGGGTCGGGTCCGCGGGGTCGAGCTGCTGGGTCCCGCGGACCGCGTGCTCGTGGAGGCCGACGCGGTCGTGCTGGCCACCGGGGGCGCGGGTCGGCTCTACCGTCACACCACCAACCCGGAGGTTGCGACGGGAGACGGGGTCGCCGCGGCCCTGAGGTGCGGGGCGGAGGTGCGCGACCTCGAGTTCGTTCAGTTCCATCCCACCGCGCTCGCCGTTCCCGGAACGCCTCTCGTGAGCGAGGCCGTCCGCGGCGAAGGCGCCGTCCTGCTCGATGAGGGCGGGCAGCGCTTCATGCTCGCGGAGCACCCCGATGCCGAACTGGCTCCGCGTGATGTCGTGGCGCGGAGCATCGCTCGGGCCATGGCGGAACAGGGCGGGCGCCCGGTGCTTCTCGACGCCACCGAGATCGCCGACCTCGAGACGCGCTTCCCGTCGGTCACCGCATCCGTGCGCGCTGCAGGGTTCGACTGGACGCGCACTCCCGTGCGGGTCACCCCGGCCGCGCACTATTCGATGGGCGGGATCCGCACCGATCTCGACGGCCGTACCAGCGTTCCCGGCCTGTTCGCGGTGGGGGAGTGCGCATCGACCGGGGTGCACGGCGCCAACCGTCTCGCGTCCAACTCGCTGCTCGAAGGACTGGTGTTCGGCCACCGCGTCGCGCACGTCGTCGGCGAGGAGGGCGGCGCCGGATCCTGGCCGGGTCCCGCCGACCGGTCGTACGCCTCGGATGAATCGCCCGTTCCGACCGTTCCGCTGACGGCGGCAGCGGCCGGCGAGCTGCGCGAGCGGATCGCGGACATCATGTGGGAGCGGGTGGGACTCTCCCGCGACGCGACCGGCCTCACCGCCGCGATCGCGGAGCTCGGGACCCTCGCCGCTCGCGTCGGAACCGTCCCGCATCCGCTCGACGACGTGGCGGCGATCGAGACACGCAACCTCCTGCTCCTCGGCATCCGCACCGCGCAAGCCGCCCTCTCGCGCACGGAGTCCCTCGGCGCGCACCATCGTGCGGACGCGCCGGACGGGGGTCGGACACACCCGGCTCCTCGTCGAGAACTCGCCACCGACCCGAGAGGGGTGTGACCTCATGCTCACCGCCGCCATCATCGACTCCGTCGTCCGCTCGGCGCTCGCCGAAGACGCCCCCTGCGGCGACGCGACCTCCGAGTTCCTCATCCCCGCCGAGGCATACGCCCGAGCCGATCTCGTGGCCCGGGAGCCGGGGGTACTGGCGGGCATCGATGTCGCGCGGGCCGTCTTCGCGCAGCTGTCGCCGCAGATCCGATTCGAACCCGTCCTCACCGACGCGGATCGCTTCGATCGGGCACAGGTCGTCGCGCGGATCGAAGGACCCGCCAGGCCGCTGCTGACGGGAGAACGCGTCGCGCTCAACCTGCTGCAGCGGATGAGCGGCGTCGCCACCCTCACGGCCGCCTATGTCGACGCCGTGGCGGGAACCGCCGCGCGGATCGTCGACACCCGTAAGACGACCCCCGGCCTGCGCGCCCTCGAGCGGCATGCCGTCGTCTGCGGGGGTGGGCGCAACCACCGGTTCTCGCTCTCCGACGCCGTGATGGCGAAGGACAATCATCTCGCGGTGCTCACCGCGGGCGGCCGCGATCTCACGACCGAGCTGCGGGCGCTGCGCGACCGCGTTCCGCACACCATGGCCGTCGAGGTGGAGGTGGACCGGCTCGATCAGATCGAACCCGTCCTCGCCGCGGGAGTCGACGTCATCATGCTCGACAACTTCACGCTCGACCAGTTGCGCGCGGGCGTCCGTCTCATCGCGGGTCGGGCGGTCGTCGAGGCGAGCGGCGGCGTGGACCTCGGCACCGTGCGCGCGATCGCCGAGACCGGCGTCGACGTGATCTCGGTCGGTGCACTCACGCACAGCGCTCGGGCCCTCGATCTCGCTCTCGACATCGACATCGAGATCGGCGACTCCCGCGTCGCTCCCGTGCCGTGAGGTATCTCGACACGGCGGCGACGTCGCCCGTACGCCCCGAGGTGCTGCGGGCGATGTGGGACGTGTACGCCGGTCCTCCCGGCAACCCGTCGAGCCGGCACGAGCTCGGGATGCGGGCCGGGCGCATCCTCGACGACGCCCGCGCACGGGTCGCCGCCGCCCTGGGGGCGCGGCCCGGGGAGGTCGTGTTCACCTCCAGCGGCACCGAGGGCGACAACCTGGCCGTGCAGGGCATCGCCCTCGCCTCGCGTCGCGGACGGCACGTCGTGACGACACCGCTCGAGCACGACGCCGTCCTGAACAGTTGCGACGCGCTCGTCCGACTCCACGACGCCCGGGTGACCGTCCTGCCCGTCGACGGCGACGGGCAGGTCGATCCGAGCGATCTCGATTCCGCCATCCGCGACGACACCGCGCTCGTCTCGATCCAGCACGCGAGCAACGAGATCGGCACGGTCCAGCCGATCGCCGAGTTATCCGCCGTCGCGCGCCGTCACGGGGTGCCTCTGCACACCGATGCCGTGCAGAGTGCGGGCTGGCTGCCGGTGCACCGCACGGAGCTCGGTGCCGACGCGATCACGATCGCGGGCCACAAGCTCGGAACGCCGGTCGGGATCGGCGCCGTGGTCCTGCGCAGCGGCCTCCGGGTGGAGCCCCTCCTGCACGGCGGAGGTCAGGAGCGGGGGAGGCGGAGCGGCACCGAGAACGTCGCCGGGGCCGTGGGTCTCGCCACGGCGCTCGAACTGCTCGCGGCGGACGGCGCCCGCCGTGCACGCGCCGAGGCCGTGCGCGACGCCGTCATCGACGGAGTGGAACGGGAGATCCCCGGCGCATTCCTCACCGGATCCCGCACCTCGCGGCTGCCGTTCCACGCCTCGTTCTGCTTCCCCGGCGTCGCAGGCGAGCCGCTCCTCCTCGAACTGGAGCGTCGCGGCATCGCGTGCTCCTCGGGATCCGCCTGCGCGGCGGGAGAGGACGAGCCGTCAGCGGCGCTCCTGGCCCTCGGAATCGCACCGGTGATCGCGCAGAGCGCGGTCCGCCTCACCCTCGACGGGACCGAGACGCAGAACGACGCCGCCGCGATCGTCCGCTCCATCCGCGACTCGATCACCGCCCTGCGCGCGCTCGCCTGACGCCCACCCTTGCGCTGGGCAGCAAGAACTGCGCCCCAGCAGGCGGAAACCGGCTGACGGGTGCTACCGGGGCGTCGCCCCACCTGCTGAGCGCGAGGCAGTAGAGCTGGCCGACGCGCTCAGCGCTGGCCGACCACCCAGCCGACGATGGGCGGCAGCAGGATTACGAGCGCGACAGTACCCAGCAGGAAACGCAACGCACTCATCGCCCGCCGGCGCGACACCGTGCCGCGCTCCCACGTGCGGCGCGAGACGCGATCGAGGTTCGGGGCGACCGCGCGGAAATAGGGCTCCCGGAAGATGGCGAGGTTCGGGTGCCGGTTGTCCGGATCCGAACCATCCCACGATTCGTCGCCCTCGGCGTCGGGGGAGCCGATGAACTCCACGGGTTCGTCGTCGCGACTCGCGTCGTCGTCCGCCCACCGGGTGTCCTGGCTCATGCGACGAGGGTACGCCCGCCACCGAAGTGACGGGCGCACCCTCGTTATCAGTCGCCCTTGACGTTCACGATCTGCCGCAGCGTGTGCCGGATCGCGACCAGATCGGCCGCGTCGGCCATGACCTGGTCGATCGACTTGTACGCCGCGGGGATCTCGTCGAGGAACGCATGCGTGTCACGGAACTCGATACCTGTCATCGCCTCACGCAACTGCTCCTGCGTGAATGTCTTCCGGGCTGCGCTCCGCGAGTAAGTCCGTCCCGCGCCGTGAGGCGACGAGTGCAGGGCGACGGGGTTGCCCCGACCCTCGACCACGTAGGACGCCGTGCCCATCGATCCGGGAATCAGTCCGAGCTCGCCCTCGCGGGCCGAGATCGCCCCCTTCCGCGACAGCCACACCTCCTTGCCGAAGTGCGTCTCCTTCTGCGTGAAGTTGTGATGGCAGTTGATCCGCTCCTGCTCGTCGACCGTCTCGCCCATGTGCTCGGCGAGCTGCCGCACGACCCGGTCCATCATCTCCTCACGGTTGAGGAGCGCGAAGTGCTGCGCCCACCGCAACTCGGCAATGTAACGGTCGAACTCCCGAGTGCCCTCCACCAGGTAGGCGAGGTCGGGATCCGGCAGGCGGATCCACCACTTCTTCATCTGCCGCTGCGCCACCTTGATGTGCGCGCCCGCGATCCGGTTGCCCACACCCCGGCTGCCGGAGTGCAAGAACAGCCACACCCGGTCGCTCTCATCGACGGATACCTCGATGAAGTGGTTCCCGCTGCCGAGGGACCCCAGCTGCAGCCGCCACGCACCCGCGTAGCTCGCCGGGTCGAAGCCGCACCTCTCGGCGAGCTGCTCGAGCTCGGCGATCCGCGGCTCGGCCGTCGCGACGATCTTGTTGTTGTTCGATCCCGCCGATAGCGGCACGGCCCGCTCGATCTGCAGCCGCAGATCCTTCAGCGACGACCCCGTGGCCGGCGACTCGACCTGGTCACGAGTGAACTGTGTCCGCACCGCGATCATGCCGCAGCCGATGTCGACGCCGACAGCTGCCGGGATGACGGCACGCAGGGTCGGGATGACCGAGCCGACCGTGGCCCCTCTGCCGAGGTGCGCGTCGGGCATCAACGCGATGTGCGGGTGGATGAACGGCATCGTCGAGGCGGTGCGGGCCTGCTCGAGGGTGCTCTCCTCAAGGATGCTCGCCCAGCTCATGAGCCGGCCGGTGATCTTCTCCATGGTCCTTTCTCTCTTCTTCTCCTAGACGGGTGCGCCGGTATGACGCACGACCGCGCGGGTGCCGCCGGTGATCCGGTGCAGCACCCGACCACGAGACGTGGAGAGATGACAAAACCCCGGACCCCTCGGCCCGGGACGTGACGGTGTCAGGCCGTTACGGTCGCCTGGGCGTAGGCGAGCAGCTGGTCGTCGCGACGCTCATTGCGGGCGGCGTCGACGAGGAGGAGTTCGATGTGCATGCGATAGGCGAACATCGTGCAACTCCTTCATCTGCTCGGGGGCGACGGGTGCAGCGTGTTTCGCTGCGACCCGCGACCGTACTCGGTCGCCGTCGACGGTGTCAATGGGCGAGGGGCGATACGACGGCAGTAGGTCACGGGGCGGCCATCGGCGCCCCCGTAGACTGAGGCGTTTGTACGCGCTGGGCATCCGGCGCGCCGACCGGTCGAACCAGGCCGGTCGCTGAGAATCATGCATTTAGGAGCACGTGTGGCCGCCTCACGCCTCGATAACGTCATCGCCCTCGCCAAGCGCCGCGGATTCGTCTTCCAGGCGGGTGAGATCTACGGCGGTTCGCGCTCCGCGTGGGATTACGGACCCCTCGGCGTCGAGCTCAAGGAGAACATCAAGCGTCAGTGGTGGAAGACCATGGTCCGCGGGCGGGAAGACGTCGTCGGCATCGACTCCTCCGTCATCCTGCCGCGCAAGGTGTGGGAGGCCTCCGGCCACGTCGAGGTCTTCAGCGACCCGCTCGTCGAGTGCCTGAACTGCCACAAGCGCTACCGAGCCGACCACCTCGAAGAGGAATACGAGGAGAAGAAGGGCCGCGCCCCCGAAAACGGCCTCCTCGACATCGTCTGCGTCAACTGCGGCACCCGCGGCCAGTGGACCGAGCCCAAGGGCTTCTCCGGCCTGCTCAAGACCTACCTCGGCCCCGTCGACGACGAGTCCGGCCTGCACTACCTGCGCCCCGAGACGGCCCAGGGGATCTTCGTGAACTTCAACAACGTGGCCGGTGCCGCGCGGATGAAGCCCCCGTTCGGCATCGGCCAGATCGGTAAGAGCTTCCGCAACGAGATCACGCCCGGGAACTTCATCTTCCGCACCCGCGAGTTCGAGCAGATGGAGATGGAGTTCTTCGTCGAAGCGGGCACGGACGAAGAGTGGCACCAGTACTGGATCGACACCCGCTTCCAGTGGTACGTCGACCTCGGTATCGACCCCGAGAACCTGCGCCTGTACGAGCACGCGCAGGAGAAGCTGTCCCACTACTCCAAGCGCACCGTCGACATCGAGTACCGCTTCGGCTTCCAGAGCGGCGAGTTCGGCGAGCTCGAGGGCATCGCGAACCGCACCGACTTCGACCTGTCGACGCACTCGAAGGCATCGGGCACCGACCTCAGCTACTTCGACCAGACGAAGAATGAGCGTTGGACCCCCTACGTCATCGAGCCCGCCGCGGGTCTGACCCGATCGCTCATGGCGTTCCTGGTCGACGCCTACCACGAGGACGAGGCGCCCAACACGAAGGGTGGCGTCGACAAGCGCACCGTCCTCCGACTCGATCGTCGTCTCGCGCCGGTGAAGGCCGCCGTCCTGCCGCTGTCGCGCAACGAGCAGCTCTCGCCCGTCGCGAAGGAGCTCGCGGCGAAACTGCGCCAGGACTGGAACGTCGACTTCGACGACGCCGGCGCCATCGGCCGCCGCTACCGTCGTCAGGACGAGGTCGGCACGCCCTTCTGCATCACCGTCGATTTCGACACGCTGGAGGACAAGGCCGTGACCGTGCGCGAGCGCGACAGCATGGCCCAGGAGCGCGTGTCACTCGACCGCCTGCACGGCTACCTCGCCGAACGACTCATCGGATCCTGACCCGCGAGGGAAGGACCCTCGAGTCACACCTTCGCTCACAAGGCGAGGACGTGACGATATGTGACATTGCGAAACATGCCGGTCATCCACGATTTCTACACTGGCGGAGACTGCGCGGCTACAGCACTGTGCCTCGAGCCCGGTGCCGCGCGTTTCCCCCGACGAGAGGCCCTCATGTCCACAGCATTCCTGCGCGCGGCGGCGCTCGTCGCCGCGTCCACCCTCGCCATCACCCTGGCGGCCTGCTCGGGCGGCGCAGCCCCCGACGCCGGCTCCTCGGGCGCCGCGTCCGGTGACAAGTCGATCATCGTGATCACCCCGACCCCGGTCGGATCGAACAACTTCCTTCAGCTCGCCGTCGACGGCGCCGAGCAGGCCGGCACCGAGTACGGCGCCAAGGTCGACGTCTACGAGAGCAAGGACCCGACCAGCATCCAGCAGAACATCGACGCCGCCGTCCGCGAGGCTCCCGATGTGATCGTCGGGGTCAGCTTCAGCGTGCTCGACCAGTTCACGCAGGCCGCGACCGATTACCCGAACCAGCAGTTCCTGCTGATCGACACGGCTCCGGACACTCCGCAGGCCAACCTGACGGCGGCCGTCTTCAAGGAGTACGAGGCGACCTACCTGACCGGCGTCGAGGCAGGCCTCCTCAGCCAGACCGGCAAGGTCGGCGTCGTCGCGTCGCTCGACACACCATTCCTCCACCGCTGGGTCGACCCGTTCTTCGCCGGTGCGAAGTCGGCGCGCTCCGACGTGCAGACCTCGGTCCAGTACGTCGGCGGCGACAACCCGTTCGGTGACCAGGCGCGTGCCAAGGCACAGGCCCTGATCGTCGCCGGGACCGGCGCGGACCAGATCCAGGCAGCTGCGTCCGGCGGAAACCTCGGTGTGTTCGAAGCCGCCGCCGAGCAGGGCTTCAAGGCCTACGGCGTCGACACCAACCAGTGCCTCGACTCTCCCGGCAACGTCGTCGACAACGCCATCAAGCGCGTCGACGTCGCCGTGGTCAACGGTGTCGGCAGCGTCTTCGACGGCAAGGCCGGATCCATCACCGCTTACGGCCTCGCCGAGGGTGGCGTGGGTGTCACGGGCCTCGAAGACGGAGTCGACAGCTCGCAGTGCCTCATCGCTCAGCACCCCGACGTGATCGAGAAGGTCAAGGCCATCCGCGATCAGATCGTCGCCGGCGAGCTCGTCGTCCAGGACCCGCTGCTCGGATGACCGACGCCGCGGTGACGCTGACCGGAATCAGCAAGAGGTACGGCGCGGTCGTCGCGAACGACTCCGTCGACCTCGTGCTGCGTCGCGGCAGCGTGCACGCGGTGATGGGGGAGAACGGGGCCGGGAAGTCGACGCTCATGTCGATCCTGTTCGGCCTCACCGAACCCGACGCAGGCACCATCGAGGTCGGCGGCGTCGAACGCCGCTTCCGCGGACCCGCGGATGCGATCGCCGCCGGCCTCGGCATGGTCCACCAGCACTTCCGGCTCTTCGACAGCATGAGCGTCGCCGAGAACGTCGTCTACGGCGCCGAGCCGACGCGCGGCGCGCTGCTCGACCGCCGCGCCGCCGCGGAACGCGTGCGGGAGCTGAGCGACCGCTACGGGCTCGGGCTCGACCCGGATGCGAACGTCGGTCGTCTCTCGGCCGGCGTCCGCCAGCGTGTCGAGATCGTCAAGGCCCTGCATCGCGAGGCCGAGATCCTCATCCTCGACGAGCCGTCCGCCGTGCTCACGCCCGACGAGGTGACCTCGTTGTTCAGCGTGATCCGTCGCGCCGCCGATGCGGGGACCACGGTCGTTCTCGTCACCCACAAGATCCAGGAAGTGCTCGCGATCAGCGACGAGGTCACCGTGCTCCGCGCGGGTCGGGTCTCGGGACGCTTCGCGACCGCCGAAGTCACCGGCCCGCAGCTCATCGAGGCCATGACCGGCCGAGACGTGGTGCCCGTCTCGAACGCGGGAGCACGCGAGCTCGGCGGCATCGCCCTCTCCGTCGACCGGGCGACCGTGGTCGAGCAGGGCATCACCCGCCTCGACGACGTGTCGCTGACGGTCCGCACGGGCGAGATCGTCGGGGTCGCGGGGGTGTCCGGGAACGGGCAGCACGAGCTCGTCGAGGCCGTCCTCGGCGCCGTGGCCCTGACATCCGGAACGGTCGAGATCGCCGGAACGGATGTCAGCTCCCTGGACGTCCGTCGCCGCCGCCTGGCCGGCCTGGCCGTCATCCCCGAGGATCGCCGCGGCGAGGGAACCGCCGTCACCATGACGACGGCCGAGAACATCACGGCCGGGCATCACCGATCGGCGCCGATCTCCGGATCCGGTCTCGCCAAGGGGTGGCTGAAGCGTCGCGCCCAGCGCGAGGAGGCCACGCGGCTCATGGCCGACTACGACGTGCGCGCCGAATCGGATCAGTCGCTCGTCGGAGCGCTCTCCGGCGGAAACGCGCAGAAGGTCGTCGTCGCCCGCGAGCTGTCGCACGGCGCTCCCGTGCTGATCGCCGAGCAGCCCACGCAGGGTGTCGACGTCGGCGCGATCGAGAGCATCCACACCCGGCTGCTCGAGTACCGCGATGCGGGCCGAGCCGTCCTCCTCGTCTCGCACGAGATCACCGAACTGCAGGCGCTCGCGGACCGGGTCGTCGTCCTCTTCGCGGGCCGACTCGTCGCCGAGTTCAGCCGCGCCGAGGCCACCACGGCTCGTATCGGCGCAGCCATGACCGGCGGAGTGACATCCGGGTCGGGCGACGCCCCCGAAGGAAGGACCGCGTGAGCGCGCCCACGACCGAGCGGACCTCGCGTCGCCTGCTCGCTTCCGCCGTCCGGCACCCGGCCGTCGTCCCGGTCGGTGCCGTCATCCTCGCACTGCTCGTCGGTGCCGCCATCGTCGCCGCCGCGGGTCTCGATCCGGTCGCCGCATACGTCGCGGTGATCGAGGGCGCCTTCGACCCGCGCAGTCTCGATTACACCGTCTCGGTGTGGGCGTTCATCTGCGGAATGGGCTTGGCCGCGGCCATCCCGCTGCGGATGGGGGAGTTCAACCTCGGCGGCAACGGGCAGCTGGTCCTCGGCGGTCTCGCCGCAGCGCTCGTCGCACGGGTCTCCCCGTTGCCCGGACCGCTGACGGTCCTGCTGGCGCTGCTCGCGGCCGCCGCCCTGGCCGGCGCGTTCGGTGCGCTGTCGGCCCCGCTCGCGACGCGTCTCAGGATCCCCATCATCATCTCGACGCTGCTGCTGTCGCCCGTGGCGGTCGCCGTGGTGTCATTCCTCGTCCGCTACCCGCTCGGAGAGCCCGGCGCCGCCGTCGCACAGACCGAGCGTCTGCCCGACGCCGCCCACCTCATGTCGCTGCCCGGACTGACCTACTCGAACATCGGCGTGATCATCATCATCGCCATCATGGTCGCGTTCTACGTCGTCGACAGCCGCACCGCGGTCGGCTTCGAGTTGCGGATCACGGGTGCCAACCGCCGCTTCGGGACCTACGCCGGAATCCACACCGGGCGCCTCGCGTTCGGCGCGATGGCAGCCGCCGGCGCAGCGGCCGGGATCGTCGGCGCGATCATCGTCATGTCGCCGCCGTACCGCCTCATCGACGGCGCCCTGCTGTCTCCCGGTTACACCTTCGCCGGACTCGCGGCGGCGCTGCTCGCCGGCGGTCGCCCGGCCCTCCTGCCCGTGACGGCCGCGCTCTTCGCGGTGCTGCAGGTCGGAGGAGCATCGATGGAGCGTTCCGCGGACGTGCCGCGCCAGCTCTCCGACGTGCTGCAGGGCGTCGTCATCATCGTGCTCGCGCTCCGCACCGTCATCGACGCCCGACGGACGGGCAGGGCCGGCTGATGCAGGTCTTCGAGCTCAGCTTCGTCGCCGCGGTTCTGCTGGCCGCGACCCCGGTCCTCTACGCGGCCCTCGCCGGTGCCCTCTCCGCTCAGGTCGGTGTCTTCAACATCGCTCTCGAAGGGCAGATGCTGTGGGGCGCGTTCGCGGCCGTCGCGGGCAGCTACATCACCGGCAGCGCCTGGGCCGGTCTGCTCATCGCGATCCTCACCACCGCGCTGTTCTCGGTCATCCTCGCCGTCGGATCCGCAGCGTGGAAGGCCGATCCGATCATCATCGCCATCGGTACGAACCTGCTCGCCCTCGGGCTCACCGGGTTCCTCATGCGCGTGCTCTTCGACGTGTCCGGCAGCTTCGCACCCCGCGGTCTGCAGGGACTGGACAAGATGTCCTTCCTACGCGACGTGCCCGTCATCGGGGACATCTTCGCCGGGCAGACCCCGCTCGTCCCGCTCGCTTTCGTGTTCGTCGCGGCCGCGGGCATCTGGTTGAAGGCCACGTCGAACGGTCTGCGTCTTCGCGGGGTCGGAGAGCATCCCGAAGCCTCGGCGACTCTCGGCGTGAACGTCGTCGCCTACAAGACCTGGGTCACCATCGTCGGCGGCGCCCTCTGCGGCATGGCGGGCGCGCAGCTGTCGCTCGGCAACGTCACGGTGTTCACCGAGAACATGACCGCCGGACGGGGTTGGATCGCGGTCGCCGCCGTCATGCTCGTCGCCGGCCGCCCGCTGTGGCTTCCCGTCGCCTGCCTCGGCTTCGGCGCGGCAGAGGCGTTCGGCTTCCGCCTCCAGGGCCTCGGCGCCCCGCAGCAGCTGACCGACGCGGCGCCCTACGCCATCACTCTGCTCGTCCTCGTCGCCACGAGGATCCCGTGGACCGGCTCGCGTGCGGCGCGCCGCCGGACCGCCGAACCCGCCAACGCCGTCCTGGAGGACAAGTGACCGAGAAGCGCCACATCATCTTCGACACCGACACGGGGATCGACGACGCCCTCGCGCTGCTCTATCTCGCCGGCCGCGACGACGTGGAGATCGCCGCCGTCACGAGCGTCTACGGCAACACCCCCGTCGAGGCGGCGCTCGTCAACATCGCACGCGTGCTCACGGTCGCGGGCCTGTCCGACGTCCCCGTCGCACGCGGTGCGGCCGGTCCGATCAATGGGGAACCGCGCATCGCCGCGCACGTGCACGGCGTCGACGGCCTCGGCGACGTCTTCACCGACTCGCCCTCGCCCGCGAACCTCGTCGCCGAGAGCTCCGCCGAGCTCATCGTGAAGATGCTGCGCGAGAAGCCCGGCTACTACGACCTGCTCCCCGTCGGCCCGATGACGAACATCGGCCTGGCGCTCGAGATCGAGCCCGAGTTGCTCACGCTCGCGCGCTCGACCGTCATCATGGGCGGGTCGGGCCCCTTCCCGCCGCTCGGTGCCGTGCAGATGGTCGACGCGAACATCCACAACGACCCGGAGGCCGCCCGCCGCATGTTCGCGGCCCCGCGGAGCGAGCTCGTCATGGTCGGCGTGAACGTGACCGCGGGAACCATCGTCGACGAGCAGGCCGTCCAGGCTCTGCACCGTGCCGGTACCGAATGGGGCACGTTCTCGGCGCAGATCCTTGAGTCGTACATGGACTTCTATCAGTACGCCTGGGGGCGCCGCGTCTCGCCCGCCCATGACGGACTCGCCGCCGCCCTGCTGGTGCAGCCCGAGTGGATCACCGAGTCGCGCTTCGGACCGGTCAACATCACGTCCGACGGGTTCTTCACGCGTGCCCACCTCATGGAGACGGACTCCGGCCTGCCCGTCAGCTGGCCGTCCGATCCCGCTCCCGTCACGCACGTCGTCATGGACGTCGATCGTGAAGCGTTCCTCGCCGACTTCATCGAGGTGCTGAGCGGGCGCGGCGGAGGAGCTCGTCCGTGACGAGCGGCTCTTCGGCCTTCTCCGCCGACGGTCCTCTCGATGAGGCGGAGGCGATCCGTCGTGCCGAGGCCATCGCGGCACGTCTCGCCGTCGACGCGGTCACCCGCGACATCGCGAACGAGAATCCGGTCCGCGAGGTCGAGATGCTCCGCGAGGCGGGGCTGCTGTCTCTCCTGATCCCCGCGGAGCTGGGTGGAGCCGGTCTCGGCTGGCACGCGGTGCTCCGCGCCATGCGCCCCATCATGCGGGTGGACGCGTCGGTCGGTCACGTGTTCGCGTATCACTACGTGCACTGTTGGCGGGTCTGCCTCAACGACGCCGACGACAAGGCGCGGGCCCTGTGGGCGGACACCGTGCGGGACCAGCTCTTCTGGGGCGGCGCGGGCAACCCGCGAGACCCGGGGCTCGTCCTGACTCCGGCCGCCGACGGCGACGGGTATCGCGTCACGGGGCGGAAGTTCTTCGCCACGGGCGCGTCGGTCGCCGACCGGATCGTCGCGGGGGCGGAGGTCGCGGGCACGACCGACAAGTTCGCGATCGTCATCGACGGCCACGCCGAAGGCGTGACGCATCCGCTCGATTGGGACAACATGGGTCAGCGGCTGTCCGCGAGCGGATCGGTCTCGTTCGATTCGGCGCCGGTGCCCGACGCGTTCGTCCTCGGCCGCTCCGGTCAGGTGGGACCCGACCAGCGCGCCTACGCGTCGCTGTCGATCCTGCTGTTCCAGCTCGTGCTCTCGCACCTGCACGTCGGCATCGCCGAGGGGGCCCTGGACGCGGCCGCCGAATACGCGCGCACCGCGACCACGCCGTGGGCGACGTCCGGGGTCGCTACCGCGCAGGAGGATCCCTACATCCTCGAGACGCTGGGCGAGCTCGTCGCGCAGACCCGGGCCTCGGACGCGCTCGTGTGGCGGGCGACCGACCTGTTCGTCGCAGCCGCCGAGCGCGGGTGGGCTCTGACGGACGAGGAGCGCGGTGAGCTGGCGATCGAGATCGCCGCGGCCAAGGTCGTCACGACGCGGACGGTGCTCGATGTCACGTCTCGGGCGTTCGAGCTGACGGGCGCCCGCGCGACGTCGAGCTCGAAAGGCTTCGACCGCTTCTGGCGGAACGCCCGCACCATCACCCTTCACGACCCGGTGGTCTACAAGGCGAAGGAAGTGGGGGAGTACACCCTCACGGGCACGCATCCGACCCCGAGCCGCTACAGCTGACGCCTCACTCGTACGGGTAGGGCCTCGATACGCTCCGCTACTCGGCCGGTCTCGATACGGCCTGGCGGCCTACTCGACCTCCGGAGTCTCGGCGCTGCCCGATTTCCGGTGTCGAACCTCGGCGGTGCTCCCTTTCCGGACGTCGAGTAGCGAAGCGTATCGAGACGGCTCGAGTAGGAGCGCAGCGACGTACCGAGAGCGTACGGGGACCGCGATGCCCGACCTCCGGACGTCGAGCAGCGATGCGTACCGAAAGCGCGAACCCCGGAAACGACGAAGCGCCGCACCCCGAGGGATGCGGCGCTTCGGCATGCGTCAGACGAGCTGCGCGCGACGCTCGGCGAGCTGGTCGTAGGTCGCGAACTCCTTCGAGACCTCGCTGCCGGTGAAGTGGCCGACCCAGCCGTCGTCGTCGTGGAAGAAACGCACCGAGACGTACTCGGGGTCGGTGCCCATGTCAAACCAGTGGGTGGTGTTGGCGGGAACCGAGATCAGGTCACCGGCCTCGCAGAACACGGCGAACACCTTGCCGTCGGCGCGCAGGTAGAACACGCCGCTGCCGTATGCGAAGAAGCGGTCCTCGTCGTCGTCGTGCCGATGCTCGTTGAGGAACTTGGAGCGGGCCTCGGTGACCTTCGCGGGCCAGTCGTCGCCCTCCTGCTGCTTGAGCTGGACGACGTCGACGAGCGTGTAGCCCTCCTGCTCGAGCACGCCGTCGATCTCGGCTCGATACAGGTCGAGCACCTCGTCCTGGGTGGGGTTCGCGGGCAGGTCCTTGACCTCCCAGCGGTCGAAGCGCGCACCCAGGCCGGCGAGCTGCTCGCGGATCTCAGCCGCGTCGGTGGTCTCGAGCGAGGGGGTGCTCGTGTCGTTCTCGTTCCACACCGTGAGGAGGGTCATCGCAGGCTCCTTCGTCAGCCGTGCCGCGGTGGATGAGACGCGCGGCGGTAAGTCGATCACGCCTATTCTGCCGCTTCCGCCCCGTCGAGGAGCACGACGGATGACATGGGTCGTCATCTGCGTAACACGGAGTCATGACGAGTCGCTCCTCCGGGGTGACGACTGCTTAGATTCCGAAAGGCGCTGCAGAGGCACTCAGCGCTCCCGCATCCATTTCGCAGTGAGGCTCCCATGGCTCGTCGTCCCGCTCTCCTGGTCGCCCTCGCGGCGACCGGCCTGCTCGCGCTCACCGCGTGCGCCCAGTCCGCTCCCGCCGCCGAGACCGCGGCCACGCAGTCCGCGGCCGTCGCGACCGCCGAGGCCCCCGCGCCCTTCTCGGAGGGGCCCGTCAAGGTCGCGCTCGTCCGTCAGAGCGGCGCCGGCGACTACTTCACCGCGTGGGGATCGGGCGCCGCCACTCAGGCGAAAGCGGTGGGTATCGACCTGACCGTCACCGACGCGCGTAACGACAACGCCAAGCACGCCTCCGACCTCGAGCAGGCCATCGCCTCGAAGCCCGACGCGATCATCGTCGACCACGGTCTCGCCGACACCATCGAGCCCCTCGTCCACCAGGCCGTCGACGCGGGAATCCCCGTGGTCGTCTACGACCTCGCGCTCAAGGACCCGACGGGCGTCGTCGTGACGTCGCAGTCGGACGAGTCGATGGCGCAGGGCGTGCTCGACGCGCTCGTCGCCGACAACGGCAAGGGCGCGAAGGTCGGCTACGTCTCCGCGACCGGATACGCCGCCCTCGACCGCCGTGCCGTGGTCTGGGATGAGGTCGTGAAGGCCGACGACCTGGATGTGCTGTTCTCGACCGGCAAGGTGACGGAGTCGACCGCGACCGACAACATCCCGCTCGTCGATGCAGCTCTCAAGCAGAACCCGGACACTCAGGCGATCTTCGCCCCCTACGACGAGATCACCAAGGGCGTCGTTCAGGCCGTCATCCAGAACAACCTGCAGAGCAAGGTCAAGGTGTACGGCATCGACATCTCGAACGCCGACATCGAGGTCATGACCGCGGACGGCAGCCCCTGGGTCGCCACCTCGGCCACCGATCCGGCCGCCGTAGGAGCCGGTGTGGTCCGCGCGCTCGCGCTGAAGCTCGCGGGCCAGCTGCCGAAGGACTCGGTCGAGTTCCCGGCCGTCACCATCACCCGCGACTTCCTGCTGGAGAAGGGCATCACCAACGTGGCCGACCTCCGCAAGGCCGAGCCGTCGCTGCTGCTGAGCGACACGGTGACCGCGGATTGGCTGCCCGCCAACTCGTGACGAATCCCATCTCGAACCTCCGGGGAGGCGACCGCGCGGTCGTCTCCCTGGAGGCGTTGTCGGTGTCGTACGGTCCGAACCGCGTGCTCGAGCACATCGACGCGGAGTTGGCGAGCGGCGAGATCACCGCCCTGCTCGGCACGAACGGTGCGGGGAAGTCGACGCTCATCAAAGCGCTGAGCGGAGCTAATCCGCAATACACCGGCGTCGTGCGCGTCGATGGCTCCGTCGTTCGGCTCGCGACCCCGACGGACGCCGTCAAGCTGGGCATCTCGACCGTGCACCAGAAGGTGGCGGACGGCATCGTTCCCGGCCTGACGGTGGCCGAGAACCTCGTTCTGTCCGATCTGGCCCCGGGCGGCGGCGGTCTCTTCGTCGGCCGACGCTCGACCTTGGCGAGAGCCCGAGAAGTGGTCCGGACGTTGGAGCTGCCGTGGGACGACCGGTTCCTCGGGCACGATGCCGCCCGCCTCGGCATCTCGGATGCGCAGCTTCTGGTGCTGGCGCGCGCCCTCCGCTCGAAGCCGCGTCTCCTGATCCTCGATGAGCCCACGTCGGCGCTCACGGCCCCGGAGGTCGAGCGTCTCTTCGTGGTGCTCCGACGCCTGCGCGACCAGGGCCTCGCGATCCTCTACGTCTCGCACCGTTTCGGGGAGATCGAGACGCTCGCCGATCGTGCCCTGGTGCTTCGCGACGGCCGGCTCGCACTCGATGCGAGGCGTCCCTTCGATTGGCATGCGCTGCTGGAGCAGATGCTCGGCCGGCGCACCGACCTCGTCCTCGCTCCGGTCGATGTGCGACGCGGGACCGAGGCGGTCGTATCCGTTCGCGGAGTGCCCCTGCTCCCCACGTCGGCGCCCATCGATCTCGACATCCGATCGGGTGAGGTGCTCGGCATCCTCGGCCTCATCGGAGCCGGGAAGACCGAGCTGGCCGAGACGATCGCGGGTGCGCGCCCTGCGGCCTCCGGAACCCTCGAGCTCGGGGGCGAGGCGTACGCGCCCAAGCACCCGGACGAGGCCATCCGCGCCGGGGTCGTTCTCGTCCCTGAGGACCGTCAGGCGCAGGGGATCCTTCCCGGTTGGAGCGTCGCGCACAACGTCACGGTCCCGTTCCTCCGCGAGGCGTCGCCGTTCGGAGTGCTCCGCCGCGGGCGGGAGACCGCGCGGGCGACGGTCGTCGTCGACGAGTTGGGCGTGGTCACGGCGGGAGTCGACGCATCCATCGACGACCTGTCCGGTGGGAACCAGCAGAAGGTCGTCGTCGGTCGGTGGCTGAGCGGCGGGCCCCGAGTGGCGCTGCTCGACGAGCCCTTCCGCGGAGTCGACATCGGCGCGCGCCGCGAGATCGGCGCGCGACTTCGACGCCTCGCGGCCGACGGCGGCGCGGGCGTCCTGCTCTCGTCCGACGTCGATGAGATCATCGAGCTCGCCGACCGGATCGTCGTGCTCGTCGACGGCGACGTCCTCCTCGACGCCTATGCCGACGGGGTCGGCCGAGAGCTCGTCGTCGCCTCTCTTCTCGGAACGACGCGCGCCGATCGCTCGGTCCGTTCCGCCGATCCTCTTCCCGACGCCGAATCCCGAAACGAGGACCCCGCGTGACCACCGCAGTCCAGCCGCGCGCCCTGCGCTCCACCCGATCGGTCGGATCCGCGCTCGCCGACGGAGTCGCCAAGTGGGGCTTCATCGCCGTCACGGTGGCGCTCATCGCCTACTTCGCGCTCACCGAGCCGAGCTTCGCGACGAGTGCGAACGTGCTCGGGATGCTCAAGTTCATCGCCCCCACCGCGATCGCCGGTCTCGGGGTAGCACTGGCCATGACGGTCGGAGGCATCGACCTGTCGGTCGGCGCGGCGGCGGGCTTCGCGGTCTCGATAGCGGCCTACACGATGGTGATCGCGAACCAGGTCGGCGGTATCGCCATCATCACGGTGCTGCTCGGCGGCGTGCTCATCGGCTCGATCAACGCCGTCCTGGTGGTGGTCGCCCGCATCCCCGATCTGCTCGCGACGCTGACCACGATGTTCGTCATCGTGGGCCTCAAGCTGATCATCGTCGACGGGCAGTCGATCTCGTCGCGCATGACCCTGCCGAACGGCACGACCGCGCCGGGCGTCTTCACCGCCGACTACCTGGCGCTCGACCGCGGTTCGGTCGGCCCCATCCCGATTCCCGTCATCATCTTCGTGGTCCTCACCGCGGCCCTGTGGTTCGTGCTCGAGCACACCCGCTGGGGCCGTGCGCTCTACGCGGTCGGCGCGAATCCGGAGGCCGCTCGATTGGCTGGGATCCGGGTGAGGGCCTACCGCGCCGCCGCCTACATCGGCTGCGGCCTGCTGGCGTCGATCGCGGGCCTCCTCCTCGGAGCCCGCATCGGGCAGGGAGACGTCAGCGCGGGCAACTCACTGCTGCTCGACGCCGTGGCCGTCGCCCTGGTGGGCGTCTCGGTGCTCGGGGCGGGCAAACCCAACGCGTGGGGCACCGCGCTCGGAGCGGTGCTCATCGCCGTCATGGTCACGGGCTTCACCATGGCCGGCCTGCCGTACTACTACCAGGACTTCGGCAAGGGCATCGTGCTGCTCGTCGCTCTGCTCTTCAGCTTCACGTTCAGCCGCCGCCGCGTGGCCGTCGTCGCAGGAAGCACGGCCTCGCAGTGACCGGCGACGTCTTCCTGCTCGATGTCGATTCCGTAGGTGCCTACCTCGAAACCCACCCCGAGCTGAGCGGGCCGGTCGATGTCTCGCAGCTGGCGTCGGTCATCGAGGTCGGCGACGGCAACCTGAACCTCGTCTTCATCGTCAAGGACCGTGCCGGAGCCGGCGTCGTGCTGAAGCAGTCTCTGCCGCATGTGCGCACCGATCCGAGCTGGCCGATGACGCGCGAGCGGAACGCCCGCGAGGTGCGGATCCTCGGCGAGCACGGGCGTATCGATGCCGCGCACGTGCCCGAGCTCTACGGTTTCGTGCCGGGGGACTACGTCATCGCGATGGAGGACCTGAGCGACCACCGGGTGTGGCGTGCAGCGCTCAACGCGGGGGAGGTGCACGGGTACGCGGCCGCGGAGATCGGTCGTCACGTCGCGCGCGTCGGCTTCGGTACGAGCGTGTTCGGGCTCACCGGTCCCGCCAAGCGGCTCCTCGTGGCCGCCGCGACCAACCCGGAGCTCAGCGAGATCACCGAGGACCTCGTCTTCTCGGAGCCCTACGTCGAGCACGAGCACAACCGTGTCCTGACGGCCAACGAGCCGGATGTCGCCGCCCTGCGCGCTGACGTCGAGTTGCGTCGTGAGATCGGCCTCGCGAAGATCCGCTTCCAGGACAGCACGCAGTCCCTGCTCCACGGTGACCTGCACACCGGCTCGGTGATGCTGCGCCCGGAGGGGGGCTTCGACGGATCGGGTGAAGTGGCGCAGTCGGTTCGCGCCTTCGACTCCGAGTTCGGTGCGTTCGGCCCGACCGGTTTCGACCTCGGAGCGCTGTGGGCGAACCTCGTGATCGCCGCAGCGCGAGCCGAGGCGTTGGGGGAGCCCCAGCGAGCGGCCGAGATCCTGGAACTCCCGCCCGTCCTGTGGGACGCGTTCGAGGCCGAGTACCGCTCGTTGTGGCCGACCCGCGTCGACCCGCGTGTATTCGGCGACGAGGTGCTCGAGCGGGTGCTGGCCGAGATCCGGTCGGATGCAGCCGTCTTCGCGGGCGCGAAGGCGATCCGTCGCATCATCGGCTTCGCGAAGGCGAGCGACATCGAGTCGCTGCCGGAGGACATCCGTGCCGGGGCCGCCCGGGCGGTCCTGTCCGCCGGTCGGGCCCTGGCCCTGGACCGACTGCTCGACTCGACGCCGCTCACCCTCACCGAGCGCACGGCCGCGATCCTCGCGGAGCACGCCCGCCCCTGAGGCCGGGCTCGAGCTGGGGCCCTTCATTTCGCTTCGCTCAATGGGCGGGGTTGGGCTGGGCCCCTTCATTTCGCTTCGCTCAATGGGCGGGGTTGGGCTGGGGCCCTTGATTTCGCTTCGCTCAATGGGCGGGGTCGCGGTCGGCGGACGCTTCGCGACGCTCCCCAGCGACCGGGTGGAGGCGCTCCGCAGTTCTGGTCGCTGAGGAGGTCGCTCTGCGACCGTCGCGAAGCGGCCGCCCGCCCGTTGAGCGCAGCGAAACGCAGGGCAGGTACGCGGAGACCGAACCTATCCCCACATGCGGAAGCCCCGCGCATCCAGGGGATACGCGGGGCTTGATGAACGCGGGGTCAGGCGTTGACGAGGACCGACTCGGCCGCGGGGCGGCGGAGGCGGGGAGCCTTCTCGCCGTCGCGGGAGGCCTCGGGTGCGTCCTCGATGGTGCCGGGCGCACCCACGGCCATGACGGTGAACGGCGTCAGCTCGGCGGGCAGGTCGAACGACGCACGTACGGCTTCGGGGTCGAAGCCGGTGAGCTGGTGCGTGAAGAGACCGTCGGAGTGGGCCTGCACGGTGAAGTGCGCCGCGGCCTGACCGAGGTCGTAGAACGCGGTGGGGAACTGGCGACCGTCGCGCGACGTCTCCGCGACGAACACGATCAGCGCGGCGGCGGGAGCGGCCCACGCCTGGTTGAACTCGACCATGCTGGCGACGATCGCGTCGTGGGCCTCGGTACCGCGGCGAGCGACGATGAAGCGCCAGGGCTGGTTGTTGTATGCCGAGGGGCTCCATCGCGCGGCCTCGAGTGCACTGGCGAGAGCGCTCTCGTCGATGGGCGTCGTGCTGTCGTACGCGCGGGTGCTCCACCGTGCGGACAGCACGTCCAGGATGGGAGCATCGGTGGGAGCCGTGCGGTCGAGGGTATTGGTCATGAGTCCTCCAGTGCGTCGTCGGAAACGGTTCGCGGGACGCCGTTGGCCCATCCCTCTCAACGACCGACCGGGCGGACTATTCCCGTCGGTCTCGGGCGGGCACCGTCGAATCCTCGCCTCTCAATCCGCGCCGCCGAACCCCGCCGCCGATATCGTCGCTGGAGTCGTGTCAGCGCCAGACACCGTGCCAGTCGTAGAGGGGCGCGGTGGTCTGATACTCGCGGAGCTCGACGATGGAGCCATCCGCCACCCGGGCGATCGACGAGCCCTCGAACGTCGAGCGTCGCCCCTGCCAGGTGCAGTCGAAGACCCACTCCCCGACTTCCCTGTCGCCCGTCGCGAATCGATCGGTCAGCGACCATCCGTGCACCCGTCCGCCCTCGGCGAACCACCGGGTCGCCCACAGCCGAACGGTCTCGCGACCCCGGTACACCGGGCCGTAGCACTCGGTGATCACGCAGTGCTCGGCCACGGCCGCCGCGATGCGCTCGACATCTTCGGAGAGCCAGGCGTCCATGTAGCGCGCGAGCGCGGTCATCGCGTCCCTCCGAGCCCGTGCCGCGCGGAAACTGTCATGTCCGTGTGCGCACCGTGAAACGCAGCAGCCACTCGGCGATCTCCGCGTGCCAGCGGGCCTGCTTGAGGTCGGCGCCCCACGCGTACATGCCGTGCGAAGCGACGATCACGAGCGGGACCTCGGCGATGCCGTCGGCGGGACGCTTGTAGACGGCCTCGAACGCGTCGCCGAGCTCCACCATGTCCTGGCTGTTCTGGATCACCGGGATGACGACGGTCTCGTCGTGCGCGCTGTGCCCGATGCCCTTGAGCATCTCCAGGTCGCGCAGCTCGACGCCGTCCGGCCAGTGGAACCCGGCCTCGACCGCCGCCATCGCGTGCACGTGAACGGCGGCGTTCGCACCGGTGACCGCGGCGATCCGGGCATGGAGCCCGGCCTCGGCGGACGGACGGAAGCCGCGGTCGTCGCCCGGCAGCAGCTCACCGAGCTCGTCGACGAGCACCACATCGGTTTCGGTCAACTCACCCTTGTCGAGACCCGACGCGGTCACCGCGAGGCGCAGTGGATCGCGCGCCAGCACCTGAGAGAGGTTGCCCGACGTGCCGCGCATCCACCCCATGGCCGCGAACCGTGCGGATTCGGCGGCGAGCTCGGAACCGGCGCGGAGCAGTTCGGCCGCGAGGAATTCGGGAGCCGTCGAGGTCGCGGCGACGGGGTCTCCGCCCATCTCGGCCGGGCTCACGACGCCGTCACCTCGACCTGGTCGAACGACGAGACGACGGGCGCGTCACCGAAGTCGGCCTCGAACCACGGCTCACCCGGGCGGGAGAATGCGACGACCTGCCACCCCGCGGCGGTCGCGGCCGTGATCTCGTCGGGGTGGTCCGAGAAGAAGACCAGCTCGGCGGCCGGAGTCTCGAGTGCCGAGGCGATGCGGTCGTAGGAGGCCGCTTCCTTCTTGGGTCCCGCGCTCACGGTGTCGAAGTAGTCGAGCAGCAGCGGTGTCAGGTCGCCCTCGGGGGAGTGGCGGAACCACGGCACCTGCGATGTCACGGAACCCGACGAGAAGCAGGCGAACTGCACGCCGGCGTCGTGCCAGCGGCGCATCTGGGGGATCACGTCGTCGAAGAAGTGCGACGAGATCTCGTCCTTCGCGAAGCCCTCGGCCCAGATCTGTCCCTGGAGCGTCTTGAGCGGGGTCGACTTCACATCCGAGGCCATGAGCTCGTGCAGTGCGGCGACGACGTCCTCGTCACTCGCGTCGGCGGCGAGGCCCTGCTCAGCGACGACCTGTGCGCGGGCACCGGCGACGGCCTCATCGTCGGCATGCTCCTGCAGCCACGGCAGCAGACGCGGGCGGGCGTAGTCGTAGAGGTCGCCCAGGATGAACCCGGCAGCACTGGTGGTGCCCTCCAGGTCGAGCACCACGGTGCGCGCGGTGATGGCGATCGTCGGTTCGGTCATGTCGTCCAGCCTCTCGGTCTGCGGAAAGGGGTGATCAGTGAAGGGGGTCGCGACCGTCGACGAGCCACCCACGGGCCCGGTCGAAGACGCGGGCGGTGGCGGTGTCGGCGGAGGCGTCGGGCAGCGTCTCGATATCGGCGGCGTGCGAGAACCCGGCGACGCGGCGGAAAGCTTCTACCCCGGCGAAACGCCACGCATCGTCGCGGATCCGGTCGGCGCCCTCCCCGCTTCCCGACCAGGAGTCGAGGAAGGCGTTCCACGACACGTCGATGGCTGCTTCGCGCTCTCCGGCGAGCTTCTCGGCGACCGGACCGCCCACGGCGCGCGCCGCCTCAGCCGCGATCGCGAGGTTCGCCCAGAAGAGCCCGAGGTCCATTCCGATGGGGCCGACGAAGGAGAACTCGGGGTCGAAGACCTTCGTGATGGTCGCGCCGTCGCGGACGCCCGCCATGACGGAGCCGGAATGCAGGTCTCCGTGGAGCAGCGCCTCGTGCCGCGTCTCGAAGACCGCACGGATCGCCGCGACCGCCGCATGCACCTCGTCGTCGGTGTACAGCGCCGTGACGCGGTCGGCGATGGCGGGGCGCCAGGAATTGTGCTCGTGCTCGCGGTACGGCTCGTCGAGCACGACGTCGAGGGTGAGGGAGCAGAGGTCGGGATTGGCCGACTCGGCGATCAGGTCGTCATGGGCAGCAGCCCCGAGTGCCTCGCGCGTCGTGGACGACGACAGCACGCCGACGAACCGGCCGGTGGACTCGGCCACGGAGGCGAGGTCGAGCGGGGCGGGCGCGCGACCGGCCACGAGCTCGCGGAGTTGCCCGACGAGCAGGTCGCGCAGCACGGCCAGGTCGGACAGGTCCTCCATCACGAGGGTGTGCCGCTCGGCGTCCAGGTGCAGGATCTCGGGTACGACGTCGGGGCCGAGCTCGGACAGGCGGGAGTACGCACGGGCCTC
This sequence comes from uncultured Naasia sp., assembly GCA_913778905.1. Taxonomy (GTDB): domain Bacteria; phylum Actinomycetota; class Actinomycetes; order Actinomycetales; family Microbacteriaceae; genus Naasia. Next base: position 85,760 of record CAJYYA010000002.1, on the reverse strand, counting down.
GGCGAGGATCCGCTCGGGGTCGATGGGCCACTCGGGACCGACGACCTGCACCCACGGGGGAGCCTGTTTGACGGCCACTCCGCCCGCGACACCGCGAGCCACGAAAACGCGGTTCATGTTGCCCGCCGTGACCTCGGCGACAGCGGCGTCATCGCGTCCGCCGATCCGCTCGAGCAGGCCGACCCTGTCGAGGTGGTCGAGCACGTCGGCACCGGTGACCAGCAGCGGATACGACGACTCGCCCGGCTCCTGTGCCGCGCTCATGCCTGCACCGCCCCGAAGCGCAGGGCGACATCGGCGGGCGCGAAGCTGCCGTGACTCGTGACCACGCGGGTCACGAAACGCGGGGGAGTGACGTCGAACGCCGGGTACCAGGCGTCGGTCACCCGGGGGCTGGCGGTGCGGCGCCCGCCGACCTCCAGCACCTCCTGCGGATCGCGCTGCTCGATGACGATGTCGTCCGCGGTGGCGGCCCGCGGATCCGGCTCCTGCACGAGCGCGTAGAACGGCACGTCGAAGGCGTGCGCGGCGACCGCGAGGCCGAGGGTGCCGATCTTGTTGACGACCGCGCCGTCGAGGCTGACGCGGTCGGCGGCGGTGACGAGAGCGTCGATGGGGCCGATGGACGAGCCGGGCTGCAGCGCCGCAGCGCCCATGCCGTCGGTGATGAGGGTCACCTGCTGGCCCATCTCGTGCAACGTATGCGACGTCAGCCGGGCGCCCTGCAAGTAGGGACGCGTCTCGGTCGCGACCCACTCGTAGCGGATGCCGGCCGCCCGCGACGCGCGGACGAGCTCGATGAGATAGCCGTCCATCCAGCAGTGCGTGAGTATCCGCGATCCGTCAGGCAGGAGCTGGATCGCGTGGCGCGCGAGCATCCGACTGAGCTCGCGATACTGCTCGTCTCCGGACACGGCGGCCGCGACGGCCGCCTCGACCAGCTCCGATGTCGTGCGGGCGGGTTCGATTGCTGCGAGGACCCGCTCGACGGCCTCCCGAGGATGACCGTTCGTGGGGCGCGCCCCGGCGAGAAGGGTGGCGGCCTCGACCATGAAAGCTCGTGCGGCATCGAGAGGCAGCCCGCGCGCCTCCTCGGCCGCGAGGCGCATCCCCGCGTATGTCGCGTACAGCGGACCGGAGCTCTGCGTCACCATGTCCCGGATCGCGACGGCGACCTCGGCGGGCGTCTCGGCGCGCACCCACTCGATCCGTTCGGGGAAGACCCGCCGGTCGAGGATGAAGACGGCACCGTCGTGCAGCACGACGGAGCGGTCGAGGATCGAATCCTCCGCGAGGTGCGGGGCGAGCTGATCGGTCGGATCGGACGACGGATGCGCCACCTGGTCTCCTCGTCGATGCGTCATGACGGATCAATTCTGGCAGGCCCGGCCGTGGAGCCCGTCCACATGACGCCCCGGTCCCGCGGCCGCGGGAATGCCGTCAGCGCGAACGCGTTGGCACTGGGTATGAGCACACCCATCAAGGTCGACATCTGGTCCGACATCGCCTGCCCCTGGTGCTACATCGGCAAGCGGAAGTTCGAGGAGGGTGTGCGCCGGTTCGACGGCGACGTGACCGTCGAGTACCACAGCTACGAGCTCGCGCCCGACACCCCGGTCGACTTCGAAGGCAGCGAGATCGACTTCCTGAGTGCTTACAAGGGTCTTCCACGCGAACAGGTCGTCACGATGATCGACCGCGTCGTCGGAGTGGCCGCCGATGTCGGTCTCGACTACGACTACGAGGCGCTCCGCCACACCAACACCGTGCTGGCCCACCGCCTCCTGCATTTCGCCAAGGTCCACGGCAAGCAGTTGGAGTTGGTCGAGAGGATCTTCCGCGCGTACTTCGTCGAGGGCGGCCACGTCGGCCGCATCGACTCGCTGGTGGCGCTCGCGGCCGAGGTCGGCCTGGACGCGGAGGCGGCCCGCGAGGCGCTCGAATCCGACGCCTATCTCGCGGACGTGCGCGCCGATCAGGCCCAGGCCACCGCCTACGGCATTCAAGGCGTGCCGTTCTTCGTGATCGATGGCAAGTACGGGATCTCGGGCGCGCAGGATCCCGCCGCGTTCGCGTCGGCCCTCGCGCAGGTCGCGGCCGAGCGCGAAGACGGTCGGGTCGATCAGACGGTCGAGGCATCCCGATGAACGACATCGCCCCCGGCACGACGACTGTGCGCGGAGACGTTTCCGGCGCTTCGGAGACGGCCGGCGATGCTCGTCAGCCGACGTTCCGTCCACTGCTCGACCTGATCCCGGGTATGCCGAGCGGTCAGGTCTGCGGACCGGACGGGTGCGCTCCGCAGCAGTAGACCTACCACTGCGACCGGGATGCTCCTGAATCGCGGCTGAACGACACCTGTCGGTGGCCCTATGATGAGCCGATTCATCGGACCGAAGGAGGAGATGAACGGTGGCTGTCACCATCCACGACGTGGCCGACGCCGCCGGGGTCTCCATCAAGACGGTCTCGAACGTGGTCAACGACTACCAGCACGTTCGCGCCAGCACACGGGCCAGGGTGCAGGAGGCCATCGACCGCCTGGGGTACGTCCCCAACCTCAGCGCCCGTCAATTGCGCTCCGGTCGCAGCAACACGATCGCGCTGATCATCCCGTACCTGCGCAACGCCTACTTCGCCGAGCTCGCCGACACGATCATGCGCACCGCGGACGCGCACGGATTGAGGGTCGTCATCGAGCAGTCGGACGGCAGCCGCACCCGTGAATTCGACTTCCTGGAGGGGCCCGGTGTTCGGACCCTCGACGGGGTTCTGTTCAGTGCACTGGGGGCCCGGCAGGCCGATGCCGAGCTCCTGGCTTCCCTGCCGGTTCCGACGGTCCTGCTGGGCGAGAACATCCTCGACGGCCCACTCGACCACGTCACCATGAAGAACACCGACGGGGTACAGGCCGCGACCAGGCACCTGATCGACCGTGGATGCACCCGGATCGTCGCGCTCGGTGGGTCCCGGGGGCAGCGGGGAGGTTCCGGCGTGCTGCGCATGGCCGGCTACGAGGCGGCTCTCGTCGATGCGGGCCTGCCCTTCGACGAGGGACTCGTCGTACACGTGGCGGACTGGTTCCGCGGCACCGGATACACCGCCATGCGTGAGCTGATCGACAGCGGCGTGCGGTTCGACGGAGTGGTCGGTTTCGCCGATTCGATCACCCACGGTGCCCTCCGCGCACTGCAGGATTCCGGGCTCGCGGTGCCCGACGATGTCGCGATCATCGGCTTCGACGACATCGACGAGAACCTCTACAGCCTGCCGACGCTGTCGAGCATCGATCCGGGGCGCTCCGAGATCGCAGAGGTGGCGCTGCGGTTCCTCGTCGAGCGGATAGGCGGGTCGACGGAGGCTCCGCGCACGCATCTCGCGGAATTTGCGGTGCGTGAGAGGCAGTCGACCGCGCGCATCTGACACGCCGATCGAAAACGCTTGACACGATCGGCCGGTGGTCGCATGATCGACCCAGCCTGAATTTCCAACGTTGTAAAACAATGGCGATCCCGGCTCGACGCACCGACAGCGGTGCGCAAGACGAAGAAGTCTTCGAGAGGACACAGCACTGTGAGATCCCGCATCATCGCTCCCGCCGCCGTCGCGACGGCCCTCATCGCCACGCTCGTCGGGTGCACCCCCGGCGGCGGCGCAGCCGGCGGCGGCACCGGCGGCGCGACCGGCAGCCAGGTCAACCCGACCGTCACCGCCGCGGACTGCACCAACGAGATCAAGAAGGCCGACGTGCCGCTCGTCTCGGTGTGGGCCTGGTACCCCAACATCGCCACCGTCGTCGACAACTTCAACGAGGGCCACGACGACGTCCAGGTCTGCTGGAACAACGTCGGTCAGGGCGGCGAGGAGTACGACAAGGTCCAGACCGCCATCTCGGCCGGGAAGGGTCTGCCGGACGTCGTCATGCTCGAGGCCGACCACATCTCGGCCTACGCGATCCAGAACGCACTCGTGAACCTCGGCGACTACGGCGTCGACGCGATCCGCTCGAGCTTCAGCGACGGCGCCTGGAAGGACGTGTCGCAGGGCGACAGCATCTTCGGCGTCCCCGTCGACGGCGGCCCCATGGCCCTCATCTACCGCACGGACGTCTTCGACAAGTACGGCGTGACTGCCCCCAAGACCTGGGACGACTTCCGCACCGCCGCCGAGAAGGTCAAGGCCGCGGGCGGACCCCTCTTCGGCGATCTCGGCGCCAACGTACCGGCCGTCATGATGGCGCTGCAGATCCAGAAGGGCGCGCAGCCCTTCCAGGTCGACGCCGCCGACCCGAAGAAGCTGACCATCAAGCTGAACGACTCGAACTCGAAGGACGTCCTCGACTTCTGGGCGGGCCTCGTGAAGGACGGCCTCGTCGGAACGCAGGACCAGTTCACGACCGATTACATCGCCGGCTTCATCAATGGCGACTACGGCACCTACACCTCGGCCGCGTGGGCTCCGGGCTACCTGACCGGTGCCGGTGTCGGAGAGGGCGCATCCGAGGGCAAGTTCCAGGTCGCCGAGCTCCCGCAGTGGAACACCTCGAGCCCCGTCGCCGTCAACTGGGGCGGATCGGCGTTCTCGGTCACGACCCAGGCCCATGACTACGCGCTCGCCTCCAAGGTCGCCCAGGAGCTCTACGCCGACGACGCCTCGCTCGAGGACGGCTGGAAGAACCAGGTCATCTTCCCGCTGAACCAAAAGGTGCTCACCTCGGACGCGTTCATCGACAACAAGTCCGAGTTCTTCTCCGGTCAGCAGGCGAACAAGGAGGTCTACGTCCCCGCGGCGAACGACTACAAGGGCTTCGTCTACCCGCCGATCATCGTCTACTACTACGCGCAGCTGCAGGAGGTGCTGACCCAGGTCAACGCCGGCACGCTGAGCGGATCCGACGCGGCCGACCAGCTGCAGAAGACCGTGGTCGACTACGCCAAGGGCCAGGGTTTCACGGTCTCCGAGTGATCCCGGCGGGTGCCCGTCCTCCTCGCGAGGCGGGCACCCGCTCCCTGCTCCCACCCCTGCGATCGAAGAGGATCCACATGACCCACATGACGCTCGAGCGACCCGCGGTGGTCGCCTCGACACGCGGGGCGAGAACGCCTCGGCGGCGTTCGCTCCGCAGTGAGCAGATCGGCTGGCTGTTCGTCGCCCCGTTCGCGCTCATCTTCCTGATCTTCCTGGTGGCGCCGCTCTGCTACGCCTTCTACCTCAGTCTCTTCAGCAAGGGATTGGCGACCGGGACGGTGTTCTCCGGACTCGACAACTACGTGAAGGCGTTCACCGATCCGGCCTTCCTGAACGGCGTCGGATTCGTGGCGGGCTTCTCGCTCGTTCTCATCCCGTTGCAGATGCTGCTGTCGCTGGCCGTCGCACTCGTGCTCGACGCTCTGACCACCCGGTTCGCGCGGTTCGCGCGACTCATGGTCTTCCTGCCCTACGCGATCCCGGCTGTCATCGGATCGCTCATGTGGGGCTTTCTCTACAGCCCCACGTTCGGCCCGTTGAGCCAGATCACCGAGGCGCTCGGGACAGCGCAGTTCCTGCCGCTCTCTCCGGACAACATCTTCGGCGCCCTCGTCAACATCGTCACGTGGCAGTGGGCCGGCTACTACATGATCATCATCTACGCGGCCCTCCAGGGCGTGGACCCGGCCCTCTACGAGGCGGCCCGTCTCGACGGCGCCAACGCGTGGCAGATCGCTTGGCGCATCAAGGTGCCGCTCGTGTCTTCGGCTCTGGTCGTGATCCTCGTCTTCGCGCTCATCGGGACGCTGCAGTTCTTCACCGAGCCGCAGATCCTCAGGCCCATCGCGAACGGATCGATCCAACCCGACTTCACACCCAACATGTACGCCTACACGCAGGCCTTCTCGTACGCCAACTTCAACTACGCGTCGGCCCTGTCGTTCGCGCTCGGGATCGTGGTGTTCATCGCCGTCGCGATCTTCCTCTTCGCCTCCAACCGCAAGCGGAAGGGCTTCAGCCAGTGACCACTCTCACCGCACCTCGTCCCACCGTCGCCGCACGGCGGGAGCGCGCGGCCCGCGCGGGTGGACCTCGCAAGAAGCTCAACCTGGTGCCGCACCTGTTCCTCGGTGTCCTGATCCTGTACTTCCTCGTCCCGCTGTGGTGGCTCATCGTCGCCAGCACCAAAGACGTGCAGGGACTGTTCGGCGGCGACAGCGCGCTCTGGTTCGGCAAGACCTTCGCCTTCGGCGAGAACCTGGTGAGCCTGGTCACTTACAACGACGGCATCTACCTGCAATGGTTCGGCAACTCGCTGTTCTACGCCGTCGCTGGTGGGCTCGGGTCGACCGCTCTCGCGGTGCTCGCCGGATACGGCTTCGCGAAGTTCCGATTCGCCGGCCGGAACTTCTCGATGGCGCTCCTGCTCGGCTCGGTCATGGTGCCGCTCACGGCGCTCGTCATCCCGACCTTCGTGATGATGTCGTCGATGTCGCTCACGAACACCGTGTGGGCCGTCATCCTGCCGTCTCTGCTCAACCCCTTCGGCGTCTACCTCATGTCGGTCTACGCCTCGGAGGGCATCGCCGACGACATGCTCGACGCGGCTCGCGTCGACGGTGCGGGGGAGTTCCGCATCTTCGCCACGGTCGCCCTTCCGCTCATGCGGCCCGCATTCGTGACGGTGCTGCTGCTGTCGATCGTGTCGTGCTGGAACAACTACTTCCTGCCGCTCGCGATGCTGTCGTCGCCGAAGCTCTTCCCCATCACGGTGGGAATCGGCCTCTGGCAGGGGCAGGCATCGGCGAACAACGGCGGCGGCGAGTCGCTGTGGAGCCTCATCATCATCGGTTCGCTCATGTCGATCGTCCCTCTCGTCATCGCATTCCTCTCGCTGCAGCGCTACTGGCAGGGGGGCCTGTCGCTGGGCAGCCTCAAGTAGACCGACGCGTCGTGACCCGATCCGGGCACGCTCGCGCGACGCCACCTGCACTTCCCGCTATTCCCGCATGAAGAGCGCTCCGCCGCGCTCTCCCCGTGACTCCACGTAAGGAACCACTCCCATGGGCGACGCCCGCATCACACTCGACCCCCGCTTCACGGTAGGCACCATCGACCGCCGCATCTTCGGCTCGTTCGTCGAGCACCTCGGCCGCTGCGTCTACGACGGCATCCACGAGCCCGGCCACCCCACGGCCGACTCAGAGGGCTTCCGCGCCGACGTCATCGACCTCGTCCGCGAGCTCGGAGTATCGACCATCCGCTACCCGGGCGGCAATTTCGTCTCCGGCTTCCGTTGGGAGGACAGCGTCGGGCCCGTCGCCGAACGCCCTCGCCGCCTCGACCTCGCCTGGCACTCGACCGAGACCAACGAGGTCGGCCTCCATGAGTTCTCGAGCTGGCTCGACAAGGTCGGCAGCGAGCTCATGCTGGCCGTCAACCTCGGCACTCGGGGCGTGCTCGAAGCGCTCGACCTGCTCGAGTACACCAACATCCGCAGCGGCTCGACGCTTTCGGATCAGCGCATCGCCAACGGCCGCACCGAACCGTTCGGCGTGAAGATGTGGTGCCTCGGCAACGAGATGGACGGGCCCTGGCAGCTCGGCCATCGCAGCGCGGAGGACTACGGCAAGATCGCGATGCAGACCGCGAAGGCACTCAAGCAGATGGACGAGTCGCTCGAGCTGGTCGTCTGCGGATCGTCGTCCGCGCACATGCCCACGTTCGGCGACTGGGAGCGGACCGTTCTCGAGGCCACCTACGACGACGTCGAGTTCATCTCGTGCCACGCCTACTACGAGGAGAAGAAGGGCGACACCGCCAGCTTCCTCGCCTCGGCGGTCGACATGGACCACTTCATCGAATCGGTCGTCGCCACCGCCGACGGCGTGCGCGCCGCGGTCGGCTCGACCAAGCGCATCGACATCTCCTTCGACGAATGGAACGTCTGGTACATCGACCGCTATCACGCGGACGACAAGATCACGGACATCGAGAAGTGGCCGGTCGCCCCGCGTCTCCTCGAAGACGTGTACTCCGTCAAGGACGCGGTCGTCTTCGGCAGCCTCATGATCTCGCTGCTCAAGCACGCCGACCGGGTCAAGTCCGCCTCGCTGGCTCAGCTCGTCAACGTGATCGCGCCCATCATGACCGAGCCCGGCGGAGACGCCTGGCGCCAGACGACCTTCTTCCCGTTCGCTGTGACCTCGCGGCTCGCGGTGGGCGACGTGCTGCGCCTGTCGATCGAGTCGGAGACGATCTCGACCGAGGTCTACGGCGAGGTGCCCACCGTCGACGCGGTCGCGACGTTCGACGGCGAGACGGGCCGGTCGGCCGTGTTCTTGGTGAACCGCTCGATGACGGAGTCCGTGACCGTGACGGTGGGCCTCGGCGGCTTGGACAGCTCCGAGATCCTGGAATCGGTCTCGCTCTGGGACGACGACCTGATGGCCGCCAACACTCTCGAAGACCAGGAGCGGGTCGGACTGAAGTCCAATGACTCGGCCTCGGTGAGCGACGGCACGCTGACCGTCACCCTCCCGCCGGTCTCCTGGAGCGCTGTGTCTCTGGGGTGACGCCGACCGGCTCGGCTCACCACCCTGCGACATCCCCCGCGACTGCGGAGTGTCGCGCCGACTGCACGGCGTTTTCGCGCCGCAATCGGTGCGACACTCCGCAGTCGCGGGGGATCCGTCTGTCCGGGCGGGTCAGAGGCGGCGGGAGTCCGGGCCGATGAGGCGGAACCACTCGGCGCCGTAGCCGTCCATCCTGATCGAGACGCGACCCTTGGCGTCGACCGCATGGGTCGTGCCGCTACGGGCATCGACGAGACGCCAGTCTTCATCGGCACCCGGCAGCGTCAACTCCGCAACCGTCGGCCCGGGCGCGAAGTTGTGCAGTGCAACCGTCTGGCCGGTGGACCCGCTCATCCGGTGGGCGAGAACAGCTGCGTCGCCGGTCTCGAGCCGCTCGTAGTCGCCCCAGCCGATCTCGGGGGAGCGGCGGTAGAGCGCAGCCAGCTCTCGCACGTAGGAGAAGAGCGAATCCGGATCCTTCACCTGCGCCGACGCATTGACGTGCTCCGGTCCATACGCGCCCGACGGGGGCTCGGCGACCAGTCGTCGCCGCGCGGCGCGTGAGGAGCCGCCGTTCTCCGCATCGCTCCACTGCATGGGGGTTCTGACGGCGCTGCGACCTGGGATGTCGGCGTTGTCGCCCATCCCGATCTCCTCGCCGTAGTAGAGCACGGGCGCACCCGGCAGCGTGAAGATCAGGCTGTAGACCATGCGGATGCGGCGCGGGTCGCCGTCGAGCATCGGGGGCAGGCGCCGCGTGATGCCGCGTCCGTGGATGCGCTGCGACTCCTCGGGGGCGAACGCGGCGAACACCTCGTCGCGCTCGTCGTCGCTCAGCTGGTCGAGGGTCAGCTCATCGTGGTTGCGCGCGAAATTCGCCCACTGGCTGCCGGTCGTGATGGCCGGGCGGCTCTCGATGGCGTCGACGAGCGGGGCCGGATCCTGCCGCGCGAGGGCGAGATACATCCGCTGGTTGCCGATGAAGTCGAACTGCATGCTGAGCTCGTCCGCGTCGGATCCGCCGAAGAACGAGAGCTGCTCATCCCGGGGGACGTTGACCTCGCCCAGCATCATCGCCTCGCCCTTGCGTCGCGAGATGTAGCCGCGGAGCAGTCGTAGATACTCGTGTTCGTCGGCCGCCCCGGGCTCGATCAGATAGGGCACCGCGTCGACGCGGAATCCGTCGACACCCACCTCCAGCCAGAATCCGACGACCTTCGCGATCTCCTCTCGCACTTCCGGGTTCGCGAAGTTGAGGTCGGGCTGGTGGCGGTAGAAGTTGTGCTCGTAGTAGGCACCGGCCTTCTCATCCCAGAACCAGACGCCGTCTTCGGCGTCGGGGAAGACGTTGGCGGGGGCGTCCGCCGGGATCTCGTCGCGCCAGACGTAGAAGTCGCGATGGGGACTGTCGGGGGAGGAGCGCGCGGACCTGAACCAGGGGTGCTGGTCGGAGGTGTGGTTGACGACGAGGTCGACGATGACGCGCATACCGCGGTCGTGCGCGGTCCGAACGACCTCGACGAAGTCGCCGTGGTGGCCGTAGCGGTCGTCGATCCCGTAGAAGTCCGAGACGTCGTACCCGTTGTCCTTGTTCGGGGAAGTGTAGAAGGGCGCGAGCCAGAGACAGGTCACCCCGAGGGCTGCGAGGTAGTCGATCCGGTGGGAGAGGCCCTCGAGGTCACCCACCCCGTCGTCGTCCCAGTCCATGAAGCTCTTCACGTTCAGGTTGTAGATGAAGGCGGTGCGCCACCATCGATCGCTCGTGTCGGTCACTCTCATGTCGGCGGCCTCTCGGATCGGTCGTCTCGGGAGCTCCTGACGCTATGGGGGATGGATAGGACGCCCGTGCGGCGCGACTGTGCAGGCACTGGGGGAGACCTGATGATCTCTGGGGGCGGTCCGGGTCTCCGGCTGTTCTTCGGATGCTCGCCTGTTCGTGCCCCACCCGCTCGCCCGTTGAGTGGAGCGATACGAGGAGCCGCGCGCCCGATCACCCGCTCGCCCGTTGAGTGGAGCGGAACGAAGAGCGTCGAATGGCTCGAAGGGCTCAGTCCGAGATGTCCGCCACGGTCGCCTGCAACGCTGCTGCGAGCTCATCCGCCTCGACGAACAGCGACCACCCGTGCTCACCCGCGCCGAGCGCGATCCGCTTCCCGGCGACGCGTTCGTCGATGTATACCGGCCATGCGGTCGAGCTTCCGAGCGGCACGATGGTGCCGCGCTCGTACCCCGTCGCGGCGAGAGCGTCGGCGGCATCCGGGAGGCGCAGCTTGTTGACGCCGACGACTCCGCGGAGCTTCGCCCATGCGATCTGGCGGTCGCCCGGGACCAGGGCGAAGAGGAAGGTGCCGTCGCTGCGTTTCACGACGAGCGACTTGACGAGGCTCGACTCCTCGATCCCGAGAAGCCCGGCCGCCTCGGCGAGCGAGCGCGCTTCCGGCCGCTCCCGCAGCTCGATGGTGAGCCCGCGCTCCTCAGCGTCGGCGATGACCCGTTCCCTGCCCATCCCCCCATCCTCCCCCACGTTGTACGGGTATTCCGGCTCAGTTGGTACGCCGCAACGTTCTCATTCGGCCGGAATACCCGTAGGAGAGGGGGAGGGGTGGCGGGGCTGGGAGAATGGGGGGATGTTGCACAGTTCCGCCACTCTCGAGGCGCCCTCCGGTGCGCTCAAGATCGGACCGCTCACGCTCGACGCGCCCGTCGTCCTCGCACCCATGGCGGGCATCACGAATACCGCCTTCCGCCGCCTCTGCCGCGAGTTCGGAGCGGGCCTCTACGTCAGCGAGATGATCACCACGCGCGCCCTCGTCGAGCGCACGCCCGAGACCATGCGTCTCATCACGCACCACGAGTCCGAGACGCCGCGCAGCATTCAGCTGTACGGCGTCGACCCGGCCACCACCGCTGCAGCGGTCCGCATCCTCGTCGAGGAAGACCGCGCCGATCACATCGACCTCAACTTCGGCTGCCCGGTGCCCAAGGTCACCCGCAAGGGCGGCGGGGCGGCGCTGCCGTGGAAGCTCGACCTCTTCCGCGACATCGTCGAAGGCGCGGTCCAGGCCGCCGGCGCGGTCCCGCTCACGATCAAGATGCGCAAGGGGATCGACTCGGACCACCTCACTTACCTCGAGGCGGGCCGGATCGCCGAGGGCGCCGGCGTCTCGAGCATCGCGCTGCACGCGCGCACGGCATCCGAGTTCTATTCGGGCCATGCCGATTGGAGCGCGATCGCGAAGCTCAAGGAGACCATCACGAGCGTCCCCGTGCTCGGCAACGGCGACATCTGGTCGGGCGAGGATGCGCTGCGCATGGTCGCCGAGACGGGCTGCGACGGCGTCGTGGTCGGACGCGGCTGTCTCGGGCGCCCCTGGCTGTTCGGCGACCTCGCGGCCGCGTTCGCCGGCGAGGAGACGCGAGTGACGCCGACGCTCGGCGAGGTGGCCGACACGTTCCGTCGGCACGCCGAGCTGCTCGTCGAGTTCTTCGGCGACGAGGATCGCGGAACACGCGACATCCGCAAGCACGTCGCCTGGTACTTCAAGGGCTACCCCGTCGGCGGTGAGACGCGCGCCGCGCTCGCCACGGCGTACAGTCTGCAGCGGATCGACGATCTCCTCGGCGAGCTCGACCGCGACCAGCCCTACCCGGGCGAGGCGGCCGAGGGCCAGCGCGGCCGCGCCGGGACGCCCAAGCGTCCGGTGCTCCCCGAACGCTGGCTGGACTCGCGCACCATCGCCGAAGGGGATCGCGCCGACGTGGCCGGAGCAGAGCTCGAGAACAGCGGTGGCTGACGCGTCGGGCGGTTACGCGTCGCGAGACGCCGAACGCTGGCTCCCCGAGCAGCACACCAACGCCCGCCGCAGCGATTTCGCGCGCGACCGCGCCCGACTCCTGCACTCGAGCGCGCTGCGCCGTCTGGCGGCCAAGACGCAGGTGCTGTCGCCGACCGCGGGCCTCGACTTCGCCCGTAACCGCCTGACGCACTCGCTGGAAGTGGCGCAGGTCGGCCGCGAGATCGGCGCGAGCCTGGGTCTCAACCCCGACGTGGTGGACACCGCCTGCCTGGCCCACGACCTCGGCCACCCGCCTTTCGGCCACAACGGTGAGAAGGCGCTCGCCGACTGGGCGGCCGGCATCGGCGGCTTCGAGGGCAACGCCCAGTCCCTGCGCCTGCTGACCCGGCTCGAGCCCAAGGCCTTCGGCCCGGATGGGCGGCCGTACGGTCTCAACCTGACGCGTGCCAGCCTCGACGCGAGCTGCAAGTACCCCTGGCCCGCGGCGCAGTCCGTCGCCGACCCGAGCGGCCGCGCGAAATTCGGCTTCTACGACGACGACGCCGAGGCCTTCGAATGGCTTCGCGAGGGCGCCCCCGCCGGGCGCCGCTGCGTCGAGGCCCAGGTGATGGACCTGTCCGACGACATCGCCTACTCGGTCCACGACTTCGAGGACGCGGTGACGGGCGGATACGTCGACGTGTCCGTCCTCTCCGATCGCGGCGAGCACGACGCCCTCGTCATGGCGGTCCATTCCTGGATCGGCGGCGAGTACGACCACGGAGCCCTCCATGCGGCGTTCAACCGCCTCGCCGAGCTCCCGTTCTGGATCTCGTCGTGGGACGGATCCCGTCTCGATCAGGGCAGACTGAAGAACCTGACCAGCCAGCTGATCGGCAGGTTCGCCGGGCGGGCGGTCGCCGCGACCCGCGAGGCGTATCCGGCTGAGCAGATCGCGCGCTTCGGTGCCAACGTGGCGGTGCCCAACGAGATCGGCGCCGAGATCGCGGTTCTCAAGGGCATCGTGGCGGCGTTCGTGATGACGAGCAGTAAACGCGAGCCGGTCTATCAGCAGCAGCGCGACATCCTTCGCGAGCTGGCCGACGTGCTGGCCGCTCGCCCCGAGGCGATGGATCCCGCCTTCCTCGCCGACCACCGCGACGCGGCCGACGACGCCACCCGCGGACGGGCCGTCGTCGACCAGGTCGCGAGCCTGACCGACCAGTCCGCGATGGCGTGGCACGAGCGGCTGGTGGGCTGATCCTGCTGCATCGGCGTCCACCGCACGAGACGGTTTCGGGAGACGAGACCGCGGTCTATCGCGCCATCGCGGGGGAGTCGATCCTGCTCGCCGGCGGTGGACGGGCTCTCCTGCTGCAGCTCGCCCACCCGGCCGTGGCGCGCGGCGTCGCGGAGCACAGCCGCTTCGCGACGGATCCGACCGATCGTCTGCTGGGGACCGTCGGCTATCTCTACACCCTGGCCTACGGGACCGATGAGGAGATCCGGCGGGTCGCCAGGCGTGTCGGTGGGGCGCACCGCGGCGTACAGTCGTCGGACGAGCCCGATGCCTACGACGCTCGTGACACCGACCTGCAGCTGTGGGTCGCCGCGACCCTCTACGACACCACCGTCGTCATGTACGAACTCACCTGGGGTCCGCTGCAGGACGAGATCGACGAGCTCGTCTACCGCCGCAGCGCACTGATCGGAACGACGCTCGGCATGCCGGCGCACATGTGGCCGGAATCCCGCGACGCCTTCCGGCGGTACTGGAGCGAGCAGCTCGCGACGCTGGACGTGAAGGGCCCGGCCCGGCTCGTGGCCCAGCAGCTCTTGCGCCCGGCCCGACCGCAACCCCGACTCCGCCCGATCCTGCCGCTCGTCCGCATCGTCACCGCCGGGCTGCTGCCGGATCGGATCCGAATCGGCTACGGACTGGCCTGGACCCCGTGGCTCGCGTCGCAGTATCGGCGCCGCCTCGGGCTGCTGCTCGGGGTGTACCGGCTGCTCCCGCGCGCGTTGCGCACTCTTCCGGGACGCCGCTGGCCTCGATAACGCGTCACCGTCCCGCCCATCGAGCGACGCGATATGAAGGATTTCCCATCCGGGTCGGTCTCTGCGCAGGTGTCCTGCGTTTCGCTTCGCTCAACGGGCGGGCGTCCGCCCATTGAGCGAAGCGAAATGAAGGTCCCTCTCATCCAGTTCGGGGTCCGCGAACGTTTCTTGCGTTTGGCTCTGCTCAACGGGTGGACGGGGAGGCATCGGGGGCGTGCGGCGAGTGCTCAGGGGGGCGTCACCCTCCGGGCGTAGCCTCGACGCGTGCAGTTGCCAGTCGACCTCGGAGACGGTGATCGGCTCGTCCTCCGAGACCTGCCCACGATCGATGATGTCGTCGCGACGGTGACGGGCGACATCGAGCGCATCCGTCGCTACGAAGCATGGGCCCACGAGAAGCAGTCGCACGAGGCCATGGAGCGATTCACCCGGTTCCTCCTCACCGGCTATCGGAGCGGCAGCACGATCCCGACGCTCATCACTCACGACGACCGCCCGGTCGGAGCGGTCACCGCGCGCATCGATCCGGCCCGCTACTCGGCCGAGCTCGGCTATTGGATCGAGGGCGGCCACGAGGGTCGCGGGCTCGTCACCCGCTGCTGCGAGATCCTCATCGCCGAGCTGGTTTCGCGGGGCGTCCGGCGGGTCGTGATCCGCACCGCCGCGGAGAACGAACGCTCTCTCGCCGTCGCCCGACGCTTGGGTTTCGCGATCGAGAAGATCCGGCCCGGAGCCTTTCCGGTCGCCGGCGTGAACCACGACGAGGTGTCGCTCGTCCGTTCGCTCGTCGCCGGCTGACGCCTCCTCCCCAGCGATCTCGGCCTCCCCGCGACGCCACCGGTGGGCTCAGCGCTCAGCGGGAAAACCTAGACTCGACTCCTATGGCAGGGCGGATCCGGAAGAGCGACATCGACGAGGTGCGCTCCCGGGTCAACATCGCTGACATCGTGGGCGACCACGTCGCGTTGAAGACCGCGGGAGTCGGGTCGCTCAAGGGCCTCTGCCCGTTCCACGATGAGCGCAGCCCGAGCTTCCACGTGCGCCCCGCCGTCGGCCGGTATCACTGCTTCGGGTGCGGCGAGGACGGCGACGTCTACACGTTCCTCATGAAGCTCGACCACGCGACGTTCGCCGAGGCCGTGGAGCGGATGGCTCAGCGCGTCGGGTACACGCTGCATTATGAGGACGGCGGAGGCCCGGCTCAGGAGAGCGGCAACCGCGCGCGCCTGCTCGCAGCCAATCGGGCCGCGGGGGAGTTCTTCGTGGAGCGTCTGGCGAGTCCCGAGGCGGATCCCGGCCGTCGCTTCCTGGGGGAGCGCGCGTTCGACCGTGCTGCCGCCGAGCACTTCGGCGTCGGCTACGCCCCGAAGAGCTGGGACGAGTTGACGAAGCACCTCCGCGGGCGCGGCTTCACCAACGAGGAGCTGGCCGCCGCCGGGCTGGTTTCGAGCGGCGATCGCGGTCCCTACGACCGATTCCGCGGTCGGGTCATGTGGCCCATCCGCGACCTCACGGGCGAGACGGTCGGATTCGGTGCGCGCCGCCTCTTCGACGACGACAAGGGTCCGAAGTACCTCAACACTCCCGAGACCCCGATCTATCACAAGTCGCAGGTGCTCTACGGGCTCGACCTCGCCAAGCGCGACATGTCGAAGGCGCGTCAGGTCGTGGTGGTCGAGGGCTACACCGATGTCATGGCCTGCCACCTCGCGGGCATCACGACGGCTGTCGCGACGTGTGGCACCTCGTTCGGCGTGGACCACATCAAGATCATCCGTCGGATCCTCGGCGACGACTCCGGTCTGGGCGAGGTCGTCTTCACCTTCGACCCCGACGCCGCAGGTCAGAAGGCCGCTGTACGCGCTTTCGCGGAGGAGAAGCGTTTTGCGGCGCAGACCTATGTCGCGACCGGTCCGGAGGGGCTCGACCCGTGCGACCTGCGTCTCGCGCGCGGCGATGAGGCGGTGCGGTCAATGCTCGACACCAAGAGGCCGATGTTCGAGTTCATGATCCGGCAGCAGCTGAACGCACACGATCTCGACACCGTCGAGGGTCGAGTGTCGGCGTTGCGGGCGTCGGCGCCGGTCGTCGCGCAGATCCGCGACCCGTCCCTCCGACCCGGCTATGCCCGAGAGCTCGCCCGCTGGTTGGGAATGGATCTCGACGACGTGACCAGGGCCGTCTCCTACGCAGCCGCCCATCCGGCCCCGCAGGAGAGCGAGACACCGCGCTTCGGCACGGAGCGCCCTCCGTCGACGCCCAACGGCGCCGTCGGCAACAGTTCGTCGAGCGATGAACCGCCGGCCGCTCCCGCCGGGCCCACGCTCGCGCAGCTGCCCGAGGATGCGAGTACGAGGCTCGAACGCGATGCGCTCATGGCGATCCTGCAGCACCCCACGGCGGTGGGCCGCGACCTGCTCACGAAGGCGACCGAGGCGGGCTTCGGGAACCGTGCCCTCGCGGCGGTGCGAGACGCGGCGGGAGCCTCGATCATGACGGCGGCCGGCCCCGACTGGCTCGAATCCGTGACATCGGCCGCGCCGCCGGCGCTGACGCGCCTCGTGAGCGAACTCGCCATGGCGCCGCTTCCACAGCATCGGGGCGAGGACGCTCTGACCGCCTACGTCCAGGGCGTCGTGTCACGGCTGGTCGAGCGCGACCTCGAACGGCGGCACCGCGATATCCGCGCCCAACTCCAGCGGGTGGGTGACGACCCCGTCCGGATGCGCGAGGTGCAGCAGGAACTGATCCGGCTCGAGGCTGAACGCCGGGCCCTCCGCCAGGGCTGACCCGATCGGTCGACGGTAACGCAAGTCTTTCTCAGTCACGCGCCGCGTGTTTCGTGCCAGTAACGAAACCCCGTCTCGGTGCCGGATAAGAGCGAGCCCTGTGTTAGACCTGAACCCGACGAAACGCGCACGCCCCCACACGGGGCCTGCGCGTTCGTTCTGCGATCACCACCATCAGCACACTTCAGAGAGGAAGTCGGATGACATCCGCATTCTCATCGGGGCGCCGCACGACGCGCGCCCTCATCGCTCTGGCCGGCATCAGCGCCGCCAGCCTGGCCCTCGCGGGCTGCGCCGGGGGCGGCGGCAACGGTAACGGAGGTGGCGGCGGAGGCACCGTCACCATCGGCACCACCGACAAGGTCACCGTCCTCGACCCGGCCGGCAGCTACGACAACGGCTCCTTCGCCGTGATGAACCAGGTCTACCCCTTCCTCCTCAACACCCCTCTGAACAGCCCCGACGTCGAGCCCGACATCGCCGAGTCGGCCGAATTCACCTCGCCGACCGAGTACACGGTCAAGCTCAAGCCGGGCCTCAAGTTCGTCAACGGCCACGACCTCACCTCGTCCGACGTCAAGTTCACGTTCGACCGCCAGGTCGCCATCGCCGACGACAACGGTCCCTCGAGTCTGCTGGCCAACCTGGACAGCGTCGCCGCCCCCGACGACACCACCGTCGTGTTCACGCTGAAGAGCGAGAACGACCAGACCTTCCCGCAGATCCTGTCGAGCCCGGCCGGACCGATCGTCGACGAAGAGGTCTTCTCGGCCGATTCGCTCACGAGCGACGCCGACATCGTCGCGGGCCACGCGTTCGCCGGCCAGTACGACATCGCCAGCTACGACTTCAACAACTTGATCTCCTACAAGGCGTTCGACGGCTACCAGGGCGTCCTCGGCGCTCCCGCCAACAAGACGGTGAACGTCAAGTACTACGCCGACTCGTCGAACCTCAAGCTCGACGTCCAAGAGGGCAACATCGACGTCGCGTTCCGCAGCCTGTCGGCGACCGACGTCGAAGACCTCAAGGGCAACGACAAGGTCAAGGTCTGGGACGGTCCCGGCGGCGAGATCCGCTACATCGTCTTCAACTTCGACACGCAGCCCTTCGGTGCGACGACCGCGGAGGCCGACGCGGCCAAGGCTCTCGCCGTCCGCCAGGCCGCAGCCGACCTCATCGACCGCCAGGCCATCGCGGACAACGTGTACAAGGGCACCTACACCCCGCTGTACTCCTACGTCCCCGCCGGTCTAACCGGTGCGGTCGAGCCCCTCAAGTCGCTTTACGGCGACGGACAGGGCGGTGCGGACGCCGCTAAAGCCGCCGAGACGCTCAAGGCCGCCGGCGTCGCCACGCCCGTCACGCTGAACCTCCAGTACAGCAACGACCACTACGGCCCCTCGTCGGCCGACGAGTACGCCCTCATCAAGGACCAGCTCGAGTCGACGGGTCTCTTCACGGTGAACCTGCAGACCACGGAGTGGGTCCAGTACTCGAAGGACCGCACGACCGACGTCTACCCGGCCTACCAGCTGGGTTGGTTCCCGGACTACTCCGACGCCGACAACTACCTGTCGCCGTTCTTCATCAAGGACAACTTCCTCGGCAACCACTTCGACGACGCCGAGGTCCAGGGCCTCATCGCCAAGCAGGTGTCGACGTCCGACAAGGCCGAGCGTCAGGCGACCATCGAGGAGATCCAGGAGAAGGTCGCGGAGCAGCTCTCGACCCTGCCCTACCTCCAGGGTTCGCAGGTCGCGATCTCGGGCACCGACGTCTCGGGCGTCACGCTCGACGCGTCGTTCAAGTTCCGTTACGCACCCATCACCAAGGGCTGACGCGGCTCATCAGTCGCAGCGGCCGAGCGGCCCGGACATCCTCGCGGTGTCCGGGCCCTTCGGCCGTCACCACGTTTGTGAGGGTATTCCGGCTGAAAGAGAACGGCGGAACGTTCTCATTCAGCCGGAATACCCGTACTAGAGAGGTTGAGGATGACCGTCACGGTTCCTCCCGAGGCCATGGGCGCAGCCGTGCCCGCAGGCCGTAGTCGTAAGCAGGGCGGTGGGCTCGGGCGGTACCTGCTCATCAGGTTCCTGCTCATCTTCCCCACGATCTTCATCCTGGTCACGATGGTGTTCCTGCTCATGCGGGCGACGGGTGACCCGATCACGGCCGCCCTCGGAGGTCGGCTCCCGGCGGACCAGCTGGCCGAGCGGATCGCCGCGGCAGGCTACGACCGGCCGCTCATCATCCAGTACTTCGAGTACCTGGGTCGGATCGCGACCCTCGACTTCGGTACCACCATCAGCGACAACCGCCCCGTCATGCAGGTGCTCTTCACCTACGGCGGCGCGACGCTCGAGCTCGCGTTCTACGCCCTCATCGTGGCCTTCATCGTCGGTGTGCCCCTCGGCATGCTCGCCGCCTACCTCCGCGACCGCTGGGGCGACGCCGTCCTGCGCGTCTTCGCGATCCTCTGCTACGCCACCCCCGTCTTCTTCGCGGGCCTGCTGCTGAAGCTCGTGTTCGCCGTCCAGCTCGGCGTCCTCCCCGTCGCGGGCCGCGCCTCGACCGGATCCGAGCTGCAGATGCAGCTCCTCGAGGGCAAGACCGGCATCTACCTGATCGACGCGTTCGCGACGGGGGACCCCGAGGTCATCCAGGACGTACTGCTGCACGCGATCCTCCCCGGCCTGACCCTGGGCCTGCTCACGGCGGGCGTCTTCCTGCGGCTCGTCCGCACCAACGTCATCGGCACCTTCGGGACCGAGTACGTGGACGCCGCCCGCTCCCGCGGTGTGGGTGAGCTGCGCCTCGTCCGCAAGCACGCCTACAAGCCCGCGCTGATCCCGATCATCACCGTCATCGGTCTGCAGATCGCCCTCCTCCTGGGCGGTGCCGTGCTCACCGAGACGACCTTCGAGTGGAAGGGCCTCGGGTTCCAGCTCGCGCAATACCTGCAGGCGCGCGACTTCGTCGCCGTGCAGGGCATCGTCGCCCTGCTCGCCGTCATCGTCGCCGTGACCAACTTCATCGTCGACGTCATCGCGGCGCTCGTCGACCCGAGAGTGCGGTACTGATCATGACCACCTCCACCACCTCCTCGGCCGCCGCGTCGGCGGCTCCGAAGCGTCGCCTCGCCGACCGTCTGCCGATCGTCAAGCAGCTGCGCCAGAGCGTCGGCCTGCAGCGCGGGATGCTCGTCGCCGGTCTCGTCATCACCGTCGGGTTCATCCTCACGGCGATCTTCGCGCCCGTCATCGCGCCCTACGGCTACTCGCAGCTGCGCGACGCGGCCGGGCCTTTCGAGGCGCAGCAGCCCCCGTCGCCCGAGCACCTGTTCGGCACGACGGTGGGCGGATACGACGTGCTGTCCCGCGTGATCTGGGGAGCGCAGACGTCGCTGCTCGTCATCGTCATCGGCGTCGCGCTGTCGATCTTCGCCGGAGTCGCACTGGGCCTCGTCTCCGGCTACATCGGCGGCTGGCTCGACCGCACACTCGTGGTCATCGCCGACGCGGTCTACGCCTTCCCGTCCCTGCTGCTCGCCATCGTCGTGGCCATCGTCATCTCGGGCGGGCAGTCCAACCAGATCGCGGGCGTCATGGCCGCCGCGATCTCGATCACCGTCATCTTCATCCCGCAGTACTTCCGCGTGATTCGCGCGGAGACGGTGCGGATCAAGTCGGAGGCGTTCGTGGAGTCCGCTCGCGTCATCGGTGCGAGCACGCCGCGGGTGATGTTCCGTCACGTGCTGCGCAACGCCACCCGCACGCTGCCGCTCATCTTCACGCTCAACTCGTCCGAGGCCGTCCTGACCCTCGCCGGCCTCGGGTTCCTGGGCTTCGGCATCGAGCCCAGCTCGGCCGCCGAATGGGGCTACGACCTCAACAAGGCGCTGTCGGACGTCACGAGCGGTATCTGGTGGACGGCCCTGTTCCCGGGTCTCGCCATCGTGACCGTGGTGCTCGGCATCACCCTCGTCGGCGAGAGCCTCAACGATCTGGCCGACCCGCGTCTACGCGGCCGTCGCCGGGTCGGCGCGTCGTCGGGTGCCGTCGCGCAGACCTCCGTCGTCCCCGGCGGAACCATCGATGTCCCGGGAGGCGTCGACTCGCTCGAAGCCCCCGGTGAGGGAGGGAGCGACCGATGAGCGTCGTCGACATCCGGAACCTGTCCGTCTCGTTCGCGACCGACGCGGGGGCCGTCAAGGCCGTCGACCGCGTCTCGCTCACCGTCGACAAGGGCGAGATCCTCGCCATAGTCGGCGAGAGCGGCAGCGGCAAGACCGTGACGGCGAAGACCATCCTCGGCCTGCTGCCCGAGACGGCGACCTCGTCGGGCGTCCTCCTGCTGGCGAACGGAGCGGGCGGCGCGACCGACATCGTGTCGGTCGGCCGGAAGCGCCTGCGCGAGATCCGCGGCACCGACGTCGCCATGGTTTTCCAGGAGCCCTCCACCGCCCTCAACCCGGTGTATCCGGTCGGATGGCAGATCGCCGAGGGCCTCCGTGCGCACGGCAAGATCAGCCGGAAGGAGGCGAAGGCCAAGGCCGTCGACATCCTGCGCAAAGTCGGCCTCCCGGACCCGGAGACCCGCGTCGGCTACTACCCGCACCAGTTCTCGGGAGGTCAGAAGCAGCGCGTCGTCATCGCCATGGCGCTCGTGCTCAACCCCGGCCTGATCGTCGCCGACGAGCCCACCACCGCCCTCGACGTGACCGTCCAGGCCGAGATCCTCGACCTGCTGCGTCAGGTGCGCGACGAGTTCGGCACGTCCATCGTGCTGATCACGCACAACATGGGCGTCGTCGCCGACCTCGCCGACCGCGTCGCCGTCATGTACCAGGGCGAGCTCGTCGAGCAGGCCGACGTGCAGACCCTCTTCACCGCGCCGACGGCGCAGTACACGAAGGATCTGCTCGCCGCCGTCCCGTACGTGGGCCAGGGCACCGCGGCCGCCGCGGCTCGTGCCGAAGCGCGCGTCGATACGACACGGGAGACCCTCGTTCGCGCCCGCGACCTCGTCATCGAGTACCCGGGGCGCCTGGGTCGCTCGGGGTTCCGCGCGGTGAACGGCGTCAGCTTCGAGATCGCCGCCGGCGAGGTGCTGGGCCTCGTGGGGGAGAGCGGATCGGGTAAGACCACGATCGGCCGCGCCATCGCGGGTCTCACGACCGCGACGGGCGGCTCGCTCGACGTGCTCGGCACCGAGATGGTGGGCGTCAAGGAGCGCGAGTTCCGCAAGCACCGGGTCGACATCGGCTTCGTGTTCCAGGACCCGGCGACGAGCTTCAACCCGCTGCTCACGATCGCCGACTGCGTGGCCGAGCCGCTCATCGTGCACGGGCGCGCCAAGGCGACGAGCGATGCCCGGAAGCGCGTCGACGAACTGCTCGAGGCCGTCCAGCTGCCCCGCAGCTACGGCGACCGCTTCCCGCACGAGCTGTCGGGCGGTCAGCGCCAGCGCGCCAGCCTGGCCCGAGCCCTCGCGCTCGACCCGAAGCTGCTCGTGGCGGACGAGCCGACCTCGGCGCTCGACGTCTCGGTGCAGGCGCGCGTGCTGGAGCTGTTCAAGGAACTCCAGCGCGAGCTCGGCTTCGCGGCGTTGTTCATCAGCCATGACCTGGCCGTCGTCGACATCCTCGCCGACCGGATCGCCGTGCTCTACCGCGGTGATCTGGTGGAACAGGGGACCGGTGCCGAGGTGCTCGGTGCGCCGAAGCACCCGTACACGCAGCGCCTCCTGGCGTCGCTGCCCGTGCCCGACCCGGTGGCCCAGAAGGCGCGCCGCGAGGAGCTGAAGCGGATCCGGGCGACCGAGGTCTGACTATCCACGGGCCGCGAGTCGTCGACGACTCGCGGCCCGTCCACAGGCGTCTGAGGCCAAGCTCGGACTGCTCGCCTCCACGATCCGCCGTTCGGATGACGTCGGACCGGTGGCGGGCGGGGGAGGATGGGACGATGAGCGCGTCCGCTGCAGATCCGATCGTCGTCGTCAGCGATGCGACGGTCGATTACCCGCCCGCGCGCGGATCCGAGGCGTTCCGCGCTCTCGCCGGTGTGACCTTCTCGATCCGACCCGGCGAGATCCTCGGGATGGTGGGCGAGACGGGTTCGGGCAAGAGCACGTTGGCGCGGATGCTCTCCGGCGACACCGGGCGACGCGCGAGCGAGAACGCACCCGCGATCGTCGGCGGCTCCGTGAAGGTGCTGGGCCGCGAGCTCCGCAAGCTGGCCCCACGACACCGTGCCGAGCTGGAACTGCGGGTCGGGTATCTGCCGCAGGACGCCGCCCGGCGGCTCACGCACGGCTCCACGGTCGCGGAGAACATCAGCGAGCCCGTCCTCATGCGGGACCGCAGATTCGACCGCCGGGAGCTCGGCCGGATGGTCGCCGAGCTCATCGACGCCATGCAGCTGCCGCTCGGCCTGATGGGCGCCTATCCGCACGAGCTGTCCGGCGGTCAGCGGCAGCGAGTCGCCGTCGCCCGGTCGCTCATCCTCGAGCCGACCCTGTGGATCGCCGACGAGCCCACCGCGGGCGTCGACATCACGGTCCGAGACGCGATGCTCCAGGCGCTCGCGTCGATCCGGCAGAACCGTTCCTTCTCCGCGCTCGTCATCGGCCACGAAGCCGCGGTCACCTCGGGGATCGCCGACCGGGTGGCCGTCCTGCAGAAGGGACAGCTCATCGGACTCGGGACGCTGGGCGAGGTCCTCGCTTCTCCTGCCCACCCCTACCTCCGCGGCCTGGCGACCGAGTACGAGACCACGACGGGGCCTATCCCACTGCCGTGAGTCGAGGGGCCTCGATACGCTCCGCTACTCGGCCGGTCTCGGTACGCTCCGCTACTCGACCTCCGGAGTTTCGGACGTCGAGTAGGCCGCCAGGCCGTACCGAGAGCAGACAGAACAGCATCGGCGAAGCCGATACCGAACGTCGAACCCGAGCGAGGGCCTCGATACGCTTCGCTACTCGGCCGGTCTCGGTACGCTCCGCTACTGGACCTCCGGAACCGCCCACTCGGGCATTTCCCGTGCGCGCCCCGGACAATGGGCGGATGAGCACCAGCCGCTTCCGACACTCCGCCGTCGCGGGCGCGACACCCGCCGCCCGTCCCGCTCACACACCGGAACGGGGCGGTATCACGCTGCTTCCCGAGCGCGACGACCTGCACCTGTTCACCGACGCGGTCGAGTCATCGGGCGGCCGCGTCGTGCCTCTCGGACCGGACACCCGGGCGATCATGTGGCTGGCCAACAGCGATCCGGACGGCCTCATCGACGCGCTGGAAGCCAACCCCCAGGTGCAGTGGGTCCAGCTGCCGTGGGCAGGTGTGGACGCGTTCTCGCAGGCTCTCTCCGACCACAAGCGCGACGATCTCGTCTGGACGAGCGCCAAGGGCGCCTACTCGCAGCCGGTCGCCGAGCACGCGCTCACGCTGCTGCTCGCCGGCCTCCGATCCCTCGGCCGCCGGGCGCACGAGCGGAGCTGGGGCGAGGCGTATGCCGAGTCGCTCTTCGGTCGCAACGTGGTCGTCGTCGGAGCCGGCGGTATCGCCGTCGAGCTCATCCGTCTCATGCAGCCCTTCGGGGTCCACGTCACGGTCGTCCGACGCTCCGAGCACCCCGTCGAGAACGCCGAGCGGGTCGTCACATCCGATCGTCTCGACGAGGTGCTGCCGGGTGCGGACGCCATCGTCCTGGCCGCGGCATCGACCGACGGCACCCGGCATCTCCTCGGCCGCGATCAGCTGGCGCTTCTGCCCGAGCACGCGGTGCTGGTCAACATCGCACGAGGCCCGCTGATCGACACCGACGCGCTCGTCGACGCCCTCGCCGAGAAGCGCATCCTGTTCGCCGGTCTCGACGTCACCGACCCGGAACCTCTCCCGGACGGCCATCCGCTCTGGGACGAGGAACGCGCCATCATCACCTCGCATAACGCCGACACGGCGGAGATGACCGCTCCGCTCCTCGTCGAGCGCATCCGGGCCAACGTCGAGGCCTACCTGGGCGACGGCCGTTTCGTGGGCCTCGTCGATCCCGAGGCGGGCTACTGACCATGGCGGCAGGCATCGTCTGGGTGGGCACCTACACGACCCTGTCCGCGCACGGCGCGGAACCCGCCCAGGGCATCGGGGCGATGCGCCGCGGGGCGGATGGCGCACTCACGTGGGTCGACACCGCCATCGCGGCGCCGGATCCGTCGTTCCTGCTGACCCACCCGCGCGACCCCGACATCCTCTTCGCCGTCGACGAGGGCGGACACGGCGTGCAATCGTTCCGCCGTGACGGCGAGGCGTCGCTCGCCCGCTTGGGCTGGGTCGCCGCGGGCGGGAAGCACCCCTGCCATATCGGCTACCGGGTGGATCGACGCGGCGGCACCTGGCTCGACGTGTCCTGCTACGGCGACGGCACGATCGCCGTGCATCCGGTTTCCACCGAGGGGGTGGTGGGCGAGGTCGCGCAGATCCTCACCGCGACCGGCTCGGGCCCGCACCCCGCTCAGGAGGGGCCGCACGCGCACGCGACCCTGCAGGTGGGCGAGCTGCTCCTGAGCGCCGACCTCGGCACCGACGAGGTCCACGTGCATCGCATCCACGATGACGGCATGCTCGAGCGCATCGAGTCGATCCTGCTGCCCGCCGGATCCGGCCCGCGCGACATGCGTGTGCATCCCGGCGGCGTCGTCTGGGTTCTGGGGGAGCACGGGCAGAATCTGTCGGTCCTCGTCCCGGAGGACGACACGGTGCGCCTGGCCGATACGGTCCCGCTCGCACCCCGAGCGCAGGTGGCGGACGTCTCGGATGACCAGGGCGCCGGATTGTCGATCACCCCGAGCGGGCTTCGCGGGTTCGTGGGTCTGCGGGGGACGGACCAGATCGCGGTGCTCGCATCCGACGAGAGCGGCGTGAACGTCCACGCGGTCGGCGGCATCCCGAGCGGCGGGGAGTGGCCGCGACACCATCTCCTGCTCGACGAGGTGATCCACATCGCCAACGAGCGGTCGAACACGGTCGTCAGCCTGCGCCTCGGGCCCGATGGTGAGGACGCCGTTCAGATCGGCGAGACGCAGCACGTGCCGTCTGCGACGTATCTCCTGCCCGCCTGACGGATTCGTCGCTGAATCTCCGTCGTTCGACGGTCTCCGACGTGTCGCGTGTACGGAGAGCGTTCGAACCTTTGCTAGGCTTATCCGGCGCTGTTCAAGCTATTCCTCGGTAGCTCAATTGGCAGAGCAGCCGGCTGTTAACCGGCAGGTTCTTGGTTCGAGTCCAAGCCGGGGAGCGTAGTCGAAACCCCCGTCCGACCCCTGGTCGCGGCGGGGGTTTCGTGCGTTCCGGCCTCGAGCCATGTGACGGGCGCTCCGGTTCGCGCCGCCCACTCCCGGACTTGGAGTCGCGAAGGGGTCGTGCGCCCGGACGTGTAGTTGCTGATCGTGGTGCGAGACACGCCGAGCGCGTCGGCCATCTCTTCGACGCTGACGCTCGCCACGCGAAGTGCCTTGGCGAGTCGATCAGCGAAAGTGAAGGAGAACGCGAAGTCTGCGCCCGCCTCGATGGGGTTGGGGTTGTTCATGTCGCAACTCTTGCACAAGTTTGCGCAAGCTCGCAAGGTCAAAGTTCTGGGGAGTTCGCGAGATGTGAACGACGTGCGACACGCCGATGTCGCATTGAAGGTTGCGCAGTCGTTGCAGATCATTCAATATCAGCACCATGCCAACCACTTCCCCCCTCATCGGGTCGCTCAAAGCGGCGGCGCTTCTCGGCGTTGACCGCTCCGTCTTCAACAAGCTCGTAGCGGCGGGCAAGCTCAAGCCGCTCGCCGTGGGAGAGGGCCGCACCGGCGCGCGCTTCTTCTCTCCGTCCGACGTGCTCAAGCTCAAGGGCAAGCGCGAGCGGGGCGAGAAGTGAGCGTCACCGTCCCCAACCCCTGCCGGTGCAGGCTGTGCTCCGACTCGCTCGCTACCCCGAAGGTGAGCGCCCCCAAACTGAGCGACTCCGTTATCTGCGTCGACTGCGGCGAACTCAACTGCCCGGCCGCGCAAGCGCGGGCGCGTCTCGCGGAACGGGTCTGCGAGCAGAACCGCGACGCCCGCGCTGCGACCTCAGAGGACGCCGCCCGTAAAGCGGCTGTCGAGCTCCGCCGCGAGCGCCGCGCGGAGGCCGTCGAGGCGCGCCTCCGCTGGATGGACAACAACGAGGGGCGCGCCCGGCGTCCAGTCGAGAACCGCCCGACGCCCACCCTGCAACGCGACAACCAGGTGACTCGCCTTTCCGTCCGCCACGGCGATTCGCTGAGCGTGCAAGTCCCTCATGTGGGCCTCGTCGCTAACGTCAGTGTCGAGTTCGAAAACGGAACCGTAGTAGTGCAGATCAGTAGCCATGCCGCTGACACTACCGAGGGCGGCGACAAGTGAGGGGCGTTCTCGCTGGGCTCCTCGTCGCCCTGCCGCTGTGGTTCGTCATCATCGCCTGCGTCGTCATCCTCGTGCAGGGGGTGACCCGTTGACCCCCCTCATCGACTCCATCCCCTGGTGGTGGGCGCTCCCCGCCTGCATCATCTTCTCCTCGCTCCTCCTCATCGACCTTCTGGCCGAGCGCGCCCGAGCTCGCCGCCTCGCGCGGCGCTCGCCGGTTGTCTGAGTTGGGCGCGATCTTCGACCAGGCCGTAGCGACGTGGAAGGCCTGCCGGGCCGACTACGCCGACTACCTCGAGGCCGCCTACGTCGCCGCCGAGACCGAGACGGGCGGGCAGCTCGTCAACGAGCTCGGCAAGAGCCGAGGCGTCGACCCGTTCACCCTCTTCTCGGGAACCGAGGTGCGGGCGCTCGCCTACGCCTCACCCGAGCTCCTCGACTACTGGGCGCGCCGACCCCGCATGAGCTTCTCGGAGTACGAGACCCAATGGTGCGAGGGGGCAGCGTGAGCCTCGCCCTCGCCGGGCTCTCCGGCCTTCCCGAATCCGACCGCAACCTCTTCGCCCTCGTCGCCCGCCGCAACGGGGTCGCAGTCGAGGCGCTCGCCGCCCGTGTGCTGCACGTCTGGCTCAAGGGGTACCGGGCGAAGCTCGCCGCCGTCGAGACCCTCGAGCCGGTCGCGGCCGACCCAAACCGGCGCACGCGCGCCGACCGCCTCACGTTCGAGCAGCGCGGCATCATCCGCGTCCTGACCGAGCAGGGCATGACCGAGCGAGCTATCGCCGCCCGCGTCGGCGTTCACCGCTCGACCGTCCGCTATCACCGCAAGGCCCTCGAGGGGAGTGGCGCACGTGACTGACTTCAAGACAACATACGTCGCCTACTGGCCCGAATTCTTCGGCCCTGGCCGGGGAATGCTCAAGGTCGGCCGGACGACCTGGACGCGCCGTCTCGCGCAATTCGTGGAGACCGGCGCGCACATCCTCCTAGCTCAGCGGGGCACTGACGCCTCGTGGGAGCGGGAGGCGCTGGCTGAGCTCTCCATCTGGTTCCCGAAGGCCTTCCGCGACAACCGCGAGGCCATGGGAGCGCTGCCAGGCGGGAGCGGCTGGACCGAGTGTTTCGAGGTGCTCGCGGTCGATCTTGACCTCGCCGGGCATCTCATCCTCGACGGATTCGCACGGGGGACCGAACCAGAAGGACACAACAAGAGTGCTGCAACGCAAGATCAAGCCCGCCGACCTCGAGTGGGTGGGGTTCCGGCGAGCGCCGGTCGAGGTGCAGGGGACGGCGCTGGGGCTGTGGCTGTACACGGATGCGACGGGGGGCATCGAGCTCGACGCGCAGCGGATAGCCGACCTGATCCGGCCGGGTACGCCTCCGTCTGTGATGGAGGAGCACATCCTCATGTTGGAGGAGTCGGGGTTCCTCGTGATCTTCCCGGACCGGGGCACGTGGTGGATATCGCTGGTCCGCCCGCTGTCGGTGGACATGCGGAAGGTGGACCCGTCGACCCTGGCCCCGTCCTTCCGCGACCGGCCACGGCCAGCCGTGGCTATGGAGAGAGAGCGCGAGGGCGTGAGCGCGCGAGAGCGTGTCGAGGCGCGAGTGCGAGGCGAGGACGCGCGCCGAGCGTGGGACTGGGCCGAGCGGACGGCGGCGCGAGAGGGGCCGCGCCGCGAGGAGAGGCCCGTCCTCCTGGACGCCCCGCCCTTGGGGTGCCCGGAGCACCCCGAGAACATCGCCTCTGTCAACTGCCGAGCCTGCGGGGTGGCTCGCAACATCCGAGACGAGTGGGTAGCGCGAGAGCGGCACATCCGCAGCGAGACCGCGCGCGAGTCGGTGGGGTGACCCGGTGACCATGCAGACCGGATACACCTACGCCGTGAAGCGATCGGACGGGCGGACGATCCAGGCGAGCATCTACGCCGATCCCGAGTTTGAGCCCGCCGACTCGCTCGAGCTCACCATGAACGGCCGCCCCGTCGTGTTCCTGCGCCTCTCCGACCGCCCGCTCTCGTGCGGCCGTGGCCCCGGCGATAAGCCGGGAAGCAAGGGCTGTACGTCGTTCGAGTGTCACCGGGCCGAGCTCGGCAAGTGCGCGTGCGGCCGACACCCCGAGGGCGTGCCCGTGACCAGGGCGACCTCATGACCCTCGACGCCTCCACCGTCAACGACTGGCTGTGGACCTACTGCCCCGTGCGCGGATGCCGCATCGAGGCCCCTGACGACGGCGGACTAGACGACGCCGTGGCCGACCACCAATGCACCACCGAAGGAGAATGACCATGACCCGCACCCGCCCCGACCTCCTGAATGTCACCCTGCCGCCCGTCCCCCTTCCTGACATCGTGACGCCCGCCCTGGTCAAGCTCGATGAGCTCGTGGACCTCGAGCGCCCCTCTGAGCTCATCCAGGCCGTGGCGAAGCTCGAGGTGAAGGATCTGGCCCTGATCCTGGGGCTCGCGGTCGGCCGCTTGCAGAACGTCGGCTACATCCTCCGGGGCAAGCTGTGACCGGCGCGCGCCTCTCGGCCGTCGCCGCCTACCTGACCTTCTGTGTCATCGTGGGGGTGTGCGGCGGCATCGTCGGCTCGGCCCTCCTCTCGGCCGCATTCGCCATGGTGTCGGCACGATGAGGGGCTGGATGGGGCTCGCGCTGCCCGCCCTCGACCTGTTGCGGCCCTACATTCACGCCGATCACTCGTGGTGGTGGGACAAGCGCCGATTGGGCTACGCCTGCCGATGCGGCGCGTTCCGTGCCCGGTTCGCGTGATCTGTCGCCGGTGCTGGCTCGAGTGGCGGAGCTCGCTCGGCGCGTACGTGTGCTTCTACTGCAACGCCGTGCGCCCCGACCCGGAGAGGGCGGCCCGTGAGTCAACACAGCAGTAAGGGGGCTGAGTGGGACGAGGTGCGACTGTTCGTCCTGAATCGGGACGGCTGGGTCTGCCAGCTATGCGGTAAGGAGCTCGAGGGGCGGGATGCGCAGGCCGACCACATCGTGCCCAAGCGCCCGCCCTTCAACGGCACCGACGATCCGGCCAACCTGCGCGCCGCGTGCGAGGACTGCAACAAGCGGCGCAACGGCGAGGACGAGCCGGTGCGTGAGACCTGGCTCAGCCCAAGGTGGTTCGCCAACTACTGACTCCGCCCCTGTGGAGAAACTGTCGTCTACCTACAATCGGCCGCAGCTTGAGCCCCTCGCGGGGGCCGGGATGCGGCCGTTTTGGGGTCGTTTTTCCCTCAAACGGCCCTCCCGAAAGGTACTCGAAGCAACTTTTTCACGCACAGCCGCAAAATGTTTGGGGGATAGTCACAATGGCCGGTCGTCAGGTGGAGGCGCTCGACAAGTTCGAGGCCAGCGCGGAATCGTGGCTCACTGACGACGACGCCCCGGCGCTCGCCGTCCTCCGACTCCTTGCCGAGGAGCTCGACGCCGAGCCAACGGCGGCGCTCGCCGGACAGTACGGACTCACCTACCGAAATCTTCTGAGGCGCAAGCCCGCCGCCGCCCCCGAGAAGGACGCGGCACAGGCGGCCATGGATGCCGCCCTGGGTGGCGAGTCGCCCGTCCCGTGACCGACCGGCCGCGGTGGATGCCCGTTCGGTTCACCGCCCCGCTCAGTGAGGGCTTCACGTCCGATTGGGACCGGTGGGAACCCCTCTTCCTCCTCATCTGGAAGGTGGCCTACGGGTTCGAGCTCGCCCCGTTTCAGCGGTGGTTACTCCGCGCGATCCTCGAGACCTACCCGCCCGGACACAAGCGAGCCGGGCAACTCCGCTACCGGCAGGTCGTTATCTCGGTCGCTCGCCAGAATGGCAAGAGCGACATCGCCGCAATCCTCTCGATCTGGGGACTCCTCCGGCGCGTCACCGGCAACACGATCGGCATTGCCTCCAACGTCGACCAGGCCAATATCGTCTACCTCCGGTGCCGCAACGCCGTCATGCGAAACCCCGTGCTAGAGGCGCGGTTCACCCGCACCACCGCGACGCGCGGACTCGAGACCAAGGACGGCTCCACCTATGCGGTGAAGGCCGCGAAGTCTGACGCGCTACAGGGTTTCCCGGTCGGAACCGGGATCGTGGATGAGCTCCACATCGTCCTAGCTGCCCTCTGGGCCGACATGGTGAACGGCACCGGCGCGCGTCCGAACACTCTCGTGGTCGGCATCTCCACGGCCGGGGATGACTCCTCGCTCCTCCTCATCGACCTGTATGCCAAGGGTGAGGCCGCCGTCCAGGGTGACCCTAAGCTCTCGCGGTTCGGGTTCTTCCTCTGGGAGTCGCCCGACGCGCGCGTGCCCGACGATGACGCCGAGCTCCTCGAGCTCCTCATTCCGGCTAACCCCATGCTCGCCTCCGAGCTCGTGGACGCTGAGGACTTCGTGGCCGACGTTCGCGCCACGGTCGGCGGCGACGTGGCCGTGATC
This sequence comes from uncultured Naasia sp., assembly GCA_913778905.1. Taxonomy (GTDB): domain Bacteria; phylum Actinomycetota; class Actinomycetes; order Actinomycetales; family Microbacteriaceae; genus Naasia. The sequence goes on along the minus strand of CAJYYA010000002.1, from coordinate 53,734 downwards.
CGCTACCGGCTGAACCGGTTTGTGACCGGCACGGCGGCGAGCTTCCTCGAGACCTACGCCATGTGGGAGCGGTGCGCACGGGACGGCCAGCCCTACCCGGCCGAGCAGCCGGTGTTCTTCCTCGATGTCGCCCCCACCGGGGCGCTCGCCTCGATCCACGCGGCCACCCTCGACGGGGCCGACATCATGCATGTTGAGCTCGTCGCCTCGTTCGTGGACCCGTCAACGGGCGATCTGGTCGACGCTCTCGAGGCGCTCCGCGTCCACAGCCCCCGCAGCTTCGGGGTCGGCAGCGATCAGAAGGCGATCGTTGCCGAGCTCAAGCGGCGCGGTATGCCCTATGAGGTGGTGAGCGGCGCGGAGTGGGCGACCGCCGCGAACACTGCCTATCAGCGCATCAAGGGGCGCACGCTCATTCACGAGAGCAACGCCCTCATGGCCCAGCAGATACCTCGAGCTATGCGCAAGTCATCCGGCGATACCTATCGGCTGAGCCGTGTTGTGTCCGGCGTCCCCATTGACGCCGTGCTCTCCATGGTCGGCGCGGTCTACGTGGCCGAGATTGCCAGGTCCGGCGCATCCGTCGGCGTGCTCTGACTCCGCCCCTGTGGAGTTCCGGCGCGCTGTCAACCTCATCTCGCAGCCGCAACCGGGGGGAGGTGAGACGGCGTGGGGAAACTCTCTTCAGCACTCGAGTGGTTCGGCATCGAGACCCGATCCGCAATCAGCTCAAGCAACCCTGACGCACCGGCAATCCCGGCACGAGAAGATAAGCCCCGCGCCGTCTCCGCACCCGAGGCGCTCGCCACTCACGACGTGTTCCGAGCCGTGCAGATTCTCGGCACCTCCGCGAGTCAACTCACCCTCGACGCCTACCGAGGCGGCCAGGTCGACCCGGCCACCCCCTCGCTCCTCGCCGCCCCTGACGCGACGCTCGATCTTGACGAGTTCATCGAGCTCACCACCGTCTCGCTCGCCGCGTCCGGCAACTTCTTCTGGCTCGCCACCCGCGACGCCTTCGGCCAGGTCATCAACCTCGAGGTACTCCCGCCCGCCGCCGTCGAGGTGAAGGGGGACGCCAAGGGTAAGGCGGTCGGCTTCCTGTGGAACGGCCAGGAGTACGCCCCCGGCCAGATCATTCACCGTCGCCTCTTCAGCATCCCCGGCAAGGCGCGCGGCGTCGGCCCCATTCAGCAGGCCCAGGTTGAGCTCCGAGGCGCGGTCGACGTGCGCGACTACGCGGGGCACTGGTTCCACGACGCGGCCCTCCCGGCCGGTGGCAACTACCTTCAGACCCCGCAGAACCTCGCGCCCGCAACGGCGAAGGAAGTACGTGACGGCTGGCTCAAGGCCACACGCGACCGCGAGGGAATCCCGATCCTGTTTGGCGGCGTCGACCTCAAGAGCTTCCTGCTCAGCCCTGCCGAGGCGAAGTGGCTCGAGGCGCAGAACTTCGACATCGTGACCACCACCCGCATGTTCGGGGTGCCCGCCTCGCTCATGCTCGCAGCGGTCGACGGCAAGAGCCAGAGCTACCAGAACGTCAGTCAGGAGTGGCTCGGCTTCGTTCGGTTCACCCTCATGGCCTACCTCCGCCCCATCGAGAAGGCGCTGAGCCGCCTCCTCCCTCTCGGCGTCTCGGCCCGGTTCAACGTCGAGGGGCTCCTGCGTGCCGACACGACCACGCGATACGCGGCGCACCGGCAGGGCATCGATGCCGGGTGGCTCCTGCCCTCCGAGGTTCGCGCGATCGAGGGGCTCCCCGCTATCGCCGGGATCGATGAGCGCCCCCGCGCCGTCTCCGCACCCGAGCCCATCCACGTGGGCGAGCTCACCGCCACGCCTGCACGGGAGGTCACCGCGTGAACATCGAAACCCGCTCCGCCGAGCTCGAGTACCGCGAGGACGCCGGGACCGGCTACCTCGAGGGCATCGCCGTCCCCTACGGACAGGAGGCCGTCGTGCGCCGCGCGGACGGCTCCTCGTTCCGGGAGCGGTGGGAGCACGGGGCCGCCGAGCCCGAGGGCACCGTCTGGCTGTATGACGAGCACGGCTCGCCGGTCGGCGTGGTCGAGGAGTCCGAGCATCGCGCCGAGGGGTGGTGGATTCGAGCTCGCCTCGCCGTCTCCGACCTCGCGCTCGAGGTGCGCCGCAAGCTCCTCGCCGGTGCCCGCCACGCCCTCTCGGTCGGCTTCGTCCCGCTCACCATCCGCAGCGAGGGCGGCGTCCGGGTCGTCGCCCGTGGCCGCGTCCGCGAGGTGTCCACCACCTCGACCCCTGTCTATCCGCTCGCGCTCATCACACACGTTCGACACAACCCCGAAGGAACCGACATCGTGACCGACACCGCTACCCCGCCCGCCCCCGTCGCCCCCGTCGCGCCCACCGCTGACAACTCCGCCGAGGTGGCTGAGCTCCGCTCGCTGGTCGACCTCCTCACCCGGCAGGTCGCCCTCATCCCGGCCGCCCCCGCGGCCGTCGCCGTGGCCGACACGCGCAGCGCCGCCGAGGTGCTCAAGGCGGTCGCGCTCGGAGACGCCGACACCATCGCCATGGTGAACGAGGTGCAGACCCGCGCCTACACCGGCTCCACGACCGCCGACGGCGGCTCGAGCCTGAAGCCCGGCTACGTGGGCGACCTGACCCGCATCATCGACAACGCGTCCGGCGTCCTCATCTCCATCCTGTCCACCGGCGTTCTGCCCGACATGGGAATGCAGCTCGAGTTCACCGAGCTCGACACCGACTCGTCCAAGGTCGAGAAGCAGGCCAACCAGGGCGACGACCTCGCGTTCGGCAAGGTGACCCTGAAGAACCGCACCACCGACATCGGCACCTACGGCGGCTACTCCGCGCTGTCCCGGCAGGCGATCGAGCGAAGCACCCTCCCGGTGCTTCAGCGCACTCTCGAGGGCCAGGCGATCGCCGCGGGCAAGGCGCTGAAGGCGGCGGCCCGAACGGCCTTCGCCAACCTCTCGGCCGACCGTCTCGCGAACGGCGCTCCCATCGTGCTCGGAGCCACCCTCGCCGCCTCGACCTACGAGAACTTCGTGCGCATCGCGATTCGCGGATCGGTGCGCTTCAGCCAGAACGCACTCAGCCTCGAGAACCTCGTGACCTCGCCCGACGTGTTCGAGAAGCTCACCCTGCTCAAGGCGAACGACGGCCGCCCGCTCATGTCCCTCGACGGCTCCGGTGACAACACTATCGGCTCGATGGACGTGACCGGCCTGCGCGGGAACCTCATCACCATCCCCGTGGTCATGGACCCCGACGCGACCGGAGAGTCCGCCGCGTTCATCGACTCCCGCGCGCTCCGCGTCTACGCCGGGGCAGCGACGCAGCTTCAGGACGAGAACATCGTGAACCTCTCCAAGACGTTCTCCACCTACCGCTACGCGGCCTTCGCCCCCGAGGTTCCCGGTGGCCTCGTGCCGATCAAGCTGACCGCCTGATCAGCCTGACCGCCCCATAGACACCGGAGAGAGGAGGACGCCATGAACAGACCCACCACGGCCAGCGCACCCAACGGGACGACTCTGCCGAACGATCAGGCGGCCTCCTCCTCCGGCCCTATCGGCCCCTTCTGGGTGGGCGACATCCCGGCCGCCCCGGCCCGCATCGCCGTCGCCCGGAACGGCTCGCCCGCCGACCTGACCGGCCGTACAGTGGCCGCTTCCCTCGTCCGCCCGTCCGGCTACGCCGACCCCCTCCCCGCCACCGTGAGCGGCTCCGAAGTGCTCGTGACCTTCCCGGCCGACCGCTCCCTCTTCGCAGCGCGCGGCCTGTACCGCATTGCGCTCACCTTCACCGTGACGGCCACCGGCGCGCGCGAGCAGGGCTCCGCCGTTCGCTTCCCGGTTGAGGCGGAGGACGGGTGGCACACCCTCGCCACGGCGCGCGACGAGTGGGGGCAGGCGGCCCCGCGTGACGACGTGACCCTCTTCAAGCTCCTCACCATCGCACGGGATCAGATCATCGACCTCGCGGACCGGGACATCTCGACCGTCCCGCTCGGCTGTCAAGAGGCGCAGTGGCTCCATGCCCGGAACATCTATAACGCCACCTCGACCGCCGTCCGCGCTGACGGCGGCGTGAGCGGCAACGCCCCGACCTTCCGGCCTCACCCCATCGACTGGCACATTGCGCAGCTTGTAAACCCCCGCCGTGGCGGGATTGGTGGGGCCGCGTGAGTACGCCCGTCGACCGTCAGGCTGAGCCTGACGCCGAAAAGCCCGGCGTCCGCGCCTGGGTCATGGATGAGCTCCGCCCCTTCCTGCCCGCTGATTGGCTCGTCATCGACTATCTCGATGAGACGACCGCGATTCGTGAAACGACGGTCATGCTCGCCCTCGACGGGTTCGAGCATCAGGGGCAGAACTACCTCGTCACTCATGACCTCTTCGTGCTCCTCCCCTCCGACCCGACGCCGGGCGGCCAGGCGGAGGGCGCCATTGACGATGCCCTCATGGATGTCCTGGCCCGCATCGACGCCAGCGAGCGCATTCGGTGGACGCGCGCCCAGCGCGGCGTGAGCGACGCCGACCTCTTCTATCGAGTCACCCTCGAGTCCCTCCAAGCCAAGAAACCCAAGGAGTAGTAAATGGCTACCATCACCGGCACGCCGTTCTTCATCAAGGACGCCGTCCTCACCATCGGCGCGGACGACTACACGTTCATGGTTAAGAAGGCCGAGCTGATCCCGACGACGAACAAGGGTCGACACAAGAACATCGGCGGCGGCAGCGTCCCGGTCATCGGCTCGGCCGACTGGGTGCTCTCCCTCGACTTCGCCCAGGACTACGTGACCGCCCTGTCCCTCTCTAACTACTCGTTCGACAACCACGGCAAGCAGGTCGCGTTCACCCTCAAGCCGCAGACGAACGCGGCCGTCAAGGGGTTCTCCGGAACCGTCGCGGTCGAGGCGAGCAACATCGGTGGTGCCGGTCAGGAAGAGGCCATGTCGTCCGTTAGCTGGGATTGCGTCGGCCCGGTCGCTCGCATCGCCACCTAGTCCCGTGGGTCGCCGTCTCAGCATCTTCGCCTCGCCGGAGCTACAGGCCGTCCGCGCGACAACGCGCGCAATCCCTGCCGACGTGGCAAAGGTGCTGAACCGCGAGACCCGCAAGGAAGTCAACCCGCTCTGGCAGGCGGCTGTCCGTGGGCGGGTGCGCACGCCCCTGCAACGCAAGGTGTTGGGCGACACGGCCACGGCGTCCGTGACCCGGCTGAATGTCCTGCTCAACGCGGCCAAGAAAGGCGCGCCGCTCTCCGGTGGCGGGCGACGCCAACGGCTGTGGATCGGTGCCGAGTTCGGCGCTAGCCGTGGCGTGGACACGCTGGGGCGCAGCCTCGCGAAGAGGTTCGGCCCCCGCAATACCAACCCCGGAAAGGTCATCTACCCGGCCGCCTTTGAGGTGGTCCCGAAGGTGGGGGCGATCTGGGTGAAGAACACGGCCGCCGTGGTGGCCGACGCATTCGACGTATAGGAGGTGAGAGCGAGTGGCAGACCTAACCCAAGGCGTAAGCATCGGCGTCGCCGGTGACACCAAGGCATTCGACAAGGCCGTGCGAACGGGCATGGTCGAGCCGCTCGATGACGCGGCCGACAAGCTCAGAGAGCTCGACCGTAGGGGTGACCTCAACGCACTCGAGCGTGGAATGGACGACGCGGGAGACGCGTCCCAGCGCCTCGAGCGTGAGCTAGACGATGTGGTCGACAAGCTCAAGGCCACAGGCCGAGCAGGCAAGTCATCCGGTACCGACATTCGCAAGGGCCTCGATGACGCAGAGGAGGGCGTCGAGACCCTCCGGGAGAACGTCGGGTCGAACGCCAAGGAAATGGCGGCCAGCTTCGACGGCTCGGTCGACTCGATGTCCGACGCGGTGCAGGGCCTCATTGCCGAGATGACCGAGGGGTTCGGCCCGGCCGGACTGGCCGCGGGCGTCATCGTCGCGAGCGGTCTCGGTCTCGCGCAGGCGGCCGGGCAGGCCACAGCCGACAGCCTGAACGACGCGAAGGAACGCGCCATTGATCTGGCGCAGGAAATCCAGGACGCAGGCGGTGACATCTCCAAGGTCGACGTAGCCGGAAAGATGCGCGAATGGGCGACCACCCTGTCCGACAACGTGGAGTGGTTCGAGTTCTGGCAGCGCGAAGCGCTCACCAACATGGACAAGGTGGTCGACCGCGCCAAGCTCACCGGTGTTGGCATCACCGACATGTTCGCCGCCATGTCCGGGCTCGATGCCGACGCGGCACGCGACGTGCTTGCCGAGGTGGATGACCAGATAGCCGAGATTCAGCGCACCATCGATTCTCAGGACAACTGGAATGTGGTCGACGCGCTCGGCCTGTCCGACGCAGACGGAAAGCTGTACGAGCTCACCAACCTCCGCCGTGAGATTCAGTTGGCCTCCGGGGTCACCGAAGATGCGATCGAGCTACAGGACCGGCTAGCCGAGGTCACGGCCGAGTACACCGCGCAGGCCGAGGCGGCAGCCGCCGCCGAGCAGGCGCGCAACGACGCCATTGCCGTACTGCAGGGGGCCATTGACGGGGCGATCGGTTCCTATCAGTCCTTCACGGATGCCGAGACCGGGGCGACTGACCCGGCCGCGTTCATCGCGAACATGGAGGCGCGCCGCAACGCCGTCGCGGACTTCAACTCGAACGTGCAGAACCTCGCGTCTCAGTTCGGGTTCACCCAAGAAGAGATGCAGTACGTCCTCGACCAAGGGCTCGACTTCGCCCCCATGCTGCAAAGCATCATCGACTCGGGCATGTCCGGCCAGTTCGCCGCGCAGGTGCAAGCCGCAGTCGGCGGCGGTCAGGACGTTCTCAACGGATCCAGCCTGCACGCCACGGTATCGGTCTCCGCCGACCAGAAGCCGGCTGAATCGGCGCTTGCCGAGGTGGAGAACCGCGACCGCACAGCCGAGGTGAAGGCGCAGGCGGACCCGGCCGAGGCTGACCGGCAGCTAGCCGAGCTCGCCTCGCGGCAGCGAGTCGCCACCATCACCGCCCGGCTCGACGCCGGAGGAGTGGAGGCGGCCCTCAACTCCCTCGCCCGAAACCGCAGCATGACCATCACCGCCCGCGTGGTGGACCAGAACGGACGGACGGTCTACCAGTGACCACCACCATCACCACCCCGGCGTCCCCGCCCCCGAGCATCACACCGTCGACCTACACGCCCTTCGTCGTCCTCCCGTTCGCGACCGAACAGGACAGCGGCAACCAGGCGCACCCCCTCGTCGGCGGCGGCGTCGACATCACGTTCCAGCCGCCGACGCCCCGCACCGGCACCCTGCACCTGGGGTTCCGCACGATCTTCGATGCGGACAACTGCCGCCGAGCTCACGCCCTCCCCGGCCCGTTCCGGCTCGAGGACACCGACGTGTTCACCCTCAACATGAACTACGTCCCTGTCGGCACCATCACCATGGAGGCCGACGACGTGCTCGGTTGGTGGGTCGTCATCAACTTCCAGGAGCTCCCGTAATGGTGATGTCCCTGCATACCCTCATCGTGTCCGCGGGCGGCGTTCTCCTCGAGCCCATCCAGGGGGACCTCACAATCGATGAGCGGCGCAGCCCCTACACGCAAGCCAGGTTCGAGGTCGTCACCCCCACCAACTCCGACGCGCTCGCCGCCCTCAACGTCAAGGGCGGAGAGGTGCGAGGCTACGCCCGCGTCGACTATCGCGACCCAGTGACCGCCGAGAAGGTCACCCGCTTGGCCGGAGGCCAACCTGTGACGTGCGCCAAGCTGACAGCGGCGCTCGCCGGAAGGACGTTCGGCGCGGTCACTGCGCAACTGTCTCGGTGGTCCAACCCATACATGACCGAGCGCACGGCGGGCATGCTCCCGTTCCGACTCGTCGTCACCCGGTCCACCCCGGACCCCATCAAGGGCACTACTGAGGTAGAGCTCAGCAGTCTCGAGGTGCGCCTAACCGACTTCCGTCGACTGACGGACGGCGCGACGATACCGGCCGGTAAGGCGGTCCCCGAGCTCGTGGCCGAGGTGCTCGCCGCCGTCGACTCGACCTATGTGCTCGGCCCGGTGGACGAGCGATACGAGACCGTGCCCACGTACTTCGTAACGTCGCAAGAGGTTCAGTGGCGTGTGGGCGTGAGCGCCTGGGACTTCCTCGACCCGATCATGCAGGCGGCCGGGGTGACCCTGCAATGCACGCCCGATGGGGCGTGGCGACTCGTCCGAGCCAACGCGGCGACCTTCTACACGGTGTCGTTCGATCGAGTAACCGAGCTCGAGGCGCGGGAGGACCGCGACCAGTGGGGCGACGCAGTGCTCCTCATCTACCGGTGGCGGGACTCGGCGGGCGTGCAGCAGCAGCGCACCGACTATGCGGCGGCGAATGCATCGCCCCGCAAGACGATCGTGATCGAACACCGCGACGTGCCGTATCCCGGCCCCGGCGCGGCCGTCACGATCCTGGACCGCGTGCAGCGCCTCGCCCGTGAAATCACCATCGAGGCCGTCTCGGCTTACGAAGGCGTATTCGGGCAGCCGATCCGGCCGGGTATTGCCGTCGCGGCGAGCTCACAGCCCGGCGCGGTGATCAGCGAGCAGGGCCGCGCTACTGCCATGCGGTGGGAGTGGCCGAAGAACCGAATGACCATCACAGCAAGGAGCTAGACCATGGCAACCGCAGCAGACGCCAACGGTATTCCGAGGTACGACGAGACCGACTCGGGGGCGCAGACGACCTTCTCCGGCCTCCTCAACCTGGGGCTGGGGTGGGTCTCGGCCGTGCTCGGCGGTGTCCTCGACGGGAAAACGAATACTGCATGGGCGTCGGTTCCTAGTCGCAACTCGGGCTACGCCGACTACAGCAGTAATCCGGCCTTCACCCCCGTGACATACCGCCGCCGAAATGGTGATGTCCAACTCCGAGGAACCGCGCTCGTGGGTGGATCGGCTATCGCATCGGGGGCCGCTCTCTTCGTCCTCCCCGCTGGGTTCCGACCAACGCACTCGCACCGATTCTGGGGCATCGTTGGATCGACACCGACGATCTTTGAGGTTCGCGCGAATGGGGTAGTGATCTGTGTGTCGCAACTCGGGGCGGGCACGATCTTCTCTATCGACGGCTTCCAGTTCGGGGCCGCGTGATGTTCCCGTGCAAGCCCGCAGCGGGCAACATCACCGAGTTCTTCGGACCCCGCCCCAAGCCGACCCCCTCGAGCCCCGCCCTGCACTACGGCCTCGACTTCGGCTGGGGCGGCGGTCTCGACGTGTTCGCGGTCGCGGCCGGGGTGGTCGAGTCTGTAGCTGAGGCGGGCTCCTACGGGCTTCGCGTCACCATCCGCCACTCCGCCGCGCTCGTCACCTGGTATTGCCACCTGTCGGACGCGAGCGTGGCTCGAGGCGATCAGGTTGCCCCCGGCCAGCGCATCGCGACCATGGGCGATAGTGGCAACGTGACCGCTACTCACCTCCATTTCGAGGTCCGGGTCAATGGCGTGGCCGTTGACCCCCTGCCTTACTTCACGACCACAGCCGGAACCGGCGTCACCGAAATCACACCCCCACCGGAGGAACACATGGCCCAGGCATTCATCAGCATCATCGTCAACCAGGGACCCGCGAAGAACGCGCACTACGTCGTTCCCGCCACCGCCGCCCGTGAGGTCGTGCGCGTCCCGTGGACCGAAGGGGACTGGCTCATCGATGCTGTGCGCAAGGTCCTCAACGCCTTCGCCTCGAACAAGGCCGAGCGCGTCGAGGTGGAGGTGAGCGGCCAGCAGTACGAGGGCATCGGCGGTGTCGGCATCCTTGAACTGTTCGGGTGCAAGCGCCGTTGAGTGAGCTTGTCCTGGTCGCGATCATCGGCGCAGGCCAGGCCGTCACGCTCGGCGTCCTCGCGATCATCGGCCCCGTCATCGTCAAGCGCCTCTCCGCTATCCGAGCCCACGCGGCCAGCGCGGCGGCCGACGCTCGAGAGGCACGCGATCAGGTTGCCAACGACCACACCACCAACCTCCGGGAAGAGTCCGACGAGAGGCACACCGAGAACACCACCACCCTCCGCGAAGTGCTCCGCCTGCAACGCTCCGCAGCGCGCACCAACGCCCGCCGCTTCCGCTCCCTCGAGGCGCGCATGACAGCCCTCGAAACCCACGTCACCAACCCCAACTGAAAGGATCTCCATGTCCCACGCAATCGAAGAGCCCTACGCCGTACTCGAGGCCGTCGCTGTCGGCAAGTACAGCGCCGAATGGTGGAAGGACACAGCCGACCGCGTGGTCTCCACCACGGCTCAGGGGGCAATCGCCTACCTGGGGGTCGGGGCAGTCGCGCCCAACCTCCTCCACGTCGACCTCCTCAGCCTCGCCGCCGTGTCCGTCATGGCCGGGGCGCTCGCCTTCCTCAAGGCCCTCGCCGTCACCCGGCGCTGACTCGGCCCTCGCAACAGCGCCCCGGCGCGCCTCTCGAGGTGGCCGGGGCGCTCGCCGTATCCGGGCTACCTGAGTGCGCGCAGCGACGGGCGCAGTCCCATGCCGCCGACGCCTTCCTCGAGTCGGTCGAATCCGAGGTGCAGGTAGCGCCGGGTTGTCTCGACGGACGAGTGTCCGAGGTACCGGGCGGTGGCCTCGATGTCGCGGCCGACCGACTCGAAGAACGCCGTAGCGGCCGCATGGCGGAGCGCGTGGGGGTTGCACCCGGTGGCCCTGGTTATGGCCTTGTTGACCGACTGGGGGTGCATGTGGGGTGCTCCGTGCGCGCCGGGGAAGTAGTAGGCCGAGGGGGCTTCGCGTTCGAGGTTGGCCCGCTCGAGGTTGCTGAGCGCCCATCCGAGCTCGTCGTGTACGGGCACCATGCGTTCCTTCTCTCCCTTGCCGCGGATGTGGAGGCGGCGGCCGTGCCGGTGGTCGAGGCGCAGCGTCGTCATCTCGGTCAGGCGGAGCCCTGCCAGGCGGCCGAGCAGGATGAGTGCCTTGTCGCGCGCCGACGCGCGGATGAGGGCCGATTCCAGGGCGTCATCGTTCGCGATCCGGGCGAGCCGGAACGGTACCGGGATGGGCTCGAGCTCGGCGGCCGGGTTGTCGGGGGTCAGGCCGGTCTTCTCGGTCCATCGGTAGAAGGCGCGGACGGCCGTCCTGAATGCCTTGCGGGACTCCGGGGCGTGGGTGGTGCGCCGGTCGGCCAGGTGGCGTTCTAGGTCGGTCAGGGTGACGGCGAGCAGGTCGGGGTGGCGTCGGCGTAGGCGGGTGATCTGCCCTAGGTAGGCGTGGGTGGTGGTGGGTGAGCGCGTTGCGCCGAGGTGAGTGGCAAATGCGGCCATGACTTCTTCGTGCATGGTGGGTTCTCCTCGCGGGGACGAGAAAGGGGACCGTGACGCTAACACAGTCGTCACCCGGTCAACCCGTAAGCCCGTGAGTTGCTCCCCCACCGGGCGTGCGCCGACTGCCTCGCCATGCCGGTGGCCTCCCCGATCTTGGCCCACGACACGCCCCGAGCGTTCTGGCCCTGCACGGCCGCGGTGATAGCGATATCGAGCTCCTCGCGCATGGCGACGAGTTGCCGCAACTCCTCCTCGTCGGCGTCGGCCACGCGCTTCCCGGCCGCGCGCAGCATGCGCCGGACCATGCCGAGGAACTCCGGCGTCTCGACGCTCACGGCCGCACCTTCGGGGCGAGTCCGGCGAGCGCCGCAAGCCCTGCCTGAGACGAGAACACGGGTAGGGGTTTGGTCTCGACGGCGGGCACGAATGCGGGTAGCTCGATGGTGGGCGGTGTCCAAAGGGCGCAACGGATTGGGCCTACGCCGTGCGTGTGGTCAGGGCGGAGCCGCCAGCAGGTGCAGACGGGCATTATGACGCGACCCGATCCGCGAGGACCACCACGGGGTTGACGGGCATGTCGTCCCGGATATGCTCAAGCGTCCTAGCCCGCCCCCTGAACGGGATGACCTTCGCCTGTAACCTGTGCTTATCGGCAGGTTCTTGGTTCGAGTCCAAGCCGGGGAGCGACAACCACTTCGGTGGAAACGCGAGAGAAGCCCCGGATCCGTATGGGTCCGGGGCTTCTGTCATGCGCGCGGGCAAATCCGCGGCAGGTGCGGATCGGGTCGCAGCCGATTCGCACGGGAGGAGAGCCGATCAGGATGCGGCGTGAACCGGCGACGCGGACGGCTCGGGTGCCGCGTGCTTCGAGATCGCGTCGGTGCGGGGGAGCGGGTCGGCCTGCCGGGCCACGAGATCGATGGCACCGGTGCGCACCCGGCGGCGCTCCTCGCGGGCGTGAGCACGGAGGGCGGAGAGCACTCCCGCGCGGACCACGACGAAGAGCGCGAGGCAGACCAGGATGAAGAGCAGCAGCGCCAACGCGCCGAGCCCCACCCACAGCATGATCAGATTTCCCGAGCCCACGCGACGAGGCTACGTGAGCGCATCCGTCGTCGCTCGGGATTGACCTGAGGATCAGGTCACGGTCCGATCACATCGGGGCGGCGGCCCGTCTCAGGCGTGGTGCACGCACCGAGCGGCCCACGGCCTGATCTCGAGCCGTGCCCGGGGTATGGGCTCACCGCACACCTCGCAGAACCCGTATCGCCCCGTCATGAGCCGCGCGCGAGCCGCGTCGATCTCGTCGAGCCGGGACAGCGCCGCGAGGCGCAGGGAGTCGGCCTGCGAGCGTTCGAATGCCAGTGTCGCGCCCTCGGGATCGTGCTCGTCGTCCGTCGAGGAGTCGCGGCGCGCGTCGAGGATGCTGTCGATGTCGGCGCCCGTCGAGCGCAGGGCCTCGGCCGCGTCACGAGCGGCGCCGGCGAGTGCCGTCGCGGGGTCGAATCCGTCCACCTGGTACCCCCATCCGTCGACAACCGTCGATGGCCATCTTTGTCGACACCCCCGACAGGACCCGCGGCGCGCCATCAATAAGGTGAAGCGATGCCTGCACTCGCCCTCCGTCTGTCGCGACCCGAGTCGGGCGTTCGTCGATGACGGACGTGTCCGGCCCGGCCATCGAGTCCGGGGGAGCCGCCGACGCCGACGCCCTGGCGGTCCGCCGGGCGACGCGCGACGGGATCGCGGTCGGCGTGGCCACCGCCGCCTACGGAGTCTCCTTCGGCGCGCTCGCGGTGGCCGCCGGCCTCGACGTCTGGCAGACGTGCGTCCTCAGCCTCCTCATGTTCACCGGCGGATCCCAGTTCGCGCTCGTCGGCGTCATCGCGGCGGGCGGCATCGCAGCCGGGCCCAGCGCCATCCTCAGCGCCGGACTCCTCGGAGCCCGCAACTCGCTCTACGGCATCCGCATGAAGCCCCTGCTCGCCGGCGGATTCTGGCACCGCGTCGCCGAGGCGTGGCTGACGATCGACGAGTCGACCGCGGTCGCGACCGCGGGAACGACGCCGCGTTCGCGATCCCGCGGGTTCTGGGTCACGGGGGTGGCGGTCTACATCGGCTGGAATCTCACGACCCTCCTGGGCGCGCTGCTCGGCGACGCTCTGGGGGACGTCAGCGCCTACGGCCTCGATGCCGCAGCGGGCGCCGCGTTCCTCGGGCTCCTGTGGCCGCGACTCACCAAGCTGCAGCCCGTGGTCGTCGCGATCGCCGCGGCAGTGGTCGCGACGGTCCTCACGCCGTGGCTGACCCCGGGCCTACCGGTCCTCTGCGCCGCCGCGGTCGGCATCGTGGTGGGAATCGTCAACCGGCCTCGCGCTGCGGCCGAGGTTCGGCCCGTGCCGATCGACGGACCGCAGCCCCCGGAGCATCCCGCCGACGCAGCCGGCTCGAGAGCAGGGGAGGAGGCGTCGTGACCCTCTGGCAGGTCGTGATCCTCGCGTCGATCCTGTGTCTCGCGCTCAAGCTGGCCGGCTACCTGGTGCCGGCCTCGGTGCTGAGGCGCCCGGTCACGGCCCGCACCGCCGAGCTCGTGACCGTGTCACTGCTCGCGGCGCTGATCGCGGTGCAGACCCTCGGATCGGGTCAGCAGATCGTGCTCGACGCCCGCATCCCGGCGCTGGGCGTCGCCGCGATCCTGTTCGCCCTGCGCGTCCCGTTCGTCGTGGTGGTCCTGGTCGCCGCCGTCGTGGCGGCAGGGATCCGCGCACTCACTTGAGACGAGCCCCGCTCTACCGCATCCCCCGCGACTGCTGAGTGTCGCGCCGATTGCGAGAGTTGGAGAGGCCGCAATGGGCGCAACACTCCGCAGTCGGCGGGGATCCAGTGATGGATGGGGACTCAGCCCTCGAGGTCGTCGATGCCCGGGGTCCAGGAGTTGCCCGGGGTGCCCCACCCTGCGCGGCGGACGGCCTTGGCCGCGCGACGTCCGTAGACGAGGTCGAGGCGGTCGACATAGAGCACGCCGTTCAGGTGGTCGAACTCGTGCTGGAAGATGCGAGCGAACCAGCCCTCGGCCTCGATCTCGAACGGCTTCTGATCGAGGTCGACGGCGCGGAGCAGCGCCTTCTGCGACCGCACGAGCGGGAAGCGCTCGCCGGGCACCGAGAGGCAGCCTTCGGAGTCGGCGTCCTCGTCCGGCTCGTCGACGGGTGAGGGGGAGATCCACAGCTCAGGATTGATGGCGACTCCGCGACGCTCGTTGCCCTCGTCATCGGGGTAGTTGTAGACGAAGATCCGCAGCGGGACGCCCACCTGGGGGCCAGCGAGCCCGACGCCGGGCGCGGCCAGCATGGTCTCGTACATGTCGTCGACCAGGGTGCGCAGCTCGTCGTCGAACACCGTCACCGGCTTCGCGGGGGTGTGGAGTACGGGGTTGCCGGTGATGATGATGGGGAGAATCGCCATAGCCGGTTCAGGATAGGGCACCGCCGCCGCGCGACCCGTCCGTCCATGGTGGGCTTCGATGATCGAACGGAGCATGTCATCCCGACGGCGGTGCGGGGCCTGTATTAGGGTCGGGCTCGTGCCAGGCGACCTCAGCGAGATCTCGAACGAGCTGATCCGTCAGTCGACCCAGTGGATCGGCATTCCGATCGCCCTGATCGGAGCGGTGTTCCTCTCATTGGGGGCACAGTTCCAGCACCGGGGCGTCGCCAAGGTCGAGGCGCGCAGTCGTCAGGCCGTCAACGGGCTCAGCGGCAAGCAGGTCCTCGCGCTTCTGGGTCGTCCGTCATGGGTCATCGGAACAGTGATGCTCGGGCTCGCCATCGTGCTGCAGCTCACCAGCCTCAACTTCGCGCCGCTCATCGTCGTGCAGCCGCTCGGGGCTATCGCCCTCGTGATCACGGCGATCCTGAACGCTCGTGTCACCCACAGCAAGCTCACGAAGGCCACCAAGCGCGCCATCGCGTTCTGCGTCGGTGGTGTCGCGCTCTTCGTGACGGTCGCAGCGTTCACCGCCGTCGACAAAGCCGTCGAGGAGGGGCAGCTGACCACGATCCTGATCATCCTCGTCGTCGTCCTCCTCGCCCTGGGCGGCGCCTTCCTCGCGTTCCGCCGCAGAGCCAGTGCCATCTTCTACATCCTCGGCGCGGGCGTCCTCTACGGATTCGTGGCCACGCTCGCGAAGGTCGTCATCAGCCGGGTTCAGCAGGGCGACTTCGAGTTCCTCTCCATCCTCGCGATCGTGGGCCTGCTGGCGGCCGCGGCCCTGGGGGCCTACTTCGTGCAGACCGCCTATTCGTCCGGGCCGCCGGATCTGGTGATCGCAGGTCTCACGGTGGTCGACCCGCTGGTGGCGGTCGGGATCGGCATCGTCATCCTCGGCGAGGCCTCGGCCGCGCCGTGGTGGGCGATCCCCGCCTTCATCGTGGCGGGCGCGATCGCGGTCTACGGGGTCTTCGACCTCGCGAAGCACCACCCCCAGATCAAGCGCTGATCTCCTCCCCATCGGATATCCGAAGGTGCCAGGGACACGGCGCGCGCGCCTCCTTGGAAGGCGGATGGGGGCCATGGGATACCGTGGACGGATCGATCGCGCCCACTCGACAAGCCGACCGTGAGGAACATCATCGACGCGCCACTGGACAACACGACGGAACCGGGACCCGGGAAGCTCAAGGTCCTGATCGTCTGTGACACCTTCCCGCCCGATGTGAACGGCGCCGCCAACTTCGCGGAACGCCTCGCCGCCGGGCTCGACGAGCGTGGACACGACGTCCAGGTCGTGGCCCAGTCGCACACGAATCACCAGGTCGCCACGTTCGAGCGGCTCAGCGGCCGCTCCGTGCGGGTGCATCGCCTGCTGAGCGCCCGGTGGATCTTCCACGACTGGCTGCGCTTCATGTACCCGTGGCGCATCAACCACAATGCGCGTCGCATCCTCGACGAGGTGCAGCCCGATGTGATCCACATCCAGTCGCACCTCCTCGCCGGTCGCGGGTTCTCGACCGAGGCGATGAAGCGCGGCATCCGCATCGTCGCGACCAACCACTTCATGCCCGAGAACGCCATCGAGCACTCGGCGCTCCCGCGCTTCGTGTGGCCGCTCGCCATCTCGCTCACGTGGAAGGACGCGACCCGCATCCTCAGTCGTGCCGCGGAGATCACCACGCCCACCCGCAAGGCCGCCACCTACCTCGAGCAGATGACGGGCCTGACCGGCGTCCACTCCGTCTCGTGCGGCATCCGCGCGTCGGACTACACGCCCGACTTCGAACCCAAGCCTGAGAACCGCATCGTTTTCACGGGTCGGATCACGGGCGAGAAGCAGATCGACAAGCTCCTCGAGGCCGTCGCCATCATGCCCGCCGACCTCGACGTGAAGGTCGATCTCATCGGCGGCGGCGACCAGCTGAAGAACCTCGAGAACCTCGCGTCGAAGCTCGGCATCGCCGACCGCGTCGTCTTCCACGGACGTGTGACCGACGGCAAGCTCCGCCGCACTCTCACCCGTGCGACTCTCTTCGCGATGCCGTCGATCGCCGAGCTGCAGAGCATCTCGACGATGGAGGCCATGGCCAGCGGCCTGCCCGTCGTCGCGGCGAATGCCATGGCGCTTCCGCACCTCGTGCACGACGGCGAGAACGGCTTCCTGTTCGAGCCGGGCAATGTGCAGGAGTTCGCGGACCGGATGGAGCGGATCCTGCGTCTGCCCGAAGACGAGCTCGCGGTCATGAAGAACGCGTCGCTCCGCATCGTCGAACCGCACGACATCGAGACGACCCTGAAGGTCTTCGAGAAGCTGTACCGCGGTGAGGACGTCGAGGACCCGGTGACTCAGCTCCCGCCGCTGTCGGCCAAGCTGCGCGAGCAGTTCCGCTCGCTGCGCCGCCGCGCCCGCGAGGCCCTCGAGAACTGAGCTGCGGCGGGCCCTACATTTCGCTTCGCTCAATGGGCGGGCGGTTGGTATGCCCTGCATTTCGCTTCGCTCAAGGGGCGGGGCCCCGCCCATTGAGCGAAGCGAAATGAAGGGGCCCTCCTCCGCCCCGCTACTCCGAGTCAGCGACCTCCGCGCTCGGATCCGCGAACCACACCAGGATCCGCGTCCACCCTTTCTCGACCTCCGCCTCCGCAGCGGGCAGCTGCACGGTGATGGCCCCGCCGGTGTCCTCCTCGAGAGAGGCGAGTGTGAACCCGGCCGCCGCGGCGACCTTCTCGCCCTCGGTGAAGGTCATGCCGAGGACGGCGGGAACGGTGAGGATCGGTGCCGGTGCCATGTGTCGAGCCTAGGCGCGGTGCGGTCCGGCACTATCCTTGACGGGTCGCCCGCGGGCGACACGGGGCGGTAGCTCAGCTGGTTAGAGCAGTGGACTCATAATCCATCGGTCACGGGTTCAAGTCCCGTCCGCCCTACTCGGTCGACCGGCAGGTGGACTGCCGTGCCGGAACCGATCTGTGGGGTTCGGCTGTTCTACCGCGGAGACTGGTGCCATGGCTATCGAAATCACCCATGTCCGATTCGCGAACCCGGAGCACAAGACGCACGACACGATCACCCGCCTCAAGTGGAAGAACGTCGAAAAGCGGTCGACGGGGGATCGAGACCTGGAGTCGATGGTGACCTGGCTCGGCTTCCCCTCCAACACCGCCTACGTCGGCACCGGATCGAACCGCAGATACCTCGCTGTGGTGGAAGCTGAAGACGGCCCGGCACACATCCGAGCTCATCACGATGATGCGGGGTGGTCGGACGACCTCCTCGAGCTGCCGCAGTTCTGAGGCCGCCGCGCCGCGCCGGGTCAGTGCAGGCTGAGCTTCGCCGCGACGAGTGCCGCCGACACGACGAAGGTCAGTATCCCGACGAGGGCGACCCCCAGGGGGCGGAGACCGCGGAGGTAAGCGCCCGTCGTCGCGACACTCACCAGGTAGAGCAGCGCGGTCACGACACCGGCGACGAGCGCGTCGTCGCGGCCGACTCCGAACAACTCGAAGACCACGACGACGATGATCGGCGCGAAGGTCACCGAGATCATCGGAGCGCTGATCTTCAGGTGGTGCTCGATCGCTTTCCGTCCGCCGTGCTCGGCGTCGGTCGGGGCGCCGACCGTGTAGGCGAACACGTGGGTGGCGTAATAGATGAGATTGGTGATGACCACCACGAGGACGAGGCCGCCGAGCGACGCGTCGTGCGTGCCGATCAGGGTGGTCGCGGCGATGAGCGCGCCGTAGCAGCCGGCGCTGATGCGTTCCGCGCCGTCCTTACCGACCCGGCGGCGGTGCGGGTCGGGTGAGGTGCGGACCTGTTTCTCGCTCATCGTCGTCGTCTCTCTCCGCTCATCGCAGGCGGTAGGCACGGTATTCGGTGGGGCTCATTCCGTTGATCGCCCGGAAGTGCCGGGAGAAGTAGAACGGATCGTCGTAGCCGACGGCACGGGCGATGTCAGCCACGGGGGCGCTGGTCGTGATCAGCAACTCACGGGCTCGCGCGCTACGGAGTCGCTTGTGATACTCCACCACGCCCATCCCCGCGGCGGTGCGGAACCGGGCCGAGAAGTGCGAAACGCTGAAGCCCGCCATCTTGGCCAGCTCGGCCGTCGACGTGGTCGTGTCGAGGTGGGCGCGCAGGTAGTCCTGCACGGCGACGATGGGGTCGTTCTTCTCGCGGCTCCCCGCCGAACGATCGGCGGCCAGCTGAGCGAGGAGACCCCATGCAGCCCCCGACGCCGACCGCAGGCTCGACTCCGATTCGTCTCGTTCGAGTGAGCCGAGGGTGAGCTCGAGAGCGGCTTTCGCCGCATACGGATCGCGGACGGTCATGACCGGTTGGAACTCCGCGGTGGCTCCGGTGATGGCCCGCACGAAAGCGGTGACATCGTGGCCGGCGACATGCATCCACCAGATGGTCCACGGATCCCTCGGTGCGGCACGGTAGCGGTGCGGCTCGCCGGGAGGGATGACGATGACCTGACCCGGGGCGACGTCGAACCCGGTCCCGCGCACCTCGAGGTGACCGGCTCCCTCCGTGCAGAGGATGAGGACGGCCCCTTCGGCTCCCTCCGGACGGGCGCGTCCGTGCGACGCCGCGCGCGGGAAGTGCCCGACGTCGGTCACGAGGAGGCGGTCGGTGATCGGGGCGGCGAGTGCCTCGGCGGCGCGGGGACGGGAGAGGACGTGCAGGCGCTGCCCCGGAAACCCCTCGCCGATCAGCACGGCTGAATCCTATGGGTGCCGCCGCGGGTGCCGGGCGACGTCAGAGCACCCGCAGTCGCCACGCGAGAGAGGTGGTCTCGCCCGGCGCGAGGACCCGCAGATCGCGCCCGGAGTTGAACGAGTCGGGCGGGCAGGTCATGGGTTCGATGGCGAGACCGTGACGTCGCCCGTCGCCCGGCTGATGATCCGCGGTGTAGAGCTGCACCCACGGGGAGTCGGCATCCCAACCCACTTCGACCGTGTGTCCCTCGGCACCGGAGAGCGTGATGCCGAGCTTGCCGTGCTCGTCCGCATCCAGCCCGGTGAAGGCGTGGTTGAGGACGGTGGCCCCGATCCGCCGTGGGGAGCGGAAGTCGAGCGCACCGGAGTCATAGGCGGCTATGTCTGCGGAGGCAACGGGCAGAAGACGATCGGGGGAGACGAGGAGGGCCTCCCGCGCCGACGAGTGGAGGATCCATTCGTCGATCGCCGCTTCACCGTGGGATCCGGCCAGCACGTAGGGGTGCGCTCCGAGTCCGACCGGGGCGCTCGAGTCGCTCTCGTTCGTCGCGGAGATCGTCTGATGGAATCCGTCGGGACGGATCTCCGACTCGACATCGACGCGCACGCGCCAGGGATATCCGGGCTGGGGCTCGATTCGACCACGGAGCAGAACACGCGTCTCGCCGTGCTCGGCGAGGCCGAAGTCGAGGTCCGCCACCAGCCCGTGCGCCGCGTTCCCCGTCTCGGGTTCGTTGACGGGCAGCTGAAACTCTCGGCCATCGAACCGGTAGCGGCCGTCGGCCAGCCGGTTGGGCCAGGGTGCGAGGACTGCGCCGCGCAGAGCCGGGCGCGGCTCGCCCGCCTCGAACGGGACGACGAGATCGCGGCCGTCCCTCCGCAGGCTGCGGAGGGACGCGCCGACCGAGGCGACCACGGCCGTGTAACCATCACCGGCGATCTCGTACTGCTCTCCCGAGACCGGACGGGTCACGCATCCACCTCTCGCGGTTCGCGGACGAACAGCAGGAGGTCGGGCAGACTCGTCGCGAAATAGTCCGTCACTCCGTCGTCGCGAACGGGCTGAGGGGCCACGTAGTCGGGACGGGCCTCGCCGAGGGTCCGCGGCGGATCCGTCAGCGGAAGACCGAGCGCGGCGTGGGTGTCGTCCCACACCTTGAGCGCGCGACCCTCGCCGCCTTCCCACGGGTGGAATGCGCGGGTGCGGAGGATGTCATAGGCCTCCGTCGCCCGCCCCTGCTCGACGAGCAGACCGAGGTACTCGATCGTGAAGTCGTCCCGCGTCAGGATGAGGCGGCGGACCGACTCCAGACGCGCGAGCCTGTCCGCGGCGGAGTGACCGAGCCGAGCCGCGAGCTGATCATGCTCGTAGCGGAGCCGAGCGTCCTGGGGCGCGAGCACGACCGCCTGCTCGTAGCGACGCCATGCGAGCTCGTCGTCGTGGGCCACGCAGTAGGCCGCGAGGCCCGCGTTGCGCAGCAGCACCGGGTGCTCGAACCCGAGCGCGATCGCCTGCTCCCACTCTGCAAGCGCGTCGAAGCGACGTCCGTGGGCGTAGAGGAGCATTCCGAGCAGATGACGGGCGGTGGCGTCTTCCGGCTCGGCGCGCAGGGTGTCCTGAAGAGCGTCGAACGCGTCGAGACCGTAAGGGAACGCCCGGAGCAGGTCGGAGGCCCGCGCCGCAGCCCGTGACTGCGCTGCGGACTCCGAGTCGCCGCGGGAGTCGTGCAGCGCCGCCGCAACGTAATGCGCGATCGGGACGATGTTGCCGGCAGCCGTCGGGGGAGTCGCGACCGCGTGTGCGAGCACATCGAGCGCTCCCGCCGCGTCACCCGCCGCGCGCAGCTCGAGAGCGACGTCGAGCAACAGGCCCGGGTCGTGGGGGCGCTCACCGAGGAGGGTCCGCAGCGTCGGGTTGAGGGGCTCGAGCAGAAGCTCGGCGCGGATGGCGGCCTCCGCCTCCGCGTTCCGCCCGAGTCGCCGGAGGATCACGGCTCGCAGTACGGCGAGACGGCTGTCGTGCATGACGACGCCGTCGAGGGTGTCGAGCACGCGGAGGGCAGCTCGCCGCTGATCGGTGCGCGTCAACGAGGCCGCCAGCTCGTAGCCGGCGGCAGCCGCCCACGCACCGTCCCACCCGGCCTTCCCGAAGCGGGACTCGGCCTCGGCATCGCGGCCGAGACGACGAAGGATGAGACCTGCCAGATAGAAGGCTTCGGCGTCGAGCGGGTTGGCGTTGCGGCGCGTCAGCCGGGCGATCGCCGTCTCGACGCGCTCGAGAGCCCTCTCGTAACGACCCGACCGGTAGTCGGCATCCGCGAGCGCGAGGTTCGTGCGCACGTCGCCGGCATCCCGCTCGAGAGCCGCGTGCCAGTAGGGGAGCGGAGAACGGGTCGGGTGCCTGTATTGGCTGAGGTGCAGACCCGTGAGGTACAGCTCCTCCACGGAGTCGATGCTCTCGGGGAGGGCCGGTTCGTCCGCGACCCACGGCTCCTCATCCGATGCGATGAGGGAGTCGCACGCGTTCCACCGCACGAGCAGACGCCCGTCGGCGTCGAGGAGCTCGACGACGGTGGCCTCGTCGATCCGGTCGAACGAGACGGCGGCGGGTGACCCCGGAACGAGATCGAGCTGCGCGGTCGTCACGATGAGGTCTCCGTCGCGGACGCGGAGAGTCGCGCCGGGCTGGGCCGAGGTCACAGCCACGCGGGCTGACGGAGCGCCCTCACGAGCGACGTGGATCGCCGCATCCGGAGTCGCCTGATGAGCCGCCCCGATACCCGGGATCGGATACCAGAACTGGCTGAACACCTTGGTCTCACCGGGGAGCAACCAGGTGAAGTCGGGCTGGTTGTCGGTGTAGACCCCCGCCATCAACTCGACATAGGGCCCGTCGGAGTCGGTCAGCTGATCGTCCCACGCGTGCCCGAACGGGGCGTCGCCCCACGTCCACTGCTTCTTGCCGGGGGAGAGACGACGT
Organism: uncultured Naasia sp.; assembly: GCA_913778905.1. GTDB lineage: Bacteria > Actinomycetota > Actinomycetes > Actinomycetales > Microbacteriaceae > Naasia. Next base: position 31,228 of record CAJYYA010000002.1, on the reverse strand, counting down.
TCCGCCCAGTGCACGAAACCCGCACCGGCGGCATGGTCGTAGCCGCCGAAGAAGTCGTGCTCCGAATCGACGATCATGTACGACGTCGGGACGGGGATGTTGCGGTAGAAGTCGATGCGGTCTGCACCGGGGTCAGCCGCGGCCAGGGCGGGGTAGTCGACGCCGTAATAGGGCCGATCCGCTGCCGGGAACGCGGTGATGGCGCGCCGTGCATGGTCGGCGACGAAGCGGACGTCCTCCGGGAAGAACGACTGGTAATCGTCATGCACGAGGGCCGCGACGTTGGCCCACCAGAGGAAGCTCTGCCTCTCGCTGGTCCGGTTGTGCAGACGCACCGTCAATTCGACGACGGTGCTGCCCGGCCGCAGCCGCACACCGTGCTGGCCCGCCATCCGGGTGAACGGATCGTGGTCGGCGCACCACACGGTGACGGATCCGTCCTCGCCGTACTCGATCGACGTCTCCACCGGCAGGTAGGTCGCGGGTCGGTGGTGCTGCGGCCAGTTGAACTCCACGCCGCCCGAGATCCACGGACCCGCGAGACCCACGAGAGCGGGCTTGATGACGTTGTTGCGGTAGAAGAAGTCGTAGTCGTTGACCTTGTCGTAGCCGATGTGAATGCGGCCGCCCAGCTCGGGCAGGATCACGAGACGCAGGTACTCGTTCTCCAGGTGCACCGCCTGCCACTCGCGCGTCACGCCCTCGTCGGCCACCTGCTCGGTGAATGGCACGGGGTAGACCTTGCCGCTCGAGCCCTGGTAGACGCGGTGGTCGAGATACATCGGGTACGCGCTCGGCTCGCCCGTCTCGTAGGTGCGGATCGCGAGAGGCTCGCTCCACGCGACCGGGCGACCCTCGGCCAGCTTCGCGCGGAGCTCGGACGGGGCGTCGGGCAGCTCGATCTTGGCGGCCGGCTTCTCCTCGGGAGCCGGCATCGCGACGGACTCCCTGTTCTCATTCATGATCGTCATGTCTCGCGCGCTCAACCGGGGATGCCGATGCGGCGCTCGCCGGAGCGCAGCTGCTGGATGATGACGGCGACGACCAGGAGCACACCCTGGGCGACGTTCTGCCAGAAGGTGTTGACGCCCAGCAGCGTCATACCGTTGGTGAGGACGCCGAGCAGGATGACCGCGAGGATGGTCCCCGCGATGGCGCCCTTGCCGCCCTTGAGCGCGGCGCCGCCGAGCGCGGCGGCCGTGATGGCCTGCAGCTCGAGGCCCTCGGAGCCCGAGATCGGCTGACCGGATCCGGTTCGCGCCGTGATGAGAACGCCCGCGATGGCCGCCACCGCGCCCGTGACCATGTAGACGCCGATGATGTAGCGGTTGATGTTGATGCCGCCGAGGCGCGAGGCGATGTTGTTGCCGCCGACCGCGTAGATGTTGCGACCGATCGTCGAGTAGCGGAGCACGACGTGGGCGACGACGGCGACGAGTACGAGCACCCAGATCAGGGTCGGGACGCCGAGGAGGGTGCCCCGGGCGAGGAAGACGAAGAACGGGTCGGCTCCCGTGTAGCCCTGTGCGCGTCCGTCGGAGACGAGCTGGGCCACTCCCTTGAAGGCGGCCAACGTGGCGAGGGTTGCGATGACCGGATTGACCCGGCCGAACACGATGATGAGGCCGTTGATGAGACCGCACACGATGCCGATCGCCACGGCCCCGAGTACGCCCAGGACCGCCGACGACGTGGAGGTGAAGATCATGGCCGAGGCGACCGAGGTGAGACCCGCGACCGATCCGACCGAGATGTCCAGGGCGCCCAGGATGATGACGATCGTCTGGACCACCGCGAGCAGGCCGACGACGGCGATCGCGGTACCGATGACGCGCAGGTTGGGCACGGTGAAGAACAGGGGGTTCTGGAAGCCGATGACCGCGACCACGATCGCGATGGCGATGATCAGGGAGATGTTCTGCACGCCCACCGCGCCGACGATGCGCTTGAGGGCGGCCGTGTTCTCCGCCCGACCCGGCTCGGTGGTGCGGGCGGCCGTGGTTCCGGTGGTGGACACGGAGGGTTCCTTTCGAGTGGTGCTGCTCATGCGCTGACTTCCTCGTTCATCGCGAGCGCGAGAATTCGCTCTTCGGTTGCGGCGGCGCGGGGGAGTTCGCCCGATATGCGCCCCTCGGCCATGACGTAGATGCGGTCCGAGATGCCCAGCACCTCGGGGAGTTCGCTGGAGACGACGAGCACCGCGACACCCTGGTGGGCGAGCTCATCGATGATCGCGTAGATCTCGGACTTGGCTCCCACGTCGATTCCCCGGGTCGGCTCGTCGAGCAGGAGGAGTTTCGGCTTGGTGGCGAGCCACCTCGCGAGAACGACTTTCTGCTGGTTTCCGCCGGACAGATTGCCGACCAGCTGCTCGGCCGAGGGCGTCCGGATCCGGAGCCTCGTGATGTAGTCCTGGGCGAGCGCCTTCTCGGCGCGGCTGTTCACGAAGATCCAGCGGGACAGCGATTTGAGGACCACGAGGGCGGCGTTGTCTCGGACCGAGCGCTGCAGGAGCAGGGCCTCGGCCTTGCGCTCTTCGGGTGCGAAGCCGATACCGGCACGGATGCTGTCGGACGGCTGCTTGATGGCGACCTGCTTGCCGGAGATCGAGATCCGGCCTTCCGTGATGGGGAAGTCGCCCGCGATGGTCTTCATCAGCTCGCTTCGACCAGCGCCGACCAGGCCGGCGATGCCGACGACCTCGCCCGCACGGACCTCGATGTCGATGCCGGAGACATGCTGGTTGCCGACCGCCTCGAGGGCGAGAACCGTCTCGCCCAGAGGGGCCGGGTCGCGGTGGAAGAACTGATCCAGATCGCGGCCCACCATCATGCGGACGAGTTCGTCGTGGGTCGTCTCCGCGACCTCCTTGGTGCCGACGAAGGCGCCGTCGCGGAGCACGGTGATGGTGTCGGCGAGCTGGAAGATCTCCGCCATGCGGTGCGACACGTAGGCGACCGCGATGCCATCCGCTTGGAGCTGACGGATGAGCGCGAAGAGCAGAGCCACCTCCTCGTCGCCGAGGGACGAGGTGGGCTCGTCGAAGCAGATGATCTGCGGGCGGCTCACGACGGCGCGCATGATCTCGACGATCTGACGCTGGGCGGGGGAGAGCTCCGAACCGATCGTCTCGGCGCGCAGCACCCGGTCGAAGCCCCACCGGGTCAACTCTTCACGCGTCCGGCGGATGAGGGCGTTGCGGCTGAAGCGCAACGAACCCAGGTTGCCGACGAAGATGTTCTCGGCGACCGAGACGGCCTCGATGATCTCGGGCTCCTGCGCGATGACCCGGAGACCGGCCGCGCGGGCGTCCGACGGGTCGGAGAAGTCCACCGGTCGGCCGTCGATGAGAAGCTGCCCCGTGTCCGGCTTGAAGTCGCCGTTGAGGATCTTCAGCAGAGTCGACTTGCCGGCGCCGTTCTCGCCCATGAGGGCGGTGACCCGGCCTCGGTGGAGTTCGAGCTCGACACCGCGGAGGGCCTTGACGGGGCCGAAGTTCTTGGTGATACCCGTGGCGCGGAGCGCCATGGTGGTGTGCGTCATCGCATGTCCTCGCGGTTTGATGATGTCCGTCGATCGCAGGTCGTCGCCGGGGAGAGAGAAGGGCCCCTCCACGACATGGAGAGGGGCCCTTCCGTGCTCGCTACGTGCAGACGACGCCCTTCTGCTCCCAGTTGGTCGAGTCGACGATCTCCGTGTTCGCGATCGACTGCGGCGGCAGCGCGGTGCCGTCGCGAAGCAGGTCGATCATGGAGCTCGCGGCGGCCTTGCCGACCTCGACACCGGAGATGAACAGGGCGGCCTTGTTGCCCGTGACCTGGCCGGCCTTCCAGTCCTTGCAGGTGAGGTAGGCGCCGAGGCCGACACCGATGATGTTGTCCGGCGAGACGCCCGAGTTCTGCAGCGCCGTCACGACGCCCGTCTCGCTCTCGTCGTTGCAGCCCCAGACGACCCAGTTCTTCACACCGGAGTTGGCGGTGATGATCGCTCCGGCCTTGTCCTGCGCATCGGTGGCCGAGTTGTCGGTGCCCACGTTGATGATCTGGGGAGCATCCTTCACCTGCTCGGAGAAGGTCGAAGCGGCGCCCTCGACCCGTTGCGTGCAGGCCGTCAGGTCTTCCTTGTACGCGGCGATGATGCGGGTGTCCGCGGCGTTCCAGCCGGCTGCCTGGTAGAGGCGGGCGGCCTCCGCACCCACCTTCTCGCCCATGGAGGTCCCGTCGAATCCGGCGAACGGAGCGGCCTTCCCCGACGCATCCGAGATCGTGTCGTCGGCGGCCATGATCGGGATTCCGGCCTCGTTGGCGAGCTGGATCACACGAGGCCCGATCTGCTGGTCGGGCACGACGATGATGATGCCGTCGACGCCCTGGGCGATCGCGGCCTCGACCTCCGAGATGGCCTTGTTCGAGTCGGTGCCCAGGTCGACCACGTTGATCGTCACGTCTCCGGCCGCTTCGGCCGCCTCCTTCGCGCCGTTGGCTTCGTCGACGAAGTACTGCTGATCGCCCTGCTTCTGCAGGAAGGCGATCGTGAGTGCCCCGTCACTGCCGCCGGGCGAGGCCGCGCCCGCGCCGGGTTCGGTGGTCTCCATGCCCGAGGTGCAGGCGGTGAGGGCGACGAGCAGCGCTGCCGCGATGCCCACTCCCACCGCCCTCCGCATCGGGTGCCGTGCTGTGGTGGTCTTCATCCGCGTCTCCTCATCTTCATTGATTGGCGGGCGCTCTCGCCGGTGATTGCATGTGCTGACGGCGTCGTCCGGGTGCCCACGCTAGGGCTCGGGGCGGCACCTCTCAGAGCACGATCCGATGGACGTACCTGGACGATTCTCTGCCTTGCACCGTGATCGGAGAACGCGTCCACGCGGAGCGCCCGGAACGTGATCGCGACTCGGGTCCTTGGCCGGAACGGGGCGATGCTTCGTGGTCGGGTGACAGGCGTATGCGGTCTGGTTCGTGCATGGCCGTCGACGCGCATCGAGCGGACGGCCTGGAGGACGGGAGTCGCGCATGTCGGAGCCGAACGAATCGGAGATCGGACGTCTCGAGGCTGTCGCTCCGCCCCCGAAACCAGTGCGAAACGGAACGGGCTTAGCCTGCGGGGATGGCCGCTGCACTTTCGTTCCGCATCGACGATCTGACGGATGAGCGGGTGCGTGCGCTCGTACGACGGCATCTCGAGGGGATGTTCGAGACCTCCCCGCCGGAGAACGTGTTCGCCCTCGACATGGACGGACTGACCGGGCCCGACGTCACGTTCTGGTCGGGGTGGGACGGCGACGAGGTCGCGGTCATCGGGGCGCTCAAGACGCTCGACCCGGCGAACGGCGAGATCAAGTCCATGCGCGTCGCCGACGAGCACCTCGGCAAGGGCGCCGGCCGGGCGATGCTGCGCCTCATCATCGATGAGGCTGAAGCCCGAGGGATGTCCACGCTCTGGCTCGAGACGGGCGGGGTCGAGTCCTTCGGTCCCGCGCTGGGGCTCTACGAGAGTGAAGGATTCACGGTCACCGGTCCGTTCGCCGACTACAAGGAGAGCGAGTTCTCGGTCTTCATGGCGCGTGCGCTCGTCTGATCCGGTCTGTTCGCCGGCTCGGTCCATGCGCCGGTGATCGATGTCCCGCGAATCGTGACAGCATCGATCCTCGGGCCCGGGTGACGGGCGGAGGGAAGTCGGCATGCAGCAGCACACGGTCCGCTACGTCGCGATCGGCGACTCGTTCACGGAGGGCGTCGGGGACGAGGTCCTTCCGGGCGCGCCCCGAGGCTGGGCGGACCTCGTCGCACAGGGTTGGGCCGATCTCAGCGGCGAGCCGATCGGATACGCCAACCTCGCGATCCGTGGTCGACTCGCCTGGCCGATCATCGAGGAGCAGCTGGAGCCGGCGCTCGCGCTGAGGCCTACGCACCTCTCGTTCAACGGTGGCGGCAACGACATGCTGCGCCCGAAGACTCCGCTCTCCCACATCGCCGACACCTTCAGTCGGGTGCTGAAGCGGTGCGATGAGGAGGGCGTGCAGCTGATCCTCCTCAGCGGCGCCGATCCGACCAGGCATCTTCCGCTCGGTCGGATGATCCAGCGGCGCGGTGACCTGTTGTCGGACGCGGTGCTCGATCGGGTCGCCGACCGTCCCGATGTCATCCGGGCGTTGAACTGGCCGGACAAGACGCTCGCCGGCGACGGCTTCTGGGCCGCGGACCGTCTGCACATGAACGCGCGCGGTCATCACCGCGTCGCGGCTCGCGTGCTCACCGCCCTCGGATTCGAGCCGCCGGCCGACTGGTGGGCGCTTCCCGACGAGGCGGCGGTGCCGCGGCAACGTCAGGCCGCTTACTACCGCGAGCACGTCGCACCCTGGGTGCGTCGCCGACTCACGGGCACCTCCTCCGGCGACGGACGCGCGCCGAAGCATCCCACCTTCGCGACGATCGAGCCGGCGGCCACGTGACCTCTCGCCTCCCGGACTCTTGCGCTCAGCAGGAACTTCGGCCGTCCAGCAGGAACAAAACGGCGATTCTCTCCTGCTGAGACGTCGAAGTTCCTGCTGAGCGCGAGGCCGTCAGTCGGTCGCCGCCCTCAGGACGAGCGCGGTGTCGATCCCGGCGTCCGGCGGGTTCATCCCGTCGGTGCCGTTGGTCATCACTGCGGCTGACGACGTCGCGGCAGCGGTCTGTGAGGCTCGAGTCATGGTCGATGCTCCACGTCCGGCGGTCGCCGGCACGCGACCGAGAAGACGGTCGAGGCGGCGCGTCGCCCTCGCCGTCGTCCTCGTCATCCCGCTGGGGATGCTCGTGCGGCAGCTGCCCGGGGTGGTCGGCGATCTGCTGGCGGGGGCGTGCTTCCCCGTGCTCTTCGCGCTGATCCTCTGGCTCGTCGCGCCGCGTCTGAGCGCCCCCGTCTGCGCGGCGGGCGCATTCGTCATCGCCGCATCCATCGAAGCGGCTCAGCTGACGCCCGTCCCCGCGATGGTGAGCGCGGCGTTCCCTCCGGCCTACTGGCTGCTGGGCACCACATTCGCACCCCTCGACCTCGTCGGGTACGCGGCCGGAGCCCTGCTGATCCTCGGTGCGAGCCCTGCTCTGACCGAACGGGTACCACCGGATCCCGAGGCCCGTCCTCCTGCGACGCCCAACGGGAGGGGCCAGTAGGCGCACCCGCCCGTTGCGCGACGCCGAAGGACGGACCGGGCACGGTGAGGCTGCTTCCGACAGTCGGATGCAGAAATGAGAACGCTCGTTCTCGGGGGTGGTCGATACGATAGGCAACTGACGATCTCTCCGCAAGTCCGATCCTCGGATGGTTGCGGGCAGGCCGGGGAGGGTGCGATGTCCCAGCAGCCGACCGAGCGCGAGCGCATCGTCGAGGCAGCCGATCGCCTCTTCTACGGACGGGGGATCCAGTCGGTCGGCATGGACGCCGTCCGCGAGGAAGCCGGGGTCCCCCTGAAGCGCCTCTACGCCGAGTTCCCGTCGAAGGACGCTCTGCTTTCCGAGGTGCTCAACCACCGCGCGCAGCTCTGGAGCGTCGGGATCGCGGAGGCAGCCCGTGAGGCCCCCACCCCGCGCGACAAACTGCTCGCCATCTACGATTTCCTCGGCGAGTGGTTCCGCAGTGACGGGTTCCGCGGCTGCGGGTTCGTCAACGCGTTCGGCGAGCTCGGTGCCGTATCGGCCGATGTGGCGGCTGTCGCGCACGAGCAGAAGGCCTCATTCCAGCGCTACGTCGGCGACCTGGTCGCGGAAATGGGCGGGTCTCCCGTGCTCGCTTCGCAGCTCGCGATCCTCGCGGAGGGTGCTCAGACAACGGCCGCGATCGGCCGTCGTCCGGAGGCGGCCGAGCATGCCCGGGAGGCTGCGGAGGTCCTCATCGGCGCGGAGTTCCCCGTCGAGAGCTAGCCGCCGAGCGCTTCGTTCAAGGCGCGCGAGTAGAGATCGGGCACGCTGCGGGTGAACGCGGATACCAGGAGGGTGGACGGGCTGAGGCGCTCCACGCAGTAGCCGTCGAACGGGAGCTCCACGACTTTACGGATTCCCGACTGCCAGGCGGCGACGAGTGCAGGCAAGCTCATCCGCTCCGGGGTTCGTTCCAGAGGCACGCCACCGCGCGGGGTGCAGAGGCGCACCCAGGCATGGAACGCGTCGTCGTCGACGCCCCGTGCCCAGAACGCCGTCGGGCGCTTCTCGGCCCAGGCGACGAGCTCCGAATCGCTCAGGTCCCTCAGTGCGGCGAGCGTCTCGGCGTCCGGGGTGCGAGGCGCGTGGTGCTCGGAGAGGAGCGCCTCGGTGGCACGATCCCAGTCCGCGGCCCAGCGGGCGAGAGCCGCGTCGTCGGTGATGCCGGGCGGTCGCCGCGAGTCCCCCGGATCGAGCGGCGGATCGAGCGCAGGAGCCCCCAGGGGTGCGAAGCCCCAGGCCTCCCGCACGAAGAGCAGGTAGAGCAGCGCCTGCGGTCGGTCGACGCGGATGCTCATGCCCGAGGGCCAGGCCGCTCCGGAGAGCTCTTGCTCGTCGGTCACGACGCTTCATCGCTCATAGGACCCGTCCACTCGATCCCGTCGAAGATATCCCGGAGACGCGCTCCTCGGGAGGGGGTGACGTGCTCGACCCAGCCGACCCGCCCGCTCAGATGGGCTCGGAAATCAGGGTGACCGCTGTGGTTCTGCGACGCCGGGCCGTGGAGTCGGCAGTTGTGAAGCGTCGCCTTGAGGAGGTCGTATTCGCGGCGCTCGGTGGTGGGAACCGAGTTGACGACCACCCCCGTGACGGACTGTCGCACCCCGGCTCGTCGGACGTGCGACTTCCGCCGGTTGAGCGTGTGGCCGGAGTCCGCGACGATGCGCTCCACCCCTCGAAGGAACGCATCGGGGCGGGCGGCCAGTCGAGAACCGCCGCTGAAGGCGAGGTCGTCGGCGTAGCGTGTGTACGTCGCGGCGGCGGCGGCCCACCCGGCGAGTCGCGAGTCGAGTCGGCGGAGCGTGAGGTTGGCGAGCCCGGGGGAGGTCGGGGAGCCCTGGGGGAGATGGGGTCTTGCCAGGAGCGTTCTGAGTCGGCGCCGCTCCTCGGGGGAACCGCCGGGCGGCATGGCACGGATGACCGCGACCGGGACGGCATGTGTGCAGACCCCGGTGAGGGCATGGGCGACGGATTCGGCCAACCCGGCTCGGCGGAAGACGCCGTAGATCCTGCTCGCCGACACCGCGGCGAAGAACGACTCGATGTCGGCCGAGACGACGACGTCGCGACCGACGTGGTGTCGGGCGCCGGTCAGGGCGGTGCGGCCCCGGACGAAACCGTGGGCCGCGTCGTGCACGGGCAGATGGACGAGCAGCTCGTCGAGGACACGCCGCTGCGTGGTCTTCACCAGGTGCAGGGGAGCCTCGAGCAGCCGCGGCGTGCGGCCCGGACGGTGCCGCCACCGGTACCGGTAGTGATGGAGGGGGCCCGCCGGGGCGCGACGGTTCCAGAGCTTCGTGTCGGCCAGCCAGTCGAGGTGGCCGATGGTCACGTGGAGGAGCCCAGCGAGGTCGGCGATCGTGTCGACTCGGGGGAGAGCGCCGGATGGCTCCCGCGCTGCCGTCGGTGCGGGCAGAACGCGCCGGAGGACGACCGGCCGGCGGCCGCTCCGCGTGGTGAAGGTCTCGGCGAGCCGGGCGGAGGCGAGGAGTGTCGCCACGAGCGCCCGCGGTGCATCTCGCGGGGCGTCGAGGTGGCGGTGGACGGCCACCGCGGCGGCAGTCGCGACGATGACGCGGTGATCCGGTACGACTGTCGATCCCGCCTGGGTCAGCGACTCCACGGTCCAATCCGGGGAGGTCAGGAACGCGTCGGCCAACGCCCGTACGGTCGCATCCAGGGATGCCCTGCCGGGTGGACTCTCGAGGAGCGAGACCTGCAGCTCGGGCGGGGGAGCAGGTGGCGCGTTGTGCGCGTGCAGGTGGTCTCCGGGCGACTCGTCGGTGGGTTCGGGAGGTGTGGCACGCGGAGCGTGCGTTGCCTCCCGAGGCGTGACTTCCTGGTCGGACTGCGTTACCCGGGGTAGCCCCGGAGAGGATGCGGCATCGCGTGCCTCACCCGCCTCGCTCGGAAACCACCGCACCAGCCCACCGTAGAACGCGCGTCCGACGACCGACACCCCTTGCGCCCATTCCGCGACGCGACAGCGGCTGCCCGTCGAGCCCGCTTCAGGATCCCCACGATGCGATCGGCGAAGCTTGGCCTCGACGAAACGGAGCATGATGACGATCGAGCGCCACCCGCGCCTCGTGACGGCGGCCGCCGCGATGTGGATCGCGAGCGCGACGGTGTATGTCGGCAGCGAGGCGATCGCCGCAGCCGCCTTCCCCGGCTACAGCTACGCCACGAATTACATCAGCGACCTCGGGATCCCGACGGTCGGCACCTACGACGGGCGGGTCATCGACTCCCCGCTGGCGGGTGTCATGAACTTCGGGTTCATCGCCCACGGTGTGTTCTTCGCCGCAGGGGCCGTGCTCGCGGCGCTCGCCGCGGGGCACGGGCATCGCGCGGCCCGTGCTGTCTTCGTCGCGGCGGCCGGGGCGCATCTCGTGGGCAGCGTGATGATCGGGCTGGTGCCGGGAAGCTCCGAATCGGTCGCGACCGGGACGATCGGCCTGCACGTGCTGGGTGCGGGGCTCGCCATCGTGGGCGGCAACCTCGCGTCGGTGACGGCGGGCATCGCGGGTGGCTGGTTCGGGCTCTCCCGCGGGTACCGGGTCTTCTCGGCGGTCGTGGGCGCGACAGGCGTCCTCAGCGTCATCGCGCTGCAGGCCGGGATCGGCGGCCTCCCCGACGGCGTGTGGGAACGTGCGTCGGTCTACGCGATCACCGCGTGGGAACTCGTGACGGCCGCCGTCCTCCTCCGCGGCCAGAGAAGAATGTCGTCATGAGCGACATCGAGCCTGGTGTGTACGAGCACTACAAGGGGCCGCGATACGAGGTGCTGCACACCGCCCGGCACAGCGAGACCGAGGAGTGGGTCGTCGTGTACCGCGCGCTGTACGGCGAGCGGGGCGTGTGGGTGCGTCCGCTGAAGATGTGGGCGGAGACTGTGGAGGTCGACGGGGTCGCGCGGCCGCGGTTCCGGAGAGTCGAGGGGTAGGCCTCGACACGCCGTCGGGTATCCGGCGGCGGGCCTCGATACGCTCCGCTACTCGGCCGGTCTCGGTACGGGGCGCTTCGCGGCCCCTACTCGACCTCCGGAATCCCGGACGTCGAGTAGGCCGCCAGGCCGTACCGAGACGGCTCGAGTAGCGAAGCGTATCGAGCGCAGCGCAGCGCGACCCCGGGGGCGAAGGCCGACCGACTACGGGACGATGTTGCCGCCGGCCTTGAAGAGGCCGTACCACTCGTCGCGCGTGAGGGGCACCTCGGAACCGGCGGCCGCCTCGCGGACGCGTTCCGGCTTGGTGGTACCCAGCACGACTTGGATGTTCGCGGGGTGACGGGTGATCCAGGCCGTCGCGATACCGGTGGGCGTGACCTCGTACTTCGCTGCCAGGTCGTCGAGCAGGTCGTTGAGGTCGGCGTAGTGCTCGCGGTCGCCGAGGAAGACGCCGTCGAAGAAGCCCTTTTGGAACGGCGACCATGCCTGCAAGGTCATACCGTTCAGACGGCTGTAGTCGAGAAGCCCGACGTCTCGTGAGATCGACTGCTCCAGTGCGCCCATGTTGATGGCCACGCCCTGGGCGATGAGCGGCGAGTGCGTGATCGACAGCTGCACCTGATTGAAGAGCAGCGGCTGGCGGACGGCGCTCTTAAGCAGCTCGATCTGCCCCGGCGTCTGGTTCGAGACGCCGAACGTGCGCACCTTGCCCGAGTCGTGCAGCTCGTCGAACGCTGCGGCGACCTCGTCCGGCTCGACGAGCGTGTCGGGGCGGTGCAGCAGGAGGGTGTCGAGGTAGTCCGTCTTGAGGGCGGCGAGGGAGCCGTCGACGGCTTCGAGGATGTGCTCCCTCGAGAAGTCGAACCAGCCGCCATGACGGATGCCGGCCTTGCTCTGGATGATCACCTTCTCGCGCTCCGATGACGTCAGCGTGACGGCCTCACCGAAGCGACGCTCGCAGCCGTGCGGCGGCTCACCGTAGATGTCGGCGTGATCGAGGACATTGACGCCGGCGTCGAGCGCGGTATCGAACAGCGTGCGGATCTCCTCGTCGCTCAGGGACTGGATCCGCATCATCCCCAGGATGATGTTCGAGGCGGCGGGGGCGGGTTCTGGCAGCAGCGGCAGGGTTCTCATACCCGAGACGCTACGAGAGCGACTTCCGCATCCGGTGTACGCGGGATGTGCGACCACGTGGCAGGGGAGGCCGCGCTGCGGTGGTCGATCACGGGAACTCTGTTCTGTTGACGGATCACCTACTGAGCGGCTCGTATCGACTACCGAGCCGGACGGGCGCCGCCGCGGAGGGGCGCTGAACTCACTACGACGGCTGCTACGACAGTCGGCCGGATGGCGTCGGAAAGGCTTCTCCGCGTCTTCGGAACTCCCTAACGTCCTGCGCAGCAACCGGGTTCAGCCGGTCGCCCCGCCACCGACGCACCCACACCGAGAGGTACCGAAGATGACCGCCACCCGAACCCCCTCCTCGTCTCGCCGTAGGAAGGTCACCGCCCTGTTGGTGGCCGGTCTGGTCGCCGGCGTCGGGGTCACCTCGACCCTCGCCGTGTGGAACGACTCCGAATGGATCAGCGGTGGTGTCGACAGCAACGGCGACGGGATCCCCGACACACCCGGCGTCGGCACCTCGAGCTTCGAGGTGCAGCAGAACGTGAGTTCGCCGTTCTCCGCCTCCGCGTGGGCCGACCGCGAGACGAACCCGGGCGGTGCTCTCGCCTTCACGACCGGTGCCCTGTCGCTCAGCCCTGGCACTGCGACCTACGCTCCCGTGTCGCTCAGGACCTCGCCGACGTCCATCGCAGCAGAGTCGGTCGCGCTTCGCGGCGCCGTCGCCTCCACCGGGGTCGCGGTCGCCGATGCGGGCGGAGCCTTGTTCTCGGCCCTCCAGTTGCGCGTCGTCGTCGCGGAGACCGCTGCCGGCGCGACTCCCGCCGCCTGCTCCGCAGCCGCGTTCTCGGCGGGAGCGACCTACGTCGTGGGCTCGTCCACCACTCCCGCCGCTCTCGGCGCCGCCGGGACCGTCAACCGCACCCTCGCCGCCGCGGCAGGTGACAAGCAGGACTACTGCTTCGAGGTCTCGCTCCCCGCAGGAGCGCCGAGCACCCTGCAGGGGCGCACCGTGGCCCCCGCCTGGGAGTTCTTCGGCACCTCCAGCTGACCGACGAGCGACCCCGATCGACGCGGAGACGGATGATGCCTTCCATTCGGGTCGCCGACTCATCGACCGCCGAGTCCTCCGAGGGGGTTCCCCTGCTCCCTCGGAGGACGAGGCTCTACAGCGGCGCCAAGACGGCCATCGGTACGGTGGCGGCTCTGCTCGGCCTGCTCGCCGTCCTCTGGATGCTGCTGTCACCCGTGCTCGGCCTCTCGTTGGTGGCGTTCGCGACGGGGTCGATGTCGCCGACCATCCCGCAGGGGGCGCTGGCGCTCGCTCGTGAGGTGCCGGCATCGGAGCTCGAGGTCGGGTCGGTGGCCATGCTGCAGCGACCGGGAGAGCGCCCGATCAGTCATCGCATCCTCGCCATCGCAGAGGATCCCGCGGCCGTGGACTCGCGTCTCATCACCATGCAGGGCGACGACAACCCTGTGCCGGATCCGGAACCGTACGCGGTGACCTCGGGGCGCGTGATCCTCGCCGCCGTTCCCGGCGGAGCCGCCGCCTTCGCGCTCCTCCGTAGCCCGATCGTCATGGGGCTGCTCACGGCCGGGGCCGCGGCTCTCGTCCTCCGGGCCTTCTGGCCCAGCCCCACCTACCCAGCCCCGGAGAACGGACCCGAGTGATGAGGATCGAAGCCGCGCTCACGCGCTCCGCCGCGGTACTGATGGTCATCGGGGTGGCCTTCCTCTCCGCGCATCAGGCGGCGGCCCAGCCGGTGCCTGTCCCCGAAACAGGCAATGCGGGCGACCTGAGACTGGCGAGCGACCCGCTCCCGATCTTCTTCACCGACATGTCGCCCGGTCGCTCCGGTTACGCCGCCGTCGACCTGCTTCTCGCCGACCGGATCTGGGCGGAGACGTCCTTCACCGTGTCGACGTCAGGCCCGCTCATGGAGCGTCCCGACGGTATCGCCCTCGGCGTTCGCGGATGCGATGTGCCGTGGGAGGGCCTCACGGACGTTCCCGTTGCGTCGAGCCTGCCCGGTCCGACATGCGCCGAAGGAGAGGAGATGATCCTGCCGGTCGGACCGGGGGCACGATTCGCCACCGGCGGGGAGGGCACCACCACAGTGTGGCCGTCGGGTGTCATCCGCCCCGACACCCCGGGTCACCTGCTCCTCGCACTCTCACTGCCCGCCACCGGGGCCGACGATGAGACGCTCATGGGCTCGTCGGGTGACTTCACTGTGAGATTCAACGCCGCAGGCGATGACGCCCTGCCCGATCCGAGCATCCCTGTCGTTCCTCCGCACACGTCCCCGGCTCCCGCCGCGCCGGCGGGCCCGTTCAGAGCACTCGCCGAGACCGGTGTCTCCGTCGTCGGGTGGACCCTGCTCGCCTCCGGCGCGGTCCTCATGGGCCTCATGGCCGTCACACGGAAGAGAAGACTGACATGAAGACCCTCTCGGCCCGGCTCCGCCTCGTGACCCGGTCGCTGCGCAGCTCACCACCGATACGACGCTCGCTGGCCGCCACCCTGGTCATCGCGGCGGTCACCGGGCTCGCCTTCGGGGCCGCCCCCGAGACCACGCTCGCCGCCTGGAACGAGGTGGAGTACGTCTCGGCGCGATTCGGCACCCTCGACTGCGCTGCGCCCGCAGGCCGCTTCGACACCCGCGCCCAGGGGCGCGTCCTCAGCGGCACCCTCCTGACCCGGGATCTCGCGGGGGTCGCGGAATTGAAGGGCGTGACAGCCACGCAGACCGCCGGGGGAGTGACCGTGGACCCGGCGCCGCCGGAATCGCTCTCCCTGGGCGCCGGCGCCTATTCGGATCCGCTGACGGTGACGGCACTGGGCTCGGTCTATGCGTCGCTGGGATCGACGTTGCGTCTCCCGCTCGGTGCGCAGGCGGGCGCTCTCAACTCCTACGCGAAGGTGTCCGACACGGGCGTCTCGATCGGAGCGGCCGGTCTGGTCGACAACTCCGGCGCGATCGCCGCCGCGCAGGCGCCGATCGGCAGCAACCCGCCGGAGATCGCCGAGATTCGCCTCGGGCAGATCGTCGCGCAGACTCTGGGTCGACCTCTCTCCAGTCAGGTGGGTCAGCTGACGGACGCGCGATTGCGCATCGGCGACGTCGCGTCCCGGAGCACACTCGACGCGTGTTCGTCTTTCTGGGGCGACGATGTGTACTCGAAGCTGGCCCGCGACTATTACATCGCCGGCCTCCGCCTGGACATCGACGCCCCCGCGGTGGGGACCCTGACCAGTGCGACCTCGGCTGTGGTCGCCGGTGTCGACGCCCGGGCGGAGGCTCTCAGGACGAACACCGCCTTCCTCACCGCGGTCCGGCAGGGGCTGCTCGACACCCTGGGCGGCGCGCTCGGAACCCTGGGGCTCGGAGATGTCACGATCAGCTCGCTGGATCTCCGGCTCGACCTGAGCGCTGTCAACGGACTTCTCGACGACCGCATCACCGATCCATCGGGCATCGTCGCCGTCGACCTCGCCTCCGGCACCGTCACCGTCGACATCGCCTCCCTCGTCGGGGCCGTCTACGGCACCTCGGGATTGAACGGTCTTCCGCCGAACACGCAGGTCCTCATCGACGACGAGATCGTCACTCGTCTCGAGCTGGCCCTCACACAGGCGCTGTCGGCGTGGGCGACATCGGTCACGTCCGCCGTCACCGCGGCGCTCGATGCCGCAGTCGTCTCCGCTTCCGTCAACGTGCGTCTGAACGCTCAGGGGCTTCCCCTGGCGGACGTCGGTCTCGGCCTGGTGGACGTGCCGCTCGGGACCCTCCTCGCCGGCGGAGCGGTCGCCACCTCGAATGTGCGACTCCTCGGGGCGGCCTGCACCACGCTGAACCCCCTGGCATGCACGTTGAACGGTCTCGTGGACACCCTCACCCCCACATTGAGAACCGTCATCGGGGGCGTTCTCGGTCGCGCCCTCTCGACGGCGTTGACGGGGAGCGGTGGCCTCATCGCGGCCGTCGGCGCCGAGGTGAGAACTCTCACGGGTCCTCTCGTCGCTGCGCTGTCGGCGGGAACTCGTGGCCTCCTCGGTCAGGGCGGACTGCTCTACCTCGGCATCAATGCGCAGAACGCGCCGGCACCCGCGGCGGGGGCGACGGGCGCCGAGCCCACCACCTGGAACATTCCGGCACCGACGTCGCCTCGCGAGACGCGTCGATTCGACGTCGCCGCAATCCGCGTGGTCGGGGTCGGGGCTCTCGCCACCGGACTGTCGCTCGACTTCGCGCGCTCGTCAGCCGGGGGCAACCTCATCCGCTGAGGCCCGCATGCCGCGCCACAGGAGAGGGGCTGCGAACCGTTCGACGCGGTTCGCGGCCCCTCCCGCACGGCCGGGCTCGGAACCCATGGGATCAGATCGACGACGGGGCCCCGGGAGTCGTCTCGGTCACGGTGTGGACTGCGAGTAGGTCGGCCATCTCGCGGCGCGAGGTGCCCCCCAGCTTCGCGAGTGCCTGATAGACGTGCGATTCGACTGTGCGAACGGAAAGGTAGAGGCGAGTCGCCACTGCTCGATTGGTGAGCCCCTGAGCCACCAGTTCGGCCACCTCCCGCTCCCGCTCAGTGAGGTGGGGGCCGTCCGTGTCGACGCCCCGACCCATGTCACGGCGGATGGCGCTCAACAGTGACCGCGTCGGACCGACGCGGCGTTCCCCTCTGCTCGATCGGTGGCGCAGCGACTCGGCTGCAAGGAATTCGGCCTGCATGAGGAGTCTCATGGAGCCGAGCTGCGCCGCCGCGGTGTCGAGTCCGTCCAGATCCTCCTGCACGAAGGCCGTGAGGCCGTCAGCCATGGCCTGGACGCTGGGCACATCCGCTCGCGACGCGAGATCGCGCATCCTACCGACGACACGGGCGGGATCCTCGCCGAACAACACGGCGTCGAAGAGGTTGTAGGCCTCGAGGTAAGGAGCGTCGCCGATCCGGTCGACCAAGTCGAGCACCGCTTCGCGAGCCTCCTCTCCGCGGCCTTCCGCGAGCAGGACGTAACCGCCGATCGTCTCGGCGCTGTGTCGCCACCAGGACCCGGCGGGGGTGTCCGTCAGGGCCGAGTCGATCAGCCGCCGAGCCTCGACGAAGTCGCCTTGACGGAGAGACACGGTGGCCCGGATGGCGTGGAGCCAGCCGATCCATCCAGGGTCCGAGCCGAGGTGGCGGCGAAGCGCCGCGTCGAGCTCGATGGCGGTGCCGTCGTAGTCCCCCCGACTGGTCGCGACGAATGCGTTGATCGCGGCGACGCGACTGAGCAGCAGGACATCGTGCCGCCTGAGCACCGCGGTCTGAAGGTCCTCGGCGAGAGCGCCCAGACGGTCATGGCGGAACCCCGTGGAGGTGAGTGCGATGACGAGTGAGAAGACGGCATCGACCTCAGCCGAGCCGATCTCCGCGTCGACCAGCCCTGCGCTCGTCCGGGCCGAGCGGAGCAGTTCGTCGGAGATGCGGAGTGCGGCGTCGAGCGCCTCCCCGTCACCCCGAGCTCCCGCGGCACTGGACATCGCGCCGAGCGCTCGCAGGCGGGAGGCGAGATCGGCCGACCGGTCTTCGGCGAGGGTGCGAGCCGCCTCGAGACGATCCCATTGGACGGTGAACTCGAGTGCGGCAAGCCTGGCTGATATCGCACCGGGGGTCGTGTCCGACGCGAACCCCAGAGAAGTGATGGCCGTCTCGACGTAGTTGTCGGCGTCGTCGGGGGACACCTTCTGCAGCAGAATCGCGATTCGAGCGATCCGATCGAATGACCCCTGCTCGTCGCCGGCGGCGGTCTTCACCTGCATGGCGGTGTCGCGGGCGGAACGATCGCGGCCGATCGAGGCGAGGGCGACGGCGGACTCGACGGCGGCCGCCTCTCTGTCGCCCATCTCGGCGACGCGGCGGGAGAAGGCGAGTGCGCGCCAGGGGAGAGCCGCGGCGTTCGCCTTCCGGGCGCCGTGTCGGAACACCTCGGAGAGGATGTCGGCCCCCTGGTCGTCGAGCGCGGCGGACAGCGCATCGGGGCCGCCGTCCTCGAGGTGGCTTGCGACGAAGAGCATCTCGATGTCGCTGAGGCCGATTCCGTCGGCGTGCTGGTCGAGGAGCGAAGCCACGACGCGTTCGGCGAGCCCCGTCGGCCCGGCGGCGGGTCGCACCCGAGCGGCGAGGGCGTCGATCGGTCTGACGGCGACCATTCCGCCGTCGAGGCTGATCAGATTGCCCGCGCGTTCGAGGCTCGAGAACACCCCCGCCCCGAGCAGTTCCCGCGCACGGCCGGACTCCATCACGCCCAGGCGGTTCAAGATGGTGAGAGCGTCGCGATGCATGTCGTCGAATCCCGCGACCCGGTGCTCGATCAGGGTCGCGATCCGCTCCGGGGGCGCGACCGGTTCCAGCCCGGCGAGGGTCATCGGGTCGAGTGGAGGAAGAGCGAGAGTCGATTCGACGAGTTCGCCAAGAAGGGACGGCGAGCCCGACGCCAGATTCCGGATCACGGCCCTGGTCCCACGGTCGAGGGTGCGTGCGCCGGGAATCGTGTCGAGGTAGTCGCAGGCTTCAGCCTCCGAGAGTGGTCGGAAGTCGATGCGGTCCGCAATGCCCCAGGTCCACAGGTCGGTGAGGGGTCGTCGCGCGGTTCCGCGCCCGTCCAGCGGCCGGGAATCCACCCGGGCCAGAACGATGAACTCCCCTGCGCGTGCGGCGACGACGATCTCGTCGAGGGTCGCGGCGGGTAGATCGTCGGCGGCGTCGATCAGGACGATCGGTGAGCGGCCGCGCATCGGGCGGGCGACGTTGCCGTGGTCGGACCGCGCTGTGTCCATCGCGGCGGCGAGTGACGCGCCGGGCTTCACCCTGACGACGAGCCCGTTCTCGCGGAGCTCACGGACGAGGGCGGCGGAGACGGCGCTCGACCCGGATCCGGGCTCGCCCCACAGCACGACGGACCGTCCGGCTGCGATCGACGCTCTCGCGTCGTGGAGGTGCTGTTGCCGGACCGTGAGAACGGACTGCTGATCGGCAGGCGCGAGGGAATCGTCGATCCCGGTTCGTTCGAGCACTACGAGGTTCCCCTCTCTCCCGCAGATCCCAGCAATCCGACATGTGTTGGCAAGGTCTATACGCTCATGTTGCCCCATGCATGGGGCCTTGTCACCACCCGGGCTGCGCCCCCGTTCGAGGGGAGCTCTCGTTCCAGAGCGGCACGTTCGAGGTACATCCGAAGCGCCGCAGACCTGCTCATCTGGTGACGTGAATTGTGCCCAGATGCTCCCTTTTGCTGGCCGAATGGTGCAAACTCTCAGCTTGTCTCGAGCACTGCTCGCGTTGCAGCCGCCGTGGATCGGCGCGCTCAGGAACGGCCATACAAGGCGTGAGGGGGACGAGCGATGGCGCCCCCGCGGGGGTGACGAAGGGGTGACCCAGAGCGATGGGGTACAGAGATCCACTGAGCGCAGGGGGCCGAGGATCATCGGAAGCGCGAAAAACCAGTAGTGCTCCAGTAGTGCGTGCAGCCCCGCGGGTCGGCCTCGGGGGCGTGAGCGTTCCCGTCAGTACCAGCCGACGTCCTCCGAGTGAGCCCACGCGTTGCAGGGCGTTCCGTATCGGCTCGAGATGTAGCCCAGACCCCAGTTGATCTGGGTGGCCGCGCTCGTACGCCAATCGGCTCCCGCACTGGCCATCTTGCTGCCCGGCAGGGACTGCGGGATCCCGTACGCTCCGCTCGACGGGTTGAGGGCGTTCCACCGCCAGCTCGACTCGCGGTTCCACAGCCAGACGAGGCATTGGTTCTCGCCCGAGCCCCAGCCGCGCGCCGATACCTGGCCGGCCGCGTAGGCGCGCGCATCCGCCGGACTGAGCGACCCGCCGTCGGGCGCGTTGTCGCTCTCGTCGCCGTTGGGGCCGCTCGGCGATCCGACCGACGGCGACCCCGGGGTGCCGGGAGCCTCGTACGACTTCTTCTGCTCCTCGCCCTCGCGGTAGCGCCGCTCGACCTCCGCGCTCGTGTTGTTGAGCGACGCGAGCTGGGCGTAGAGGGTGTCCGACTGGGTCTGCGCCTCCTTGACGCGGGCATCGGCCGCGTCGCGCGCTGCCTCTGCGGCTGTCGCTTTGCTTTCGGCATCGGCCGCCAGTGCGTCGCGAGCCTGGGCGGCACGAGTGGCCTGCTCGCCCAGCGCCGTCGCCTGCGCCAACTGCTCGGAGGCTTTGCCCCGCAGGGTGGACAGCGATCCGGTGACCCGTTCCATGCGCCCGAGCTTCTCGAGCGTGTCGCTCGGGTCCCCGTCGAGCCACAATGCCAGCGTCGGGTCACCGGCGCGGCTCAGCCGTGCGGTGACGAGGCCGGCCTGCCGGGTGGTGCTCGCGGCCTCCTCTCTCGCGGAGGTCGCCTGGGTCTCGAGGCTCTCGGCGGCTCGGCCTGCGGCCGCGGCATCGGATCTCGACCGTTCCGCGGCCGCATCGGCCTGCACGGCGAGGTCACCGAGGGCGGCCGCGTCCCGACTGAGCGTGTCGAGAAGTCCGGTGATCCGGGCCGCCTCGGCGGCCGTCGCGGCGGCGTTCCCCTTCGCCTGCTCGACCTCGCTCCAGGTGGGGTAGTCGTCGGCCCAGGCGGCGACGGCCCCCGCGGGGGAGAGCAGCGCCGGCACCAGGAGGCAGCCCACGGCAGCGGCCGCGAGCGGCAGGCGGTTCCGGCGAGCGCTCACCGTTTCACGCTAGGTCCGGTCGTGCGATCCGGAGCCGTCGACCCCGGCGTGTCCTGCGCCTCATAGGCGGTCCCGAGGTCCTCGCTCCGCGGGATCCCGACCGGCAGTGGCAGTATCGCCGCATGACCGCAGCGATCGTCGCCACCGCCTTCGGCGGACCCGAAGTGCTCGCTCCGACCGAGGTGGAGGTCGCTGGGCCGGGCATCGGCGAGGTGACCATCGAGGTGCGTGCAGCGGGTGTCAATCCGTCCGATGGAAAACGTGTGGCCGGGATGTTCGGCACGGACCCGTCCAAGCTGCCACTGCGTCTCGGGAGCGAAGTGGCCGGCATGGTCACGGCAGTCGGACCGGACGCGGTGTTCGAACTGGGCGACGAGGTCGTCGCCTACACGGTGGCGGGCGGTTGGGCCGGAGCCGTCACGGCGCGCGGAGCCAACGTGTTCGCGAAACCCGTCGGACTCGGCTGGGACGAGGCCGCCGGCCTGCTCCTCGTCGGCACGACCGCCGCCCACCTCCTCGAGGCGACGGGCGTCGGCGAGGGCGACACGGTGCTCGTCCACGGCGCGTCGGGTGGCGTCGGCGTCATCGCGGCGCAACTCGCCCGGCTCCGCGGCGCCCGTGTCATCGGCACCGCGTCCGCGCGCGGTGCGAAGGTGCTCGAGGCGCTCGGGATCGAAGCCGTCCGCTACGGCGACGGTCTGCTGGAACGGGTTCGGGCGACCGGCTCGAGGATCGACGCGGCGCTCGACACGGTGGGTACCGACGAGGCGGTCGATGTCTCGCTGGCCGTGGCGGACGTCGATCGCATCGCGACCATCGCGGCGTTCCACCGTGAGAGCGACGGGATCAAGGTCCTCGGCAGCGGCGCGAATCGCGGCACCGACGTACGGAACGCTGCCCGACCGCAGCTCCTCGAGCTCGCCGGTCGCGGCGATCTGGTGCTGCCGATGGGGCCGTCCTTTCCGCTCGCCGATGCCGCCGACGCTCTGCGTCTCGTCATGACCGGTCACCCCGGCGGCAAGGTCGTCCTGCATCCCTGACGCCGTTCTCGGCTTGCGTGTCCGATGCGGCGGATAGCCTCGGCGCATGACCTCGCGCGAAGCACCCTACGGATCCTGGGCGTCGCCCATCTCGGCCGCCTCCGTGGCGGAGGGTGCTCACCCCGTCGACGACGCGCGTTTCGTCGGCGAGGAGATCTGGTGGTCCGAGCGTCGTCCCACCGAGGGCGGGCGCACCGGGATCTTCGCGCGTCTCGCATCGGGTGGTCCGGTGCGCGAGCTGCTCGCAGCACCCGACAGCGTACGGAGCCGCGTTCACGAGTACGGCGGCGGTGCGTGGACGGTCACCGACGCAGGTGAGCTCGTCCACGTCGACGGCAAGACCCAGCAGGTCTGGCTCACTCTCCCCACAGGGGAGCGGGTCGCGCTGACATCGGCCGCAGAAGGAGTGGCCCACGGTGATCTGAGCGTGCAGCAGGGGCGGCTGCTCGCAGTCCGTGAGACTCTATCGCCCGCGATTCGGCGCGAGGTCGTCGAGATCCCCCTCGATGGTTCGGGGGCTCTCGACCCTGCGGACATCGCGGTTCTCGCCGGCGGCTCCGATTTCTCTGCCTACCCGAGGCTGTCGCCCGACGGTTCCCGGCTGGCACGCATCGCCTGGGACCACCCGCAGATGGCCTGGGATGGCACGCGCCTCGAGGTCGATGAGCTGCTCGGAGAGCACATCGGCCGAAGGACGATGCTCCTCGGGGGTCGAACCGAGTCGGTGCTTCAGCCCGAATGGATCGACGTCGACAGCCTCATGGCCGTCACCGACCGGTCCGGCTTCTGGAACCCCGTCGTCGTCGACCTCCACGGGCGGGTATCCGAACGGGAACCGGTCGAGCGCGACACCGGGGGAGCGCTGTGGAACCTCGGACTGCGGGTCCACCTTCCCGCCGACCGCCCCGGAGGCGACTCGGTGCTCCGCACGACCTTCGGCGAGGATCGTCTCGAGCTGTTGTCGCCGAACGGTTCGCGTCGAGTGGTCGAGACACCCTTCACCTGGATCGAACTGCTCGATCGTCGCGGCGACGAGATCCTCGTTCACGCCGGTTCCTCGGTGCTCCCCGGTGCGCTCTGCCTCGTCGATCTCGCGAGCGGCACGATCTCGCGGATCCGCGAGGATCTCGACGGTGTGCCGGACGCCACGTGGCTGCCCCGATCGGAGCAGATGACCTTCCCGAGCCTCGGGCGCGAGGTGCACGCCATCTTCTCGCCGCCGACGAACCCGGACTTCCACGCTCCCTCCGGCGAGCTGCCTCCTGTCGTGGCTCTCGTGCACGGGGGGCCGACGGCGCATACGCAGGCGTCGGTCGATCTCGCAGTGGCGTTCTACACGAGCCGGGGTATCGGTGTCATCGACGTCAACTACGGCGGGTCCACCGGGTACGGTCGGGCCTACCGCGAGCGGCTCCGCGGTCGATGGGGCGTCGTGGACGTCGAGGACGTCGAGGCCGCCGTGAGGGGACTGGTCGACGCAGGGCTCGCCGACCCCCACCGGCTCGCGATCGAGGGCGGCTCCGCCGGTGGGTGGACCGTGCTCGGCGCACTCGTCCTCGGAGACGTCTTCTCCTGCGGCGTCTCCCGTTACGGTGTCGCCGATCTCGAGGCCCTCCAAGCCGTGACCCACGACTTCGAGTCCAGCTACAACGACTCCCTCGTCGGTCCCTTCGACGAGGATCCCGACGTGTGGCGGGAGCGCTCGCCCCTCACCCGGGCGGCGGAGCTCGACAGGCCGGTACTGCTCCTCCAAGGGTTGGAGGATCCGGTGGTACCGCCGTCGCAGTCCGAGGCGTTCCGAGACGCTCTCGTCGCGGCGGGGGTCCCGCACGCCTACCTGACGTTCGAGGGCGAGGGCCACGGCTTCCGTCGCAGCGAGACCAAGCAGCGGGTGCGTGAGGCGGCGCTGTCGTTCTACGGCCAGATCTTCGGTTTCGCCACCGATGTCCCGCGCCTCGAACTGTGGCGTGCCGAGGAGCCGAGCGAGCCGTCGTCGCATGCGGCTCGGACGGTTTCCGCTGCGTCCACGACCGTCGACTACGAGGGGGAGCGTGCGCGACGCAACCGTGCAGCGGTGGCGCCCACCGGCCCGCTCGCGCTCGTCAACACCCAGGTCGTCGACAGCGCCCAGCCGATCTGGGGTGTGAAGGGAACCTGGGCTCCGCTGCCCGGGGAGGGGACGGGGCTGGTACTCACAGCAACAGCCGAGGACTGCATCCGCGTCGACGGTGACGTCGTCGAGGGCACCGTCGTCGTCGCCGGTGCCGATGCGGCCAACCCCGGTTCGATCCGCTTCGATGCTCATACGGTCGGGCAGATCATCCCGGTCGACGGGGGATCTTCGGCCCTCCGCGTGTTCGACGCCGAGAGCGACGCCATCCGCGAGTTCGGACGGATCGACACCTTCGACGTCGATCCCGCCTGGGTCCTCAGCGGAACCTTCGTGCCGGCGGAGGAAGGCTCGAGCACCGAGGTCGAACACGTTGCGTCGGGGCCCCGTACCCACCTCGCCGCGGGCACCGTGCGCGTCGATGTGCACGGCACCCAGGTCGAGTTCCTCGCCTTCCCGGAGGGGGAGAAGCTGCAGGTCGTCTTCTCGGATGCCACCAACGGCGACACGACCTACAGCGTCGGCCGGTTCCTCTACCTGGTCCCCGAGGCCGACGGCTCTGTCGTCGTCGACTTCAACCGCGCCGTGCTGCCCCCGTGCGCGTTCAGCTACCACTTCAACTGCCCGATCCCACCTCGGCAGAACCGTTTGAGCATCCCGATCACGGCGGGAGAGAAGATCGCGCTGTCGAAGGATGGCGAGCCGCTGCACTATTGACCGCGACAGTCGCCTCGCGCAGGCGCCTCAGCCGACCGAAGCGGCCGGACGCCCGCGTCGCGGCCGTTCGACGGTGAGGGAGCGCACGAGCGTCCCGGTGGCAGCCGTGTCGCGAGCACGTGCGAGCCACCGCAGAGCGGCACCCGCGAGCTCGGCCGTCGCCGCGTCGGCCAGCGTGGTCGCCGAAGCCAGATCCGGATCCCCGACGGATGCGATGACCGTCGTCCAGTGCCGCAGGTAGGCGTCGATGACGACGTCGGGCTCGCCGAGGGGGACGGTGCTGGACACGAGGACCCGATCGAGCATCTCGGTCCAGTCGAGGTCGACGGGGGAGGTCCCGGTGACCCACGCCGTCGCCTCGTCGCGTCCGGATGGTGTGAGGGAGTACCGCGGCGAGGCATCGTCGCCGGAGATGCTGCGCGAGATCCGCTCCTGCTTGAGGAGCCGCTCGAGCGTGCTGTAGATCTGGCCGACGTTGACCGACGCGCGATGCGGTGCGCGTGCACCGAGTTCGCCGTGGAGCTGCAGGCCGTAGGCGGGCCCCAGCGTGAGGATGCTGAGCAGGCCGAGGCGCACCGACATTCTCGATCGCCTCCCCTCGCTGCGCGGAGCGGGGGTCTCAGCGCAGGCCCATCGATGTTCGCTCATCGGGGGGTGGATCACACGGTTGTCATTCCGGCGTGTCGTCCTGCATAATTCCCTTGTTCGCTTTATGCGGGCGTTAACTTCATATCGGTGGAGTCGAGCGATATCCGCCTTTCTAGACGTTGGGGAAGACGTACCTAGAAAGTGAACGGAGAATCCAACATGTCTGCACCGACTGCCCGGGGTGTGCTGTACGTGCACTCCTCACCACGCGCGCTCTGCCCTCATGTCGAATGGGCAGCAGGTCGTGCTCTCGGTCGCGCCGTCAACTTCAAGTGGATCGACCAGCCGGTCATGAAGGGCTCGCAACGAGCCGACTTCTATTGGGAGGGTCCGCAGGGCACGGGTGCCGCCATCGCGTCCGCGCTCCGCGGTTGGGAACACCTGCGTTTCGAGGTGACCGAGGACGCCGGTTACGGCACCGACGGCGCCCGTTGGATGCACACCCCCGATCTCGGCATCTTCTACGCCCAGACCGACACCTCCGGCAACGTCGTCATCCCCGAAGACCGCCTCCGTTACGCCATGGACGTCGCGGGCGTGAATGCGCTCGAATTGCACCGCGAACTCCGGCTCGCTCTCGGCCAGGCGTGGGACGACGAGCTCGAGCCGTTCCGCTACGCGGGGGAGAACAGCCCGGTCGTGTGGATGCACCGCGCCGGCTGATTCCGCGAACCACATGACAACCCTCTGGCGACACACCCCGAGAATGTGACCCGTTCGGGGGTAGTCCACTAGCTTGTAGAAAGTCGCTTCCGCGCATCTCCCCCCGTTCGGATTGCTTGGGTGGCAGTCCTCGAACTCAGCGGGGCGACACGAAGAGCCCCGGCCGGATGGGTACCGGCCGGGGCTCTTCCCTGTTGTCAGGGCTCCTGGTTCAGTAGGTCGCGAATGCCGCGACGGCGTTGTGACCGCCGAAACCGAAGGAGTTGCTGATCGCGAGCTTCGGTCCGTCGCCGAGCGGACGCGGCGAGGTGACCACATCGAGCGCGATCTCCGGATCCTGCTCGGAGAGGTTGATCGTCGGCGGCATGAGGCGCTCATGGAGCGCGAGGATCGTGAAGATCGCCTCGATCGCGCCGGCGCCACCCAAGAGGTGTCCCGTGGACGACTTGGTGGCCGTGACGGCGATCGAGTCGAGCTGGTCGCCGAAGACGCGGCGCAGCGCGTTGTATTCGGCGATGTCGCCGACGGGCGTGCTGGTCGCGTGGGCGTTGATGTGCGCGACATCGCGACGCGCGTACCCGGCTCCCTCGACCGCGGCGATCATGGCACGAGCGGCCGCCGAACCTTCGGGGTCCGGGGCGGTGATGTGGAAGGCGTCGCTTGTGACTGCTCCGCCGACGACCTCGGCGTAGATGCGCGCCCCGCGTGCCTTGGCGTGTTCTTCGGTCTCGAGGACCACGGCCCCGGCGCCCTCACCCAGGACGAACCCGTCGCGGGTGGCGTCGTAGGGGCGCGAAGCGTGGGCCGGGTCGTCGTTGCGCTTCGACAGCGCCTGCATCGACGCGAAGGACGCGAGCGGAAGCGGGTGGATGGCCGCTTCGGCACCGCCGGCGACGATCACGTCGGCGAGACCCGCCTGGAGGTGGGCGTAGCCGTTCGCGATCGACTCGGTGCTCGAGGCGCACGCCGAGACGACGGTGCGCGCACCGCCGCGGGCGCCGAGCGCCATCTCGATGGCCGCTGCGGGAGCATTCGGCATGAGCATCGGCACGGTCATGGGCAGCACGCGGCGCGGACCGCGCTCGCGCAGGGTGTCCCATGCGTCGAGCAATGTCCAGACTCCGCCGATGCCGGTGGCCCAGTCGATCCCGAAACGCTCCGGGACGACCTCTTCCAGGCCGGCGTCCGCCCACGCCTCGCGCGCGGCGATGAGTGCGAACTGGCTGCCCGGGTCGAGACGCTTCGCCTCGACTCGCGGCAGCACGTCGCCTGCCGGGACCTTCGCCTGTGCGGCGAAGGTCACCGGCAGCTCGTACTTCGCCACCCATTCCTGCTCGAGGGGGGATGCGCCCGACTCGCCGCGGAGCAGGGCGTCCCACGACTCGCGGGCGGTGCCGCCGAGTGGTGTGGTCGCGCCGATTCCGGTGACGACGATTCTCTTGGTCATCTTCTCGAGGGCTCCTTGCGAGTCAGAGGAAGGGGGGGAGTCGAAGGTGAGGGTCAGCCCTGCGCCTTGACGATGTAGTTGACGGCGTCGCCGACGGTCTTGAGGTTCTTGACTTCCTCGTCGGGGATCTTGACGTCGAACTTCTCCTCGGCGTTGACGACGATGGTCATCATCGAGATGGAGTCGATGTCGAGGTCGTCGGTGAAGGACTTGTCCATCTCGACGGTGTCGGTCGCGATTCCGGTCTCGTCGCTGACGAGCTCGGCCAGGCCGGCGAGAACTTCTTCGGTCGAGTGAGCCATGTGTATCTCCTTGTTGTGGGTCTAGCGGGTGGTACCGGGTAGACGGGCGGAAGAGAGCCTAACGGCCAGCCCGCCCGGCGCCTCGGATTGCGGGCGCGAACGGATCCGGCCCGCTCGAGGATCAGGGGAGGACGACGACCTGTGCGCCGTAGACGAGGCCCGCGCCGAACCCGATCTGCAGCGCGAGACCGCCGGAGAGCTCCGGACGCTCGCTGAGCAGGCGGTGGGTCGCGAGGGGGATCGATGCGGCCGACGTGTTGCCGGTCGTCTCGATGTCGCGGGCGATCGCGACGGTCTCGGGAAGCTTCAACTGCTTCGCGAACTCGTCGATGATGCGGATGTTCGCCTGGTGGGGGATGAAGGCGGCGAGGTCGTCGACCGTCACTCCGGCCCTGTCGAGAGCCTGCTGGGCGACCTTGGCCATCTCCCACACGGCCCAGCGGAAGACCGTGGGTCCCTCCTGGCGGAGCGTGGGCCACGCGGCGGTTCCGTCGCGGAACTGGACGAGCGTGGCGTTCATGCCGACGGCGTCGCCCTTCGATCCGTCGGATCCCCACACCGTCGCGGAGATGCCCGGCTCGTCGCTCGGGCCGATGAGTGCGGCCCCGGCGCCGTCGCCCAGGAGGAACGAGATGCTGCGGTCCGCCGGGTCGACGACGTCGGAGAGCTTCTCGGCGCCGATGACGATCGCGTAGCGCGCCGCCCCGGCACGGATGAGGGCGTCGGCCTGCGCGACGGCGTAGGTGTAGCCGGCGCAGGCGGCGTTGAGGTCGTAGGCGGCTGCGGGGTTGGCGCCGACACGGTCGGCGACGATCGCGGCGATCGACGGGGTCTGCTGGACGTTGCTGATAGTGGCGACGAGCACGAGGTCGACCTGATCGGCGGGGATGCCGGCCTTCTCGATGGCCTCGCGGGCCGCGTCCGTCGCGAGGTCCAGAGCACTGATGTCGGCGGATGCGCGGGTGCGGGTGATGATGCCGGTGCGCTGGCGGATCCACTCGTCGGACGAGTCGATCGGGCCGATGAGGTCGTCGTTGGGAACGATCCGGTCACCGCGCGCCGCGCCCAGCGCGATGATGCGCGTGTACTGGGGGCCGGTGTTCTGCGTGAGAGAAGTCATGGCGGCTTTCGTCAGTTCGTGGGAGCGGATGCGGCGAGCAGAGCGTGCGCGGCCGGGAGATCGGCGGGGGTCTTGATGGCCACGCTCGGGACGCCGCGCAGCGCGCGCTTGGCGAGGCCCACGAGGGCACCCGCGGGGGCCAGCTCGATGATGCCCGTGACCCCGGCGTCGGCGAAGCTCGCCATCGTGAGGTCCCAGCGAACCGGTGAGGAGACCTGGCCGACGAGCAGGTCGAGGAAACGACCACCCTCGTCGACGGTGCCGCCGTCGCGGTTCGACCAGAGCGTGAGCTGCGGGTCGGCCGGCGTGATCGATGCGGCCACGGCGCGCACGCGCTCGACGGCGGGAGACATGAAGTCGGTGTGGAATGCTCCCGCGACCTGCAGCGGGATCACCCGCGTGCCGGGGACGGGGTCGGCTGCGAGAGCTTCGAGACCGAGCAGCTCTCCCGCGACCACGAGCTGGCCGCCTCCGTTGTAGTTGGCGGGGGAGAGCCCCAGCTCGGTGAGACGCTCGAGCACGGCTGTCTCGTCGCCGCCGATGACGGCGCTCATGCCGGTGGCGATTTCGGCCGCTGCGGCAGCCATCGCGCGGCCACGCTCGGCCACGAGGGTCATCGCGTCCGTCGCGCTCAGTACGCCGGCGCCCACCGCGGCGGTGATCTCTCCGACGGAGTGGCCCGCGATACCCGCGGGGCGGGGAACGGGGGACCCGTCCTCGGCCGCGCCCAGCTGGGTGAGGGTGAGAATCCCGGCGGCCACGATGAGCGGCTGGGCGATGCTCGTGTCGCGGATGGTGTCGGCGTCCGACACTGTTCCGTGCTCGATCAGGTCGAGATCCGCGGCGGTCGAGAGCTCTGCGAGCTTCTCGCGCGCGCCGGGCAGTTCGAGCCACGGGGTGAGGAAACCGGGGGTCTGAGAGCCCTGACCGGGCGCTACGACGACAATCACCTGTCCATCCTGCCTGTCCTGCGCGGTGCCCACGGCACGGACTCCACGAACAATCGCGGATCTCTTTAGACGATGTCGACAACGGGTTCGGCGTCGCGTCAGCTTGGAGGTCGCCGGCCGCGCCGAGCGGATCGTGGTGTCAGGGCGTCATCGTGGGGAGTCGCAGCGTCGTGGGAGGATACGGCGTCGTGGGAAGGTACGGCGTCGCCGCTGGAGGCCACGGCGTCGTCGCGGGGAGGGAAGCGGTCCCCATGGTGTTCGCCGATCGTCGTCCATACCGTGGTCGCATGCCCAACGGACCCGAAGATCGCCCCTTGCCCTCGCAGACCACGGGATCGGGAAGCGACTTCTCAGCGCCACCGGAGTACGCCCCCGCGCAGCAGGGGCCCGGGGTGGACCCCTACTCGGCCGACTACGCCTCGCGAGGCCCTGCGGGCAATCCGCCGTCGGGGACCGTCGCGTGGGCTATGGGGTTCCTCGCCTACATCCCGATCCCGTTCGTCGGCTCGGTCGTCACCGGGCTCGTGATGATGCTGGTCGGCAACGCTCAGCGAGCGAAGGGCGATACGGCGCGCCTTAACGGTCGCAATGCAGCCAACTGGGGTTTCACCTACCTGGTCGCCACGGTCGTGCTCGTCGGCGCCGCGGTGCTGGTGTTGTCGACGTCGGTAGACGCGGACGGGCGCGTGACCGGAGCCCCGTCTGCGATCGCTTTCACCCTGTTCGCGATCTGGGCCTTCCCGCTGCAGATCCTGCACCTGGTGCTCACCATCATGGGTACGGTCAAGGCCTCCCGCGGCACGGTCTTCGCGAACAGGTTCGCCATCCCCCTCCTCCGCTGACCTGCGCCGCCCGACCCTGCACCCACCCGCCCCACCGTCGGCGCGCGTCTCGGTCCGGCAGCGTCCCCCGCCCATTGAGCGCAGCGAAATGAAGGGGAGGTCGTCGACCCCTGGCTGGTCGCCCGGGGTGCCCCTGCGTTTCGCTTCGCTCAACGGGCGGGGGCGTGTTGGTCGTTGAGGTGCGCGTAGCGCCGCGAAACGACCCGGGTGGAGGCGTCACCCCGCCCATTGAGTGCAGCGAAATGAAGGGGGGGGGGCGTCGACCCCTGGCTGGTCGCCGGGTTGCCCCTTCGTTTCGCTTCGCTCAACGGGCGGGGGCGTGTTGGTCGTTGAGGTGCGCGAAGCGCCGCGAAACGACCCGGGGTGGAGGCATCACCCCGCCCATTGAGCGCAGCGAAATGAAGGGACAGCGCCGCGGTTTCAGAACCCGGGCTCGTCACCCGT
>CAJYYA010000001.1 GCA_913778905.1 uncultured Naasia sp. | reverse complement strand
GCAGCCCGCGGGGGGGCCACCCCGCGACGGGTCAGACCGCCAGACGGCGACGGACGGCGATGCCGCCCAGCCCCAGAATCAGCAGCAGCCCCGCGAGACCCGCCGCTCCGGCGCCCTGGAAGCCCGTCGAGGCGAGGGAGTGCGCGCCACCCGAGGTGCCGGACGTGACCGTCAGTCCCGCGGATGAGGCGACGACGGATGCGACGGGCGTGCCCGCGTCACCCGGGGTGCCCGACGTTCCGGGGGTGCCGGGCGTGCCAGGCGTTCCGGGCGTGCCAGGCGTGCCAGGCGTGCCAGGCGTGCCAGGCGTGCCAGGCGTGCCGGGTGTTCCGGGGGTGCCAGGCGTGCCAGGCGTGCCGGGTGTTCCAGGCGTGCCGGGTGTCCCCGGGGTGCCGGGCGTCACGGTCGCATCGCCGCCCACACCGACGGCGATCCCGCCGACGGTGACGGGGAGGTTCAGCACGGGCGCGATCTGGGTCCCTCCGAGGATGGATCCGTCACCGGAGGTGATCGGGTTGCTGATGATGCCTCCCGATCCGTCGCCGCTACCGGTCGATGTGCCTCTGATGACGGTGCCGTCGCCGAGGACGCCGACGGCGATGCCGCCGATGGTGATCGGAGCGTTGACGATCGGGGCGACCTGGGTGCCGCCGAGCAGGGACTCGTCACCCGAGGTGGACGGGGTGCTGACGATTCCGCCCGACGTGGCGGTGGGAGTTCCGTTCCCGGCCGAGCCGGTGACGGTGCCGTCTCCGAGAACGCCTGCGGCGATGTCGCCGATGACGATCGGCGCGTCGATCACCGGGGCGATCTGGGTGCCGCCGAGCACGGAATCGTCACCCGACGTGGCCGGCTCGCTGCCGCCTCCGCCGATCGCGCCCGCTGTGCCGGAGCCGGAGCCTCCGCTGACGACCGCGTCTCCGAGGATTCCGGCGGCGACGCCGCTGACGTCGACGGGGGCGTTGATCACGGGTGCGATCTGGGTGCCGCCGAGGAGGGAGTCATCACCCGACGTGGCGGGTGCGCTCTCCTGTCGCACCGCGGGAGCGGTGGTCGTCGGCGCCGGTGCGGAGACGCTGGTGGCGTCGCCGAGGACTCCCGCTGCCACGTTCTCGACGGTGACGGGGATCTCGATGACGGGAGCCACCTGCGTCCCACCGCCGATCGAGTCGTCGCCCGACGTCGTCGGAGACGACGGGGATGAGGCGGACGGGGTCGACGGGACCGACTCTGCGCCGGCCGAGGTCGAGGAGGCGTCGCCGAGGACCCCCGCTGCGATTCCGCCGATGTCGACGGGAAGGTCGATCGACGGGACGACCTGCGTACCGCCCAGGATCGAGTCCTGGCCGCTGGTCTCCGCCGCGTTGGCGGCGGTCGCGCCGAGAAGCGAGATGCCTCCGGCGATGAGGACTCCGAAGAGCACTCGAGAAGTGATTCCTGACATGGTTCTCGTATCTCCAATTGACTGTTCCGGCGTCGCGGACGACGCCCGGGATGAGTGCCGCCGTGGGGCGACGAGTGATCGGGTCCGCAGCACGAGGCCGCGGCTGATCACCTCTCAGTCGGGAGAGGAGTCGGTGTCGAAGGTGGCGGACGCGGGGAGCGCGTCATCGCCGGCGGCCGCGGAGACGGCCGACGTCAGGGAGGGAGAGCGGGGCGCGCCCGTGCGGTCGCCGACGGGGCCCGCGGGGGAGGACCCCCCGGAGCCGGCCGTGGTCGAACTCGAGAGGGTCACGTGTGCCGCGCCCCCCGTGGTCGGAGCGCCCGCGGGCTCTTCATGGGCGGACACGCTCGCACCGGCGAGGGGTGTGGACGGCTCCATCTGCTCGTCCCAGTCGGGAAGCGCCGAACCGGCGAATGCCTTGCTCGGTCCGGTCAGGGCCGCGGACGTCGCCGGAGTGTCGACCGATGAGGCCTCGGCGGGGCGGGCGCCCGCGGAAGTGGTGGGGTCGTCTGCGGCACGAGGGCCGGGGACGTCGGGGTCGGCGATCGGCGGCACCGTCGTCTCCACCACGCCGCCCACCTCGTCGACCACGCCGCCCACCTCGTCGACCACGCCTCCCGCCTCGTCGACAACGGTCTGCACGGTGCTCCCGACCTGTTCGAGGGTCGAGTCGACGGTGTCCACCACAGGAGAGAGCACGGTCTGGACGGGGGCGTCGGGAAGGGCGACATCGACGACGGGAGCGACCACCGGCACGGAGTCCAGGAGGGTGTCGGTCGTGGCGGCGACCGGTTCGACGACGGTGGCGACCGGACTCGAGCCGAGGAGCGAGTCGGGACCTCCGATGAGCGGATCGGTCACCCCGCTGACGAGGGAGCCGAGTCCGTCGGGAGCGGAGGAGTCGGCGGCCCACGCGGTCGACCCGAAGCCGAAGGCGGCGGATCCGACTCCCGCGGCGACGGCGATGCCGGCTCCGAGAAGCGCGCGGCGCACGATCCGAGGCAGGCGCTTCTCGGACGCTCTCGTCAGGGGTTCTGACATCGCCGTTCACCTCCCCCCGGAGTTCGCTGTCGGCTGCAGAGGGGAGAGAAGTTACGCCGCTGTGAGCACGGCGCAACCGGGATGGGGGACAAAGGCGCGCCGAGAGCGCGTTTCCCAGTAGTGATCCCGGTAGAGGAGGGACCCGTCTCCGTAGCTCCCCTGGGGCACGAACACACCGGCGACCGTATCGAGCCCGGGCGCTTCGCGGCCGCGGCTCCTAGGCTGGCGCCATGCTTCCGACCGGAGAACAGCACCGTCTCACGTTCCATGGATCGTTCGGCGACAGCCACGCGGTCGTCGCCGATCTCGCTGCGGGCCTGCGAGAACTGCAGGTCGGGGGTGAGCATCTCGTGCAGCGCTACCCCGACGGTGGCATCGCGCCGTCTGCTGCCGGTCTCATCCTCGTGCCCTGGCCGAATCGGATCGCGGGTGCCGTCTGGAGCCATGAGGGGGTCGATTACGAGCTGGACGTGACGGACCTCGCGAATGGCAACGCCTCGCACGGGCTCCTCCGCAACACGGCATACCGTGCGACGGACCGCGAGGAGAGCGCGGTCACGCTCACGGCGTCCATTCATCCGCAGCACGGTTACCCCTTCTTCCTGCAGACGTCGGTCCGCTACGAACTGGTCGACGACGGGCTCACCGTCACCCACGGCGTCGTGAACGCGGGCGATACCCCTGCTCCCGTCGCGATCGGCGCCCACCCGTTCCTGCGCGCCGGGGGCACCCCGGCGGAGGACCTCACGTTGACGGTGGTCGCCGAGCGGCGCTACCTGACCGACGAGCGCAACATCCCGACGGCGACCGAGAGCGTGGCCGGCACCGAGGACGACCTCGCAGAGGGGCGTCGAGTCGGAGACCTCGACATCGACAGAGCCTTCACCGGCCTGCCTCTCGTCGACGGTCGATACCGCCACCGGCTCTCCGCCCCGGATGGTGTGGTCACCGAGTTGTGGGCGGAGGAGGACTTCGCCTGGGTGCAGGCGTTCACGAAGCCGGGATTCCCCGGCGTGGACGGACCCGAGCTCGCCGTGGCCGTCGAGCCCATGACAGCTCCCGCGAACGCCTTCAACACGGGAGAGGGCGTCCGCTGGCTCGCCCCAGGCGAGGAGTGGCTCGTCAGCTGGGGGATCCGCCGCGTGGCGTGAGCTCGCTCGCGTGGCCGCCCGGGCTGTCAGGATCTTGACCGAACCATCAGGTGTCGGGTGCAAGGTGACCGCATGCGTGCACATGTCGTCGACGATCTGCGAGAGGTCTCGGGGCGCTGGGTGCTGTGCGCGAGCAGTCACGGCTACTTCGACAGCCGGCCCAATGTGGAACAGGCCACGCTCGAATACCGTGAGGTGTCACCGGAGCGGATGACCTTCACCGCACGTTTCGTGCTGGGCGGCAAAATCCGTTCCCTCACCGGACGGCAGGCCACGACGCGCGGCGCGGACGGCTATTTCCGCTTCTCGGGATTCGGAATGCTGCTGCGGGTGGCCCGCCTGCACTGGGACCTCGCGCTGGCCGAGAACGGCGAGGTGATAGTCGCGGCGAACGCCGGTTCGCTGGTGGCGCCCGTCGGCCTCCTCGTCTTCGCTCGGGACGGCCTCCCCTGGTCGCGGGTCAACGCGCAGCTCGTAGCCGGCCACCGCGACTTCGGCATCTCCTCGTCGCAGATGCGGTTGCTCACCTGGCGGGCGGAGAGCCGCCGTCTCGGCTTCCCCGATTCCCGCTGAGCGAGGATCAGCCGACGAGGGCCGCCGAGAGGCGCAGCGCGAAGTCGCGGAGGATCGCCATGTCGTCCTCGCTCAAGGCTCCGCCGGGTTCCGTGCGGAAGATGCAGAGCGTTCCGACCGGCAGGCCGTTGGCGGCCTCGATGCGGTACCCGGCGTAGAAACGGAGTCCCGTTCGCTCCGCCAAGGGAGCGTAGGCGGGGTGCTGATCCATGCGCGGGACCACGTGTCCGGCCGGACGACGCACGGTCGTGTCGCACGGGGTCACCTCACGGGGAGTGCGCATTCCCTCGGCCATGCCGACGGCGCGGGTGATGACGACGTCGTCGCCGTCGAAGACCGTGAGTGCTACGGCGTCGGCCTCGAACCACTCCTTGGCGAGATTCAGGATGAGCGAGACCTCCTCTCCACACCGCCCCTCGTGTACCGCCGGGATCACCGGGAGGGAGCCCGTCGCGCGCTGAATGGCGTCCTCCGAGATCGTCTCCTCGAGCCCGGAGCGGGTGTCCCGGGGGACGAGTCGGTAGACGCACTCCGCGAGGGCGCGACCCCACCGGTCGTAATCCGCCGGCCGCCACGGTGTGCCCGGCGGGGTCGTCCGCACGGGGAGCAGGAGGAGCGCCGCTCTCGGGTGGCGGGCGGCCACGGTACCGGCGACGTGGACCCACCTCGCCGCTCGCCCGGTGACGCGATCCACCACGGGTCTCGCCACGTAGGGCACCCAGCTCGTGAGGCGGGGGAGCAGGATCACCACCCGGCACTCGTCGTCCATGCGCTCGTCGAGGAAGGAGAGGAGCTGGTCGAGACGCTCGGTCCACCGCCGCTCCGACAGGAAAGAGACGATCTCGGCGGCGGCGACGGACAGGACTATACAGCTGTACCGGCTGAGTTCCCGTTCGTCGCCGCTCAATCGTTCCAGCGCGTCCGCCGCATCCATACCGGCCTGCGCGATGACGTCGGCATCGACGCCTCTTCCGCTGACTGCGGCGAAGTGCCGGGCGAAATGTCCGGGGAGCGTCAGCTCGTCGGTCCGAGCTCCGAACCCCGCGGCGCTGTCCGCGCCGACGATGAGTACGCGGTGCGGGCACGGCCCGGAGACGTGGACGGGCGCCGCGTGGTCGGGCTGAACGGAATGGAACGCGCGCGCGAAGGCATAGCGACGAAACGCCCCGGTCAGTTTGTCGCCCATCGCCCCTCCGTCGCCACCTGAGTGTCGACCGTATCCGCCATGTGCGTCCCGTGACTACTGGATCGGGGGACGGCGACTCCTGACCTGGACTGCCGTGCTACCGGGTTCCGTTGCCTGCGACCGAGCCGAGCAGCCCGTAGACCGCGCCGGCCGTCGTCCGCAAGCAGAAGGCGACCGATCCTTTCGGATCGATCGCCTTCGTTCGGGTGGGCCCGGTGGGGCTCGAACCCACGACCCGCGGATTAAAAGTCCGATGCTCTGCCAACTGAGCTACAGGCCCGCAGACCCAGATTACCGTGACGAGCCCGGGTGGTACGTCGGCGCGGTCAGCGCCGCCGCGCGAGGTGCAAGTGAGCGAAGAAGAGGACGGCGCCGACGCCGACAGCGGAGAGCGCGTAGCTCCACAGCACCTGGAGCTCGGCTCTCGTGCCACCGGCGATGAAGAGCAGCACGGCGCCGCCCAGCAGGACGCCGAGGACGAGGTTGTAGATGAACTCCGCGACGCGTCCGGGCCTCTCGGCCCCGGCTCGATGGCGCGATGGGTCGGCGCGCCGGGTCATTGGGGTGGATAACATGACAACGAGTTCACCCCGCGTTCTTGAGCCGGGCCTGTGCGGAGGCTCCAGGCGAGCGCAGAGTCCGTCGGCGTAGCCTGGAGCGGTGACCGAGCGACACCATCGACCCGTTTCGTTCGCCGGCTACAAGTTCGAGGCGTTCGAGGGCGGCGGCGACCCCGCGGCCATCAGCCGGCTCGCGCATGAGACGGCGAATGCACTCCTCTCCCGGGTGCGAGAGCAGCCCGACGACGACGTGCTCGACCGGCTGGTCGCGTTCACCGACACGAACGGCATCGACGCGATCGCCGAGCTCTGGTCGCGGGCGTCGGCCCGTTCCCTGCCCGGCACGCTCTGGCGCATGTATCTGCTGCGGTCCATGATCCGGTCGGATGCCGACGGCAACAGTCTGTTCTTCCAGCGGGGCGTCGAGGTGAGTCGCACCATCGATCCCGTCGTCGCGGGCGCCCCCGATCCAGCCGGTCCGCTCGAGGTCGTAGCGTTGGCGGACGAGATCCTGCGCGGCGTCTTCAATGGGGACCTGGCTGTGGCTCTCGACCGCGCGGCTGCATTCGCCCGGGTGAGCGCCGCGGGCTGCACGAGTGTCGCCGACGATCTCGAACCGACGGAGCCGGCGCGCGCGACCGAGCTGACCCGCCGAGCCCTCCGGCTGTCCGAGATCGCCTCCGACCTGAGTGCCTCCTCCAAGCTCTGGAGAAGCGGCGGTCTAGACTGACGAGCGGCCCTTCGGGGCAAGTCGGGCCGCAGTAACCCCGGGCTCCAATGTTCGCCGCTTCGAGCGGCCTCGCGCCGAGAGGCGTTAACTGCGGTCCGGCGTCCATTCCTCGGCACATCGGCCACGTCGCGAGGCGGGTGGTCGGGAACCATAGCCTCCATTCCCGAAGACGGGCGCATTTCGTCTCCATCGAGACCAAACCGTGTCGTCGACGGCGCCGAATCACGTGCATACCGTCGGTCGGACGGGTGTCGGTTTCGTAGGTTCTCCAACCATCCCAGATGCGTGATCGACACCCTCCGATCGATCGGTTCCGCAGGACGCAACTTCGCGACCCGTGCATGAAGGCGTTGAGAGGTGGTGATCTGTAATGCTTGTGTCCGTGATGGAACACGGCAGCGGATCCACCGATTCCGGACCCGAGGTGACGCGCGAGGACCTCCTCGCCCGCATCGCGGGCGGGGATCAGAGGGCGTTCGCCGATCTCTACGACCAGGTGGCGCCCCGCATCTTCGGCCTCATCCGGCGGGTGCTCGTCGACGCAGCCCAGTCGGAAGAGGTCACCCAGGAGGTCTTCCTCGAGATCTGGCAGACGGCCGCACGTTATTCCCCCGAGAAGGGATCGGCGCTCACCTGGATGCTGACCATGTCGCATCGCCGTGCGGTGGATCGCATCCGCTCCTCGCAGGCGGGACGCGACCGAGACCTCAAGGTCGGCACCCGTGAGTGGGAGCGCGAATTCGACTCCGTGAGCGAGTCTGTGGAGATCTCCATCGAGAACGAAAGGGTCCAGGCAGCCCTGCAGACCCTGACCGAACTGCAGCGGGAGGCCATCACACTGGCCTACTACCGCGGCATGAGCCACTCCGAGGTGGCAGACCATCTGCATATCCCGATCGGAACCGTGAAGACACGACTCCGCGACGGGATGATCCGACTCCGAGACGCAATGGGGGTGACAGCATGACCGACGAACGCGATGACGACGCGCTCGCCGACGACAAGTCCAGCGGTGCCTACGCCCTGGGTGCACTGAGCGCTGCCGAGGCGGCCGCTTTCGAGCGGCGTCTGGCGGGCAACGAAGACCTCCGCTCCGAAGTCGCCGGTTTCACCGACACCGCTGCGCTTCTCGGCGCAGCCGTGCCGCCGATGGCGCCGCCCGCCCGCATCCGCAACGACCTGCTCGCGGCCATCGCTTCCACGCCGCAGCTGCCGGCGGAGGGAGGAGCGGTCGACACCGACGAGCCGCGAGTCGTCGTAGCCCCGGTGACGCCCATCGGTTCGGCTGCCGGAACCGGGTCGAAGCGTGCTTCACGAGGGGCCCGTTCGTCGCGTCCCCGCCTGACCTACTTCGTCGCTGCCGCAGCGGCGGTCGCTGCTGTTTTCATCGGCGGCACCGTCGTCGGCGCCAATCTCAACGGCGGCCCGGCCGACACGCAGGCGTCTGCTTTCCAGGAGCTCGCTGTCCTGTCGACTTCGCCCGATATGGCGCGCACGGTCATCGAGCTGCCCGCCGGCGGCACCGCCGCGCTGATGACCTCGGACCAGCACGGACTGTCGGCCGTCGTCCTCGAAGGGGCTGCAGCACTGCCGAGCGACGAGGTCTACCAGGCATGGTTGATCCGCGACGGCAAGCCGACCAGCGCCGGGGTCGTGCCGACCGGCGCGAATTCGATCCGTGTCCTCGAAGGCGCCTTCCACGACGGTGACACGGTCGCGCTGACCGTCGAGCCGAAGGGCGGATCGGATTCGCCGACGAGCGCACCGATCGAATTCACGGCCTAGCCAGCCGCCGCGACATGAAGAAGGGCCCCTCCGATCGGAGGGGCCCTTCTTCATGTCCATGTGGTCGGATCAACCGAACTTGCCGGAGACGTAGTCCTCGGTCGCCTGCACGCTCGGGTTCGAGAACATCATCGAGGTGTCGTTGTACTCGATGAGCTTGCCCGGCTTACCGGTCCCCGCGATGTTGAAGAACGCCGTCTTGTCGGAGACGCGGCTGGCCTGCTGCATGTTGTGCGTCACGATCACGATCGTGTACTCGTTCTTGAGCTCCTCGATGAGGTCCTCGATGGCGAGTGTCGAGATGGGGTCGAGGGCCGAGCAGGGCTCGTCCATCAGCACCACATCGGGCTGCACCGCGATGGCGCGGGCGATGCAGAGCCGCTGCTGCTGACCGCCGGAGAGACCGGAACCGGGCAGGTTGAGGCGGTCCTTGACCTCGTTCCACAGGTTCGCGCCGCGGAGGGACTTCTCGAC
This sequence comes from uncultured Naasia sp., assembly GCA_913778905.1. Taxonomy (GTDB): domain Bacteria; phylum Actinomycetota; class Actinomycetes; order Actinomycetales; family Microbacteriaceae; genus Naasia. The sequence continues at coordinate 276,382 of CAJYYA010000001.1, read as the reverse complement.
GAGATCGTCCGCGTCGGACTTGGCGATGCGCTTGTTGTTGAGCTTCACACCGGCGAGCACGTTGTCGCGGATGCTCATGGTGGGGAACGGGTTGGGTCGCTGGAAGACCATGCCGACCTGGCGGCGGACCAGCACCGGGTCCACACCGGGCGCGTAGAGATTGTTGCCGTCGATGAGGACCTCGCCGTCGACGTAGGCGCCGGGGATGACCTCGTGCATGCGATTCAAGGTGCGGAGGAAGGTGGACTTGCCGCAGCCGGACGGGCCGATGAAAGCGGTGACGGTTCGGGGCTCGATGGTCAGGCCCACGCCCTCGACGGCCTTGAACTTGCCGTAGTAGACGTCGAGGTCGTTGACGACGATTCGCTTGGACACGTTTTTCCTTACCTGATGGTCAGCGAGCGAGCTTCGGGGCGAAGACGCGAGCGATGAGACGGGCGATGAGGTTCAGGGCCATGACGATGAGGATCAGCGTCAGAGCTCCCGCCCATGCGCGGTCGAGGTTGATCTGGGGGTCGGAGCCGGGATTCGCGTACTGCGTGTACACGAAGACCGGGAGGGTCATCATGCGCTCGCTGAAGAGGTTGTAGTTCATGCTCTGCGTGAAGCCGGCGATGATCAGCAGCGGGGCGGTCTCGCCGATGACGCGGGCGATCGCGAGCATGACACCCGTGGTGATGCCCGCGATCGAGGTGGGCAGCACGACCTTGGTCACCGTGAGCCACTTCGGCACGCCGAGGGCGTAGGACGCCTCGCGCAGCTCGTTGGGGACCAGCTTGAGCATCTCCTCGCACGAACGCACGACGGTCGGGAGCATCAGCACGGTCAGCGCGACGGCTCCACCGAAGCCGAAGCGGATGCCCGGCTGATTGAGGATCAGGGCGAAGAACGCGAAGGCGAAGAGACCCGCGACGATCGACGGGATACCGGTCATGACGTCCACCAGGAAGGTGATCGCCTTGGCTAGGCGGCCGCGGCCGTATTCCACGAGGTAGATGGCGGTGAAGATGCCGATCGGCACCGACATGACGGTGGCAGCGCCGGTGATGAGCAGCGTTCCGGTGATGGCGTGCAGGGCTCCGCCGCCCTCGCCGACGACGTTTCGCATCGAGGAGGAGAAGAAGGTGAGGCTGAGGTCGCCGATACCGGAAGAGACGGTGGTCCACAGCAGCGAGACGAGCGGCAGGAGCGCGAGGACGAAGGCCGAGGTGACGAGCGCCGTCATCAGACGGTCCTTGGCCTGGCGGCCGCCCTCGACGATCGAGGAGAGCGTCGAGATGGCGACGACGTAGAGGGCGGTGCCGAAGAAGATCGTGCCGACCATGCTGAACTCGCCCATCGATCCGGCGATGAACAGGAGGAGGAACACCGCACCGGCGATGGCCCAGCTGACGCCGAGCACTCCCCAGGTCGAGAAACGGGGCAGACGACCGGTGGTGAGGCCGGGTGCCGAGGTCACTGCGGTCATCAGTTGGCTCCGGAGAAGGCCTTGCGGCGGTTGATGACGCCACGCGCGATCGCGTTGACGGCGAAGGTGATGATGAAGAGCACGAGTCCCGTGGCGAGGAGCACGTTGACTCCGATGCCGTTGGCCTCGGGGAAGTTGAGGGCGATGTTGGCGGCGATGGTCGTGGGGTTCTGCGACTGGAGCAGCACGAACGAGATGATCACGCTGGGGGAGAGGACCATGGCGACGGCCATCGTCTCGCCGAGGGCGCGGCCCAGGCCGAGCATCGCCGCCGAGATCATGCCGGGGCGGCCGAAGGGCAGAACGGCCATCTGGACCATCTCCCAGCGGGTCGCACCGAGCGCCAGGGCGGCCTCCTCGTGCAGTCGCGGGGCCTGGAGGAAGACCTCGCGGCAGATGGCGGTGACGATTGGCAGGATCATGACGGCCAGCACGAGCGCGACCGTGAGGATAGTGCGTCCCGTTCCGGACACCGGGCCGGCGAAGAGCGGGATCCAGCCGAGGTTGTCCGCGATCCAGTTGTAGGACGGCAGGACGAAGGGGGCGAGCACCTTGATACCCCAGAGGCCGAAGACGACCGAGGGGACCGCGGCGAGCAGATCGACGAGGTAGCCGAGGAACTGGGCGATGCGGCGAGGTGCGTAGTGCGAGATGAAGAGAGCGATGCCGATGGCGACGGGCATGGCCAGGAGGAGCGCGATGGCGGCAGCCCAGATGGTGCCGAAGACGAGCGGGCCGACGTAGGTCCAGAAGCTTCCCGTCTCGACCTGGTCGGGTGAAGCGGTGAGCGCCGGGATGCTCTCTGCGATGAGGAAGAGCGCCACCGCGGCGAGGATGACGAGGATGAGGGAGCCGGCGGTGACCGATGCGCCGGAGAAGATCCGGTCACCTGGCCGCTTCTTGGCTTTGAGGGGGGCGGGCGCCACTGCGGCGGTCATTCGTCCGGTCTCTCCAGGTGGTTCGAGGGCAGGAGCTGAAAGGTGAATGGCGGGTGGGGAACCGGTCGCCCGATTCCCCACCCGCCCTCAGATCACTTGACGGAGGCGAGCGCCTCGGCGACCTTGGCCGACAGGTCGCTCGAGAGCGGCGCGGCGCCGGCGGCCGACGCGGCGGCCGCCTGGCCCTCGCTGCCGGTGATGTAGCCGATGTAGGACTTCACGAGCTCGCCCTGGGCGGGGTCGGCGTACTCCGAGCAGACGATGGAGTAGCTGACCAGCACGAGCGGGTAGTGGGTCGGGTCGGTGGTGGTACGGTCGAGCTTGATCGCGATGTCGTTGGCGGCGCGGCCGTCGACCAGCGGCGACTCGGCGACGACGGCAGCCGCGGCCTCGGGGGTGTAGCCCACGAACTTGTCGCCGACCTTGATCTTCGCGGTGCCCAGCTTGCCGGCCTTCGACGCGTCGGCGTAGCCGATGGTGTTGGTGCCGTTGGTGACGGCGTCGACGACGCCCGAGGTGCCCTGCGCGCCTTCACCGGTCTGGTAGGGGAACGTGTCGGCGGCCTTCTCGGTCCACACGTCCGAGGCGGTCTTGCCGAGGTAGTCGGCGAAGTTCTTGGTCGTACCCGAGTCGTCCGAACGGTGCACGGCGGTGATGTTGGCGGAGGGGAGGGTGACGCCCGAGTTGAGCGCGGCGATCGCCGGGTCGTTCCAGGTGGTGATCTCGCCCTTGAAGATCTTGGCGAGGGTCGAGGGGTCGAGGTTGAGGTTCTTGACACCCTCGACGTTGAAGATCACCGCGATGGGGGAGATGTAGGTGGGAAGGTCGATCGCCTTGGTGCCCGCGGCGCAGGAGGCGAACTCGCCCGCCAGCTCGTCGTCGCTGAGCGCCGAGTCGCTTCCGGCCCAGGCGGTTCCGCCCGAGATGAAGGACTTGCGGCCCGCGCCGGAGCCGGAGGGGTCGTAGTTGATGGTGACATTCGGGTTCGAGGTCTGGAACGCGGCGACCCAGGCCTCCTGGGCGCTGCCCTGGCTCGAGGCGCCCGCGCCGGAGATGGTGCCCGAGAGGTTCGACTCGGGGGCGGTGCTGCCCGAGGCGGCGGGGGCGCCGCCTTCGTTCGCGGCACAAGCGGAGAGAGCGAGGGCTCCGATCATGGTGAGACCGAGGAGGCTCGCAGTGCGCTTGGAGATCAAGGGGTTTCCCTTCGTAGTGAATGCAGGAGGCAGCGCCAGGGGGTTCGTGACTGTGGGGCGCCGCCGAGCACGCTAAGCAACGGAAGTGTCGAGAGTCGCCCCTGCAGGTGAACGGAGGATGAACGCGGTCGAATCCCCTACACCCCGGTGGCGCTCATTGAGGGGCGGCGACTCCCACTTGGGGAAATCTCACAGTTTTCGCCGGCCGAGTCGCTCGATCCGGCCCCGCCGACATGGCGCAGCGGCGAACTCTCAGTCGAGGGGCGCGTGGGTCTCGACGGCGACGAAACCGCGCTCGGGGTGCTCGACGGAGATATGGAACACCGAGAATTCCGCCGTGGAGAGGATGGCGGCCCGGGTCAGCCGTCCGTCGCGGTTGCCGTGGACCACGGACGCGATGGCATCGACGAGCGGGGGCAGGACGGGGGAGTGGGCGCACAGCACGGTCGTCTCCCGACGCTCGACCCGTCTCGCGACGAGATTCTTCATCTTCACGAACGGTTCCGTGGCGGAGCGTCCCTCCCAGGCATCCTGCGAGAGCGTGCGCTTCGTCTTGACGTCGATGCCGACGGCTGCCGCGAGCGGCCCGACCGTCTCCTGGCAGCGCCGGGCGGGGCTGCTGGCCACACTGGTCGGAGCCCAGGAGGCGATGATGCGCGCGACGTCCTCGGCCTGACGGCGGCCGCGGGACGTCAGCTGACGGGACGAGTCGGATCCGTCGGAGGAGGTGGCCTCGGCCTTGCCGTGGCGGAGGACGATGAGAGCGAAGGTCCGGAGCGCTCCGGCGTCGACCATGGCCTGGAAACGGTCGAGCACCTCGCCGTCGCGCTCGTAGGTGAGGCGCTTCTTTGCCTTGGACACCGTGAGCCACTCGACCTGGTCGACCTCGTCGTTCGGACGGAACCGGCCGCGGGTCAGCTCGGCCTTCGTGACCTCGGCGGCCCAGTAGTGCACGAACTTGTCACGACCGCCCGGCAGCACGTACTCGGAGACGCCGAGCGGGGCCCCGAGGACCACGCGGTAGCCGGTCTCCTCGCGGATCTCCCTGACCGCGGTCTCGGGAAGCGTCTCGCCCGGGTCGAGCTTGCCCTTGGGCAGACTGACGTCATCGTGACGCGACCGAGTGATGAGCAGGATCTCGGGCCCCGTCTTCCCCTCACGCCAGCACACCGCACCGGCGGCGAGGACGGGAGCGACGACGGTGGAGGCGCTCAACGGCTGCGCCGACGGGCCGCGGCGGTGTCGCGGATCAGCTTCGCCTGAAGGTCGACCAGAGGGTTACCGTCCTTGTCGAGCGAATGGCGCGTCCAGGTGCCGTCGTTCTCCAAGTGCCATGACGCCGTCGAATCGCTCATCCCGGTGTCGAAGAGGCGCCCGATCTCGCGAAGTGCGGACCGGTCGGTGAGGCGCACCAGCACCTCGATGCGACGGTCGAGATTGCGGTGCATCATGTCGGAGCTGCCGATGAAGACCTCGGGATCGCCCCCGTTCTCGAACCAGAAGATCCGGGAGTGCTCGAGGAATCGGCCGAGGATCGATCGCACGGTGATGTTCTCGCTGAGGCCCGGTTGACCGGCCTTGATGCCGCAGATTCCGCGCACCCAGACCTCGACCTTCACGCCGGCGTTGCTCGCGCGATACAGGCCGTCGATGACGGCCTCGTCGACGATCGAGTTGACCTTGATCCGGATGCCGGCGGGCTTGCCCGCCAGAGCGTTCGCCGTCTCGGCGTCGATGCGACGGAGCAGGCCCTTGCGCAGGTAGCGGGGGGCGACGAGCAGGCGGTCGAACTTCTTCTCGATGGCGTAGCCGGAGAGCTCGTTGAAGAGGCGCGTGACCTCCTTGCCGACCTGCGGATCCGCGGTCAGCAGACCGAGGTCCTCGTAGATGCGGCTCGTCTTCGGGTTGTAGTTGCCCGTCCCGATGTGCGTGTAGTGGCCGAGCTGGCCGTCCTTCTCCTGGCGGACGACGAGCGCGAGCTTGCAGTGCGTCTTGAGGCCGACGAGGCCGTAGACGACATGCACGCCGGCGCGCTCGAGCTTCCGCGCCCACGAGATGTTGGCCTCCTCGTCGAAGCGGGCCTTGATCTCCACCAGAGCGAGCACGGCCTTGCCGGCCTCGGCGGCCGCGATGAGCGCCTCCACGATGGGGCTGTCGCCCGAGGTGCGGTAGAGCGTCTGCTTGATGGCGAGCACCTGCGGGTCGGCTGCAGCCTGCTCGACGAACGCCTGCACGCTGGTCGCGAAGGACTCGTAGGGGTGGTGCAGGAGCACGTCTCCTCGCGAGATCGACGAGAAGATGTCCGGCGACTGCGAGGCCTCGGTCGGCAGCAGCTTGACCGAGGTCGACGGCAGGTGGGTCGGGTACTTGAGCTTCGGCCGGTCGAGCTTCGAGAGCTCGAACAGCCCGCCGAGGTCGAGCGGCGCGGGGAGGCGGTACACCTCCTGCTCGGTGATGTCGAGCTCGCGGATCAGCAGGTCGAGGGTCACCGGATCCATGTCGTCGGTGATCTCGAGACGGATGGGCGGACCGAAGCGGCGGCGCAGCAGCTGCTTCTCGAGCGCCTTGATGAGGTTCTCCGACTCGTCCTCGTCGACGTTCACGTCCTCGTTACGGGTGAGGCGGAACTCGTGGTGCTCGAGGATCTCCATGCCCGGGAAGAGGTGCTCGAGGTGGTTCGAGATCAGGTCCTCGAGGGGGATGAAGCGGGTGCGTCCGCTGCCATCGTCGGGCAGCTGCACGAAACGGGGGAGGACGGACGGGACCTTGACGCGGGCGAACTCGACCTTCTCGGTCTTCGGGTTCCGCACCCGCACGGAGAGGTTGAGCGAGAGGCCCGAGATGTAGGGGAACGGGTGGGCCGGGTCGACCGCGAGCGGCATGAGCACCGGGAAGATCTGCGTTGTGAACAGCTCGCGCGTCCGCGCTCGATCATCTTCGCTCAGGTCGCTCCACACCTCGATGTGGATGTCGGCGGCGTCGAGCGCGGGCTTGACCACGTCGCGGAAGACAGCCGCATGACGTGTCTGCAGCTCGTGCGCTTTCACGCTGATGTCGCTGAGCACGTCCAGCGGAACACGCCCCACATTCGTCGGCACCGCGATGCCGGTCGCGATCCGACGCTTGAGGCCGGCGACCCGCACCATGAAGAACTCGTCGAGGTTGCTTGCGAAGATCGCCAGGAAGTTGGCGCGCTCCAGAAGGGGCACCTTGGAGTCTTCGGCGAGTTCGAGGACACGCTGGTTGAAAGCGAGCCAGCTCAGCTCGCGATCGAGGTACCGGTCGGCCGGAAGCGACCCGTCGTCCTCGACAGAAGGCTCGTCGAACTCGTCGATCACATCGGCCGCCACCGCGGCATCGCCCAGCATCTCGCTCTCCATAGCCCCAATGATGCACGAGGGCAGGTGAACGACGGGTTACGTGCAGCGTCCCTACGGCCGGGACGCCCGTCGGCGGGGCTCAGGCCTCGTCGTCGTAGACGTTGAACCGGTAGCCGACGTTGCGCACCGTTCCGATCAGCGATTCCAGGTCGCCGAGCTTCGCGCGGAGACGGCGGACGTGGACGTCGACCGTGCGGGTGCCCCCGAAGTAGTCGTAGCCCCACACCTCGCTGAGCAGCTGCTCGCGGGTGAACACACGCGACGGGTGGGTCGCGAAGAAGCGGAGCAGCTCGAATTCCTTGAAGGTGAGGTCGAGGGGGCGCCCGTGCACCTTGGCCGAGTAGCTGGCCTCGTCGATGACGACCCCGGAGGCCTGGATCTTGGACGTCGACTGCTCCTGTGCGGCGCGCCCCAGGACGAGACGGATCCGAGCGTCGACCTCAGCGGGCCCCGCCGTGACGAGCACGACGTCGCTCGTCCCCCAGTCGGCGGAAACGGCGGTCAGCCCGCCTTCGGTCAGCACGACCAGGACGGGCACCTGATTGCCGGTCGTCTGCAGGATCTTGCACAACGACTTCGCGCTCTGCAGGTCTCCGCGGGCGTCGACGACGATCAGATCGCTCGGGGGAGCGTTGAGCAGGGAGGACGGTTCCGCGGGTATCTGCCGGACCCGGTGACTGAGCAAGCCGAGGGACGGGAGAACGTCCGCATCGGGTGCAGGGGTGAGCACCAGTAGCTGAGCCACAGGTCCTCCCGTCGGTCCGAACAGTGCTGTCGATAGTAGCGGGCCCCGATCGCGCACCTGTTCCACCCCGGGTGCCACAATGGGGCGCATGCTGCAGAGACGGATCGGAGTCGCGGCCGTCTGGGCGGTCGCTCTGGCGGGCGGCGTGCTGGCCGTCGCACTCCTGCCCGTCGAGCACCGGTTGCGGGGGATCGCCGTGGTCATGGCCGCGTGCGTCCTGCTGACCTTCGGGATCCAGCTCGCAGTGCCGCAGCAGAAGGGTTTCGTCGACCGCTTGACGGCTTCGCTCGTGGGGGCGTTCGTCGCTCTGGCCGCGGTCTCGGTCGCCTCCGTCGCCTTCGGCTGATCCACCGCTCCGGCTCACCCGCAGCCGTCAGCTCGTGCGTCGGACCGGACGGTTAGACTCGGGCCCATGCTTCTCGCGCTGGAACTGTTCTACCTCGGACTCCTCGGGCTGGCATCTCTGGCCATCGGCTGGGTCTCGCTCGTCGTGGTCTACAACCTCTTCCGCGGACAGCGCTGACCCGTCTCGTGATGAGGGATCTACCGACCGGCCTGCCGTCCGAGCTCGTCCCCCTGTCCTGGCTCCTCGGAGTCTGGGAGGGCACGGGCATGGTCGAGTACGCCATCGGCGACGACGTCGTCTCCCAGCCCTTCCGCCAGCGGGTGAGCTTCAGTCACGACAACCAGGGCTTCCTCAACTACTCGGCTCAGAGCTGGATCGAGGGCGAGGACGGCGAGACCACGCCGCTGACCGCAGAGATCGGTTACTGGCGGCTCGCCCGCAAGCTCATCGAAGGCGATCCGGGGCCGGCGATGCTGCCGCCCACGGCGGTCCCGCCGTTCGGGACGACGGAGTCCGTGGAGACCCTTCGCAACTCCTCGGGCGGCTTCGACATCACCGTGTCGATCGTGCACCCCACGGGCGTGAGCGAGCTCTATCTGGGGCAGGTCAAGGCAGGCCGTATCGATCTCGCGACGGACGCCGTGATGCGTACCGAAGGGGCGAAGGACTACTCCGCGGCCACCCGGATCTACGGGCTGGTCGAGGGCGATCTGCTGTGGGCCTGGGACATCGCCGCACTCGGCCAGGGGCTGCGCACCCACTCGTCGGGACGCATGGCCCGTGTCGACTGAGTCGCTGCTCGCACTGCCCGGTGCCGTGGCCGGTGCGGGGGAGGAGAGCGCGGTCGCCGCGCACTACGGCAACCCCCTCGCCGAGCAGCGTCTGCTCGTGGAGGGGCGAGCGGTGGTCGAGTTGCCTCGCGGCATCGTGACGGTGACGGGGCCCGATAGGCTCTCATGGCTCGACTCGCTGACCTCGCAGCGGCTCGCCGACCTCGCGCCGGGCGAATCACGGGAGTCGCTCCTGCTCGATCCGCACGGACATGTCGAGCACGACCTGCGGATCTCGGACGACGGCGAGACGGCCTGGATCCTCACCGAGGCGGGAGCCTCCGCCGGACTGGCGACGTTCCTGAATCGGATGCGGTTCATGCTGCGAGTCGAGGTCGCCGACCGGACGGGGGAGGCAGCCGTGATCGGCGCCTTCGACGAGGCTCTGCTGGACGGACTCTCGGCCGTGACCGTCTGGCGCGATCCGTGGACGACGGTCGCCCCCGGCGGTGTGGCCTACAGTCATGCACTCCAACACCCGGGTGAGGAGTGGACTGTCGTCGAGGCGATCGTCCCCTGGGCCTCGCTGGACCTGCTCGCGGACCGGGTCCGCACCCAGGAGATGCGGGTCGCGGGACTCCTCGCCTTCGAGGCGCTCCGTGTCGCCGCGTGGCGTCCCCGTTTCGGCGCCGATACCGACGAGCGGACCATCCCGCACGAACTGGACTGGCTTCGCAGTGCGGTTCACCTCGCCAAGGGTTGCTACCGCGGCCAGGAGACGGTCGCGAAGGTCCACAATCTGGGCCATCCGCCGCGCCGCATGGTGCTGCTGGACATCGACGGCTCGGACGGCGTGCCCGTGACCGCCGGCGACTCGGTCTTCGCGGAGCGCCGCGGCGCGCGCGTCGAGGTCGGCCGGGTCACCTCCGCCGCCAACCACTTCGAGCGCGGCCCCATCGCTCTCGCGGTGATCAAGCGGTCGGTGCCCTCCGAGCAGGTGCTCACGATCGTCAGCGACGGCCACGAGATCGCGGCCGCGCAGGAGGTCATCGTGCCGGAAGGCGCGGGTCGGGCCGTCGACGTGCCCCGGCTGCCGAAGGTCGGCGCGCAGCCCCGCTCGTGACGGGTCGCGTCAGTCGTCTCGGGACGGACGTGCGCACGCGTCTCGCCGCGGCGACGAGGCGCTCAGCGGAGTCGCTCCCCGCGGTCGTCCAGATCTCCGCTGCGGCGACCGCCGGTTACGCGATCGCCCACTTCGGCCTCGGTCATCCGATGCCGCTGTTCTCCTCTACCGTCGCCATCACGGCTCTGGGTTTCACGCGGGACGCGCGCCCGCTGCGGGTGGCGGAGACCGCCGCCGGCATCACGGTCGGCATCGTCCTCGCCGACCTCCTGCTGCTCGGGATCGGGCGCGGGTGGTGGCAGCTGTTCGTGGTGCTCGTCGTCACCTTCCTCGTGGCCCGCCTGCTGTCGCCCAGTCCGGGGTTCGCGGCGGCGGCCGGGGTGCAGTCCACCCTGGTCTCCCTGTTCCCGGTCGACGGTGGGGCGGAGCTGTCCCGGGTCGTCGACGGGATCGTCGGAGGCCTCGTCGCCCTCCTGTTCACCGCTCTCATCCCTCGCGATCCGCGTCGACAGGTGCGTCGCGAGAGCAGACGGGTCTTCTCCGAGTGTTCGGAATCGTTGCTCTCGCTGAGCACTGCGCTCCGTCTCGTCGACGCGCCGAGTGCCGGGAGGACCCTCGAGCGCCTGCGCGGGACTCAACCGCTCATCGACGCATGGAGCGCCTCGCTCGATTCGGCGGTCGGTGTCGCGCAGATCTCGCCGTTCCTGCGCCGTCACCGTCGCGAACTGGTCGAGCAGCGCCGAGTCCTCCGGGGGATGGACCTCGTGTGCCGCAATCTGCGCATCATCGCTCGTCGGGTCGAGGTCCTCATCCGCGACGGGCGCCGGCGGCCCCAGCTCGCCGATCTGACCGCTCAGGTGGGTAACGCCGTGTCCCTGCTGGGACGCGCCCAGGAGGACCCCGAGCTCGCCGCCATCGCCAGGAGCGAGCTCGAGGTCATCGCGCACCGTCTCGATCTCGAGGCGTCGCTCCCCGACGCCGGGATCAGTGAAGGGGTCGTCTTGATGTTGCTGAGGCCACTCGTCGTCGACCTCCTGACCGCGTCGGGAATGGACGAGGACGAGGCACGAGCGGCACTGCCGCGGGTCGATTCCTGAGATCGGAGACCGCGATCAGGCGGGAGCCACGCTCGCCCACGGAACAGTCAGCTCGCCCAGCCGCCAGCGGCGACGATCGCCCGTCACCGGCCACCCGCTCGTCTTCAGCGCGCTGACGGTCTGCAGCCACCGCTGCTGCTCGCCGAACGCCGAGAATCCGGCGCTGTAGCTCCACTGCCGATCCAGCTCGCCGAGGAGCGCGTGGATGCGTTCGCCCGGTGTGTTCCGGTGGATGAGGGCTTTGGGGAGCCGCTCCTCGACGATGCCGGGTCGTTCCAGGTCGGCGAGGCGCAGCGAGATCGTGAAGGTGGAGGGGCCGTCGGTCGTCAACGTCACCCAGGAGGCGATGCGGCCGACCTCGTTGCTGGTTCCGTCGATCACGATCCCGCCCGGCTCGATGCGGGAGACGAGGCGAGCCCACACCTCGGGTACTTCGCTCTCGTCGTATTGCCGGAGCACGTTCATGGCGCGGATCACGGTGGCGTCGGCGCCGTCGAGGGGGACCTCGAAACCGCCGGTCCGGAAGGTCAATCCGTCCCGTGCGAACGGGGCCGCCACCTCGACGCGTGCCGGGTCGATCTCGACACCCACGACACGCACGTCCGAGCGGACCCGGCCGAGCCGGTCCGCCAGTTCGACCGCCGTCCACGGGGCCGCGCCGAACCCGAGATCGACCACGAGCGGTGAGCTCGAGCCCCGGAAGGCAGGGTGGGCGGCGATGAACCGGTCGACTCGGCGCAGACGGTTCGTACCCGTCGTTCCGCGGGTTATCCGGCCTTCGGGCATGGCCAATAGGCTAGGGGCATGTCTGCTCCGTACACGCTCGTCCTCCTCCGTCACGGCCACAGCCAGTGGAACGAGAAGGGTCTGTTCACCGGCTGGGTCGATGTCGACCTCACCCAGCAGGGGCGCGAGGAAGGCGTCCGCGCCGGCCAGCTGCTCCGTGAGGCGAACATCGCTCCCGACATCGTCTACACCTCGCTCCTCACGCGTGCCATCGACACCGCTCACCTCGCACTCTCCGAAGCCGACCGCGTGTGGATCGAGACCAAGCGCAGCTGGCGCCTCAACGAACGCCACTACGGCGAGCTCCAGGGCAAGGACAAGGCCGCGACGCTCGAGCAGTACGGTCCCGAGCAGTTCCAGATCTGGCGCCGCTCCTTCGACGTTCCGCCGCCCCCCATCTCCGACGACAACGAGTTCTCCCAGGCGAACGACCCCCGCTACGCGGATCTCGGTCCCGACCTGCCCAAGACCGAGGCGCTCGCGAATGTCATCGACCGCATGCTCCCGTATTGGGAGATCGAGATGAAGCCGCAGCTCCGCGCGGGTAAGACCGTGCTCGTCGTCGCCCACGGCAACTCGCTGCGCGCGCTCGTCAAGCACCTCGACGGCGTATCGGACGAGGAGATCGCCTCGCTCAACCTGCCCACGGGCATCCCGCTCGTCTACCGCCTCGACGAGAACTTCACGCCCGAGCTGCGCTTCGGGCAGTACCTCGACCCCGAGGCCGCAGCGGCCGGCGCCGCGGCCGTCGCGGCTCAGGGCACCGAGAGCGGTCAGCCTCTCGTGCGTAACGAGTCGGAGCCCGTCCAGCCGGCCTGATCCCCGCGCCGATCGACGAAGGGCCCGACCGCATCGCGGTCGGGCCCTTCGTCGATTCACCTGTCCGGCGATCAGGCGGACGGAGAAGGGTCTACCCAGGAACCGGTCGCGAGGTACTGCACCTTCTTCGCGATCGAGACGGCGTGGTCGGCGAAGCGCTCGTGGTAGCGGCTCGCCAGGGTCGCGTCGACCGTGTCGACCGCGGCGCCCTTCCAGGTCTCGCCGAGCACCTTGTCGAACACGCTCAGGTGCAGCTCGTCGACCTTGTCGTCCTCGTTGCGGATGTCCTCGGCGATCGCCACGTCCTGCGTGCGGAGCAGCTCGACGAGCTTGCGCGCGATCTCGACGTCGAGTCGGCCCATCTCGGCGAACGTGGTGCGGAGGCCCTTGGCGATGACCTTGTCCGGGTAGCGGTAGCGCGCCAGCTGAGCGATGTGCGAGCTCATGTCGCCCATGCGCTCGAGCGACGCGCTGATGCGGAGCGCGCTGACGACGATGCGCAGGTCGCGGGCGACGGGCTGCTGACGGGCCAGGATGTTGATGGCCAGCTCGTCGAGGTTCAGCGCCTGCTCGTCGATGCGGTGATCGTCGGCGATGACGGTCTCGGCGAGAGACACATCGGAATTGTTGAAGGCGGTGGTCGCGTGATCGATCGAGATCGCGACGAGCTCGGCGATGGAGACGAGGCGCTCGCGCACCTCGGCGAGCTCCTGCTGGAAGACTTCGCGCATGAAGAACCTTTTTCTGTGATCCGCCGGGACGAGACGGCGTAGGGGCCGCAGCTGCGGTCCGGCTGACAAGTCTGTCGATGGTGCATGAACATCCGGTGCCGAGCGGGTTAACTCGCGTCGAAACAGGCGTCTGCCGCTGGGCCCCGGCCGGTGACGCCGGTGCGGATCGTTAGTGTATTCCACATGGAATCGGCATGGCTGGTGCTCCTGGCCGTTGTCGTCGGAGTCGTCGCCGGGGTGACATTCACCCTGATGGTGGTGCACTCTCTCCGGATCGGGCGACGCGCGAAGGATCTCGTCTCGCAGCAGGTGCCGCCCGGGATCGGTGACGTGCTCCTCGCCTTCGATGCCGCGGGGCTCGTCATCGATCCGTCGAACACGGTGATGCTCGCGTCGCCCTCCGCGGTCTCGATGGGGCTGGTCCAGGACCGAATGCTGGTGCACGACCCCGTGCGCGACGTCATCGAGAAAGTGCGTCGCAACGGCGAGACGGTGACCGAGACGCTGACCCTCTCGCGCGGCCCGTTCGGTGACGAGAGCCTGCATGTGCGAGCCACGGTCGCGCCCGTCGGCGTGCGGTACCTCGTGGTGCTCGTCGAGGACCAGACCGAATCGCTGCGACTCGAGGACGTCCGCCGCGACTTCATGGCGAACATCAGTCACGAACTCAAGACGCCCATCGGGGCCATCGGGCTCCTGTCCGAGGCCCTCGTCTCCGCGGCGGACGATCCCGAACAGGTGCAGCGCTTCGCGATGCGGCTCACGTCCGAATCCGACCGCCTGCGGGACATCACGCACGACATCATCGAGCTGTCGCGGCTCCAGGCAGTGGATGTGCTGCGGGCCCCGAAGCCCGTCGACGTCGACTACATCGTGACGAGCGCCATCGAGCAGAACCATGTGCTCGCGGCGAATCGTCACATCGAGGTGGCCCACGGCGGTTCCAAGAAGGCCCGGGTGTTCGGGGACGAGGCGCTCCTGTTGGCGGCCGTCGCCAACCTGGTCTCCAATGCCATCCAGTACTCGCCCGACAACTCACGAGTCGGGGTCGGCGTCCGCAAGGAGGCCGGTGTCGTCGAGATCGCGGTCACCGACCAGGGCGTCGGCATCGCCGAAGACGAGCTATCCCGGGTGTTCGAGCGGTTCTACCGCGTCGATCCGGCCCGGTCCCGCGTCACCGGCGGCACCGGCCTCGGCCTCAGCATCGTCAAGCACGTCGTTCAGAACCACGGCGGGGAGGTGAGGGTGTGGTCGCGTCCCGGACGCGGTTCCACCTTCACCATCCGCATCCCCGAAGCCTCCGAGTCGCGCGCCGCGGCTCTCGGATTGGAGAAGACATGACCCGCATCCTGCTCGTCGAGGACGAACCGGCACTCAGCGAACCGCTCGCCTACCTGCTGAAGCGCGAAGGGTACGAGGTCGCCGTCGCCGAGGACGGCCGCAAGGCGCTCGCGGCGTTCGATGCAGGCGGAGCCGACCTGATCCTGCTCGACCTGATGCTCCCCGGCCTGGCCGGAACCGAGGTGTGCCGTGAGATCCGCACCCGGTCCTCCGTGCCGATCATCATGCTGACCGCGAAGGACTCGGAGGTCGACATCGTGGTGGGGCTCGAGCTGGGCGCCGACGATTACGTCACGAAGCCGTATTCGACCCGAGAGCTCCTCGCGCGGATCCGAGCGGTCCTCCGCCGCCGGGTCGAGCCCCTCGAGGAGGAGCCCATGCTGCGTGTCGGCAACGTGGTCATGGACGTCGAACGCCACATCGTCTTCGTGGACGGCGACGAGACGGCGATGCCGCTCAAGGAATTCGACCTCCTCGAGATGCTGCTCCGCAACGCGGGTCGAGTGCTCACGCGCGGCCAGCTCATCGACCGGGTGTGGGGATCGGACTACTTCGGCGACACCAAGACGCTCGACGTCCACATCAAGCGCATCCGCGCCAAGATCGAGAAGGTCCCGTCCGAGCCGCGCCTGCTCATGACCGTCCGGGGTCTCGGGTACCGGATCGAGGACGTCGCGCCCGAATAGTTCTGGGCTACGAGGAAGGCCGCGCACTCCGTCGAGAGTGCGCGGCCTTCTCCGTGTCGCGCCGTAGGCGCGTCGGGATCAACCGTTGGTGACGGTTCCCTCGGGCTCGGTGCCCGCCGTCGTGGTGGGGATGGGCGTCGGGGTCAACGTGGGAGTCGGTGTGGGCGTGGGCGTCGGCGACGGGCTGGGTGCCAGAGTGGCGTACTCGTTGAAGGTGCTGCCGTCGAGCACCGGAACCCGCACTTCGGTGCCCGGGGCATCGCCGGCCTGCATGTACACGCGGAAGAGAGAACCGGCCGGGGCGTCGATGTCCTCGAGGACGATCTGGCCCGAGTCGCCGGCGCTCGTGGTGGTGATCGACTTGGCGGGCACGCCGAGCTGGAAGGAGACCTTCCCGTTGACGGCATCCGAGGCGAAGCTGGGGTACTCGATGCGAAGCTGAGTCGCCTGGTCGGTCAGGTTGGTGATGCTGACCACCAGGGTGCCTCGCTCGCCCTCACCGCCGCCGTCGGTGACGAGGAGCGCGTTGCGGATCTCGATGTCGCCGAGGTTGGCTCCCACGCCGTCGCTCGGGTCGTACTTCTCGAGGGTGCGCTGGGGGCTGAAGAAGTTGCAGCCGCTGAGGCCGACCGCCAGTGAGGCCGCCAGGGCGATAGTGGCGACGGCGCGGAGCTTCACGACTGGTGTCCTTTCGGCGCACGACGCGTGCGCGGGGCAAGGGGCGTAGCGGGGCATCGGGCGCCCCGACGACGGTCTCGTCTGACCATATTGTACGAAGGATGCGCTCCGTGTTCGGTACACGCGGCTGACCGACCTGCGTTCTGACGCCTCCTCGGCGAGCCTCCTTCGCTTGGCATGAGCTATCGAGTAACTGGGAAAACGCGTTGTGGTAGACTGATAGCTGGTCGAAGGGACTCATTCACCCATGCTTTTCGAAGTCGGCGAGACTGTCGTTTACCCCCACCACGGGGCTGCAACCATCACTGAGGTCAAGAAGCGCACCATTCGGGGTGAAGAGAAGATCTACCTCAAGCTCAATGTCGCCCAGGGCGACTTGACCATCGAGGTCCCGGCGGACAACGTCGACCTCGTCGGCGTCCGTGACGTCATCGGTCGCGAAGGCCTGGACAGGGTCTTCGAGGTGCTCCGCTCCCCGTTCGTGGAAGAGCCCACCAACTGGTCCCGCCGCTACAAGGCGAACCTCGAGAAGCTGGCGTCCGGTGACGTCATCAAGGTGTCCGAGGTCGTCCGCGACCTGTGGCGCCGCGACCAGGACCGCGGCCTGTCGGCCGGCGAGAAGCGCATGCTCGTCAAGGCGCGTCAGATCCTCATCTCCGAGCTCGCGCTCGCAGAGAAGACCGACGAGGAGAAGGCGTCCACCGTACTCGACGAGGTCCTCGCGTCCTGAGCCGAGCGGCGCGTCCAGCGCTCTCGTGATCCGACCCTGCAGTTCGGTGGGTCACCCGTGGAGGCGACCATGATCATCGGCGATGCTCACCTCGCGCCGGACGCCTCATCGGCGACGGCCGCCATCGTCATCGTCGCCGCCGGCGAGGGCACTCGTCTCGGCTACGGGATGCCGAAGGCGTACGTTCCCCTCGCAGGCAGGCCTCTACTGCTCTGGGCGCTCGACGGCGTCGCCGGCGCCGACTCGGTGTTCGAGGTCGTCATCGTCGCGCCGTCGGACCTCGTCGAGAGAACACGTTCGATGGTCGCATCCGTCGCGCCGAACGCCGTCGTCGTCGCCGGGGGCCCGTCGCGACAGGGGTCGGTGACTCTCGGTCTCGCCGAGGTGACGGCCGACATCGACACCGTCCTCGTGCACGATGCCGCCCGGGCGCTGACGCCGCCGGCGTTGCATGACGCCGTCGTCGCCGCCGTCGCCCGATCGGGGCACGGCATCGTCCCCGGTGTCCCCGTCACCGACACCATCAAGTCCGTCGTGGACTCCCACGTGGAGAGCACGGTCGATCGGTCGAGGCTCTCCGCCGTGCAGACGCCGCAGGGGTTCCCACGAAGGGCGCTCGTCGAGGCGTACGCCGCCGTCACGGGAGAGACGACCGACGACGCGTCCGTGTTCCACGCGGCCGGTGGCGTGGTCGAGATCATCGAGGGCGATGCCCGGGCCGCCAAGATCACCACGCGCGACGACCTGGTGCGTGCCGAGGCCTCGCTCGCGGGCGGCGGTCTGCGCACCGGTGTCGGGATCGACGTCCATGCTTTCGAGAGCGAAGCGGGCGGGCGCCCTCTACGGCTGGCCGGCCTCGAGTGGCCGGGCGAGCGTGCGCTCGACGGTCACAGCGATGGCGATGCCGTCGCGCACGCCGTATGCGACGCGCTGCTCTCCGCAGCCGGTCTCGGTGACATCGGCACGAGCTTCGGAGTCGACGACCCGCGCTATCAGGGTGCCGGCGGCGACGTGTTCGTCCGTGGGGCCGTCGAGCTGTTGCGTGACGCGGGGTGGGCGCCGACCAACGTCGCCGTGCAGATCGTCGGAAACCGTCCCCGCTTCGCGGCGCGACGCACGGAAGCCGAAGCGGTCATGAATGCGATGGTCGGCGCACCGGTCTCCCTCGCCGCCACGACGACCGACGGCCTCGGGTTCACGGGCAGGGGCGAGGGGATCACCGTCATCGCGACCGCCCTCATCCGGAGCGCCTCGCGAGCGGCTCGGTAGGCTGTTCCGGTGGGAATCCGTCTCTACGACTCGCTGAGCGCCGAGCTCGTCGACTTCGTACCGCTGCGTGCGGACGAGGTCGGCATCTACGTCTGCGGACCCACCGTGCAGTCCAGCCCGCACATCGGACACCTGCGCTCGGCGCTCGTCTACGACCTCTGGCGGCGCTGGTTCACCTACCGCGGCTACGCCGTCACGCTGGTGCGCAATGTCACCGACATCGACGACAAGATCCTGGCCAACGCGAGCGAGAGCGACCCCTGGTGGGCGCTGGCCTATCGCGTCGAGCTCGAGTTCACGGCGGGATACAACGCGTTGGGTGTGCTCCCGCCGACGTACGAGCCCCGAGCGACGGCGAGCGTGCAGCAGATGGTCGAGCTGATCGAACGTCTGATCGAGCGCGGCCACGCTTATCCCGCAACGGACGGTTCCGGGGACGTGTACTTCGACACCGCGAGCTGGCCCGAGTACGGACAGCTGACCCGGCAGCGAGCCGACGACATGGTCGCCGCCACCGACGCCGACCCGCGCGGCAAGCGCGACCCTCGCGACTTCGCTCTCTGGAAAGGGCGGAAGGACGACGAGCCGGCATCCGCATCATGGTCATCGCCCTGGGGGGCCGGTCGTCCCGGATGGCACATCGAGTGCTCGGCCATGTCCGCGCGATACCTCGGCACCGAGTTCGACATCCACGGCGGCGGCCTCGACCTCCGCTTCCCCCACCACGAGAACGAGCTCGCCCAGTCGCGGGCCGCGGGCGACGAATTCGCCGGGTACTGGGTGCACAACGGTCTCGTGACCGTCGGCGGCCAGAAGATGTCGAAGTCGCTCGGCAACTCGATCTTCGCCGCGGACATGCTCTCGTCGGCGCCCGCCGTGGTGGTCCGCTACCACCTGGCCTCCGCGCACTACCGCTCGGTGCTCGACCACAACGACGGCTCCCTCCTCGAATCGCGGACGGCGCTCGAGCGGATCGAGACCTTCCTCGTCCGTGCGACTCGCCTGCTCGAAGGCTCCGGCCGCGTGGGTGCCCCTGAGGTGCCGGACGCCTTCGCCAGGGCGATGGACGACGACCTCTCCGTCCCGCAGGCGCTCGGCGTCCTCCATGAGACCGTGCGCGCGGGGAATTCGGCGCTCGACGCAGGCGATCTCGCCGCGGCAGGCGAGCATCTCGCCCATGTCAGGGCGATGACGGGGGTGCTCGGCATCGATCCGACCGCCGCGGAATGGAACACCGGCGCGGATGACGCCGCGACGAAGGCACTCGGCACCCTCGTCGAGACCCTCATCGCGGAGCGGGCCCAGGCCCGAGCGGACCGCGACTTCGCACGTGCCGATCAGATCCGGAACGGACTGACGGCCGCAGGAATCGCCCTCGAGGATTCGAGCGGCGCAACACATTGGAGCATCGATGGCCGGTAAGCCCAGACCCGGAGCTATCCGCAAGACCTCGAAGGGCCCGTCCGTCGGAACCGGCGGGCATGGGCGCAAGGCGCTCGAAGGCAAGGGACCCACCCCCAAGGCGGAGGATCGCACCTACCACCCCGCGGGCAAGCGCAAGATCGCGCGCGAACGGCTCGAAGCGAAGACCGGTGGCCGCGCCGGTGCGGGGGCGGGCCAGCCCTCCCGCCCGCAGCGGCGCACGAAGTCGGCCGACGATGCCGAGTACGTCACCGGCCGCAACTCGGTCGTGGAGGCCCTGCGCGCTCGCATCCCCGCCACGACGCTCTACGTCGCATCGCGCATCGATGTCGACGAGCGCGTCCGCGAAGCGCTGACCATCGCGAACAACCGCGGCATCCCGCTGCTCGAGGTCATGCGCCCCGAGCTCGACCGCCTCGCCGGCGAGGGCGGCGTCCACCAGGGCATCGCCCTGAAGGTGCCGCCGTACGAGTACTCCCACCCGCTCGAGGTGCTCGACAAGGTCGAGCGCTCGGGCAAGGTCCCGCTGCTCGTCGCCCTCGACGGGATCACGGACCCCCGCAACCTCGGCGCCATCATCCGTTCGGTCGGCGCGTTCGGCGGTCAGGCCGTCATCGTGCCGCAGCGCCGCTCCGTCGGGCTCACCGCCTCGGCCTGGAAGACGTCGGCGGGAGCCGCCGCCCGGGTTCCCGTGGCGATGGCGGGCAACCTCACGCAGACCATCCAGGCCATGAAGGAGCGTGGTCTCTTCGTGGTCGGCCTCGCGGGGGACGGTGACGTGGAGCTGCCCGGCCTCGAGCTCGCGAACCGCCCGCTCCTCGTCGTGGTCGGCAGCGAGGGCAAGGGGCTCTCGCGGCTTGTCACCGAGAACTGCGACGCGGTGGTGTCGATCCCGATCTCGACTGTGACCGAGTCGCTCAACGCCGGCATCGCGGCGAGCGTCGCCCTCTACGAGATCTCGAAGCTCCGCGCGGACGCCCGGAAGAAGTAGTCGCCCCTGCGCTCAGCAGTCGCAACAGCGCCCCAGCAGGAGGAAACGGCAGGTTTCCTCCTGCTGGGGCGCTGTCGTTCCTGCCGAGGGCGCGTCAGACGCGGCTGCGCCAGTCGTCGTCGTCATCGAGGTCGTCGTCGCCCACCGGGAGCGCGATGGCCGCCGTCGGGGGATCGATGACCGTCGCCTCGTCGCGACGGTGACGCAGGATGTCGTCGATATAGGAGCCCAGGGCCTCGGCGAGAGGAATGTCGCGGTTCTCCCGCTGCGACATGAACCAGCGGTGCTCGAGCAACTGGTGGAACACCTCGGCCGGCTCGAGACGACGCTTGAGGTCGCGAGGGATGGCCCGGACCACGGGCTCGAAGACCTTCGCGAGCCATTCGTGCGCCACGCCCTCCTCGTCGAGACCTCGCGACACGATGGTGGCCGAGTAGGAGTCGAGGTCGTTGAGCAGACGGCGGGCCTGGTTCTCCTGGGCGTCGATGCCCGTGAGTCGAAGAAGGCGCCGCTGATGGTGACCGGCATCGACGACCTTCGGCTGGATGCGCACCTGGGTGCCGCCCTCGTCGGCCTTGATGGCCAGCTCCTCGATGTCGAAGCCGAGCGCGTTGAGGCGGTCGACCCGCTCGCTGATGCGCCACCGCTCGTGTCCCGGGAACGACTCCCAGCTCGTCAGTTCGGACCACAGCGTGCGGTACTGGGCGACGATGCGCTCGCTGACCTCGACCGGGTCGAGATCCTCTTCGACCCGGCCGCCGGCGGCGAGATCCATGAGTTCTCCGGCGATGTTGACGCGGGCGATCTCGACGTCGTTCTCCCGTTGGCCGTTAGACAGCCCGCCCTGGTAGAGCTTCCCGGTCTCGGCGTCGACCAGGTACGCAGCGAACGATCCCGCGTCGCGACGGAACAGGGTGTTGGAGAGGGACACGTCGCCCCAGAAGAAGCCGATGATGTGGAGGCGGACGAGGAGCAGCGCCGCGGCGTCGACGAGTCGGGTCGCGGTGTCCGGCCTGAGGGCCTGGCTGTACAGCGCTCGGTAGGGGAGGGAGAACTTGAGGTGCCGGGTCACCAGAACCGGGGCGAGGGGATTGCCGTCCTCGTCCCGGCGGCCTGAGATGACGGCGACGGGCTCGACACAGGGCACCTCGAGGCGTCCGAGAGTGCGGAGCATGTCGTATTCGCGACGGGCCAGCTCGTCGGTCGTCTCCTTGACGGCGATGACGTAGCCGGAAAGGTGCACGAACCGCACGAGGTGGCGGGAGATGCCCTTGGGCAGCGCGGCGATCGTGTCGTCGGGCCACACCTCCAGCGGCAGATGCCAGGGCAGGTCGAGTAGCGCCGGCTCGACGACGGCGGCGGTGATGTTGAGCGAGCTCGACATGGTCACGAGAGAAGGATCCCTTTCAGGCGGTGCTCATGGGAAGAGGGGCCCGCCGGATGGCGAGCCCCTCTTCTCTCTTCAGGCTGTTACTTCAGGCGCGGGACCGATCAGTGCACGACGGCGGCGCTGCTGAGGCGCTCACCCGACTCGACGTCGAAGACGTGCAGGTGGCCCTGCTGCGGGGTCAGGTAGACCGTCTCGCCGGCGTTGGGGTGGGTGCGGCCGTCGACGCGCGCGACGATGTCGGTACGGCGTCCCTCGACCTCGGAGTGGCCGTAGAGGTAGCCGTCGGCGCCGAGCTCCTCGACGAGGTCGACCGTGACCTGCAGGCCCTCGCCGGCGGTACCGGACACGACGACGTCCTCGGGACGGACACCGATGGTGACCTGCTTGCCGGACGACTTCTGAGTGACCTCGCGGTCGACGCCGACGACCTTGCTGCCGAAGGCGATACCACCCTCGACCAGGTCGGCGGGGAACAGGTTCATGGCCGGGCTGCCGATGAATCCGGCGACGAACACGTTGTTCGGCTTCTCGTAGAGGTCGCGCGGGGTGCCGACCTGCTGGAGGACGCCGTCCTTGAGGACCGCGATGCGGTCACCCATGGTGAGGGCCTCGGTCTGGTCGTGCGTGACGTAGACCGTGGTGACACCGAGGCGACGCTGCAGCGACGCGATCTGGGTGCGGGTCTGGACGCGGAGCTTGGCGTCGAGGTTCGACAGCGGCTCGTCCATGAGGAACACCTGGGGCTGACGGACGATGGCGCGACCCATCGCGACGCGCTGACGCTGACCACCCGAGAGGGCCTTGGGCTTGCGGTTGAGGTACGGCTCGAGGTCGAGCAGCTTGGCGGCCTCGAGGACGCGGGTCGCGCGGTCCTCCTTGCCGACACCGGCGATCTTGAGCGCGAAGCCCATGTTCTCGGCGACGGTCATGTGGGGGTAGAGCGCGTAGTTCTGGAAGACCATGGCGATGTCGCGGTCCTTCGGCGGGACCTCGGTGACGTCGCGGTCGCCGATGAGGATGCGGCCGTCGTTGACCTCCTCGAGTCCGGCGAGCATGCGCAGCGAGGTGGACTTACCGCAGCCGGAGGGGCCGACGAGAACCAGGAACTCGCCGTCGGCGATGTCGAGGTTGAGTGCGTCGACCGCGGGGCGGTTCGAACCCGGGTAGAGACGGGTGGCGGCGTCGAACGTTACAGATGACACTGTTTTCTCCTTCACCGGCAGGTACGTGCCGGACGATCCGTAGTGAATGGAACTGCTGCACATCGTTGAGCAACCTGCGCATTATGACACTCCGCGATGGGAACCGCATCCGGGTGTCGGCAGTCGTCGTATCGACCGGTGAACTTATGGTCCGTCTGAGAAAGGCGACTCGGTCCCGGTGCGACGGAGGGTGCCCTTACTCGTTCGCCTACACTCTTCTGAGGCTTGCGCGCCCAATGAGCGCGCTGAGAAGCCTGAACGATAGGGAGTCTCCACTGTGTCGAACAGTGCCTCACGGCCGTCCAAGAACGAGCGACGCGAAGCCGCCCGCGAGAAGGCTCGTGCCCTCCGCGACCAGCAGAAGAAGCGCGAGCGCCGCAACCGCGTCTTCCTGATCGGCGGCGTCTCGCTCGGAGCGCTCGCCGTCCTCGCGCTCATCGCGGCGATCATCCTGCCCTCCGCCTTCCGCCCGCCGGCCATGGGCCCGGCGAACATGGCGACGAACGGCCTCAAGGTCGGCGAGGGGCTCACGGTCGAGACCGCCGACGCCCGCCAGGCCGACGCCGCGCCCGCCGACCCCGCTCCCACCGCGGAGGGTGTCGTCGACATCCGAATCTGGGTCGACTACCTCTGCCCGATCTGCGGACAGTTCGAGGCCGCCAATGCCGAGCAGATCAAGGGTTGGGTGCAGGACGGCAGCGCGACCGTCGAGATCCACCCCATCTCGATCCTGGATCGCCTGTCGATGGGATCCAAGTACTCGACGCGGTCGGCGAATGCTCTGGCCTGTGTGGCCAACTACGCCCCGAACAACGCGTTCGACTACAGCGCCGCGCTGTTCGAGCAGCAGCCCGCCGAGAACACGACCGGTCTCGAGAACCAGCAGTTGATCGACATCGCGAGCGGCGTCGGGGCGAGCGATCCCGCGATCGCTACGTGCATCAACGACGGCGAGTTCAACGCCTGGGTCGCCGATGCGACCAACGCCGCCCTCAAGGGCCCCATCGCCAACAGCGACGTGGCCAACGTCCAGGGCACGCCGACGGTCATCGTGAACGGCAAGAAGTACAACGGCCCGGTCGACAGCGCCGAGGACTTCGCGGCCTTCGTGCTCGCGCAGACCGCGGCGTCGAGCACCGGTTCCACGCCGACGCCGACGCCCACCCCGACGCCCTCGGTCACTCCGTAGACTGAGAGCAGGTCGCCTCGTGCGGCCGCAAGCCGGCTTGGCGCAATTGGTAGCGCACCTAACTTGTAATTAGGGGGTTGCGGGTTCAAGTCCCGCAGTCGGCCCGAAAGGGGAAGGCCCGGAGCATCGGCTCCGGGCCTTCTTCCATGCTGTGCCACGATGTGGTCATGCCCGACTTCGTCTCTTCAGCCTCCGAAGGCCGACCCGTTCTCCTCGTCGTGGACGTCGCCGACGGAGGCCGCATCGATCCCGGCTTCGAAATCGAGCTGCAAGAACTCACCGCCGGCGTCGTCGAGGCGGCGACGGAGCTGGGCTTCGCCGTCGATCGGGTGCCCGCCGCGCAGGCCGGGCCGGAGGAACTGCTGCGCCGCCTGCGAGTCGCCGATGCCGTGGTCGTCACGGGCGGCGAGGACGTCGATCCCTCCTTCTACGGCGGACGCCTCGACGATCCGCGGCTGGGGCAGACCTTCCCAGACGCCGATCGTGCCCAGATCGCACTCATCCGCGAGGCCGTGGCGGCTCGGGTGCCGACCATCGGCATCTGCCGCGGTATGCAGATCGTCAATGTCGCCCTGGGCGGCGACCTGGTGCAGCACATCGAGGACGGGGCGCACGTCGGTCTGGGAAGCGGCGACGAGAGCATGGTCGACCATGTCGTCGCCATCGACGCGGACAGCGCCATGGCGAAGCTTCTCGGAGCCACCGAGTTCGAGGTGCGCAGCTCTCATCATCAGGCGATCGACCGGCCCGCCGACGCCCTCGTCGTCGTCGGCCGATCGGATGACGGGGTCATCGAAGCGGTCGAGCACGAGAGCGCCCCGTTGTGGTGCGTGCAGTGGCACCCGGAGGACCCCGGCTCGAAGGGAAGCGTTCTGCCCGACCTGCTTCGTGGGGCCCTGGGCGCCATCCGCGATCGATGATCCCGAGCCCGTGAGTATGACGAGAGGCCGCCCAACCGTCTGGTGGGCGGCCTCTCGGCGTGTGTCGGAAGAGCGTCAGATCGAGCTGATGAACTTCGTCGGATCGACCGGGCGCTTGCCGCGACCGCCCAGATATTTCTCCTTGATGCCGCCGATGTAGAGCCAGCCGAGCAGCTCCTCGTTCCGCTTGAGGCCGTGCGCCTTGCGGACGGCCTTTTTGCGCGTGAGATCGCCGGTGCGCCAGAACACACCCCAGCCGGCCTCGTCGAGCAGCAGGCTCAACATGTGGGCTACTCCCGAGGCCGTCGCATCCTGCTCCCACTCGGGGACTTTGGACTTCTGCCGCGATGCGACGACCGCGATGATGAGCGTCGAGCGGTAGGGCTTGGTCGACGGCTTCTTGCTGCCGTCCGCTTTCCCCAGCGCCTTCGCCAGCTTGTCACGGCCCTCGTCGCGGATCTCGACGAGTCGCCACGGGCGCAGGTTGCTGTGGTCCGCGACGCGCGATGCAGCGGCGATGAGGGGGAGGAGCTCCTCGCGACTCGGGGCGTCCTCGGTGACCGACGAGTGGGATCGACGCGCCAGTGCGGCCTGCAGCACCGGCGACTCGAGCGTCAGTTCTGCTCCTCGAAGTCGAGAGAGATGGAGTTCATGCAGTAGCGGTCGCCCGTCGGAGTCTGTGGGGCGTCGTCGAAGAGGTGGCCCAGATGGGAGCCGCAGGTCCCGCAGAGCACCTCGGTCCGAACCATCCCGAGCGAGCTGTCGCGCTCGAGTTTGACGGCGTCCTCGCTGATCGGCTCGAAGAAACTCGGCCACCCCGAGCCCGAGTCGAACTTGGACGTGCTGCGGAACAGCTCCGCCTCGCACGCCTTGCAGCGGTAGACGCCTCCGCGCTTCTCGTCGAGCAGGGCACCGGTCCACGGGCGCTCGGTGGCCGCCTGGCGCAGCACCTTGAACTCGGTGTCGGACAGCTCAGCACGCCATTCCGCGTCGGTCTTCTGAACCTTGTATTCCATGATCGAAATCCTCACATCTCGTTGCGCCGCAGAAGTCTAGGAGCGACACCTTGGGTCTCGCTCTCACAGCGCTGGGGAAGGTGGGCGGCGGCCTGTCGTGTCGTCTCGTCGGGGACAACGGTTCCTAGGATTGCCCTATTCCGGGAGGTGGCATGCACGAGACGGACGGAACGCCGCGGGGTGGACTCTCCGAGCGGGATGAAGCGATCCTGGCCCTCGAGCGCGAGCACCCCCGTCACGACGCGGCGAAGGAAGAGGCGATCCGGGTCCGGTTCGAGGTGTCGAGCGCGCGCTACTACCAACTCGTGGATGCGCTGATCGCGAGGCCGGAGGCCCTCCGTGCGGATCCTCTGCTGGTGTCCCGACTCATGAGGCTCAAGGACGGCAGGGTTGCCCGACGCGCGGCGAGGTCCGGCCGTCGGCGCGCGGCGTCCCGCTAGGGTCGAAGCCTCACCCGCGGATCCCCACGAGGAGCTATGCCCACTTACCCGCCCGACCGGTTCGACACGCAGCCGGAGGACCTGACGCGAGTGGGTGCTCACCGAGCGCCTCGTCGCCGCGGCCGCGGATTCGTGACGTTCGCCTGGGCCGCGCTCGCCACCGGCGTCCTCGTGGGTGCGGGTGTCGTGGGCATGTTCGTCATCAACGATCGGGTGTCGTTCGAGAACATCCTCGGCGCGTCCTCTCAGGAGGAGACCCCCTCCGCCACGCCCACTCCGACGCTCGAACCGACCGTCGACCCGGCGGCCAACGTGGTCGTCCTGAACGGGGCGAACACCGACGGGCTCGCCAACCTGGCCGGGGACGTCCTGGCGGGTGCAGGCTTCACCGTCACCACCCGAGGGGATGCCGACAGCGAGGTCCCCACGACGACCGTCTACTACAGCGATCCCTCCCAAGAGGCCGTCGCCAAGGGCATCGTCCAGGCGCTGGGCATGGGCGACGTCCAGGAGTCGACGGCTTTCGTCATCGAGGGACAGGCCCCCCGCATCGTCGTGGTGCTCGGCACCGACTACATCCCCACGAGCTGATCGGGACGATTCGGCTCCGCTCCTCGGCCTGTTCGCCAGGAGCTAGACGCGGCTGCCGTCACCTTGCACTCTCAGGTGTCGACTGCCAAGATTCTTTTGGCACTCGCCGTTGCTGAGTGCCAAAAGAACTGCACGTCGGTTTACGTCCAGGAGGGACGACAACAACTCATGGCAAAGATCATCGCTTTCGACGAAGAGGCCCGCCGCGGCCTCGAGCGCGGGCTCAACACCCTCGCCGACGCCGTCAAGGTCACGCTCGGCCCCCGCGGCCGCAACGTCGTCCTCGAGAAGAAGTGGGGCGCCCCCACGATCACGAACGACGGTGTCTCCATCGCCAAGGAGATCGAGCTCGACGACCCCTATGAGAAGATCGGCGCCGAGCTGGTCAAGGAGGTCGCCAAGAAGACCGACGACGTCGCCGGCGACGGAACCACCACCGCCACCGTCCTCGCCCAGGCACTCGTCCGCGAGGGACTCCGCAACGTCGCCGCCGGCGCCGACCCCATCAGCCTGAAGAAGGGCATCGAGAAGGCCGTCGAGGCCGTCTCGAAGGCTCTCGTCGACTCCGCCAAGGAGATCGAGACCAAGGATCAGATCGCCGCCACCGCGTCGATCTCCGCCGCCGACCCCGAGATCGGCGCCATCATCGCCGAGGCCATCGACAAGGTCGGCAAGGAGGGTGTCGTCACCGTCGAGGAGTCGAACACCTTCGGCACCGAGCTCGAGCTGACCGAGGGCATGCGCTTCGACAAGGGCTACCTGTCGGCCTACTTCGTGACCGACCCCGAGCGTCAGGAAGCGGTCTTCGAGGACCCCTACATCCTGATCGTCAACTCGAAGATCTCGGCCATCAAGGACCTGCTCCCCATCGTCGACAAGGTCATCCAGTCGGGCAAGCAGCTCCTCATCATCGCCGAGGACGTCGACGGGGAGGCTCTCGCGACCCTCGTCGTCAACAAGATCCGCGGCATCTTCAAGTCGGTCGCCGTCAAGGCCCCCGGCTTCGGTGACCGCCGCAAGGCGCAGCTGCAGGACATCGCGATCCTCACCGGCGGCCAGGTCATCTCCGAGGAGGTCGGCCTCAAGCTCGACACCATCGGACTCGATCTGCTCGGTCAGGCCCGCAAGGTCGTCATCACGAAGGACGAGACCACCATCGTCGACGGAGCCGGCGACGCCGACCAGATCGCCGGTCGTGTCGCTCAGATTCGCGCCGAGATCGAGAACACCGACAGCGACTACGACCGCGAGAAGCTCCAGGAGCGCCTCGCGAAGCTCGCCGGTGGTGTCGCGGTCATCAAGGCCGGTGCTGCCACGGAGGTCGAGCTCAAGGAGCGCAAGCACCGCATCGAGGACGCCGTCCGCAACGCGAAGGCTGCCGTCGAAGAGGGCATCGTCGCCGGTGGTGGCTCCGCCCTCATCCAGGCCGGCGCCATCGCGTTCGCCTCCGAGGCGGTCACCGGTCTGACGGGTGACGAGGCCACGGGTGCGAACATCGTCAAGGTCGCCATCGACGCGCCGCTCAAGCAGATCGCGCTGAACGCGGGTCTCGAGCCCGGCGTCGTCGCCGAGAAGGTCCGCTCGCTCCCCACCGGACACGGCCTCAACGCCGCGACCGGCGAGTACGGCGACCTCTTCGCTCAGGGCATCATCGACCCGGCCAAGGTGACGCGTTCCGCGCTCGTCAACGCCGCGTCGATCGCCGGCCTCTTCCTCACCACCGAGGTCGTCGTCGCCGACAAGCCCGAGAAGGCCGGAGCCGCCCCCATGGGCGACCCGACCGGCGGCATGGACTTCTGATCTGAAGCTGAATAGCTGATCTAGAACCTGCACCGAAAGGGCGGTCCTCCCGATGGGGGGCCGCCCTTTCGTCATTCCCGCGCCGATGAGCGCGAGGAGGAGTCAGCCGATGCTGAACATGCGCGCGTTGGCCGCCTCGACCTCCAGGTACTGATTGGCCGCGTTCGCGAGGGCGGTGTTGATGGCCTGGATGCTCTGCTCGACCTGCTGCTGCGTGCGGCCCCACTCGGCGGCGACGCCCTGGAACGCGACCGAGGCGCTTCCGCCCCAGCTGTTCTGCAGGCCCGTGAGTTGGGCCATGAGCGAGGCGGCATCCCCCTGGATCCGGGTGATGGTCGCTGCGACGGTCGACTGGGCGGAGAGGACGGCGTCGGAATCGACGGAGAACGTGGCCATGGTGGCTCCTTCATTCGAGGTGAGGACTCGAAGGTACGGAAGCGGTGACGGCCGGAACGACCTGCTCAGCCCTGGATGGGGATTTCTCCCGTCTCCTCCTGGGTGGGGAGGAGAAGCGGAAGACGAACGCGGAACGTCGCACCGCCACCGGGCGTCTCGATGACCTCGACGGTGCCGCGGTGCGCCGCGACGATGGCCGACACGATCGCGAGTCCGAGCCCGCTTCCACCCGTGTCGCGGGTCCGACTCGAGTCAGCACGCCAGAAGCGCTGGAAGATCTTCTCCCGAACCTGTCGAGGAATGCCCTCGCCGTGGTCGACGACCTCGAGCGTGGCGGTCCCCTTGGCGGCATTCGCACGCACGACGATCTCGATGGGGGTGTCGTTCGGTGTGAAGCGGACCGCATTGCCGATGAGGTTGGTGAGGACCTGGCGGATCTTGTTCTCCTCGCCCATCACCAGAGCCGGGACGCGGCTCTCCGGGCGGGACTCGGGCGTGACCACGACGACCTGCATCGGACCGCTCTCCTGCGCCCGCTTGCGTAGGCGCGCGAGTTGGGCCCGGCTGAAGGCGATGGGGCCCGTCGTGGTGGGGTTGCGGACGCCTCGGCGGGCGATCTTGCCCCCGGTGGTGACCACGGTCTCGCCGTCCTCGTCCGCCCTTTCTGGGCCGTCCTGCGGGGCGACCACGGAGTCGTCGGTGGAGCCGTCGGTCTTGGTGTCAGTCACGACGCTCACCGTGCGGCCCGCGCTCGACACCATCGCGTCGAGCGCCGCGTCCTTGGCGAGGGGGAGCAGGGCCACCGGAGCGAGCTGCAGCGGCTTGGTCTCGTCGAGGCGGGCCAGCTCGAGCAGGTCGGCGACGAGGCCGCTCATGCGGACGGCTTCCTTCTCGATGCGCTCCATGGCCTGGCCGACTTCGTCTCTGCTCTGCAGAGCGCCCATCCGGTAGAGCTCGGCGTACCCGCGCAGCGACACGAGCGGCGTGCGCAGTTCGTGACTCGCGTCGCCGACGAACCGTCGCATCTGCTCGATGGTGCGCGCCCGGTCATTGAGCGCCTTGTCGATGCGGTTGAGCATCGTGTTGAGGGACTTGTTGAGCCGGCCGACCTCGGTGTTCGGGGTCGCGCCCTCGAGGCGCTGACTGAAGTCGCCCTCGGCGATGGCCGCCGCTGTGCGCTCGACCTGGCGCAGCGGGCCGAAGGCCCCTGTCACCAACATCCGGGTCACCAGTGCACCGAGCGCGACGACCACGACCGCGAACAGCAGGAAGAGGATCAGCATGCGCCCGATGGCGTTGTTGGTGCTGTCCAGCGGAAGGGCGACGACGAGCGAGCCGGGCTGTGCGGACGTCTCGACGGCCACCGAGACAGCGCGCCACTCGCTCGAGCCGTCGGGACTCTTGATCGTGATGGGGTCGCCGCGGAGTTCTTCGGTCCGCTCACGCGTGATCGAGCTCGTGTCCGGCGGGTTGGCCTCGCCGATCTTCTCGGCATCGGAGGAGATGAGCGTTCCGTCCGGGGCGATGAGCGCGAGATAGAACGTGCTGAGGCCCTGGTTCCAGAATCGTTCGTAGTCGTCGGCGGTGGCATTGCCGCTGAAACGTCCGGCGACCTCGCCCGACGCCGACCGCACCTGGCTGTCGACTTCCTGCACCAGGAACGAACGCATGACGCCGAGTGTGCCGAGGCCGGCGATCAGCAGTCCCAAGGTCAGCAGCAGGACGGTGACGCCTGTGATCTTGGAGCGGAGGGAGATACCGCTCCACCACTTGTTCAACGACTGGTGCACGGGTCGAAGTGTAGAGATGGCGGGCTGAGTGTCAGCCCGCCACTGCTACGTCAGGACTTGGTGGCCTTGAGCATGTACCCGAATCCACGCTTGGTCTGAATCATCGGCTCGGTCGAGTACTGGTCGAGCTTGCGGCGCAGGTACGAGATGTAGGACTCCACGATGCCGGCGTCTCCGTTGAAGTCGTACTCCCACACGTGGTCGAGGATCTGAGCCTTCGACAGCACCCGGTTCGGATTCAGCATGAGGTAGCGGAGCAGCTTGAACTCGGTGGGGCTGAGCTCGACCGACTCGGAACCGATGGTGACCTCGTGGGTGTCCTGATCCATCGTGAGCTCGCCGGCGCGGATGATCGCGTCTTCTTCGGCGTGCATCGTGCGGCGCAAGATGGCCTTGATGCGGGCGACGATCTCGTCGAGGCTGAACGGCTTGGTGACGTAGTCGTCGCCGCCGACGGTGAGTCCGGTGATCTTATCCTCGGTGTCGTCCTTCGCCGTGAGGAACAGGATCGGCGAGGTGTAGCCCGACGACCGGAGGCGCTTGGTGACGCCGAACCCGTTCATGTCGGGGAGCATGACGTCCAGGATGATGAGGTCGGGCTCTTCCTCGAGCACGGCGGAGATAGCTCCCGCGCCGTTTCCGACCGCGCGGACCGCGAAGCCGGCGAAACGCAGGCTCGTGGTCAGGAGGTCACGAATATTGGGTTCGTCGTCAACGATGAGAATGCGGGGTCCGTCGGCCATGCGGTTTATTATCTGCACGTATCCTTAGCGGAGTCTGAGAGTCGCGCGAACGGGGTCTCAGTCCGGAGTCACGGCTTCCTGCGTGTCCACGCGATGACGAGCAGGGTCCCGAACATCAGGAACGCCACCGGGAGCGCGATGAGCGGGAACACCAGGATCGTCGGCCAGATCCCCGTCGTGTAATCGGTCATCCCGAAGGCGGGTGCCAAGAGGATCGCGAAGATGCTGACGAGGGTGAGCCCCACGAGGGCGATGGCGCCGAAGGCGAGGACTCGTTGCACGCGGGCGGATCCGGTCATCCCCCCAGGTTAGAGCCCCGTGGGCGAGTGGGTGGGCGGATCGGGCGCCGCTCTCCTCGACTCCGTGTCGACGGTCGTCGAGGGGGTGCCGAGTAGAATCGTGCACGCACGGCCGCATGGGCGGGGGGCCTCGTGAGAGGTCGGAATGATCCCGCCGGTGATCGTCGTGCCCCGATCAGCACTGCGCTCCGCGCGCATCAGGAAGTAGGCGAGGCGATATGCCCACCGGAAAAGTGAAGTTCTTCGACGAGGAGAAGGGCTTCGGGTTCATCAGCGGCGACGACGGAAGCGACGTCTTCCTCCACATCTCCGCCCTGCCCGCGGGCACGACGGCCGTCAAGCCCGGTACGAAGCTCGAATACGGCGTGGCCGACGGCAAGCGCGGCCTCCAGGCGCTCTCGGTCCGCCTGCTCCAGGCGCCGCCGAGCCTCAGCAAGGCGTCGCGCAAGCCGGCCGACGACATGGCGATCATCATCGAAGACCTCGTCAAGCTCCTCGACGGTGTCGGTGCCTCGCTGCGCCGCGGCCGCTACCCCGAGGGGCCCGCCGCCGGGAAGATCGCCGCGATGCTCCGTCGCGTCGCGGATGACATGGATGCGTGAGCCTCGGGATTCCGACCGCGATGTGACCGACGTCGCGCGCTCCGCCCTGTTCGCGATCACCGAGCCCGAGACCGTGGGGCCCGTCGTCGGGGTGGAGGACGAGACCGACGGACTCGTCGACGTGTATTTCGCCTCGACCCTGCCCGGATACCCGGGCTGGCGTTGGACGGTGTCGCTGTCCGTTCTGGACGCCGAGGACCCCCAGGTTCTGGAGACCGAGCTCACCCCGGGCGAGGGCGCACTCCTGGCGCCCGACTGGGTGCCGTGGGCCGACCGCCTCGCCGAATACCGCGCCGCCGGGCATGAATTGCCTGAGCTGGGCGAGGACGACGAGCACGACGATGATGACGACTCGGACGACGACGAGGAGTCGGACGACGTCGACGGGGTCGACTTCGACGGCGCTCTCGACGAAGGCGATGACGACCACGATGACGACGTCCTGGACTCGGACGACGCCGACTCGGACGACGCCCACTCGGGCGACGAGGGATCCGACGACGAGAGCGAGCTGGAGGCCGCCCACCGAGCGGCTGCGGCGCGTCGGCGAGAGCGTGACGACCGCGGCCACGGAGTGGTTCGCGGCGGGGGTGAGGATAGCGTCGCCGCTGCTGCCGTCGACTTCGATCACCACATCGTCGACGTGCACGAAGAAGCAGACCCCGACGCCATCGATCCGAACGAGCGGACCGACGACGACCACGGTTTCGGATACGTCGCCCGCTGACCGGATCATCGGATCGGCGCGTGCAATGGGAAAGGCCCCGCTCGGTCGAGCGGGGCCTTTTTCACGGGGACGACCAGGACGGAGAGTTCGCCTCAGCGGTCGTTCATGCGTCGTCGTCGAGAGACGTGCAGGAGACCGGCCACCCCCAGGACGAGCCCCGCGACGCAGGTCCACAGGGCTTCCGACGGGATCTCGCGGATGGCGGCGACAGTCGCCACGACGACGGTCGCCAACAGCCAGAGGACGAGGCCGACCGCGATGGGGCGGCGATCGTCGGCGTCCTCCGGTGGGCTCCGGTTCGCGGGCTCGTCCCTCACGCCGAGGCTCAGCCCGGCAGATTCTCGAGCACGAAGTCGAGCGAGCGGGTCAGCGCACGCACGTCGTCCGGCTCGATCGCCGCGAAAGTGGCGACTCGCAATTGATTCCGCCCGAGCTTGCGGTAGGGCTCGGTGTCGACGATGCCGTTGCGGCGCAGGATGCCCGCGACGGCTGCCGCATCGATGCTCGGATCGAAATCGATCGTGACGACCACCTGCGAACGGTCGGCCGGGTCGAGGACGAACGGGGTCGCCACATCGGAAGCCGTCGCCCAGTCGTAGAGGATCCCCGACGACTCCTTGGTGCGGGCGTCGCACCACGACAGCCCACCGTTTGCGAGCATCCACTCGAGCTGCGAGTCCAGCATGATGAGCGTGCCGAGCGCGGGCGTGTTGAGCGTCTGATCGAGACGCGAGTTGTCGAGCGCCTGGCCGAGGCTCAGGAAGTCGGGGATCCAGCGGTCCGACGCCGCGACCCGCTCGATCCGTTCCACGGCGGCGGGGGAGAGGAGTGCGAACCAGATGCCGCCGTCCGAGGCGAAGTTCTTCTGCGGGGCGAAGTAGTAGACGTCGAATTCGCACGCGTCGACCATGATGCCGCCGGCCGCGCTCGTCGCGTCGATGACGGTGAGCGCCCCGGGGGCCGCGACGACACGCTCGACGGCGGCCTGCACGCCGGTGGAGGTCTCGTTGTGGGGCCAGGCGTAGACGTCGATGTCGTCCGCTGTGGCGATCGCGCCGCGCGTTCCCGGCTCGCTCTTCGTCACCAGGGGGCTGTCGAGGAACGGGGCGCTCGCGGCCTTGACGAACTTCGCACCGAATTCACCGAACGCGAGGTGCGAACTGCGCTTCTCGATCAGGGAGAAGGCCGCCGCGTCCCAGAACGCCGTCGAGCCGCCGTTGCCGAGCACGACCTCGTAGCCGTCGGGGAGGGAGAAGAGCTCCGCCAGACGGTTGCGGATACGGCCTACGAGTGCTTTGACCGGCTTCTGCCGGTGGGAGGTCCCGAAGAGGTCGGCGCCCGCTGCGCGGAGGGCTTCGATCTGCTCGGGGCGGACCTTGGAGGGGCCGCAACCGAAGCGGCCGTCGGTGGGCAGGAGATCGGCGGGGATGACGAGATCGCTCATGATGGCGCTCAGTCTAGGGAAACGTCCCCGCGGGCCGGCAGGAGCGCCCTGTCCTCACCGAGGAAACCGCCGGGGTGGTCCGGTTAGGATCGTTCCGGCATCGACAGGGCGATGCGTGAAGGGTGGGCGAGCATGACGGATCTGGTCGACACCACGGAGATGTACCTCCGGACGATCCTCGACCTCGAGGAGGAGAACATCGTTCCTCTGCGAGCCCGTATCAGCGAGCGCCTCGGACACTCCGGGCCGACCGTGTCGCAGACCGTCGCCCGCATGGAGCGCGACGGCCTCGTCATCGTCTCGGGCGACCGCCACCTCGAGCTCACCTCGGTCGGTCGGCTCAAGGCCACCCACGTCATGCGCAAGCACCGTCTCGCCGAGCGTCTGCTCAGCGATGTCATCGGGCTCGATTGGGAGTTCGTGCATGACGAGGCGTGCCGTTGGGAGCACGTCATGAGCGAGCAGGTGGAGCGCAAGCTCATCGAGATGCTCGGCAACCCGACCGAGTCGCCGTACGGCAATCCGATCCCCAGCCTCGAAGACCTCGGCACGGACCCGTCGGTGGCCTTCCTCGACGGCGTCGTCAATCTCGTGCAATTCGTTCGCGAGACGGGCGGGGCCACGGGTCTCATCCGTCGTCTCGGCGAACCGGTCCAGTTCGATCCCGAACTGCTCAAGCAGCTCAAGGACGCCGGGGTTCTGCCCGGGGCGACCGCGATGATCGGGGACGCGGGCTCCTACATCTCGCTGAAGGTGGAGGGTCACGGCGACGGCATCGAGCTGCCGACCGAGGTGGCCGTCCACGTGTTCGTCGCCTCCTCCTGACGCGCCTCGCGAGGTTCCCCGCCTGCGGCGCGGCGCGTCCGTCGTCTCCTCCCCGAGGAAAAGCGTTACCGATTCGTTGCCGATTCTTCAGTAAGAAGTGACTTCCGGTGTGCTGTGACGTACTGTTGACGGGCTCCCGTAGCCAGAAAGGCCGGCTCGGGCGCCGGAAACCGTGACGCTTCGCACCCCCGTCTCGCGGCTTCTTCACGTCTCATAAACGCGATGGGCGGGGTCTCGACGCAACTCGGGGCGAGGCGCAGGAGGACTCCCCTTTGGCCCTGAACAATGACGCTCATCGATCCTCGGATCGAGACACCCCCCACCCCACCCCCCGCAAAAACCTCTCCCGCATCGTCCGCTCCGGTTCCCCCGCCGGTCGCGGATCCGCCTTCCGTCGCAGCTCCGGGCCCTCCCGCTCCGCTGTCGCCGGCTCGACCGCGACCCCCGTCGCTCCCCGTCGCAGCCGGACCCGCAACGCACTCAGCGTCGTCGTCATGACCCTCGCGGTCGGGCTCGTCGCCACGGTGGCGCTGCCCTCCTACGCGTTCGATCCGGTGGCCAACGCGTCGCCGGAGTTCGCCCGGTCCGAGGTCGCCGCGATGACGTTCGATCAGCCGCAGCAGGTCGCTGTCGCCGAGAGCGTCGCCGACACCTCGGTCGGTCGCGACGCCATCACGGCCACCACGCCGGAGGAACTGCAGGCCGCCAGGGATGCCGCCGCCGCTGCCGCCGCCGCGGCGGCCGCCGAGCAGTCCCGCGCGACCGCGTCCGCCAGCTATGCCTCGTATTCGGGCATGTCGGCGCGGGAGTATCTCGCCAATCCCGCTTACCCGAACTTCAGCCTGAGCCAGGTGTACCAGGTCGGTCTGCAGTACCAGGGCGTCCCGTATGTCTACGGCGGCGCGGATCCGTCGGGCTTCGACTGCTCGGGCTTCGTGATGTACGTCTACGCGCAGTTCGGTATCCCGCTGGCCCACTCGGTCCGCAGCCAGGCTGCGTCGGGAACGGTCATCGACGCCTCCGCCGCGCAGCCGGGCGACCTCGTGATCTTCTCGGACGGCAGCCACGACGGCATCTACGCGGGCAACGGCAACATCCTCCACGCGCCCTACGAAGGTGCGTCCGTGCGAGTGCAGCCCATCTGGACCGACGCGCACTACTTCGTGCGATTGGGTATCTGAGACCGGGACCTCAGGCTCGCCTGCTCCGGGCCCGCGTTCCCGGGGTGAACATCTCGTAACGGCTCGGCCGTCGCACCCGGCGCGGCGGCCGAGTGTCGTTCCGGGTGCATTATGGTTGCCAGCACCGACGCTCCAGGAGACTTCGCCATGACCGACCGGACCAGCGACACCCGTGCCACGGGTGTGTGCCGGTTCTGCGCGGCTCGGCACGCCGGACTCATATCCGGCAGCTGCTCTCCTTCCGGACTTCACGAAGGGCACCGTCACTACGACGGTGCCCTTCGTCGTTTCCGGGACTTCGTACCCACCTCCCACCGCCTGCACGCCATGCAGGCCAGCTGAAGGATCGCCATGCGCACGCTCGTCCTCAACGCCGGTTACGAACCTCTCGCCGTCATCTCGTTCAAGCGAGCGGTCATCCTGGTGATGACCGGCAAGGCGGTCGTCGTCTCGGCCGACGACCACCCGATCGTGTCGAGCGCGGGGGAGTGGGACAGACCGAGCGTCATCCTGCTGACGCGCTACGTGCGGATCCCGCATGCGCGCCGGATGCCCGTGTCCCGGCGGGGAGTGCTGCGTCGCGATTCCCAGCGGTGCGCGTACTGCGGGCATTCGGCGACGACCGTCGACCACGTCATGCCGCGCTCCCGTGGCGGGGCGGACTCGTGGGAGAACCTCGTCGCCTGCTGCTTGCGTTGCAACAACATCAAGGGTGATCGCACCCCTGGCGAGATGGGGTGGCAGCTGCGCATGAGCCCGCGGCCGCCGCATGCCGGTGCTTGGATCGTGCGCGGCGTCGAGCGGGCGCAACCGGACTGGGACGAGTACCTCGCGCCCGCAGCCTGATACGCACTGCGGGTCCGCCGGAAAGGTGCTGAAGGGGCTTGACGAAAGCGACCACCCGTTACCGTTCCGTGACAGATCGCGACTCGTCGTCTACAGTCGATGGGTCGGCGTTCGCGGCGACGCAGGTGTTCGGTTGTGAAACGGGGGCAGATGTCAGTGAGTGTCGCGGGCCAGAATCTCTCGGAACATCCCGATTCCACCCCGCCGCTCACCCGCCGTCAGCTCCGCGAAGCGGAGGCGGCCGCATCGAAGGCACCCCGCGCCGCGCGTCGCTCGGCCACGGCCGGATCGCCCGTCATCGCGGCTGAGGCGCCCCGCCGTCGCGCAGCCGCCCAGCCGCCGGTAGAGCGCCCTGGTCGACGCGCGTGGCGCCACCTGATCACCGTCGCCGTGGTCCCCGGACTCGTCGCCACCGCAGCACTGCCCGCTTACGCGGCGACGGTGGGCGACGACAATCACACGATCACCTACGCGTCGACTCTCGCGGGCGGCCAGGCTCTCACGGTCGGCAACGTGCAGACCGACCTCGGGGCCGACCGTAGCGGCGCTGTCCCGACCTCCGACGAGGAGATGGCCGCGCGTAAGGCAAACCCCGCCAACTGGGCTCGCGCTCAGGCCTACGAGGCATCCGGAGCGCAGGAGCTCGGAGACGACTACCCCTGGGCCTACGAGGCCGCCGATGTCGAGGGCGGCGGTCTCTCGCCGCTGAACTACTACTACCGCGAGTGCGTCGACTTCGTCGCGTGGCGTCTCAACCGCGATGCGGGCTCGACGTCGGCACCTTTCAAGTACGTCTGGTCGAACCTCACCCCGCTCGGCGGCGACGCCTCGCAGTGGGCGGCGAACTGGCGTGCGCACGGCTGGCCCACCGGGTCCGACCCGGTTCCCGGATCGGTGGCCTGGTTCAACGGCAACCACGTCGCGTACGTGAAGGCCGTGACCGCCGACGGTCAGGTGGTCATCGAGGAGTACAATCACGGCAGCACGCACAAGTACGGTGTGCGAACGATTCCGGTCTCGCAGGTCGCACTCTTCCTCTACGCGCCTCCGCGCTGATCCGACGACGTCGGCTCGTCGTCGGGCGAGTCCGTCAAGCCGTGACGGGCTGAGGTGCCTCCGTCGCGGGAAGTGCGGGATCAGCCGCGCGGCCGAACTTGCGGACGACATACAGCCAGATCGGCACCTCGATCGCGATGAGGATGAAGTGCTGCGGCAGCACGGCCAGCTCGGCCAGGAACGGATCGCGGATCAGATCGACCGTGACCGCTCCGCCGCCGTCCCAGACCCCGTGCAGCGCTGAGACACCCACATAGGCGGCGATGACGCCGAGCGTGACCCGGACGTGCTTGCGGCCCGCCGCTGCTCCGAAGATCGCCGCAGCGAGGAGTGCGCTCCAGATCGGGTGCATGAACGGCATCATGATCGAGCGGCTCACGGCCGTCATGGCCTGCAGGCGGGTCGGGTCGTTCACGACCTGGTCGTCGGGGCCGATCATGGCCGCGGCGATGTAGCCCAGGGTCTCGTACAGAGCGAAGCCGGCGCCGACAGCGCCTCCGAGGAACAGACCGTTGCGGACGGTCTTCGCCACGTTCCACCCCACGACGATGACGAAGGCGGCCTTGGCGGCCTCCTCGACGACACCCGCGGTGAGCAACGAGAGGACGCCGGGGCCGCCGTCGACCGACGGGCTCCACAACGCCACCACCGTGTCGAGTGTGCCGCCGACCATCACGGCACCGAATCCGCCGAGGATCATGGCGCGGAGAAGCGTGGACCCACTGAGCGTGTCCGTGGGCGTGAGGCGGTGTGCCATGGCCCAGACGAGGGCGGCCGGCGCCAGTGCGGCGCCGAGAAGGACCCAGACGCCACGGGCGATGCCGTTGTCCCCGAGGTGGACGATGAAGAAGCCGAACAGGGCCCAGACAGCGATCCCGAAGAGGAGATACGGGATGGTGCCCGTCCTGCGGCGCTCCTTGCGGCTCTGCCGGCGACGTGAGTCGCGACGTCGCTGGTGCGGGCGAGGCGAGGTGACCGACCCCGTGATGGGCGGCGGCGCGCTCTCGTCGGACGCGGCGCCCTCGTGCTGTTCGATCGTCGTGGACATGACTGTGTTCCCCCGGAATAGCCGCAGCGTCCGCGCCCCCGCACGGATCCATCGCTGTGGTGTCAATGTTGGCGAGCGTGTTGTCGCCGCCGGAACCCCCAGTGCGGGGCGATCCGTCTCGCAGCGTTTTCGTGCGGCGCGCCGACGGCGAATGGCGGCCGTCCTGTTCGGGCGACCGGCATCCGTGTTCGACGCACTACCGAGACGGCAGGTGCGGGTCGACCGATACGGGAGCGGTCCGCTTCGCGAGACGGTGCCAGACGAGGACGCCCGGGACGGCGATGACGATGACGATCATCCAGGACACCACCACCTGCAGGAGGGTGTTGCTGATCATCGAAGTGCCGAGGGTCAGGGCGACGTCGTTCAGGCCATGCAGCACCGCGACTCCCAGGTACGCGCCGACGACGCCGAAGGTGATGCGGTAGCGGCCCCCGTGCCTCGATGCGGCCGCGAACACCGCTGCTGCGAGTAGCGCCGCCCACAGCGGGTGACCCAGAGGTGAGGTGAGAGCGCGGTCGAAGGCGACGAACGCGTCCCACTTGACGAAGCCGCCGTCGGCTACCGCGCCCACCTTGATGGGGATCTCGATGACGTATCCCAGCGTCTCGAATGCCGCGAAGCCCGCGCCGACCGCGCCGCCCAGGAAGAGACCGTTGCGGACGGTCTTCACCGTTCTACGGGCGAGGACCAACACGATGACGAGCTTCGCGAACTCCTCGACGACGCCCGACAGCGCGAACGACACCATGCTCGGGGTGCTCGGATTCGGGCCCGGCGCGAAGTGCCCGATCGTCGCGTCGACGGTTCCGCCGATGCAGAAGGCGAGGAAGCCGCCGAGAAGCATGAATCGGGCGAGGTCGCTGGGCGTGATGGAGTCGCTGGGACGAACTCGCCCGGCCATGGCGTAGACGAGGGCGGAGGGCACCAGGAACGCTCCGAGGAACGACCATCCGGCGAGCACGATGCGGTCTTGGAGCCCGACGACGACGACGAGCCCCAGCGCCAGCCAGAGGGCGATGCCGAGAATCAGGTAGAGGCCGGTGTGCGCTCGCTCGGCCCTGGTGGCCCGTCGGGCGGCCTTCAGCTCGGCGCGGGAAACGGGGAGGTGGGTTGCGGTGGCGTCGGCCGTCGACGCGACTGCCGCCGGCGACGCGGTCGCACCCACTTCAGTTGCGGCGGCGTGTGTGCGGTCCCCGTCGAGCTCGGGAGGGCCGGGTTCTGTACCGGCGGGCAGAGTCGTGGTCATGCGGTGGTCCCCCTGGTGGTCGCCGACCGCGCCCCCGCGCGGTGCTTCGGTCCGACCGTCGGAACCCATGCTCGCCCGCGGCGGGACGCCGGGCGACCCCCAGTGGGAGGCACCGCGGCGGGATACGATGGGGTGGTCAGCCTCTGTAGCTCAATGGAAGAGCAGTTCCGTCCTAAGGAAAGGGTTGGGGGTTCGAGTCCCTCCAGGGGCACCAAAGAGTTCTCTCGAGAACCCTGGGCAGAATCTACGAAGGCCGGTCCTCGCCCGACACCAAGATCCGTCGAAAGAACGCTTGGTTGTACTTCCGGCGCTCGGCGGGAGGCCTCGTAGCAACTGGACAGCAGCTCTGTCAGTCGAGCTCGACGGGGATGAAAGGCCGGTCGATCGTCGAAGTCGTCGCGTCGGCCGGAATCGCGGAGAGGCCTATCGACGTCTGTGGGCATGGTGTGACGAGGTCGAGTTGGCTTGTGGAACCCACGTCCTGACCAATCGGAACACGCCGCGCAGACCGTCCGCCGTTCGCGGGGCGCATCACGAGAGCGCCGCAATGACGAACGCCCTGCTCATGAGATTGGGCCGTTAGCGGCGTATGGGGCGGGAAAGCGGACGAGCGCGGTGAGACCGCCCTGCGCGTTTGGCGTGAATTCGAGGCGGCACGTGTGGGCTTCTGCAATCGACTGGGCGACGCTGAGCCCCAGGCCGAGTCCTCCGTGAACGGAGGTTGACGGGCGGATGCGTCCCGTCGTGCGGGCGAACGGTTCCATCATCCGATCCATGGTCGCGGGTGTCAGGACCGTGCCGCTGTTGGTGATCTTCAGGAGCACCGAACGTGCAGGTTCCTGGCGCAGGGACACGTGCGCCCGTCCGTTATGAATGTTGTGGACGATCGCGTTGTGGAGGAGATTGACCACGAGCTGCACGAGCAGAGCTTGCTCACCGAGAACCGAGCTGGGTTCGCAGTCGGTGGTGATGAGGACGCGGTGGTGGTCAGCTAGGTCCGACAGCTCGGTCACAGCTGTGGCCACCGCTTCGTCGAGCGCCACCTCGACGCCGTCGATGGGTTTCCCGTCGAATCGCGCGAGACGCAGGAGCGCCTCCGTGAGCGCGATGGAGCGCTCGTTCATCTGTGAGACCCGATCGAGGAGCTTCTCGATGTCCCGGTTCGGATCGGCCCGGGCGACCTCGAGCATGGTGCGGATGGTCGCGTGAGGGGTGCGGAGTTCGTGGGACGCGTTCGCGGCGAAGCGTCGCTGTTGGTCAGCAAGGGCTTGTGCGCGGACGAGCATGTCGTCGAACGTGTCGGCGAGGCGTGAGATCTCGTCGGACCTTCCGGGAAGCGCCACCCGGTGGGTGAGATCGCCCCCGCGCATCCGGGCGACCGCGTCGTTGAGTCGATCCAAGCGTCGCAGCATGACCCCGGAGAGGAGCCATCCTCCTACCAGCCCGACGACGGCGAGGCCGCCGAGTGCATAGGCGGAGTACTCCACGAAGACCGCCGTCAAGTCTTTGCGGTTGGGCAGCACCTCGCCGTCGTTGGTGTAGAGAGCTCCTTCGGGTACGAAACGAAGAACCAGGAGACCGACTGAGAGAAGGACGACCCCGACGATGACGAGGAAACCTGCGTAGCTGAGCGTGAACTGCCAGCGCAGGGAGATTCCCGGGGGGCGGGTACCGCGGTCGATTCCGGCGTGTTGGGATGTCACTCGGGGAGCTCCTCAGCGGCTTCGCCGATCCGGTAGCCGACGCCTGCGACGGTGCGAATGATCGGCGGCTCCCCCAATCGCTTGCGGAGAGTGGACACGGTGATCCGGATGGCATTGGTAAAAGGGTCGGCGTTCTCGTCCCATGCCCGTTCCAACAGAGCCTCTGCGCTGACGACTCCGCCCTGCGCTTCGAGCAGGAGGTGCAGAACC
Source organism: uncultured Naasia sp. (assembly GCA_913778905.1). Lineage (GTDB taxonomy): Bacteria > Actinomycetota > Actinomycetes > Actinomycetales > Microbacteriaceae > Naasia. The sequence continues at coordinate 233,202 of CAJYYA010000001.1, read as the reverse complement.
GCGAACTGTTTGCGGGTCAGAGCGATGTAGCGACCGTTTCGATACACCTCTCGCCGGAACGGGTCCAGACGCACTCCGTGCCACTCGATGATCGGAGGACGTGCGGCCGGGTGCCGACGCTCCAAGGCTCGGAGCCGCAAGACGAGCTCCTGCATGAGGAAGGGCTTGGTGAGATAGTCGTCCGATCCGCTTCTGAACCCCGCTTCTTTGTCCTCGATGCGGGAGGCTGCGGTCACCATGATGATGCGTGGGCCGTTCTGACGCGTCGACGCCTGTGAAGCGATCTCATCCCCGCTGGGGCCCGGGATGTCGCGGTCGAGGATGAGCACGTCGTAGTCGTTGACGGTCAACAACTCCAGGGCGGTGTCGCCATCGAGAGCGATGTCGGAGGCGATCGCCTCCAGCCGGAGACCGTCGTGAATGGCCTCTGCCAGGAACGACTCGTCTTCGACGATCAGCACTCGCATCTCATAACGGTAAGGGGCCAGGCATATCGGGAGCGTATGAGTGCGGGCATACGTTGTTGCAACACCCGGCAGGGTGTCCTCGAGGAATGACTTCTCACTTCTCCAGTCGGCTCGATCGCCGCTCGCCCGACCGCCGCCGCCGTGCCCTGGCTATCTCGAGCTCTGTGGCCGGCCTGATCGCTCTGCTGCTGTTGCTCGCGGGAGCAAGGGTGTGGTTTTCCCCTTCTTCTGCAAACCTGGCGGCAAGCGGTGATGGCGCTGGACTCATCGTCGGTCCCATCGGCGCCGAGGACGGTGTCATCGAGGACGGCCAGATCGTTGATGCGGACACCGACATCCCTGCGGTGACTCGGCTGGAGTCCCGGCTGCGCGATGCGATGCGCGCTGCCTCCGCGTCGGCCGCGGCCGAGGGGGTCGTCCTCGACATCTCCAGTGGTTGGCGGAGCGTTCGCTATCAAGACCAACTCTTCCGCGATGCAGTGGCCCAGTACGGCGGTGAACAGGCCGCTCAGGAGTTTGTTGCGCCAGCGGACAGGTCGCGTCACGTGACCGGAGAAGCCGTAGATATCGGCGGTCTTGAAGGGCAACTCTGGTTGATGGAGCACGGCTGGAGATTCGGCTTGTGTCAGACCTTCGCCAACGAGCGATGGCACTTCGAGCGCGTCACCGAAGAAGGGGGAGTCTGCCCCGACATGAGCCTCGATGCCCGCGCTGAGTGGGAACACTGATCCCGTAGCGGGAGCACTCTCAACGCGTTGTTTCTTCGAATCCCACGGTTCGGCCGAGACATCGCTGCCGGCCACGACGTCGACACCCTCGGCCTCCAGCATGACGACCGTTGGGCGCTCCGGAGCGAGCGGGCCGGAGCCGCTGGGGTCAGTGAAGGCGCCGAAGATCCCCAACCACTGGACGATCCCGCTGTCGTCGTCAGAGAGTGCCCTGCTCCGGGGTGCCGGCGGGGAGCGGGGTCAGGAACTCGACGTCGACATCGCCCTCGACGAGGCCGTCGATCGCTGCGCGGAGCGCCTGCACCGCGGGGCTCGTGTTGTGAGCGGCGAGATCTTCGCGCGACGTCCACTTCTCGATCATGACGATCCGCTCATCCGGCGCGGCATGGATCGCGTAGAGGATGCAGCCCTGCTCCTCGTGCACCGCGGGGATGGAGGCGGTCAGTGCGGCGGCGAGCTCGGCCTGCTTGCCGGGCTTGGGGGTGAAGACAGCGGTGACGACGACGGCGGACATGGTGTTCTCCTCGGTGAGATCAGGGATGGGTGTGGGGATGAGAAGTGGGTCAGACGACGGTGCGCAACGGCGCGACGAGCGGGGGAGCGCTGCTCCCGCGCGGCACGAACTCGGCGTCGACAGCGATGGCGCGGGGCCCCTGGGTCGCCGTGCCGCGTAGACGGCTGAGCACCATCTCGAGCGCGTGGACGGCCAGCATGTCGACGGGCGGCCGGACGACCGACAGCGGAGGGGTCATGACCTCCGTCCACGGGTTGTCGTCGAACACGATGACCGACAGGTCGTCGGGGATCGATGTCCCCGCGTCTCGGATCCGCCGCAGAGCATTGCGGACCTGCGCGGTGTTCGCGACCACGAGGGCCGTGGGCGGATCGGCGAGGCTCATCAGCATCCCGGCCGCATCGCTTCCCGCGTCCCCGCGGAAGCTCACGCCCTGCAGCAGCTCGGGAGCGAACGGCACGTCGTAGGCGTCAAGCGCGGCGCGGTAGCCCTCGGCGCGCTCCCGTCCGGTGCTCGTGGTCATGGGGCCGGAGATGAGACCTATGCGTCGGTGTCCCTGCTGCAGCAGGTGCTCGGTCGCGACGCGGGCCGACTCCACGTTCCCGATCCCGACGTGGTCGAAGCCGAGGCCCTCGATCCAGCGGTCGACGAACGTGAGGTGGACGCCCAGTTCCTGGAGCCGGGTCCACTTGTCGGCGTTGGCGCCCGTCGGCGTCGCGATGACGGCGGCCACCGAGCGGTCCTGCAGGCGGTCGAGGATCTCGCGCTCCAACTGCGCGTCCTCCTGCGTCGTCATGAGCACGATCTGCGAGCCGGACGACCGGGCCTCCCACACGATGCGGTCGGCGAGACGGGCGAAGAACGGGTTGGCGAGATCGGTCACGACGAGGCCGATGGTCGCGGCTCCCGTGACCAGACTGCGGGCGGCGGCGCGGGGGCGGAAGCCCATCGTCTCGATGGTCTCGAGCACGCGTTCGCGGGTCTGTGGGGCGACGGGGCCGGTGCCCTCGTTGATGACCCGGGACACGACGGCGACAGAGACGCCGGCCTCGCGGGCCACGTCTCTGATGGTGGGCGGCTTCTTCATGCCAGGGCCCCTTCGTGTCGGTGTCGATGCTATCGAGCGAGCGTCGCCGAGAGGCCATCGGGGGCCCGATGAGCGATCCTCGGCGAGCCGCTTGACACCATCGTAAACGCGGTGGTACAAAAATGGAACCGTTTTACTAAACGCCTCGACAACGTCGTCGGTCATCCGTTCGACGCTGTCTTCGTCTCACGAAAGAAGTCCGGATGAACCTCCACCACCTGCTCTCACAGCGTGAGGCCGCGGGCAAACCGATCCGCGTCGGCCTCATCGGCGCCGGCCGCTTCGGGACCATGTACCTGTCCCAGGCGCGCAACATCCCCGGCATCCACGTCGTCGGCGTCGCCGACATCAACGTCGCCCGCGGACGCGGCGCGTTCGAGCTGGCGAAATGGCCGGCCGAGCTCGTCGTCGACTCGGTCGAGGACGCCCTGCGCGACGGCACGACCGCCGTCATCCCGTCGGCGGCCGACCTCTTCCGCCCCGACATCGACGTCATCGTCGAGGCGACGGGCAACCCGATCATCGGCATCCAGCACGCGCTCAACGCCATCGAGAACAAGCAGCACATCATCATGGTGACCGTCGAGGCCGACGCTCTCGCCGGTCCTGCGCTCGCCGCCCGCGCCGAGAAGGCAGGGGTCGTCTACTCCATGGCCTACGGCGACCAGCCCGCCCTCATCATGGAGCTCGTCGACTGGGCTCGCACCTCGGGCTTCGACGTCGTCTGCGCCGGCAAGGGCGCCAAGTACCTCGAGCACTACCACGAGATGAACCCCGACAACGTCTGGGAGAACTGGGAGTTCAGCAAGGAGCTCACCGACTCCGGCCAGCTCAACCCCTACATGCACACGTCGTTCCGCGACGGTACCAAGGCCGCCATCGAGATGGCCGCCGTCGCCAATGCCGCGTCGCTCGTCCCCTCCGACGACGGCCTCACCTTCACCCCCGGCGACGTCGAGGAGATCGCGACGATCTGCCGTCCCTCCTCCGTCGGTGGAGTCCTCGCCCGCGAAGGAAGCGTCGATGTCATGTCGAGCGTCACGCGCGCCGGCGACTGGATCCCTCACAACACCCAGGAGGGCATGTTCGTGGTCGTGAAGGCGACCAACGAGTATGTCGCCGAGTGCTTCGTCGAGTACCCCTGGCACCCGGATCCCACTGGGCAGTACGCGGCCCTCTACCGGCCGTACCACTACGTCGGTCTCGAGCTCAACATCTCGATCGCCAACGCCGCCCTCCGCGGTGTCGCCACGGGCTCGCCCGTGGGATTCTTCGCCGACGTCGTCGCCTGCGCCAAGAAGGACCTGAAGGCCGGTGAGTTCCTCGACGGCGAAGGCGGCTTCACCGTCTGGGGCAAGCTCGTCTCCGCCAAGCGTTCGATGGCCACCCACGCCCTCCCCGTCGCCTTGGCCCACCACGTCGAACTCCTGAACGACGTGCCCAAGGGCGGCATCGTCAACTGGGACGACGTGAAGATGGACGACTCGCTCACGACCGCGCTGGAGCTGCGCCGTGAGACCGAAGCCATGTTCGTCGCCGAGTGACCCACAGCATCTTTCCTCCTGCACCCCACCTTCCGAAGATGAAAGGCAACACCATGTCCCGCACCATCCTCCGCTCCTCGGCGGTCGTCGCCGCGGCGGTCTTCGCGGTCGGCCTCGCCGGTTGCTCGGCGACCCCGGACGGCCCCGCCGCCGGTGGCTCCTCCGAGGGATCCGCGAACATCACCTCCCTCGTCCAGGCCGACGGCGTCACGCCCTACGACGACGTGCTGAAGAGCTTGGGCGCCCCGACCGTCCCCGCCGACGCGACCGTCTGCTACGTGACCCGGACCCTCTCGAACGAGTACTGGTCGTTCGTCGCCGACGGCGTCGAGAAGCGCGCGAAGGAGCTCGGCATGAAGTCGCAGATCTTCGCCGTCAACGACGAGTCCTCCATCACCGAGCAGCTGGACAAGGCCAAGAGCGCGCTCAACCAGAACTGCAGCATCCTGCTCGCGTCGCCGATCTCGGCCACCGGCCTCGACTCGGTCTTCTCCGAGGCGCTCGCGAAGGGCGTGCCGGTGGCCGTCCTGAATGACGCCAAGGGCACCCTCCCCGGCGTCGTCTACTCGGGCCCCGACTCGCTCACCACGGGTGAGTCCGCCGCCGACTTCATTTCGGAGAAGCTGCCGAACGGCGGGGACGTCGCAATGGTCGAGGGTGACCCCGGATCCTCCAACGCGCTCAACCGCGGTCAGGGATTCAAGAACGGACTCGAAAAGCACACGAACCTCAAGCTCGTCGCCTCGCAGACCGCGAACTGGGACCAGACCAAGGCCCAGGACATCGCCACCGCCATGCTGACGGCCAACCCCGACATCAAGGCGTTCTACGTCCAGAATGACGGAATGGCCTTCGGCGTCGCGACCGCGATCGAGCGCGCCGGCAAGACCGGACAGATCCTGCTCGTCGGCACCGATGGAATCCCGCAGGCGAAGAAGGAGATCCAAAACGGCAACCTGACCGCCACGGTCTCGCAGAAGCCCGGCGTCGAAGGCGCCGCAGGCGTCGACGCCGGACTCTGGCTGCTCGCCGGCAAGCAGGTCCCCGCGTGGATCGAGGTCCCGGCCTTCGTCATCGACTCGGAGAACGTGTCGCAGTACGCGACCGGCATGCCCTGATCGAGACGCATCATCACCGCTAGTACGACGAAGTAGAGAGTGATCGATTCAATGAAACCCCTTCTCGACATCGACGGGATCGCGAAGAGCTTTCCCGGGGTGCGAGCCCTCGACCACGTGACCTTCCAGGTCCACGCGGGGGAGATCTGCACCATCGCCGGCGAGAACGGCGCGGGGAAGAGCACGCTGCTGGGCATCCTCGGCGGCGCGCTCAGTCCCGACAGCGGATCGATCACCATCGACGGCGTCCGGCGCGAGGACTACTCCCCGCGCCGGGCGCTCGCCGACGGCATCGTCATCGCCCAGCAGGAGCCCGCGGTGGTCCCGCAGCTGACCGTCGCGCAGAACGTGATGATCGGCCGCGGCCGTGACGACCGGAAGCGCGCCAAGGAGGCCGTCGCCGGTGTCATCGCCGACATGCTGCTCATGGGCTTCCCGGTGAAGGCGACCGACAAGGTCGCCCTGCTGAGCCCTGCCGAGCGACAGGCCATGGCTATCGCCCGGGCGTTCGCCTTCGACGCGAAGATCATCGCGCTCGACGAGCCGACCACGAGCATGCTCGAGCACAACGCGGTCCAGGTCCTCGAGCGGGTCCGCGAGATCGTGGCCGAGCGGCAGGTCGCGGTGCTCTTCGTCTCGCACAAGATGCCCGAGGTCATGCGGGTCTCCGACAGCGTGGTCGTCCTCCGCGACGGCCGCACCGCGTTCCGTTCGACGATCGCGGAGACGGACGACAAGGAGATCGTGCAGAAGATGGTCGGCCGCGAGCTGCTGAGCTTCACGCGCGAGCACCCCGTGCGAGCCGACGCCCCTGTCCACTTCGTCGCGAACGGCGTGCAGCACCCGCGTCACCCCCAGCCACTGTCGCTCGAGGTGCGCCGGGGGGAGGTCGTCGGCATCGCCGGGCTCGTGGGTTCCGGTCGGACCGAGTTCCTCCGGGCCATCATCCGCGCGGATGCAGGGTGCTCCGGGTCCGTGACGATCGCGGGCAAGCACGTCAAGATCACCGACCCGCACTCCAGCCGCGCCGCCGGTATCGCCTTCATCCCCGAAGAGCGCAAGCGCCAGGGGCTCGCGCTGCAGATCCCCGCCTATGCGAACATCGCGATGACGGCCGACAGGCAGTTCAACAAGTACGGGCCCTTCGTCAGCAAGGCCAAGCAAATCCGCATCGCGACCGAGCAGACGCAGAGCATGTCGCTGCGTCCGGACAACGTGCGACTCAATGCCCGCCAATTCTCCGGCGGGAATCAGCAGAAGGTCGTCATCGCCAAGTGGACCTGGCGGGGCGCCACCACCTATCTCTTCGACGAGCCGACGAAGGGCGTCGACGTCGGCGGCCGCGTCGAGATCTACAAGCTCATCGACAAGCTCGCGTCGGAGGGGAACTCGATCATCGTCGTCTCCTCCGACCTCCCCGAGATCATCTCTCTCAGCGACCGGGTGCTCGTCATGCGCGCCGGAGCCTTCGCCGGCTCTTTCAGCGGCGACGCGATCACCGAACAGAATTTGGTAGCGAGCGCCATGGGCGTCGCGGAAGGACAGCAATGAACAAGGCAGCTCCCGTGCGCGAACGGCGCCGGATCAACGTCCAGGAGGTCGGCATCTACGGTGCCGCGATCCTCATCTTCGCCATCTTCGGCATCCTCAACAACAACTTCCTCACCCCCGGCAACCTGCGCGACATCGCGGTCGCCGCCAGCATCAACGCGATCATCGGCCTCGGTGTCACCTTCGTGATCATCACCGGTGGTATCGACCTGTCGGTCGGATCGATCGCGAGCGTCGTCGGCATCATCTCCGCCACACTGATGACGGCCAACGGCGTCTCGCCGTTCCTCGCGCTGATCATCGGTATCGCGGCGGGCCTCGCCTGCGGCGTCGTCAACGGCCTGCTCATCACGAGGCTCAAGCTGCCGCCCTTCATCGCGACGCTGGGCACCATGAGCATCTTCCAGGGCCTCGCCTACGTCACCACCGACGGCAAGCCGGTCTACAACATCCCGCAGGAGTTCATCCTGATGCTCAACAGCTACATCGGCGGCGTCCCGGTCATGGTCGTCATCGTCGCGGTCGTCGGCATCCTCTGCTGGCTGGTGCTGCGTCGCACGGTCTTCGGCGAGAACGTCATCGCCGTCGGCGGCAGCGAGGAGACCGCCTGGCTCTCCGGCATCCGCGTCAACCGCGTCAAGGTCATGGTCTACGCGCTCTCGGGCGGACTCGCAGGCCTCGCCGGCCTCATCCTCGTCGCCCGCATCAACGCGGCCCAGACCGAGGGTGGCAGCCCGTACCTCCTCACCGCGATCGCGGCGGCCGTCATCGGCGGCGCGAACCTCATGGGCGGTGAGGGCCGCATCGCCGGGACCCTCGTCGGTGCGCTCATCCTCGGCGCCCTGACGAACGGCCTCGTGCTGCTCAACGTGCCGAGCTTCTACGAGCAGATCGTGACCGGCTCGGTCGTCGTGATCGCCGTCGCTCTCGACCAGGGCGCCAAGGGGTGGCCGATCCTCAAGCGCGGCACCGGTCCGGGCACCCCGGTGGCCGGCGAGCCCGCACTCGCGGAGGCAGAGACCAAGTGATCGACCGCCTCGACGGCTCACGCATCGTCGTCACCGGAGCCGCCGGCCTCATCGGCCGAGCGACCGTCGCGCATCTCGTCGCGGCCGGTGCCCTGGTCACCGGGTTCGACCTGTCGCCCGAGGCGCCGATGGACGGGATCGCGTGGGCCGTCGGGGACATCACCGACGAGGGTGCGCTCCGGGCCGCTCTCGCCGGTGCCGACGCGGTCGTCCATCTGGGTGGGATCGCGGGGATGGACGTCACCGACGACATCTCCACCTATCGGATCAACACGGTCGGCACCTACGCCGTCTTCTCGATCGCGGCCTCGCTGGGCGTGCAGAAAGTCGTCTACGCCTCGAGCATCAACGCCAGCGGACTCCCGCTCGGTCGACTCAAGCCGCCGACGCACCTGCCCTACGACGAGACCGAGCCCACAGCGTTCGGCGACAGCTACTCGCTGTCGAAGGACGCGAACGAGCAGGCCGCCCGGATGGCGCACGCGACCTGGGGGCTGGAATTGACCGGCCTGCGTTTTCCGCTGGTCCGCGACATCACGCTCGACGGGGGAGCGCGCTTCGCCGCGCACGTGCGGGCAGCGCTCGACGAGCAGGCCGTGCGCCAGGCTTACGAGGGCTGGAGCTACCTGGACGTGACGGATGCCGCCCGCGCCATCGAGGCCGCGCTGCTCCGCTCCACGCCTGCCGCCCCCGGCATTCTCGTGGCCGCGCCGCTCACCTATCTCTCCGACGACACGACCGCTGCAGCCGCGGCGGTCATCCCGGATGTTCCCGTGCAGGGACTGTCGGGACGCGAGGTCGGACTCGACCTCACCCGCGCGCGGGAGCAACTCGGCTTCGAGGCGACCGTCGCATTCGAAGACGTCGGCGGGGGCCTGTTGCAGCCGGTGCGCGCATGACCGGAGCCGCTGGTGCCGTGAGTGCTTCGCGGGCTCCGTCGTCTACGGAGGTGGGCCTCTGCGGACTCGGCCCGATGGGTCTGCCCATCGCGATCCGTCTCGCCGAGGCGGGGGCCGCGCCCAGGGTGTGGAACCGGACCCCGGGCAAGGCGGCGGAGGCGGTCGCGGCGGGCGCCGTCGAGGTCGAACGTCCCGCTGGTGCGGCTCGACCCGTGACTCTCACCGTGCTTCCGGACCTGCCTCAGGTCGAGGAGCTCGTCTTCCGCGCCGACGGCCTCCTGGCCGGGTGGGAAGAGCAGGGCATCGGATCGCCCGTCCTCGTGGTGCACGGCACCATCTCGCCCGTCGCGGTCGCCGACTTCGCCGAGCGGATGCTCGCCGAGCACGGCGTCCGCGTCGTCGATGCGCCCATGAGCGGCGGCACGATCGGCGCAGCTCGCGGCACGCTCAGCCTCATGGTCGGCGGAGAGGAGTCCGCTATCGCCGAGGTGCTCCCCGTCTTCGAACACTACGGCCGCACCGTCCGCGTCTTCGGGGCCTCGGGAACCGGGGCGCTCGCGAAGCTCTGCAATCAGGTCATCGTCGCCTCGACCGTGACCGCGATCTCTGAGGCGCTCCTGCTCGCGCGCCGTGCCGGGCTGGACCAGCAGGCGCTCATCGAGATCCTCTCGGGCGGGCTCGCCTCATCCGAGGTCCTGAGCCAGAAGTCGGTCAAGTGGCTGACCGACGATTACGCCGAGGGCGGCAGCGGGAAGAACCAGCTCAAGGACTTGCGCTTCGTCGCGGAAGCGGCGCGCGCGCAGGGCCTCGAACTCCCGGTCGCCCACGTCGTCGAGGAGCTCTTCGCCGACATGGTCGAGAGCGGATCCGGAGACCTCGACCACACCGGCATCATCCAGACCATCGCGCGTCGCTCGGACGCGGGGGAGGCTCGCTCGTGACTTTCGATTTCGACATCGTCGACCCGCACCACCACCTCGCCCGCCTGGAGCTGGGTTATCCGTGGCTGGGACCGGATGCGCCGACCGATCGCTATCACGGCGACGATCGAGCCCTGCGGCGCGACTACACGCTCGCCGACTATCGGGCGGACATCGCCGATCTGCCCATCGCGGCGTCGGTGCACATCGAGAACGGAGCCGGCGATCCCCGAGTGGAAGCGCGCTGGATCGACGAGGTCATCCGAGAGCACTCGCCGTTGCCCGCCGCCCAGGTGGCGAAGGCCGACCTCTCGAACGTCGACGCCATCGAGCTGCTCGAGGACTTGGCGGCGATCCCGTCGGTGCGCGGCATCCGCCACATCCTGAACTGGCACCCGGACCCGCGCTTCACCCACACGGATCGGCCCGGCATCATGCGGGAGCCGGCGTGGCGGGAGGCGTTCGCTCGGCTCGAGCCGCTGGGGCTGTCGTTCGACCTCCAGGTCTTCGGATCGCAACTGCCCGAGGCCGCGACCCTCGCACGCGATTTCAGCGACACCCGCATCGTGCTCGACCACCTGGGGATGCCGGCCGGTCGCGACGATGAGACGCTCGCCGAGTGGCGGCGGGGCCTCGACGACATCGCATCGTGCCCCAACGTGGTCGTCAAGGTCTCCGCGATCGGAACGACCGACCAGAAGTGGACGATCGAGTCGCTCCGCAAGGTCGTCGCGCCCACCATCGACGCGTTCGGCTCGGACCGCGTGATGTTCGCCAGCAACTTCCCGGTCGACGGCCTGTACTCGACGATGACGGCGCTGTACCAGGCCTTCGACGAGCTGACGGCTGGCTTCACCCGCCCGGAGCGCGAGCAGATGTTCGCGGGTACGGCGCGAAGCTTCTACCGGATCTGAGCGCGGGCTGTCGGTACGGCCGGGCGGCCTGCTCGACATCTGGATGTCGAGTAGGCCGCCAAGCGCCCCGTGCCTTAGGCCCCTTGTGCTCAACGCACGTGGGGCCTACGGCCGAGTAGCGAAGCATTTAGAGGCCCGCCAGGCGCCGACTCAGCTCGCGGCGGCGGCCTTGCGGAGAGTGTCGATCAGCGGGGTCGTCGGGCGGCCGATCAGACCGGACAGCACATCCGACGGCCCGTCGAGCAGGCCATCGCGGATGTTGCCGTCTAGGGCGACGACGAACCCGGCGGTTCCCTCGTCGAGTCCCGCGGAACGGAGGATCTCGAGGTGCTCGCCCGGCTCCACCGAGCGGAAGATGATGGGGCGCCCCAGCACCTCCGTGGCTGCGGCGGCGAAGTCCTCGCCATCCCAGGCGGTGTCGCCTGCGAGTTCGTAGACCTCGCCACCGTGGACATCCGAGGTCACGACGGCGGCGATCGCCTCCGCGTAGTCGTCGCGCGACGCGCTGGCGACGCGGCCCTGGCCGGTGCTCGCCAGGTAGGCGCCGGACTGGGCGGCCTGGCCGAGCGACGACTCGTAATTCTCGTTGTACCAGTTGTTGCGGAGGACGGTGACCTCGAGCGGCGACGCCTGCAGCAGTTCCTCGGTGGCCTTGTGCTCAGGGGCGAGAATCAGCGCCGAGGAGTTGGCGTGCGGGGCGCTCGTGTAGACCACTCGACGGATTCCGGCGCGCACGGCGGCGTCGATGGCATTTCCGTGCTGCGCGGCGCGCTGTCCGACCTCGCTGCTCGAGATGAGGACGAGCGTCTCTGCTCCAGCGAAGGCGGCGTCCAGGGCGGCGGCATCGGAATAGTCCGCGACGGCCGTGCGCACGCCGGACGCGTCGAGCTCGGCGAGTCGCTCGCCGTTGCGCCCGACCGCGACGATGTCGGCGGGGGCTACCCCGCGCGCGATGAGATGGGACACGGCGAGGCGGCCCAGCTGGCCGGTTGCTCCGGTGACGACGACAGACATGGCGACTCCTTCTCTCACTGCCCGAGTGGGCGTCGCCCGGATGGGCGCGAGGGGGACAACGCCTGACAGCCCGTCGGGCATTCCCCGAACGCCGACATTCGGCGCTCCGCGGTGCGGGCTACTTCACAAATGCAGGAACGCGCTGACAAGTGCAGGATTTTCCGTTGCGTATGCAGGACGCGAGAAGGAAGATCCGCATGTTTCCGCGGGGGACCCTACTGCGTGAGCCGCCGCTTCCTGCATTCCTTTTCCCGACTCCTGCATTTGTTCAGCTGGGGCGGGGTCGGGGCGGTGGGCCGGGTCAGAGTCGGGCGCGGAAGAACTCGATGTCGCCGAGGAGGTCGAGGTGACCGCCGCCCTCATGGCCGTTGAAGGTCCACTCGGCCATCGTCTTCTCGCCGGCGTAGGCGTTGTACGCCGCGTAGACGGTCGACGGGGGAGTGACCGGATCCATCAGACCCACGGAGAACCGAGCGGGGACCCTCCCGCGGCGGGCGGTATTGACGCTGTCGAAGTAGGACAGGGTCGCCATGACCTCGTCGGCGCGCAGGCGGTAGGTGTTGAGATAGTCGGCGATCTCGCGGAACGGGTGAGAGTCCGTGATCATCACCGCGCGGGGGAAGTCCGCGAGGAAGGCGACGCGGACGGCAGCCGCCTTGACGAGATCGGGATTGAACGCGGTCGCGGCGAGCGACAGCGCCCCGCCCTGGCTGCCGCCGCGAACTCCGATGCGGGTTTCGTCGACCAGGTCGAGCGAGGCCGCAGCTCGCACGGCCAACACGGCGTCGGTGAAGAGACGACGGTAGTAATAGGTGTCCCGCGAGCCGATGCCCTTGGTCATCACGCCGGGGACCTGCGGATCGGACGACTCGGCCACGTCGGGCGTGTCGCCCACGCTCCAGGTGGAACCCTGGCCGCGAGTGTCCATGTGGAAATGCGCGAAACCGGATGCCGCGATCGTCGCATCCTCGGTCGGGTAGCCGCGGCCGCCGCCGTACCCGACGAACTCGACGATCGTGGGGAGCGGGCCGGTCGATCCGGCGGGAACGCGCAGCCATGCCTTGATGTTCTGCCCGCCGAATCCGCTGAACGTGACGTCATAGACGTCCACGGCGGTCAGAGGAGTCGAGATCTTCTCGACGAGGGTCTCACTCGAGAGTCGCGCGGACTCGTCGATCGTGCGGGACCAGAACTCGTCGAAATCAGCTGGATCCGTCTGCGCGCTGGTGTACTCGCGCAGACGGTCGAGCGGAAGGTCGCTGTACGCCAACTGGAATCAGTTGGCGAGGAGAGCGGCCAGTTCGTCGAGGTCGATGGGCTGGGTGGCCTCGAGATCGAAGGAGTCGGTGTCGGTGGAGATCGGGTTCATTCGGGGTAACCGTTCCTTGCAGTAGCGATACAGGAGCTTTGGGGTGCGATGAGAGCGTAAACCGGCGAAGCCTCCGAGCGACTGAAGATCGCCCGAGTGATTGCCGCGTCGCGGGACACCCCGCGACGACTCCGGCGTTTCCGGTTGCCATCGACCTACAGTTGGCACTATGTGGCGCGCCGACCGACGAAGCGAAGACGTGGAGACGTCCAGCGACCAGTTGGCGACGGCCTCTACGCCGTCGGTGACTGCGGCGCAGATGTTGAGCATCGGGGATCCTCGGTTGACCCCCGTCAACGCAGCCGAGCCCGTGTGGACCAAGTGGCGGCAGGAGCTCAGCCGCCTCGGTGGCACGTCGCCGCTGCTGCATCTCGTCGACTCACCCCGCACGCGGATCGAGCTCAGCTCGACGCACCCCGGCGGTCTGGCCCAGTTCATCACCGGCAAGGCGACGCTCCTCTCGAGCCTGGTGCGGGACGACCTCGCCTTCCGCTCCGCCAGTGTCGCCGCCTCCAACATGACCGCCAAAGGCATCGAGCTCAGCGGTGCGCGGGGGATCGACTCGATCCACCTCGCCATCGGCATCGCCGAGTGGAAGCACGAGAAGAAGGAGTTCCGCGCCCCTCTGCTCCTGCGCCCGATGACCCTGCGTCGCTACGGCAAGGACTTCGAGCTGCGCCTCAAGGGGGCGCCGTTCCTCAATCCCGCTCTCGCTCGCGCGCTGCACGAGCAGTTCCAGATCGTCCTCGACCCGCGCGCATTCGTCGCGCTCGCGGGAGCTGGGGACCAGTTCAAGCCCCAGCCGGTCATCGACCGCCTGCGCGGCCTGACCTCCCACATCAGCTGGTTCAGCGTGCACCCGCGCCTCGTCGCGTCCTCGTTCGCCGAGGTGGCGCCGCCGATGCTGGCCGACACCGCGAAGCTCGACCACCCCGTCATCGAGGCGCTCGCCGGCAATCCCACGGCGCGGTGGACCATCTCCGAGTCCTTCACCGCGGCGGATCCGGTCGACCAGGACCACCGCCCTCCCGCGAGCGACACGCTGCTCCTCGATGCCGATCCGGAGCAGGAGCTGGCGATCGCCCAGATCGCGGCCGGTAACTCGGTCGTCGTGAAGACCCTGCCCGGCACCGGCGGAACCCAGACCATCGTCAACGCTCTCGGATGCCTCGTCGCGCAGCACAAGCGCGTGCTCGTCGTGAGCGCCCGCCACGCGACTCTGAAGGCTGTCAGCTCGCGTCTCAGCGAGATCGGCCTGCCCGGTGTTGCGATCTCGCCTCGTACCGTGCGTCGCGACGTGATCCAGGCGATCTCGCGCAATGAGAAGGCCGCCAAGGTCTCGACCACCGACGTGGACGACGCTTTGCTGCGGCTCCGCTCGGTCCTGCTCGACTACCGCGAGGCGCTGACCCGCACAGACCCCGCGGTCGGCATCTCGGCGCTCGACGGCCTGGCCGAACTGGCCCGTCTCGCCCTCCTGCCCGATGCGCCGCAGACCATGTCGCGTCTGACCGACCGCGCCATCGACGGCCTCGCGCACGACCGCAAGTCCGCGGCCGATGCGCTCGTCCGCGCCGCCCGCCTGGGGGAGTTCCGATACGGACCCGGCGATTCGCCCTGGTACGGCGCCGTCTTCTCCGGATCGCTGACCGCCGGCGACGCTCACGGCATCGCCCGCCGCCTCCACGAGACCGACCTTCCGCGTCTGCTCGAGCGCGCCAACGAGCTGGTCGGCAAGACCCGCCTGCGCCCCTTCGAGACCATCGCCGAGCTCGGCATCTACCTGCGTCTGCTGCTCGACATCCGCGAGACGCTCGACCGCTTCCAGCCGGTGGTCTTCGACCGTTCGCTCGGCGAGCTCATCGCCGCGACCGGCCCGCGCCGTGACGCCGAGGCCATGAGCGGCGGCAACCGTCGCCGCCTCAAGAAGCTCGCCCGCGAGTACGTCCGCCCGGGCGTCCACGTCGCCGACCTGCATGAGGCGCTCGTGCGCATCCAGCAGCAGCGGGTGCTCTACCAGCGCTTCGTCACGACCGGCGTCACCCCCGAGATCCCGGTCGGGATCCAGGACGTCGAGGTGGCCTACCGCCGCATCTCGGCCGACCTCGCGCTCCTCGACGAGCCGCTCGGCATCACCGCGAGCCCCGATGCGCTCAGCCTGCTCCCGATCCCCGAGCTGCAGGAGCGTCTCGAAGCTCTCGCCGCCGACTCGGAGGTGCTCGACAATCTGCAGGAGCGCACCGAACTCGTCACACGACTGCGCGCACTCGACCTCGACCCGCTGCTCGACGACCTCTCGCGTCGCCATGTGCCGGAGGAGGGCGTCGCCATCGAGCTCGAGCTCGCCTGGTGGACCTCCGCTCTCGAGCGCATGCTGCGCTCCGACCGCGCCCTCCTCGGCGGCAACACCCAGGTGCTCGACCGTCTCGAGGCCGACTTCCGTCTGGTCGACGGCGCGCACGCCGCGAGCAGCGCACCGCAGCTGGCGTGGACGCTCGCCGAAGCGTGGCGCATCGGTGTGGTGGACTGGCCGCAGGAGGCCGAGGCCCTCAAGCGTCTGCTCCGCAACGAGCAGGCCGACGCCAACACCCTGCACCGCGCGGCGCCGCACCTCTCCCGTCTCGTCGCGCCCGTGTGGCTGGCCTCGCCGTACGAGGTGTCCGCACTGTCCGACGAGATCCCGTTCGACGCGGTGTTCGTGCTCGACGCGGGGGCGATCAGTGTCGCCGAGTCGCTCGGCTCGATACGTCGCGGCCGTCAGACCGTGCTCTTCGGAGACCCCGTCACGCAGACCCCGACACCCTTCACTCTCGGCGTCGAGGACCTCACGTCCTACCGCGAAGCACCCGCTCAGACGCAGGCCGAGCTGGACGCGCGTCACGCGGATTCCGCGCTGGCCCGCCTCGGCGAGCTGCTGCCGACCCTCGAGCTGACCCGCAGCTACCGCGCGGGCGGTCAAGACCTCGTCGAACTGGTCAACCGTCGTTTCTACGGCGGACGCATCCAGTCGATGCCGTGGGCCGGCACCTTCCTCGGCCGCGGAAGCCTCGTGCTCGAGTACATCAAGGACGGCGGAGCCCTCCCGGATGCCGACACGGGCACGGTCGAGAGCGTCGACGGCGAAGTGCAGCGGGTCGTCGAGCTGGTCCTCGATCACGCCGTGCACCGTCCGCGCGAGTCGCTCATGGTCGTCACAGCCAGCCATCGTCACGCCGTTCGAGTGCAGCAGGCGGTGCTCCGCGCGGTCGCACGACGCAGCGAGGTCACCGACTTCTTCCTGCGCGAGCAGTCCGAGCCGTTCATGGTGGTCACCCTCGACCAGGCTCTCGCCCTGAGCCGCGACCGCGTCATCTTCTCGGTCGGCTACGGTCGTACGCCCCACGGTCGTCTGCTGTCGGACTTCGGTCCGCTCGGCCGTCCCGGCGGAGACCGTCTGCTCGCGTCGGCGGTGACGCGCGCGCGTCGTTCACTCGTCGTCGTATCGTGCTTCCGCCCGTCCGACATCACGGGCGAGCGGCTGTCCCACGGAGTCCTGGCGCTCGGCGACATCCTTGCCGAGGCGGAGGCCCGCTTCTCCGAAGAACCGATCCCGGACGACAGCGACGCCATGCTCGTCGACCTGGCCCGCCGGCTCGAGGCTCTCGGCCTGCAGACCGCTCTCGGCTACCGCGGGCGTCTGGCCCTCGTCGCGTCCTATCACGGCAAGGCGATCGCCATCGAGACCGACGGTGTCGTGGGAGGCATGAGCCTCCGCGAATCGCTGCGCCTGCGCCCCGAGATGCTCAAGCGCCTCGGTTGGCATTACCTCCGCGTGCACAGCTTCGAGCTGTTCGCGGACCCCGAGTCGGTCGCGCGCAAGATCGCGATCGCTCTGGGGGCTGTCCACCTCGCGCCGAAGACCGAGGCGATCCCGGTCATCACCGGCTGATGGCGGGCCGCCCGAGCCGCCGGGTCCGCACCGAGCCGGTACCCGGCAGCGACCCGACTCCGCAGATCCCGAAGCGCATCGAGAAGGCGTCCGAGGACGACACCGCCTCGTGGGGCGATCGTGAGACGGCGAACGACGACGCGCTGCGCCGCGAGAAGCCCCCGCACTACTGATCCACCCACCGACCTCTGAACGAATGCAGGAGTCGGGAGACGAATGCAGGATCCGTCGGCCGAAATGCAGGAGCGGAAGCGTAACTCCCGCATGTTTCCGGGAGGGCCGTTGAGCGTCAGCCGCTGAACTCCGGCAATTGTTTTTCGGACTCCTGCATTTGTTCAGCTGACAGGGCCCGGGGACGCGGAAGACCGCCGCTCCTGGGGAGCGACGGCCCTCTGCCCTTCCGGGGACCGGGCTAGGGAGCCGGGGTCTGCGGAGGGATGATCGCGTGCTTGCCCGTGGTCACGGGCACCTCGGCGTCTTTGCCGCGAGCCAGGAGGTTGCGGATCTCGATGAGCAGCTCGACCTCGCTCGGCGGGACGTCGACGGGAGCGGCGGGCGCTTCCTGCTTCTTCGCGAACGCCTTCTTGGTGATGTGGTTGACCGGCAGGATCAGAGCGAAATAGACCACCGCGGCAACGATGAGGAAGTTGAGCACGGCGGCCAGAGCGGCGCCGAACTTCAGCTGGGCGGGGTCTCCACCGGAGATGGTGGGGATGGAGACGATGAGCGCGTCGTTCAGACTCGACGCGTTGAAGATCGCCCCGATCAGCGGCGTGATGATGTTGGTCACGATGGCGGTGACGATCGCCGTGAAGGCGGCGCCGATGACGACGGCGACGGCCAGTTCGATGACGTTGCCGCGGAGGATGAACTCGCGGAATCCGCGGAGGATGCCGCCCTTGCCGTCGGTCATGAAGATGCTCCCGTGCTGCTCGAGGTGGTGGAGGACGATGCGGGGGAGCTCGATGACGAGCTCGTCGACGACGAGGAGGCCCCTCCGTCGGACGACGAGGACGAGCTCTTGCCCGCGGTGGAGGTGGACGACTTCGAGCCGCGCGAGTCGGTGCGGTAGAAGCCGGATCCGTTGAAGGTCACGCCGACGGGGCTGAACACCTTGCGCAATGCGCCGCTGCAGGCGGGGCACACCGTGAGTGAGTCGTCCGAGAAGGACTGCACGATGTCGAACGCGTTGCCGCATTCGGTGCACTTGTAGGAGTAAGTGGGCATGAGGGAGGTTCCTTCTCGTGAGAAGTGTGCGACGGGGAAGGTGGGGCCGGCTCCGACTCAGCCGGCGCTGGGCGAGAAGCGGACGGTCCGCGATGGGCTCACCGCTCCGTCGACCGCCTGGTCGTGACGCTCTCGCGGGACCTCGGGCAGCACCTCGGAGTCGAAGACTACCGCGTAGACCGGGGGGCATCGCTCCATGGATCCGAGCGTCTTGTCGAAGTAGCCGCGGCCCCAGCCGAGCCGCATCCCCGACTCGTCGACTGCGGCTGCCGGAACGATGATGAGGTCGACGTCGTTGATCGCGGTCGGCGCGAGGAGTTCGCCGACGGGTTCCGGCAGGCCGAACAACCCGATGTCCTCGGCGTCCTCGTCGCCCGCGACAGCCCAATCGAGGAGACCGTCTTCGCGGCTGATGGGGAGCAGCACCCGGATGCCCCGCCGCCGGGCCCATGCGAGGAAGCCCCGTGTGTCGGGTTCGTCGTTTGCGCTGAGATAGCAGGAAGCCGAACTGATCCCGTGCTGTTCCGCCAGCTCGATGAGGCGGGCGGTCACCCCGGCCGCCGCCGCCTGACGCTCGGTGGACGTGAGGTTGCGTCGCCTCTCGCGCAGTTCCGCTCGGAGAGCGCGCTTCTCGTGGCCCAGATCGCCCGGCATATCGACGATTGTAGAGCGCGGGTGTGGGCTAGCCTGGCCGGATGTCCTCCAACGTCACCAAGGCAGTCATTCCTGCGGCCGGACTCGGTACGCGTTTCCTTCCCGCGACCAAGGCGATGCCGAAGGAGATGCTGCCGGTCGTCGACAAGCCGGCCATCCAGTATGTGGTCGAGGAGGCGGCGGCTGCCGGCCTCAACGACGTGCTGATGATCACCGGGCGCAACAAGAACGCCCTCGAGAACCACTTCGACCGCGTTGCGGAGTTGGAGGCGACCCTCGAGGCCAAGGGCGACCACGCCAAGCTCGAGCGCGTCAACGAGTCGACCGACATCGCCGACATGCACTACGTGCGCCAGGGCGACCCGAAGGGCCTCGGCCACGCGGTGCTCCGCGCCAAGATGCATGTGGGCCGCGAGCCCTTCGCCGTTCTTCTGGGCGACGACCTGATCGATCCCCGCGACCCGCTGCTCACCCGCATGATCGAGGAGCAGGAGAAGCGCAACACGACCGTCGTCGCACTGCTCGAGGTCGACCCGTCGCAGATCCACCTCTACGGTGCAGCGGCCGTCGAAGAGACCGACGACCCGGATGTCGTGAAGGTCACGGGCCTCGTCGAGAAGCCCGCGCGAGAGAGCGCCCCGTCGAACCTCGCCATCATCGGTCGCTATGTGCTCCGCCCCGAGGTCTTCGAGGTGCTGGAGAAGACGGAACCCGGTAAGGGGGGCGAGATCCAGCTGACGGATGCGCTGCAGACCCTCGCGTCCGATGACAGCGCGGGCGGCGTCTACGGCGTGGTGTTCCGCGGTCGTCGTTACGACACCGGTGACAAGATCGACTACCTCAAGGCCATCGTCCAGCTCGCGAGCGAGCGCGACGACCTCGGCTCCGAGCTCGTCCCCTGGCTGAAGAGCTTCGTCGCCACCCTCGACTGACGAGACGTCGGTGCGAATCGACACGTAACTGAAGGAGTCGTGCGCGACGTGGCGATCATCCCGTTCCTGCGGTCCGGGCGCACCTCGCTGCGCCCCATCCGGCTCCGCGATTCCCGAGAGCTCGAACGCGAGCTCATCGACAACCGTGGGTGGCTGCGGGAGTGGGAGGCGACCAATCCCCGCGGCCCGCTCAGCTGGGACACGAAGGGCAGCATCCGCGCACTGCAGTCGAATGCGCGCGCGGGCCTCGGCCTTCCGTTCATCATCGAGGTGGATGGTCGTCTGGCGGGCCAGCTGAACGTCTCGGGCATCTCCTGGGGATCCATGTCGTCGGCGACGATCGGCTACTGGATCGGGGAACGGTTCGCGGGTGCAGGGGCGACGCCGACGGGCGTAGCCCTGGCGACCGACTACGTATTCCAGCAGATGGGTCTCCACCGGATGGAGATCTGCATCCGACCTGAGAACCAGAAGTCGTTGCGGGTCGTGGAAAAGCTCGGCTTCCGCTACGAGGGACTGCGCCGCCGCTACATCCACATCAACAACGACTGGCGTGACCACTTCTGCTTCGCGCTGGTGGCCGAGGAGGTCCCCGAGGGGGTCCTCGCGCGATGGGAGAACGGTCTCGTTCCCGCCGAGGCGGCCCGCATCCCCGACGCGGACCGCGCGGCCGCCGCCACTCGATTCCCCGACGCCTGAGGCGGCGAAGGCGGCCACGGGAGCACTGAGGAGCTCGTCGGCACGAAGTGCCTGACAGCCCTGCTGACACGCCCGGACATTCCCGGCTGAAACGGCCCTCCACGCCTACCTTGTACCTCATGGGAATCGAGGGTGCAGGCGGCGGGCTCGTCATCGCCCTCGCCGCGGGTCTCTGGCTGGTCTATCTGATGCCGACGTGGATCCGTCGTCGCCAGTATCTGGCGACGGAACGTAACGCCGTGCGACTGCAGCAGACCCTGCGCATCCTTGCCGAGACCTCCGAGGTGCCCGAGGCGATCCGCGTCGAGACGACCGCCAAGAGCGTCGCCGAGCAGCACCGTGCCCTCCGCATCGCGGCGCAGAACGCCGAGGCCGTCGCCCGCGCCCGCGAGGCGGCCGCCGCCCGCAGCATCGCTCGCCGTACCGAAGTGCCGCTCGCGCCGCGTCAGAAGGCGGAAGCGGTGAAGGCTCTGGCCGCTTCCCGTCTGCGCCGCACGCGTCTCGTGGCGTCGCTGGTGCTTGCCGGATCCACGGTCCTCGCCTGCTTCGGTATCGCGCAGGTCGTCGCGGCGGCCAACTGGCTTCCCCTCGTGCTCGGAGCTCTCGGGGTCTTCGCGTCGCTGGGCTTCCTGCAGCGCGTCGCCAACGTGCGCGCCGCGCGCCGGGCGACCCAGGCCGTCGACGCGACCGTGACCGTCGCACCGCCCGTGCAGAGTTTCGTCGACTGGCAGAAGACCGAGCCGGCCCGGCCCACGTGGACTCCCGTGCCCCTGCCCAAGCCGCTCTACCTCTCGCGGCGTGCGGCCCCGGCCGGTGCCGGCATCGCCGCCCCGGTCAACGAACTCGTCGAGGCCGCGGCTCGCGCGGATGCCGCTCTGCGGGCGGCCCAGCGCGAGCCGAACGTCGCGGCGATGGCGTCGCGTCCGAGCACCGCGCCTGCTGCCACTCCGGCGGCCTCGGGCTACGCCGCAATGGGCATCGTGACGGAGAACACATCGGGGATCACCGATCTCAACGACGTGCTCCGCCGTCGCCGCGCGGTCTGACCGACCCACCCGGTGCGTGTCATCGGAAGCCCCGACGGGCTGATAGTCTTGTCGGGCACTAAGGGCCTGTGGCGCAGTTGGTAGCGCGCTTCGTTCGCAATGAAGAGGTCAGGGGTTCGAATCCCCTCAGGTCCACCCAATTCAGAAGGCCGTCCGCGTGAGCGGGCGGCCTTCTGGCGTTCCCCCGCTGAGGCGGGAGCGGGTTGATCGAGTCGGCGGTGGGCTGGTGGTTCGGCCTCCGCCGCCGACCCGACAAGTGTCAGAATGGTGACCATGGCCACCCCGAGACTGTCGCGTCTCGGGAGGGGGGCCGCGGCGGCGGCCTTCGCCACCTACACCGCTCTGTTCTTCCACGTGTCGTCTGGGGGCGCGGTTCCCGCCTTTCTCGGCGTGGTGGCTCCCCTCGTCCTCTCGGTCGCGGTGTGCACGCTGCTCGCGGGCCGGAGGCTGACCGTCCTCCGACTCAGCGCATCAGTCGCGGCCTCTCAGTTCCTCTTCCACTCGTTGTTCTCGTTCGGTGGCGATCTCGCCGGAGCCACCTCGCACGCACATCATGAGGCGGCCGCCGCAGACCTGAGCCCTCTCGTGTCGGACGCCCACTCTCACGGTCCAACCATGTGGTTCGGACACGTCGCGGCGGCGGTCGTCACCATCGGCGTATTCCTCCTCGCCGACCGCGTGCTGCGCGGGGTGGCGGCGCTCCGCACGCGGTTCGTCTCCTGGGTTCGCCGCGTCTTCGTCGTCACCGACGCGCTCGTCGACATCTCGCCGTCTCGCTTCGTCCCGTCAGGGTGGACCTCTGTCGGATTCCCACCGCGATTCGCTGTCGCATCGGCCGCCTCGAGGCGCGGGCCGCCCCTCCTCACCGTCTGATCGATTCCTCACGCCCGCTCGAACGGGCGCCGGCGCGCGAGCGCCCCGTGCGGTGCGCCCTCGAAGGGCGCCCTAGCTGGAGTTCAGATGTTCCGTCATGCCGTCCCGCAGTTCCGTATCGCCGCAGCCGCAGTACTGATCGCGATCGCCGCAGCAGTGGTTCCCGCCGCCGCGGCGTCCGCTCACGATCAGCTGCTCGAGTCGTCGCCGACCGAGGGGCAACGTTTCGAGCGCGCTCCCGAGACGGTGTCGCTGACGTTCAACAGCGACGTCCTGACCGTCGGGGCCAGGGTCGTCGTGGTCGACGAGTCGGGGAAGGACTGGGTGGTCGGCGACACAACGCTCAATGGGGCGGTCGTCACGGCCTCGATGCCCGACGCTCTCCCCGTCGGCGGGTATCAAGTGCGCTGGCGCGTGGTGTCCGGGGACGGACACCCGATCACGGGCGTCATCCCTTTCACCGTCGGCGACGCGCAGCCCTACAGAGCCGAGAAGGCCGCGGGAACCACGGGTACGGAGCAGGGATCCACGCCCGCGCCAGCCGAAGGGTCCGCGGATGACGGCGGGGGAATCGAGCAGACACGAGCCGGGGGACCCGACATCGGGCGTCTGGCCATCGTCGGAGGGGTAGGAGCGGCAACCGCTCTCCTCGTCTTCGGCGCCATCACATTCGTCTCAGGTCGCCGCCGAGGAGGCGGCGACCGCGGCGGGCATCTCTCCTGAGATCCCGTCGCCAGTGCCGGAAAGGCAAACAAGAGTGAACATTCGTATTCTCACCGCTACCGCAGCTGCGGCTCTGCTCACCCTCGGGCTGGCTGCATGCACGAGTGCGCCCACTGTCGAGACCTCGAACGCAGCGGCTCCGGCCGCGACAGCGGGCGACGAGGTCAGCATCTCCGACGCGTGGGTCAAGTCGGCCCCCGAGGGCATGTCCGCCGCGTTCGGGCAACTGGTGAACGCCAGCGACTCCGACGTCACCGTCGTCTCCGCGACCTCCGAAGCGTCTCCCATGATCGAGCTCCACGAAACCGTGGCGAACGACACCGGAGAGATGGTCATGCGCGCCAAGGAGGGCGGATTCGTCATCCCGGCCCGCGGCACCTTCGACCTCACCCCGGGCGGCAACCACATCATGCTGATGGGCCTGCAGAAGCCGCTGGTGGCCGGGGAAGAGACCAGCTTCACGCTCACGTTCTCCGACGACTCCACCTACACCTTCACCGCTCCGGTCAAGGACTACTCCGGCGCCAACGAAACCTATGAGGGTGACGGCGGCATGAAGATGGACATGGGGAGCGGCAACTGATGGCGGGCGACCGGAGCGCTGAATCCGGTCGCCCTTCACCGAGCCGGCGGCAGTTCCTCTTCGGGGGAGCTGCCGCCGGAGCGGGAGCTGCAGCAGCGATCGGCGCCGACTGGGCCCTCGGGCAACCCAGCGCGCCGGTCGCCGCAGCGGCCACCCTGAACGGTGAAGCGACCGTCGACTTCCACGGCATCCATCAGGCCGGCATCGCGACTCCTGCGCAGGCGCACTCCGTGCTCCTCGGGCTCGACCTTCGGCCTGAGACGGACCGCGACGCGCTTCGACGGATGATGCGTGTTCTGAGCGACGACGCATCACGGATGTGTCGCGGGGAGCCCGCGCTCGCGGACTCGGAGCCGGAGCTCGCAACCGTGCCGGCCAATCTCACCGTCACCTTCGGTTTCGGACCCGGACTCGTGGCGCGGGCCGCAGGCTCCGCCCCGGCGTGGTTGAGGCCGCTTCCGGCATTCACCATCGATCGCCTCGACCCGGCGTATTCGGACGGGGACCTCCTCATCCAGATCGCAGCCGACGACTCGTTCACGGTCGCCCATGCGGCACGGATGCTCCTGAAAGACACCCGCAGTTTCGCCTCGGTCCGGTGGAGCCAGACCGGCTTCCGCCGCGCCTACGGTTCGGAGAAGCCGGGCACGACCATGCGGAACCTCTTCGGACAGGTCGACGGCACCACGAACCCGTCGCTCGGCAGTGCGCTCCTGGAGAAGACGGTCTGGATCACCGACGGATGGTTGGCCGGCGGGACCGGCATGGTGGTGCGCCGCATCCACATGGACCTCGACAAGTGGGACCGTCTCGATCGCGGAGGCCGCGAGCAGTCCGTCGGCCGGACACTCGGCAACGGCGCTCCGCTCACCGGACAGGGGGAGTTCGACGAACCGGACTTCGCTGCGGTGAATGGGGCGGGTTTCCCCGTCATCCCGGAGTTCTCACACATGCGACGAGCCCGGACGGACGATGCGGGCACGGTCATCTTCCGTCGCGGCTACAACTACGACGAGGCCCCCGCAGGGGGCAGCGTCTCCGACTCCGGGCTGATCTTCATCTCCTTCCAGGCCGACATCGATGCCCAGTTCGTGCCCATCCAGCGACGGCTCGATCAGCTCGATCTGCTCAATGAATGGACGACACCGATCGGATCGGCCGTGTTCGCCATACCTCCGGGATGTGAAGCCGGCGGGTACGTCGGAGAGACGTTGCTGGGCGCATGACCGACATCGCGTCGCGCCCACCGCGGACGGCACCGAGGCAGCTACCGCGACTGAGGGCGGCCGAGATACTCGTCCTCGCCGCCCTCCCGATAGCCGTGCTGGCCGCCATCGCCGGAATCGCCTACACCGGCGCCGAGCAGCCGGCGTTGATCATCGATCCCGGGCCACTCGTACGAAACGGGCTGCCGATTGCGCGCGCGATCCACGATGTCGCCGCAGCACTCACGATCGGCCTGACGCTGATGGCGGCACTCGTGCTGCCGGGACAGCGGTCCAAGCCAGGGCTGCCGAGCTTCGCGCAGTGGACGTCGGCCCGTCTCGCGGTGTGGTCGAGTGCCGTCTGGCTCGCGTCCGCCATCGCAGTCACAGCCTTCACCGCAGCGAACGTGATCGGCGTTCCGCTCAGCAGTCCGACCTTCCGCGGTCAGATCATGTTCGTGCTGACGGATCTCGAGCTCGGGCAGGCCCTCTCGGTGTCGTGCCTCTGCATAGCGGGCGCCCTGATCAGTCTTCTGCTGAGCATTCGGACCACCGCCGCGGGGTTCGCCCTGGCATTCAGCATCCTCGCGCTGCTGCCGCTCTCGCTCTCGGGTCACAGCGCCGGTGCGCTCGAGCACGGCAACGCGGTCAACTCACTCGCCGTGCACCTCATCGGGGTCTGCGTCTGGTTCGGGGGACTCGCCGCGCTGGTGCTCGTGAGGAGCAGAATCCCCGCTGCCGAACTCCCGACCGCGGTACGGCGTTACTCCGTCCTCGCCCTCTGGAGCTTCCTCGCCGTCGCGGCATCGGGAACCCTCCAGGCGGCCCTACGACTCCAGACTCCCGCCGAACTCATCACCACGACATACGGGAACCTCCTGCTCGTGAAGATCACGGCGTTGGTGGCGCTCGGTGCGGCCGGTGCGTTCCATCGCCGCATCGTGATTCCGCGTTTCGCCGAGCAGACGGGCAGAAGGCGTGTCTTCGTGAGGCTGGCGGTCGCAGAGACCCTCGTGATGGGGCTCACGATCGGTGTCTCGGTAGCGCTATCGAAATCGGCACCTCCCGTGCCGCAGGAATCGGTCGCCGCCGTCGACCCGCGGGCATCGCTGCTCGGCTTCCCGTACCCGCCCGCGGTGGACGTCCCCACGTTCCTCACCGCGTTCCACGCCGATTGGCTGATGCTCGCCGTCTGCGCGGGGCTCGTCGGGTTCTATGTCGCCGCGGTCCGACGCCTTCGCACCCGAGGTGTCGCCTGGCCGCTGCACCGGACGGTGTCCTGGATCCTGGGATGCCTCGGTCTCGCCTTCGCCACCAGCGGGGGACCGGGCGTTTACGGAGCCGTGCACTTCAGCACGCACATGATCCAGCACATGGCGCTGATGATGTACATCCCGCCCCTCCTGGTGCTCGGTGCACCGATCCTGCTCGCCCTCCGCACGCTGGCGGCGAGGAAAGACGGTTCGCGCGGGCCACGTGAGTGGCTGCTGTGGATCCTTCACTCCGGCTACGCCCGGGTCGTCACCAATCCCCTCGTCGCCGCGGTGATCTTCGCGGGCAGCCTGGTCGCCTTCTACTACACCGACTGGTTCCCGTTCTCTCTCGAGACCCATCAGGGTCACGTCCTGATGACCATCCACTTCCTCCTGAGCGGATTCCTCTTCTTCACCGTGCTCATCGGGGAGGACCCTCTGCCGTCGCGCCCGAGCTATCCGATGAGGCTCGTGCTGCTGCTGGTGACCATGGCGTTCCACGCCTTCTTCGGGCTCTCGATCATGGCCAGGGTGACCGTTCTCGCGACGGATTGGTGGGTGCAGCTCGGCCAGTCCGATACGGCGGCCCTCCTCGCGGACCAGGGCGTCGGAGGCGGCATCGCCTGGGGCGCCGGAGAGCTACCCATCGTGGTGATCGCTCTCATCGTCGTCCGTCAATGGATCCGCTCCGACGAACGGACCGCCACCCGTCTCGACCGGGCCGCCGACCGAGATGACGATGCAGCCCTGAAGGCCTACAACGACGGGCTCAGTCGCCTGAGTCGGTGAGAGGGATCACCAGGCGCCGCTGTCCCTCTGGTCGGGCCCCGAGACCACCGAACGGGCCGGTCATCTCGCGATGACCGGCCCGCCCTGACGATTCCCGAAGATGACGACCCGGAGCTCTACATACCGTCGCTCAGCATCGCCTGCACGAGCTTCGTGTGGCGCTCGAAGTTGAGCTCGCTGTATTCGCTGCTGTAGTTGAGGCCGTAGGGCCACATGTGCTGGCCGCCGCAATTGATGACAGCATCGGGGCCGTCCCAGGTGCGCAGAAGCGGGAGTGCCGAGGTCCACCCGTTGTTCCGGCAGTTCTGATCGAACATGCTCGCGGTTCCGACTCCCACCGTGTGAGACATCTCGTGAAGAGCCGTGCCCTCCTGCATGAACCCGCGGTTCGAGCCGAAGCGGATGTTGCCGTAGATGGTGGCGTCGGCGGTAGGCACGCCGGGGACGTAGCTCACGTTGAGGTGCCGGTGGATGTTGTTCAGCCGGTTGTAGCGGGCTACCGCGCGATCCATGGCGTCGGTGATGCGGGCGTAGGCGTCCTGCTCATCGGCAGAGGGGTTGGCGGAGCGTGCCAGCGAATAGGTGATCTTGGCCACGGACGGGTCGGTCAAGGCCCACCGCTGCACCTTCGCGCCGTTGCAGGTCCACTGCTGCACCGGAGCTCCGTCCGTCTGCGCGAAGTCCTTGTTGTCGAGGCAGAGGTTGCTGTGGCGGTTCTTGATCTCGCTCTGACCGCCACCGACGTCGGTGATCGCCCACTGCTGGACGGTGGCTCCATTGCACGTCCACTGCCGGACCTCGGAGCCCGGTGCCGTGCCGAAGTTGAAGTCGTCGAGGCAGAGGTTGCTGTGCTTGTTCTTGATTTCGGCGAACCCGTTGCCGAGGTCCGTGACGACCCAGAGCTGGTTGGCCGTCTCCCCGCAGGAGACCTGCCGCACCTCGGCACCCGGATTGGTGGCGAACTGGAAGTCGTCCAGACACATGCTGCTGTGGCTGTTCCGGATCTCCTGATTGGACCCGGTGCCCACCGGTGCCGCCGATGCGGCCAGGGGGGAGCCGAGAGCCAGAATCGAAAGCGCGACCGTTGCAGCCGTCGTCAGTGCGGCTATCAGCCTCGGTCGTGTGGTGGACGTCGTTGTCCGTGACATGTATCGAACCCTTCTTCGTGGTGAGGGGTCGGCGATGCGGGGGCACCGTCGACCCATGGCCAGTAGGTCCCGCAACGGCGTCTGAACGCCCCTGAGGACGGTCATTGTTCACGGTAACACTTGCTGGATGACGAGAGTTCAACCGCTCAGTGAGCAGAAGTCAACTGGGGTACACGGATGGGGACAAGGAGTATCCCTGTACCCCGATGGGGTCTGGTTGGCCCGTAATCAGCAGGCAGACTACCCATAGCTTGAGATGCCCGACGGTGCGGATCGTCGCGAAAATGTACCCCGGAATCGTGCCAATGGGAGGTTGTGCGAGGCGGGCTCGTCGACGGCTCCCTGGCGGTGGACGAGCGGATGGCCGCGACCGTTCGCCGGCGGGAGAATGAGTCCGTCTGTTGCCTAGCTTGTTCCGCGCTCAGGCGATCGAACGAAGGTGATCCTCCCGCGTCAGGCCCCAGACCTGCTTGTCGTGGAAGACGCCGCCGTTCAGCCAGGCGCCGCGCAGCGTCCCGTCGAGGGTCATCCCGAGGCGTTCGGCGACCGCCGAACTGCGTGCGTTGTCGGAGCGGCAGCGCCACTCTGCCCGGTTTAGCGAACGCGTGCCGAGCGCGTAGTCGAGCAGCACGCGGCTCGCCGCGGTGACGAGGCCGCGGCCTTCGGCGGCGGGTTCCAACCAGCAGCCGATCTCGCACTGACCCGCCGGGGCGCTGAACGACACGAACATCACCCCGCCGAGGAGGCGACCGTCCTCGCGGATCCCGAAGAGTCTCGCCCCGTCCTCGGCTGCGCTCGCGGCGTAGCGGGCGAGTGTGCGCCTGGCCCCGTCGACGTCGTCCGAGACGAACGCAGGCCCGACCCACGGACGGATGTGGTCACGCGCTCGATCCAGGTGTGCGGCGAACTCCCCGGCCTGCCACACCTCGAGCGGCTCGAGCCGGGCATCGGATGAGAGGGCGATCGAGAACATGCGGCCCGCTTTCGTAACAGTCGTTATGTAAGGCAGTGTAGGCCGCATGGCAGACGAAGCGCAGCCCCGCGTCGACCGACGCGACGAGGTCGCCGAGGCCGTGTGGCGAGTCCTGAATCGGGACGGGTTCGTCGGTCTGTCGATGCGAGGCGTCGCCACGGAGATGGGGTCCACCACCGGGATGGTCACCTACTACTTCCGGTCCAAACGCGAACTGACGGATTACGCCCTTCAACTGCTCATCTCTCGCGGCGAGGACCGCAGTCGCCGCGCCACCGCCGGGGGAGTGCACGCACTCCGGTCCGCTCTCCTCGACATGCTCCCTCTCGATGAGCCGTCGACGATCGCCAACCGGATCTGGGTGAGCTCGTGGGGAGCCGCCCTCGCCGATCAGGAGCGTCTCGTGCAGCACGGTGAGCTCTACCGGGCGAGCCGGATGAAGATCCGCCGTCTGGTCGACGACGCCCTGGGGTCGTCGTCGGAAGCCACCGGCGCCGGGTCGATCACCGAGGAACTGCACGCCGCTGTCCTGGGGTGGTGCGTTCAGGCGGCCCTGGAGCCCGGGGAGTACCCACCTCCTCGCCTCGAGCGTTTGATCGACGGGATGCTCTCCCGCCTCCTGCCCGAGATCGCCTGACGCCGAGGAGTCAGCTCCAGGCGCTCTCGATGGGCACGGCGTGGCCGAGGACGTTCTCGGCGGCGCGATGGCCGGAGCAGAGCGCGGCCGTGACGGTCGCCGGATCGTCGGTCCACGTCGCCTCGCCCGCGAGGTGCAGCACACCGCCGATCGGGACGGCGAGGTTGTCGTGGTCGGACGTGGTCGCGCCGAGCGTCATGTACGCGTACGACCCCCTCGCCCATGGATCGTCCTGCCAACGCGTGACGTGCACCTGTGTGGGTGCGCCGACGCGGTCGCCGTACAGCCGACGCAGCTGGGCCAGCACCGACTCTGCGATGTCCTCGTCCGACCAGTTCCGCACAGCCTGTGCGGCGGGCCCGGCGGCGAAGGTCAGCAGGGTCGGGACGTCGTGGAGTCTGGTGAGGTCGTACCAGGAATGCCACCACACCCCCTCAGGTCCGCCCTGACGAACCGCGTAGACGTCGTCATCCCAGAAGCGATCTTCGAAGCGGAGGAAGACCTTCTCGAAGGCGTTCATCTCGAGACGACCCAGGGCGTCGGCGTGCAGCGGGGGAAGGGGCGGATCGATCGTGAAGTCGTCGGACTGCAGCACCCCGACGGGCACGGTCACGACCACGGAATCCGCGGTGAAGGCGCCGCGACTCGTCTCGATTCCGACTCCGTCGTCCGCCCAGCGGACCGCGGAGACGACATGGTTCAGGCGCACGTCGAGGCCCTCGGCCAGGCGGCGGGGGAGGACGTCGTAGCCGTCGGGGAACACGACCTCGTCTCCGTCGATCAAGTCGTCGTCGAGGCCGTGCGCCGCGAGGTCCTCGATCCACGCGCCGTACTGCTCTTCGGCGCGGTGCTCGAGGTGGTCGCGCACGCGCTGTGCGCGAGCCGCAGCCCACCCCTGCTCCGCGATGGCGCGTTCGGTCACCTCCCGGTACGAGGCCTCGGGCTCCGAAGCCGCGATGATGCCGACGAGCGCAGCGTCGACCGCGTGGACGTCGGCGGCGAAGGCGCGAGCGGCGGCATCGTCCATCCTGCGGCCGTCCGGGGTGTAGTAGGCGATGGGACGGCTGTCGACCTGATACCCGCCGACGGTGAACTCGGCGGTGCGCATGTCGAAGGCCGCAGCGGCCGCCGCCACGGGCGAATCGTTGATCCCGTGGATCCACGACGCACCCAGGTCGGTCACGAGCCCCGACAGGCGATCGGTGACCACCCGGCCGCCCACACGGTCACGCGCCTCGAGGACGACGACTCTGCGACCGGCTCTGACGAGGAGCCGGGCCGCGGTCAGACCGGCAACTCCCGCGCCGATGACGATGGTGTCGATCCGTTCCATAGCCGCTCCTCCTGACGCCCGACGGACGTCGTGGGCCGACGCTACCGCCTCCGGCGTCCGATGAGGCGTCCTGGCGGGCACCTGTCCGTTGCCGCCTCGGTATCGATCGCGCGCTCCCGAGGTCGACGATCGTCCCCGGTCCGGTCACTCGATCCAGAGGACGATCCCGGTGGATCCCGTCAGCACGGCGGTCGTGCCTGCGCGGACGGCGTCGCCGCACCGGGCGGGCGTGAAGGAGGCGGTGTCGAAGTGGGTGGCCGAGCCGAGCCCCTCGCCGCGATAACCCGCCCCTGTCCAGTCCACGGCCGTGACGTTGGCGGTGGGTTCGGCCAGCTCCGCGCCCAGGATGAGGAAATGCATGTCCAGATGGCTCGGCGTGACCATCGCGAGAGCATCGATCAGACCGTCGCCCACGCTGATGATGAGCTCGGGTCGGAGGTCCATCGCGTGGACGATGCCGACGACGGGGTCGCCCGTCGCCTGAACCGTGCGGAGATCCACCTTCTCGTCCGCGGCCCACTCCACGACGGCGTCGGCGAGAGCGGTGCTCGTGTCTCCGTCGCGCGCCCCGGTCAGGAGCACGACGCGGTAACCCGGAGCTGGATGCACGCCGGCCCATGATCCCGGCGCCGGATCGACCGTCGCCTCGGGGCTGGGGGCGCTCGCCGGCATGAAGTCGTCGGCGGGGGAGCCGACGGCCGTGGTGGCGGGACGCGGGGACGTCCAGTCGGTCGCGCATGCGGTCAGCGAGACGGCCAGGGCGACCGCGAGCGATGTCGTCAAGAGTCGGGGGAGAAGGGGTGGCACGCGAGATCCTCGAGGTGGGGGTCTCCAGGATCGATCCCGTCGACCTCTTCGGACCGCGAGGAGGTCGGGATTTCGTCATCCGTTCGCCGTCTCGATCGCAATCGTTCATGGAGAGTGAGCCGCCCGGTTCTCATGAGATCCACATAGGAATCGTTGATGACGCGCAACTTTTGCCGAGGGGGGAGATGTCGGCCATCTGCCGTTCACGCGGATGCAACCGACGAGGCGAAACGTGGCCGGGCGGACCCGCCACGGGCCCACCGCATCCCTCGAAGAACAGGAACCTCCGCGTGCCTTTCGCATCCCCCCTCCGGCCCAGCGCCGGGATGACCAAGGCGCTCTGCGCCGTCGCGGTCAGCACAGCCCTCCTCGTGGGCGGGGCCCTCGCCCTTCCCACGGCGGCACTCGCCGCCACCCCCTCCACCTCGACGACCGGGATCGTTCTGGGCGTCGGCGCGGATGAGACCCAGCGCATCGTGTCGTGGTACACCACGGTCGACGAAGCCCAGACCGTCCAGCTCGCGCCCACCTCGTCGCTCGTCTCCGGGGAGTTCGTCAACTCGGTCACGACCTTCGCGGCGACCGGCGCAGCCAACACGAGCGGGGCGGCCGGCTACAACCGCCACGCCGTGCTCTCCGGCCTCAAGGAGGACACCCAGTACTCCTACCGGGTCGGCTCCGACGGCAATTGGTCGAAGACCTATTCGTTCGCGACGCAATCCTTCGAGGGCGACTTCGACTTCCTCTTCTTCGGCGACCCCCAGATCGGCGCCTCCGGAGACGTCGCGAAGGATGGAGCCGGCTGGGCCGACACGATGAACGTCGCCCTCGCCGCCAACCCGAAGGCCGAGCTGCTCGTCTCGGGCGGTGACCAGGTCGAGACGGCCAACACCGAGACCCAGTGGGATGCGTTCCTCGCACCCGACCAGCTGCGCCAGTACCCCTGGGCGGCCACCATCGGCAATCACGACGTCGGCGGCAAGGCGTACGAGCAGCACTTCTACACGCCCAACACCGACTATTCGGACGCCTACTACCGCGACGCCACCAAGAAGTCGAGCACCTCGGGTGGCGACTACTGGTACATCTACAAGGACGTGCTGTTCATCGACCTCAACAGCAACAGCTACAACTCCTCGACCGGCGGCGGAGACGCGGCGCACGTCAAGTACGTGACCGACGTCGTCAACGCCCACGGTTCGGAGGCGAAGTACAAGGTCCTCACCTACCACCACTCGATCTACTCGGCCGCCGACCACGCGAAGGATGCCGACAACAAGGTCCGCCGCGTCGACTTCCCGGCCACGTTCTCCAAGCTCGGCATCGACCTCGTCCTCCAGGGGCACGACCACGTCTACACGCGCAGCTATGAGATCAAAGACGGTGCCAAGGCCAACCCCGACGAGCAGCCCGGCGCCAACGACGTCTTCGTGGGCGACGGCGGCGTCATCTACATGACCGCCAACTCGGCCTCGGGGTCGAAGTACTACGACATCACCGCGCCCGACAGCAGCGGAACCAGCGGTGCAGGAAACGGCGCCGACCCGCTCAAGCCCGAGGACTACTGGTACAACTCGGTCCAGAACCAGGAGCACGTCCGCAGCTACGTCAAGGTGCAGGTGAAGGCCGACCAGCTCGTGGTGCAGGGCATCCGCTCCGGCACCTGCGACTCGCCGAACGCCGCCGTCGACAACGGCAAGGTCGCGTGGTGCGGCACGGCCGGTACGAAGACCGCCGTCGGCGCCGTCGGATCGCTGATCGACTCGGTGACCATCCACCCCTTCCACGCCTCGACAGGCCAAGAGGTTCAGGTGCAGGTCCCGAACGCCGCCCCCGGCGAGTTCGGATGGACGATCGCCGGCCGTAACGGCCTCGTGGACCTCGGCACGGCACAGGAGAAGGGCGGGTACTTCGAGGCGACCGGCGCGATCAACCCGATCAACGTCTCGGACACCCGCAGCAGCAAGTCGCCCTGGACGGTCAGCGCGCAGATCGGCGACTTCGTCGACGCGAAGAAGACCTTCTCGGGCTCCGCGCTCGGATGGACTCCGAAGGTCACGACGCCGGGAGCCGGTGCGATCGCCGGTGCCCCGGTCCAGTCCGGCTACGACGGAGGACAGGGTCTCGCCATCAACCGCGTGCTCGGCTCCGCCGCTCAGGGGCACGACAAGGGCAAGGCGGGCCTCGGCGCCGACCTCGACCTGAAGGTCCCGTCGGAGACCGCGAAGGGCGGCTACCGCGCGACCCTCACCCTCACGGCGCTCGCGGGCTGACACCGCGACCGCGCCGGCCGTCCGCGGACGGGGAGCATCGACACTCCCCGTCCGCGGACGCGTCCGTTTTCTCCCCCCCCACATCCCCAGCACGAAGGTCATCGTGAACGCACACCCCCTCAACCCGCGGCACCGGCCCCGGGCCCTCGTCGTCATCGGCGCGCTCGTCGCCGTACTGGCCGCCCCGATCTCCGCACCCGCCGCGCACGCCGCCGACGACTCGGTCACCTGGACGGTCCGCACCGATTCGAATGGACGCGGATCCGACCGGACGGCCTACGCCTACACGCTCGATCCCGGTGCGGAAGCGGCGGATGCGATCGTGATCACCAATCACGGCACCGACCCGGTGTCGCTCAAGGTCTACGCCGCCGACGGTGGCACATCGAGCGAGGGATCTCTTGCGCTGCTGCCGGCGGATCAGGAGTCCCGAGCGGTGGGGAGGTGGATCAGCCCGCAATCCGACGTCGTGGAGATCGCAGGCGGCGCGGCCGCGACGGTGCCCTTCACGGTGAGCATCCCCGCCAACGCCACCCCCGGCGACTACGCCGGCGGCCTCGTGACCTCGCTCACCGCTCCAGAGCAGGAGGCGGGGGTCAACGTCGACCGGCGCCTCGGCATCCGCGTCGATGTTCGCGTGGGTGGCGCCCTCAACCCGGCGCTCGCCGTGGAGGGGACCTCGGTCAGCTGGAACGGCGGTCTGAACCCGTTCGGCGGGGACGCGAGCGTGACCTACACCCTGCACAACACGGGCAACGCGAAGCTGGGTGAGAGCTCGGCCGTGCGGGTGACCGGGCCGTTCGGGGCCATGCCCCTCGATGCTCC
Organism: uncultured Naasia sp.; assembly: GCA_913778905.1. Taxonomy (GTDB): domain Bacteria; phylum Actinomycetota; class Actinomycetes; order Actinomycetales; family Microbacteriaceae; genus Naasia. The sequence continues at coordinate 198,141 of CAJYYA010000001.1, read as the reverse complement.
CAGCGCCGAGGCCCTCCCCGACTTGCTCCCCGGGGAGTCGTGGACGCAGACCGTGAACGTGCCGGGTGTCCCCGCGCTCTTCGCCGTATTCGCCACTGCGAGCGTCACACCGCTCGTCGTGGACGCCTCCGGGTCGCGATCCCCCATCGACGACGTCACCGGGACGGCGGTCGGGGCGGCGATACCCTGGCTGCTCATTCTCCTGCTGGTGCTCGTCGCCGGGCTCGTCGTCGGAGCCGTCGAGCTGCGCCGTCGTCGTCGCCGTGCAGCTCAGGAGCGCGAGGACTCGCGCGTCGAGGAGGCCGTTGCGAAGGCCCTCGAGGATCGACGCGAGCGTGAGTCGGAGCCGACCCCGGCCGAGTGAGGCCTCGGGCCGTCGGCGTCAGGCTCGACGGATGACCAAAGCGGGGTGCGCCGGTCGGCGCACCCCGCTTCTGTCATGTCGAGAGCCGGGTCAGGCGGTGGGCACCCTCTCATCCGACCCGCTTGTCACGGACTCGCCCGTCCGCTTCTCGGCGACCTCGTCTCCTGCGGCGGCCGTGCCTCGTGGCAGGCGGGTGGTCCACCAGAGCACCGCCACGAGTGCGACGAGTGCGCCGTAGAAGAGCACAGGAGCTTGAGCGACGCCGTCGAAGAGCGGCTGAAGCGCCGACTCCTGATCGGTGAGGATCCCTGCGATCCACGCGACCGCCGCGATGATCGCGAGGACGGCGACTCCGACGCGGAATCCTGCGAACGCGCGTGCATGCGACAGCCAGACGAGAAGCGGCAGGACGAGAAGCGCCGCGGTCAGCTGAGCGAGCTCGACCCCGATGTTGAAGCCGAGGATCGCCGCGAGCTTCTCGCCGAAGCCGAGGTTGAGATCGAGGATGGTCGTGGCGAACGCCGTGCCGTGCACCAGACCGAAGCCGCCGGCGATGATGATCTCGCCCCGTGGCAGCAGCGGCTTGAGGGCGTGAGCGGCCGCGACCACGATCGAGATCGCCACGAGTATCTCGACGGGCTTCGAGGGGAACGACACCAGCCCCAGCGAAACGAGCGCGAGAGTCACGAGGTGGCCTCCCGTGAACGCGGTGATGATGAGCGCCGCGCGGCCGATGGTCTTTCGCAGCGCGATGGGCTGGCGCCACCTCAAGCCGCGTCGAGCGCGGACCGCGAGCGACGGGGCCACGATGAGCAGCGTCGCGAGGAACAGGAGATGATCGGTGCCTTCGGCGATGTGCAGCATGCCGAGCCAGATCACCGCGAGGAATCCGCTGGTCGGCGAGACGGAGGCTCGGTCGAGCGTCACCTGCGTCACCCCGCCGCCCAGCACTCCGATCACGTGGGGGTCGCCCTCCGCGACCTGGCCGTCGTTCCAATCGCTCACGAGCGATACGTAGACCTGATGTCCGGGGACCACGTCGAGGATGAAGTCGTAGTCGAGAACGACCGCCCCCTCGATGGGTCGACCGGCGTCGGCGAAACGGACCGTCGTGACCACCGCATCCTCGTCGTTGACGGTGTCCAGGACCGGCCGTTCGGTCACTTCCGGAGTGAGAGCCGACACCTGGTCGTGCACGGTGACACGGTGGAGGATGAACGTCATCAGGTTGTCGGAGACCGCGTCGAGGTCGGACTGGCTCGTCGGGTCGAGACCGGTGGCCGCCACGAAGCCGGCCTTCTGGATCTGCATCCGCACATCGACGGCGTCGGATTGCACGGTGACCAGCACACCGGTGGTGCCCGCCGGATGAGCGGAAGCTGCCTGGACGGGGAGTAGTGCGATCGCCGTCGCGGCGACGAGAAAGGCGAGGACGGCCGGGATGCGCCTGCGGAGGGGGAGGGGGGAGTTCACGGGCCGACGCTAGGCGGGCCGAGCGAACGGAAGGTGACCCACGGTTGAAGCCCAGGTCGCGGGGATCGGGATCGGCTGCGCCGATGCGGCTCTGTGTGCTCTCGGTACGCCTTCGGCTACTCGAGCCGTCTCGGTACGGTCTGGCGGCCTACTCGACGTCCGGACCCCGGAGGTCGCGTAGCGGAGCGTACCGAGGCCCTACCCCTGCGTCGAGGAGAGCACGCGAGTAACCGTCCAGTCCGCGTCCCAGACGATCAGGTCGGCGGTGTGGCCCGGGGTGAGGAGGCCACGCCCCGACTCGCCGATCGCGAGCGCGGGTGTGCGGGTGGCGGCGCCGACCGCCACCCGGGGCGCCAGCCCCAGTTCGACGATCGCGGTCCGGACCGCGCGATCGAGGGTGAGCGTGGAGCCGGCGATCGTGACGCCGTCCGACAGCAGTGCGCGCCCGTCGGCGACGCGGACGTCGAGTCCGCCGAGACGATAGTCCCCGTCGCCGTGAGCCGCGGCCGCCATGGCGTCGCTGACCAACGCGATCCGGCTCGGGGCCGATGCGAAGAGCATCGCCGCCACCGACGAGTGGACGTGCACCCCGTCGAGGATCAGTTCGAGGGTGACCCGGTCGTCCGCCAGTGCGGCAGGGACGGGCCCCGGCTCGCGGTGTCCGATCCCCGGCATGGCGTTCAGTGCATGGGTCAGCAACGTCGCGCCGCGGTCGAGAGCCGCGCGGGTGAGTGCGAAGTCGGCCTCCGTGTGCCCGACTCCGACACGGATGCCGAGATCCACCAGGGTCTCGATGGCATCCAGGGCGCCCGGGAGCTCGGGTGCCACGGTCACCTGGCGGATGAGCCCCTGCTCGGCGTCCGCGACGAGCGCCAGGAAGTCGGCATCCGGCAACGCAAGCGCTCGAGGATCGTGCGCACCACGACGGCGCGGTGACAGGCACGGTCCCTCGAGGTGCGCGCCGAGGACCGAGGGATCCCGCAGGCGTGCGACCCGCACCTGGTCCAGTCGTCGCTCGAGGTCGGCTCGGGACGCGGAGACGAGGCTGGCCACCATGGCGGTCACGCCCTGCTCGCGGTGGGCGGCAGCCCCGGCGAGCACGGCCTCGGCCCCATCGTCGAAGGCGTACCCGCCGCCGCCGTGGGCGTGGATGTCGACGAGTCCGGGAGTGACGATCGCGCCCGCGAGGTCGATGTGCTCCACGTCGTCGCTGAGCACGGGAGCCTCGCCGACGCCTGTCCCGGCGATCCGGCCGTCGCGGATCGTGAGCCATGAGCCGGGGCGGTCACCCTCGGCATCGACGGCGCGCGCGCCCGTCAGCAGGAGATCGGAGGTCATGCCGAGGCGATCTCGCGGTGATCCCAGGCGAAGCGGTAGTACTCGCGATGTTCGAGCAGCGACGCTGCGGCCTCGTCGACGATCACGATCGCGCGGCGGTGCAACTGGATGGCGGAGGCGGGGCAGGACGACGTCACGGGTCCCTCGACGGCGGCCGCGACGGCGGGCGCCTTGGCCTCGCCGAACGCGAGCAGTACGAGGATCCGGGCGTCGAGGATCGTGCCGATCCCCTGCGTGATGCAATGGGTGGGCACGTCGTCGATGCTCGGGAAGAAGCGGGCATTGTCGTGACGCGTCGCCGGGGTGAGCGCTTTGAGCCGGGTGCGCGAGGCGAGCGACGACCCCGGCTCGTTGAAGCCGATGTGACCGGTGCGGCCGATGCCGAGGATCTGCAGGTCGATCCCGCCTGCTGCGGCGATAGCGGCCTCGTAGCGCTCACCGGCCTCACGAAGCGGTCCCTCATCGTCTCCGGGGACGCGGACCCGGGCCGGATCGAGCCCGAGCGGACGGACGATGTCACGGTCGACGACGGCCCGGTAGCTCTCCGGATGGCCCGGAGGGAGCCCGACGTACTCGTCGAGTGCGAAGCCACGCACCGCGCTCATATCGGTGTCGCGTTCCGCCAGCGCCGACCAGACGGGAAGCGGCGTCGATCCTGTCGCCAGTCCGAGGGTGGGGTCCGGCCGGTGCGCGAGGGTCTGGGCGATGAGGTCGGCGGCGATCCTGCCCGCCTCCGCCTGTCCGGCGACGATGGCGATCTCGGTCACGACCGCACCTCTTCCTTCTCGGTCGGCGTCTCGGGGACGGATGTCACCAGGGGTGCAGTTGCCGTCTGGACGGGTGGGGCAGCGATGTCGGCTCGCGTCCACATGAGCGGCACATCGGAGCGGTGGGCGGCGCGGAAGCCGAGCATGGCGGCGCCGATCCGTCCGGCCTCGATGCCGAGCGCCGCCGTGGTGATCCGGGGCGCCTCGCGCCAGGCGAGTGCGGCGGACAGGCGTTCGCGGAGGGGGAGGAGGAGCGTGTCCCCGGCCTGCGCGACCCCGCCGCCGAGCACGACGACCTCCGGATCGACGAGCAGGGTGATGGTGGCGAGCCCGGTGGTGAGAGCGTCGATCCCCTCGGACCACACGCGAGCGGCGATGGGGTCGCTGTCGATACGGGCGATGATCTCGGCGGCTGTGAGCGCAGCGCCACCGCTGGCAGCGGCGTAGCGTCGAGCGAGGCCCGCTCCCGAGAAGTAGACCTCGAGGCATCCGACCTGACCGCAGGTGCACTGCTCGCCACCCGGTGCAACGGGGATGTGCCCGAGCTCGCCGGCTCCGGAGATCGCGCCGTCGACAGCACGCCCGTCCGACACGATCGATGCAGCGACCCCGGTTCCGATGGACGCGAAGAGCGCGTCCCGGGAACCGGCGCCGGACCCGAAGGCCATCTCGGCGGATCCCGCCGCGCGCACGTCGTGTCCGACCGCGACGGGGATGCCGATCGCGTCCGTGAGGATCCGGCCGAGGGGCATGTCGGTCCAGCCGAGAGTCGAGGCGTATCGGACCGTGCCCGTCGCGCTGTCGATGAGGCCGGGGCTGACCACGCCGGCGCCGACGACGTCGAGGCCGTGGGTCGCGGCGCTCGCCGCCAGATCGATCAGAAGGGTGCGAATCCGTCTGACGTTCTCGTCGCCCGACCCGCCCGTCGCCACCGAGAGGCTCGAGCGGACACGGCCGGTGGCGTCGACCACGGCGCCCTTCGCCGAGGTTCCCCCCACGTCGATCGCGAGGACGGCCGGAACGACGGCACGCGGGGAGCGTACGCCGCGCGCCGCCGAGACAGTCTCGGCGACGATGCCCTCGTCCGTCACGAGGTGACCGCGGCCGGACGGGACCTGGGCGCGGAGGTGGACTTCGTCCGCCCCCGTGCGCTGGAGGAGATCGATGACGTTGTGCGCGCGGACCGAGCCCCCGACGAGTACCCGGGGCGAGCCCGGGGTCGCGGACCGAGCGCTGAGCTCGGCGAGAACGTCCGCTCCCTCCGCAGCGGTCGCGGCTCCGCCCGAAGTGAGAACACGCACCACGCCGTGGGTGGCGAGGGTCTCGTAGGCCGCGGCGAGATCAGGGGTCTCGTCGAACGCCTTGTGAAAGGTGACGGGCAGGCCGGCTGCCGCCTCGATGACGGCTGCCAGCGCGTCCTCGTCGATCCGGCCGTCGGCCAGGAGCGCACCGAAGACGATCCCCACCGGCACCGTGCTCCCGGCGGAGAGCTCGGCGATCGTGCGGGCGTCGGCGAGCATGACCCGCATCTCGTCGGCGGAGTAGACGAAATCGCCGCCGCGGGCCCGCACCATGATCTGCACGCCGACCCGGCTGACCGACTCGAGCACCTGCACGATCATGCCCGCACTCGGCGTCGTGCCGCCCTCGAGCAGATCGGCGCACAGCTCGACCCGGTCCGCGCCCGCACGCTCGGCCGCCAATGCACCAGCGAGGTCGTCGACGCAGATCTCGACGAGCGGAGCGGAGGTGGTCTGAGAGACGGAGGTCATGAGGACGGCGTCGCCACGGAGGTGCGCGAATCGATCCAGGCACGCACGTCCGAGCCGACTCGGATCGAGCCCACGGGCACGCCCCCGCCGAGGATGGGGAGGTCGACGAGGTCGCCGGCGCCGCTGATGTCGGCGCCGAGCGCCTGGAGCACGGTGAGCGCGACGAGCGTCGTGGCCCTCGGGTTGCCGTCGGCGATTTTCATCGAGACGGAGGCGCCGTCGGCCGTGGCCATTCCGATCACGCCTTCGGCACCGCCCTTCGAGAGCAGGCCGGGCACGCGGATCATGGCGTCCGTATTCGCATGGTGGTCGCCGCCGACGTATCGCGGGAACTCGCGCATGGCATCCGCGACCCGGCGCTCGGGTGTGCCCGGGTCGGCGGTGACCAGGGCGCGGAAGATGCGTGCGATGCCGAGCGGCGAGACGCTGAAGAGGGGCGCGCCGCAGCCGTCGACCGCGTCGTGCGCGACCGACTCGCCGGAGAGACGCTCGAGGGTCGAGCGCACGAGCTGCTGCAGCGGGTGGTCGACATCGAGGTAGGAACCGGTGTCCCAGCCGTTCACGCTGCAGGCCAGAAGCATGGCGGCGTGCTTGCCGGAGCAATTCATCCGCACCCGGGAGCGCTTCTCACCGTCGCGGATCAGGCGTTCGCGCGTCGGCTCGTCTTCGGGCCAGTCGACCGGGCAGCCGAGCGCGTCGTCGTCGAGACCCGCGCGGGTGAGCATGTCGCGGACGATGTCGACGTGGACATCCTCGCCCGTGTGGCTGCCCGCAGCGATAGCGAGGTCGGCGCCGTCGATGTCGGCACCCGCGAGCACGCAGGCCAGAGCCTGGACGGGTTTGACGGTCGAACGGGGCAGGATCTGCTCCCCGCTCCCGGTCTGCCAGGCGACCGAGCCGTCGGCCGCGAGGGCGGCGATTGATCCGATGTGACGGCTCTCGATCACCCCCGAGCGGATGACGACGGCGAGCTCGACGAGCGACTCGGAGGCGAGTGCGGGCGATGACGTGGGTGCGGTGGTTCCGGTGGTGGTCACGCGGGGTCCTTCTCTGCCCTCGTGGGGCGGCGGAGTGAAGCGGGAAGCGAGGATCAGCGGTCGACGGGAGCGTTCGGCGTCGTCAGACCGGCAGGAGCTGACTCGGTCGGGGCCGCCAGACTGCGGCGGCCGGGACGGCGCTGCAGTCGGGACGCGAGGCCGGACAGGCTGCCGTTCAGCACCAGGAAGATCGCCGTCACGACGACGAACGTCTGGATGAGCAGACCGTTGTAGGCCGACAGCACCTGCCCCCGATACAGCAGCTCGGTGAAGGCCACGATGTAGCCCAGCGAGGTGTCCTTGAGCAGGCTCACGAGCTGCACGACGAGCGACGGGGCGACGAAGCGCATGGCTTGCGGCAGCACGATCTTGCGGTCGACCTGCCAGTGCGACATCCCGAGGCTCAGACCGGCCTCGCGCTGGCCGCGCGGCAGGGCGAGGATGCCGGCGCGGATGATCTCGGCGAACGCGGCCGAGTTCGCGATGGTCAGCGGGATGACGAGCTTCCACAGCACCGGGAAGTTGAGGCCGAGCTGAGGGAGGCCGAACAGCATCAGGTAGATGAGCAGCAGCACCGGGATGGTACGAGCGACCTCGATGTAACCCGTGCACAGCCAACGGATCGGGGCGATCCTGCTGAGACGCCCGAGCGCGAGCAGCAGTCCGAGGACGAAGCCGAAGACAGCGGTCAGGGCAGCGGCCTGGAGGGTGCCGACGAGACCGACGCCCAGGTACTCCCAGATCGCGATGTCGAGGAACGGCGCCCAGCGGTCGCCGTCGAGCTGACCCTTCGAGGCGAACTGGAGGAGGGCGAGGACGACGACGCCCAGGATGACGAGAGCGCTGACCACCGACCAGATGCGGATGTTGCGGCGGGTGCGGGGCCCCGGCTCGTCGTAGAGTGCGGGGGCGGAGACGGTGGAGGTCATCGGCGGATCCTCAACTTCTTCTCGAGACGGCCGGCGGTGAGGCCGATGGCGAGCGCGAGCGCCATGTAGATGAGCCCCGCGGCGGTGAAGATCAGGATGGGCTGAGCCTCGACGAGGTTCAGCTTGTTGGCGGCGCTCGTCAGCTCGACCACGCCGACGGCCGCGGCGAGAGCGGTGTTCATGGTGAGCGCGATCATGACATTGCCTATGGGCTGGATCGCGGCGCGGAGCGACTGGGGGATGACGAGGACCCGCAGGGTCTGCCCGAGTGTGAAGCCGAGCGCGCGGCTGGCCTCGATCTCGCCCTTGCCGACCGTGTTGACGCCGCTGCGGACGGCTTCGGCGACGTAGGCGGCCTCATAGAGGGTGAGCACGATGATGGCCGTGGGGGTCAGCGGCAGAAGGAATCCGGCGTCCGGCAGCGCGAAGACGGCGAGGACGAGCAGGACCAGCAGCGGCACGTTGACGAAGAACTGCACGTAGCCGAACGCGGCCCATCGGAGCACCGGGACGGGGCTGATCCGCGCGGCGGTGATGAGCGTGCCGAGCACGATCGATCCGATGCCGGCTGCGACGGCGAGCAGGATCGTCGTCCCGAGCGCTTCGGCGATGGGGCCGGCGCTGGCGGCGAGAAAGTCCATGGGGTCCTCGGTTGCTTCGGGAGGGACGAGGGAGACCGGCGCCCGCCCGTGCGGAGAGCGGACGCCGGTGCTGTCAACGGCTCAGGAGCCGGGGACGCTGCCGATCGCGGGAGGCGTCGGGGCGCTCGACTCGACAGCCGAACCGAGGGTGGCGTCCCAGATCTTGGCCCACGAGCCGTCGGCCTGGATCTTCAGCAGCCAGTCGTTGATGAACGACTTGAACTGCGAGTCGTCCTTCTTCAGGCCGATGCCGTAGGCCTCGGTGGTGAAGGGCTGGCCGACGACCTTGATGCTCTTGTCGTCGATGGCGTGGCTGGCCAGCAGGGTGAAGTCCTGCACGTAGGCGTCGCCGCGGCCCTGGGTCAGGGCCTGGAGAGCCTGGGGGTCGGTCGCGAAGCTCACGATGGTCGCCGTGGGCTGCTCCTCCGGAACCGCCGTGACGGCCGGGGTGTTCGCGCCGACGATGACGGTCTTGCCGCCCAGGTCGTCGATGCCGTTGATGTCGGTGTTGTCGCTCTTGACCGCGACGGCCAGGCCGGACTCGAGATACGGGCCCGCGAAGTCGACCTGCTCGGCGCGCTTCTCGGTGATCGTGTAGGTGTTGAAGACCACGTCCACCGTGCCGTTGGCCAGCAGCGCCTCACGCGTCTCGGATGCGGGCGGGACGATCTCGACGTTGGGCTCGCCCAGGATGTAGATGGCGAGCATCTTGGCGAGGTCGGCGTCGAAGCCCTCGACGTCGTCGGGGTTCGTCGGGTCCTGCTGCGACAGCAGGGGAGCGTCGAGAGCCTCGGCGACGATGAGCTTGCCGCGCTGCTTGATCTTCTCCATGGTCGAGCCCGGGATGAGGGCCGCGGCCTCGGCGACGGGGGCGTTCGCGTAGACGGAGTCGAGGCTGCCCGCGGCGGCCGACGCGGTCGGATCGGAGCCGGGGACGGCCGATGAGCCGGCGCCCGACGAGCACGCGGAGAGGGCGACGACGGTCGCCGCCGAGGCCAGGAGGACGAGTCCTCGGCGGAGGTTCGAACGGGAGGTGATCACAGGTACTGCCTTTCGGTTGTCGGTGCTGTGTTGCCAGAGGGGAGATGGGAATCAGTGGGCGAGGATCTTCGACAGGAAGGCCCGGGCGCGGTCGCTCCGGGCGTTGTCGAAGAACTCGTCGGGGGTCGTGTCTTCGACGACGCGGCCGTCGTCCATGAAGATCACGCGGTCGGCTGCGCGACGGGCGAACCCCATCTCGTGCGTGACGACGACCATGGTCATGCCGTCGTCGGCCAGAGAGGTGATGACGTCGAGGACCTCGCTCACCATCTCGGGGTCGAGAGCAGAGGTCGGCTCGTCGAACAGCATGAGCTTCGGCTTCATGGCGAGCGCGCGGGCGATGGCGGCGCGCTGCTGCTGGCCGCCGCTCAATTCACCGGGGAAGCGCTCGGCCTTGTCGGCGATGCCCACGCGTTCGAGGAGCGCGACGGCTTCGGCGCGGGCCTGCTTCAGCGGCACCTTCGAGACGATGTGCGGCGCGAGCGCGACGTTGTCGAGGATCGTGCGGTGCGCGAAGAGGTTGAACGACTGGAAGACCATGCCGACCTCGGCCCGCAGGTCCGCGAGAGCGCGGCCCTCGGCGGGGAGGGGGACGCCGTCGATCGTGATCGTGCCCGACGTGATGGTCTCGAGGCGGTTGAGGCACCGGCACAGCGTCGATTTGCCGGATCCGGACGGTCCGACGATCACCACGACCTCGCCACGGGCGATCTCGAGGTCGATGTCCTTGAGGACGTGGTGGGCGCCGAAGTGCTTCTGCACCTGAGCGACCGACACCAGGGGGGAAGCCGGGTGCTGCGCGGGGCTCGTGGACGAGGTCACGGGCGTGTCCTTCCCGCGGACGGGCCGCGACGTGAGGGTGAAGCCCGACGCCGGAGGTGATCCCCACGCCGTCGGTGAAATCAAACTAACGAGGCCATGTTACGTGTGGATTTCGATAAAGTTAGTTCAAGTTTGGACTAAGGTGGTCACGTGCAGCCGCGCTCGTCAGTCATTCCCACCCTCAGTTCGCAGGATCTCGCCGTTCTCGATCCGCTGCGAGCCGGGATCGCATCGTCGCGTGCCGAACTGGCGGCCACGACCGGCCTGTCGCCGTCCACCGTGACCGCGCGCATCGATCAGCTCATCTCGGCGGGAGTCGTCGTCGAGACGGGCGCGGGTGATTCTCGAGGGGGTCGCCGACCTCGTCGGCTGGCCATGCGCGGCGACGCCGGCATCCTCGGCGGCATCGATCTGGGGATCGAGCGCACCACCCTCGGGCTCGTCGACTACGCCGGGGATGTGATCGCTGTCCGACACCTCGCCCTCGATCTCGCCGAAGGCCCCCGGGCCGTCTTCCAGAGAATCGCGGACGAGCTGTCCGGCCTCGCGGCTGAGCACGGAGCGCCCGCCCTCACGGGGGCTGCGATCGCCCTGCCGGGACCGGTCTCCGGCGACACGGGCAAGCTCGTCGCACCCTCGCGGATGCCGGGATGGCACGGTGTGGACGCGGCGGCGACTCTCGCCGAGATCCTCGGGGTCGCGGCGATAGCCGGCAACGACGCCAACTGCATGGCCCTGGGAGAGTTGGTCGGCGGCGACCCCGAGGCGGTCAACCAGATCTTCGTCAAAGCGGGGGCGGGCATCGGATCCGGTGTCGTCGCCGGAGGCAGGCTCTACACGGGGAGGAGCGGGGCCGCGGGCGACATCAGTCACGTCGCGGTGCCGGGGTCGTCTCCGGTGCCCTGCTCGTGTGGTCGCACGGGGTGCCTCGACGCCCTGGCGAGCGGATCCGCCCTCACGCGGGCGGCGACCGAAGCGGGACGCGAGGTCGTCGACGTCGGAGCCGTCATCGAGCTGGCGCGCGACGGCGATGCGCTGGCGATGCGCCTGCTCCGCGAAGCAGGGACGATGACCGGCGGTGTCCTCGCGACCATCGTGAACTTCTTCACGCCCGATCGACTCGTGATCGGCGGATCGCTCAGCGCCTCCGACGTCTTCGTCGCCGCGATCCGCTCGGTGCTGTGGGCCGACTCCCTGCCCATGGTCACCGAGCGTCTCGAGGTGGCGGTACCCCGTCACCCGGAGACCGGCGGTTTGCAGGGCGCGGCCCGCCTCTACCTCGATGCGGTGTTCGGCCCGGCGTCGGCCCGAGGCGCCCTGCGGCTGCCGGCGGGCGCCGGCGCGGTCGTCCGCTGACGTCCGAAGTTCCGGAGGTCGAGTAGCGGCCGCGAAGCGCCGCGTACCGAGGCCCTGCCTCGGAGTGCGCGTGAGGTATCGGCGGCGCCGATGCTGTTCTGTTGAGCTCTCGGTACGCCTGCGGCTACTCGAGCCGTCTCGGTACGGCCTGGCGGCCTACTCGACGTCCGGAGGTCGAGTAGCGGAGCGTATCGAGACCGGCCGAGTAGCGAAGCGTATCGAGGCCCTGCCTCGGGGTGAGCGCGAGGGATCGGCTGCGCCGATGCTGTTCTGTTGAGCTCTCGGTACGCCTGCGGCTACCCGAGCCGTCTCGGTACGGCCTGGCGGCCTACTCGACGTCCGGACCCCCGGAGGTCGAGTAGCGAAGCGTACCGAGACCGGCCGAGTAGCGAAGCGTACCGAGGCCCTGCCCCGGAATGAGCCGGAGCGTATCCAGGCCCTTCACGGGTGGCGACGTCAGCTGATCGGCTTGGCGTGCCAGATGCGGTCGAGGTAGTCGCCCATCGCGCGGTCGGAGGAAAAGTACCCGCTGCGGGCCACGTTGAGGATCGCGGAACGCACCCACTGATCCTGATCCGCGTAGGCGGCGTCGACGCGCTCTTGAGCCGCCATGTACGACCCGAAGTCCGCGAGAGCCATGAACCGGTCCTCGTAGAGCAGGTTCGAGATCAGCGGCTCGAACACTGAACGGTCTCCGCCCGAGAACGCGCCCGAGGCGATCAGGTCGATCGCCGCACGCAGCCGCTCGTCCTGGTGGTAGAAGTCCGCCGGACGATACCCCTCTTCGCTCAGCGCCTCCGCTTCGGGCTCGCTCAGTCCGAAGAGGAAGAAGTTCTCGTCGCCGACGAGCTTGCGGATTTCCACGTTGGCGCCGTCATCGGTACCGATCGTGAGCGCACCGTTGAGGGCGAGCTTCATGTTGCCGGTGCCGGAGGCCTCCTTGCCGGCCAGTGAGATCTGCTCCGACAGGTCGGCCGCGGGGATGATGCTCTCCGCGAGGGTCACGTTGTAGTTCGCCGGGTACAGCACTTTGAGCTTGCCCTGCACGCGAGGATCCGCGCTGACCACATCGCCGACAGCGTTGATGAGGTGGATGATCCGCTTGGCCATGCCGTACCCGGGCGCGGCCTTCGCGCCGAAGAGGAACGTGCGCGCCTGGACGTCGCCGACGTCGACGCGTCCCGACACGATGCCCTCGTAGGTGCTGACGATGTGCAGCACCTTGAGCGTCTGACGCTTGTACTCGTGCAGCCGCTTGATCATCACGTCTAGCAGGTGGGTGTCATCGAGCGGGGCCTCGCCGCGGGCCTCGAGGACGGAGCTCAGACGTCGCTTGTTCGCGGCCTTGACCGCGGCGAACCTCTCGCGGAATTCGGGGTCGTCCGCGAGGGCTTCGAGGCCTCGCAGACGCTCGAGATCCACCGTCCATCCCGCCCCCAGGGACTCGGTGATGAGCGACGACAGGTCGGGGTTCGCGAGCCGAAGGAAACGACGGGGCGTGACGCCGTTGGTGACGTTCGTGAACTTCTCGGGCCAGAGCTCGGCGAAGTCCTTCAAGACGTTGTCCCGCAGGAGCTGCGAGTGCAGCTCGGCGACACCGTTGACCTTCGACCCCGCGACGGTCGCGAGATATGCCATCCGCACCGAGCGGAACGGGTGTTCGCCGATGATCGACATGTTGCGGATCAACATCTCGTCGTCGCCGAAGCGCTCGCGTACCTCGAGCAGGAACTCGTCATTGATCCTGTAGATGATCTCGAGGTGCCGGGGGAGCAGGCGGCCGAGCAGATCGACCGGCCACACCTCGAGCGCCTCGGGGAGCAGCGTGTGGCAGGTGTAAGCGAAGCACCTGCGGGTGATGGCCCACGCGTCGTCCCACTCGAGCTTCTTCTCGTCGACGAGGACGCGCATGAGCTCGGGCACGCCGATGACCGGGTGGGTGTCGTTCAGCTGGAAGATGACGCGGTCGGGCAGATTCGCCAGGTCGAAGTCGGCGGGCAGCACCTTGTTGATGAAGTCGGCGATGGACGCGGCGACGAAGAAGTACTGCTGCTGCAGGCGCAGCTCCTTGCCCTGGGGCGTCGAGTCCTCGGGATAGAGCACCTTGGAGATGTTCTCCGCGAACGTCTGCGCTCGAACGGACGAGACGTAGTCGCCCGAGTTGAAGGTGTGCAGGTCGAACGCGTTGGTGGCCTCGGCTCGCCAGAGACGAAGGGTGTTCACGCGACCGTTGTGATAGCCGGGGACCATCATGTTGTAGGGCACGGCGAGGACGTTCCACTCCGGAACCCAGCGGGTGCGTTCGACGCCCTCGTCGTCGTAGGTCTCGGTGTGGCCGGCGAACGAGATGGTCTGAGCGGCCTCCGGGTGCGGGAAGTCCCAGGGCGACCCGAGACGCAGCCACGCGTCCGGCTGCTCGACCTGCTCGCCGTCGGCGAAGGCCTGGCGGAAGATTCCGTATTCGTAGCGGATCCCGTAACCGATGGTCGGGACGCTCATCGTCGCGAGCGAGTCGATGAAGCAGGCCGCGAGACGGCCGAGGCCGCCGTTGCCGAGGCCGGGCTCGACCTCGATGGCGCGGAGCTCGTCGATGTCGATGCCGCACTGGGCCAGCGCCTCGGTCGCGACATCGGTGAGGCGCGCGGCGAGGAGGTTGTTGTCGAGTTGACGCCCCAGCAGATACTCGGCGGAGAGGTAGCAGACCGTCTTCGCCTGCTGGCGGGCCTGCTGCGCTCGGTCGTCGAGCCAGCGCGCCATCAGGTGATTGCGGACCGTGGTCGCGAGCGCCAGGTATCGGTCGTTGACGTGCGAGGTGGACAGTGCGACGCCCTGGTTGAAGTTGAGGTTGTGGAGGAACTGCTTCACGAACCCGTCGACCGATGCGGTCGGAGCGATGACGGGGGCGAGGGCGAGCGAGTGGGTGGGGCTCAGCGGCGCGGGAGCAGACGAAATCTCAGTCACCCGAAGACCGTAACCAGAACCGGCGCGCAATGCCGAGCCGATGCGGGAAAAGACACACGAATGTCATGCGGGGGAGATGCGGGTGGGAAGAGTCTCGGAGTTCGAGGAGGCCGCCGGGCAGTATCGGAACCGGCCGAGGAGCCGAAGGCGTATCGAGGCCCCCATCGGCCACGCACCCCGCTGATACCGTCGGAACGTGCAGCAGGGCGACTTCGACTTCGGCAGACTCTCGCGGTTCCCCGACGTCGAGAGCCCCGATCTGGTCGCCGTCGACGCGACCGACCGCCTCGTGCTCGACACCGCCGCCGACCTCCTCATCGCCTCGGAACCGGGTGAGGTCGTCGTGCTCGGCGACCGCCACGGTGCGATGGCTCTCGGCGCCTGGGGCCTTCACGGAGCACGCGGTGTCCGCGTTCACCAGGACGCCCTGCTCGGTGAGCGCGCCGGCTTGCGCAATGCGGTCGCGACGGGCGCCGAGGGCGAGGTGACCTGGCTCCCGTTCGGCGCCGAGCTCCTGCGCGGCGCCCGGGTCGTCCTCGTGCAGCTTCCGCGCGCACTCGCCGAACTAAACGAGTGGGCGGCCGCGATCGTCCGCTACTCCGCATCCGACGTGACGGTGGTGGCCGGTGGCCGTATCAAGCACATGTCGCTCGGAATGAACGACGTGCTGCGCCGGTACTTCGATCGCGTGGACGTCGGTCATGCCCGGCAGAAGTCCCGCGTCCTGATGGCCACCGGCGCGCGCCCGGTCCAGGACCCTCGGTCCGCTCCGCCGGAGCCCGTGGAGGTGCCCGCGGCCGAGCTCCCGGGCGGTTCCGTCCGCGTCGTCGCTCTCGGCGGGGTCTTCGCCGGCACCTCCCTCGACATCGGCACCCGAGCTCTGCTGGCCCACCTCGATTCCTACGCGGACGCGACCGACGTGATCGACCTCGGGTGCGGGTCGGGGATCATCGCCTCGGCCGTCGCCCTCGCCCGTCCGGCTGCGCGTGTGACCGGCATCGACCAATCCACAGCCGCCGTGGCCTCCACGCTCGCGACCGCGGAGGCCAACGGGGTCGTCGACCGGGTCGCCGCCGTGCGCGAGGACGGCCTCGCGCAGCGCCCGGATCGGAGCGCGGACCTGATCCTCTGCAATCCGCCCTTCCACACCGGTGCGGTCATCTCCGAGCAGCTCGCCGCACGCATGCTGCGGGACTCCCGGCGTGTCCTCCGGCCGGGTGGCGAGGTGTGGACGGTGTACAACTCGGCGCTTCGCTACCGCCTCATGCTCGAGAAGCTCATCGGTCCGACCGAGGAGATGAGTCGGTCTCCCAAGTTCACGGTCACGCGTAGCCGACTTCGCTGATCAGTCCCGCTAACGTGACGCGGGGAACGAGCCGAGCAAGCTCAGAAAGGCCGACCATGACGCATCGCGACAGCATCCCGCACGAAGCACCCGACGCCGAATTCGAAGCTCGTCTCGCCGCCCACCTGCCAGGCCTCACCGACCTCCTCACCCAGATCTACGGCGATCGCGACGACTTCACGGCGCAGCTGGAACACCTCGTCGAAGTGGCCCGTGCGAGCTGGGCCGATCGATCGCCCGATCTCAAAGCCCTCGATCGCGCTCGCGAGAGCGACCAGGACTGGTACCTGTCGAATCGGATGCTGGGCGGTGTCTGCTACGTCGACCGCTACGCCACCGACCTCGAGGGCGTGCGCGCGAAGATCCCGTACTTCCGTGAGCTCGGGCTGACCTATCTGCACCTCATGCCACTGTTCCTCGCCCCTGAGGAGAACTCGGACGGCGGGTACGCGGTGTCGAGCTACCGCGAGGTCTCTCCGGCGTTGGGGGACATGGACCAGCTGCGAGCGCTGGCGGCCGACCTTCGCGACGCCGGCATCTCGCTGGTCGTCGACTTCATCTTCAACCACACCTCGAACGAGCACGAGTGGGCGGTGAAGGCCGCCGCCGGGGAGGAGGAGTTCGAGAACTACTACTGGGTCTTCCCTGACCGCACGATGCCCGACGCCTACGAGCGGACGACGCGCGAGATCTTCCCAGACGACCACCCGGGATCCTTCGTGCCGATGGGTGATGGCCGCTGGATCTGGGCGACGTTCTACTCGTTCCAGTGGGATCTCAACTACTCGAACCCCGCTGTGTTCACCGCTATGGCGGGGGAGATGCTGTTCCTCGCCAACGTGGGCGTCGACTTCCTCCGCATGGACGCCGTCGCCTTCATCTGGAAGCGGCTCGGCACCACGTGCGAGTCGCTCCCCGAGGCGCACCTGCTGCTCCGCGCCTTCAACGCGGTGTGCCGGATCGCCGCGCCCTCGCTGCTCTTCAAGAGCGAGGCCATCGTGCACCCGGACGAGGTCGTGCAGTACATCGACGCCTCCGAGTGCCAGATCTCCTACAACCCGCTGCAGATGGCGCTGACCTGGGAGGCGCTCGCCACCCGCGACCCGAAACTGCTCCGCCAGGCGCTCGGCCGCCGTCACGAGCTGCCCGCTCACACCGCGTGGGTGAACTACGTGCGCAGTCACGATGACATCGGCTGGACCTTCGCCGATGAGGATGCCGCCGAGTTCGGGATCGATGGATTCGACCACCGCCGGTTCCTCAACGACTTCTACACCGGTGGGTTCGAGGGTTCGTTCGCCGACGGGGTGCCCTTCCAGACCAACCCGGAGACGGGCGACAGCCGGATCGCGGGCACGACCGCGTCGCTGACGGGCCTCGAGCGTCACGACGATGGGGCGGTGGCACGGATCCTCCTCGCCCATTCGATCGCGCTGTCGACCGGCGGCATCCCGCTGCTCTACCTCGGCGACGAGGTCGGGCAGCTCAACGACTACAGCTACCTGCAGGACCCTGCGCTCGAGATGGACAGCCGCTGGGTCAATCGGCCCCGGTATCCCGCCGAGGCGTACGCGCAGCGCACGGACCCGACGACGGACGCGGGCAGGATCCACGCCGGCCTGCGCCGCATGATCGAGGTGCGGAAGGCGGAACCGGAGTTCGCGGGCGGACGCCTCATCCCGTTCGACGCGGGCCATTCTCAGGTGCTGGGATATCAGCGCCCGGGGGAGCACGGCGTGCTGCTGATGCTCGTCAACTTCTCGGAGGACCCGGTGCGCCTGTCGGGGCGGATCTTCGGCTCGTTCCCGATGGGAGCGGTCGATCTGATCATGGGTGCCGAGATCGACTGGAGCGCTCACCTCGACCTGCCCGCGCACGGCGTGCTGTGGGCGCGACCGCACACTCACCGCTAGCCGCCCACCCCGGTTGTGAGGGTATTCCGGCCCAAAGAGAACGTTAGAACGTTCTCTTTGGGCCGGAATACCCTCACAACCGATCTGGTGAGGGGTGGCTGAGCCAGCGGTAGGCGACCTCCGGGCGGCCCGGAGTGCCGTAGCGGGGCTCGCGGGAGGCCAGGTCGATGTCGGCGAGATGCTCCAGGTAGCGGCGGGCCGTGACTCGGGAGAGGTCGCCGCGTTCCGCGAGCTCCGCCGCGGAGAGCGGGGCCGGCGATTCGCGCAGGGCACGTGAGACCGCGTCGAGCGTGGCCGCCGTCAGGCCCTTCGGCAGAGCCGCCGCAGCGGACGACGAGCGGGGAACCGCCAGGAGCCGATCGATCTCGGCCTGCGAGGTCGCTGACGAGGCCGACGACAGGCGAGAGCGGTAGGCCGCGTACGCCAGCAGCTTCTCCTGGAAGACCTGGAACGTGAAGGGTTTGATCAGGTACTGCACCGCCCCGAACGACATCGCCGTCTGCACCGCCGCGATGTCGCGCACCGCCGTGACGGCGATGATGTCGATCGACAACCCGGCCGAACGCATCGCGCGAGCCAGATCCAGTCCGCCGATGTCGGGCAGGGTCAGGTCGAGCAGTACGAGATCGATGGCCGCGTCGGCAGCGCCGATGAGCTTGCGTGCTTCGCGAGCGTTCCCGGCGGAACCGATGACCTCGAACCCGTCGAGACGTTCCACGTAGGCGGTGTGCAGCTCGGCGGTCAGCGGGTCGTCCTCGACGATCGCGACGCGGATCACGAGGCGTCCCCGGTGGCCGGGAAACGCACGATGACGCGGGTCGGTGCGTCGAGCATCTCGATCCGGCAGCCGGTCTCGTCGAGCACGTCGCGGACTACGGCGAGACCCAGGCCGTGCCGGCCGCTCTCGGACTGCTTGCTCGTCGCGCCGGCTTCGAACCACCGCTCCGGCGTCGGGCCGAAACCGGGACCGCTGTCCTCGACGCTCAGGACGACGCCCTCGCCCGAGGACGAGAGGGCGACGCGGACGAGTCCGCGACCGGACCCGCGCAGCGCCGCCTCGATCGCGTTGTCGAGGAGGTTGCCGACGAGGGAGACGGTGGCAGCGGGAGCGAGGGGGATGAACGCCTGCGGCGCCAACTCGAACTCCATCCCGACGCCGCGCTCGCTCGCCTGCGCGGCCTTGCCGACCAGCAGCGCGCCCAGCACGGGGTCATCGGTCTGCGCCAGGACCTGGTCCGTGAGGCTCTGGCTCGCACGGGTGGCCGTGGTCACCAGCTCGATCGCCTGATCTGCGCGGCCCAGTTCCAGCAGTGACACGATCGTGTGCAGCGTGTTCGAGAACTCGTGGGCTTGCGAGCTGAGAGCCCCCGACAGGGTGCGTACGGAGTCGAGCTCGCCCGCCAGCGCCTGCAGAGTGCTCTGGTCGCGGAGGGTCATGACCGCCCCGACCGGCGCCTCTGCCGACCGCCCCGGACGCCTCGCCGGTTCCTGGTTGACCAGCAGAACGGCGCCGTCCGCGACGAGGCTCTCCTCGACCACCGACTGTCCGGACGCCAACGGCTCGGCCACCGCCACGTCGATGCCGAGCGCGGCCGGATCGGCGGGGAGCTGCGCCTCGTCGGCCGGCGGCAGACCGAGCAGGTCGGCGGCCTCGTCGTTGTAGAGGATGACGCGGTGCCGGGTGTCGGTGAGGACGACCCCCTCGCGCACGGAATGCAGCACCGACTCGTAGAAGTCGAGCATCCGTCGGGCGTCGGCGGGGGAGAGGGCCCCGGTCGCACGGCGCACCCAGACCAACGCGACCGCCGCGACCCCCGCGCCGACCAGGGCGACGAGAGCTGCGACACCCAGGACGAACGGCAGTCGGGTGAGCACGATCTCGCCCACGCTCGCCGTCGTCACCCCGGCGGAGACGATGCCCACCAGTGTGCCCTCGCGTTCGATCGGGACGACGGCGCGGACGGAGAATCCGAGGGTGCCCTCATAGGTCTCGGTGAGCTCCCGGCCTTGCTGGGCCTCGGTGATGGTCCCGCGAAACGGTTTCCCGATCTCGTTGACGTCCGGATGCGTGATCCGGATTCCGTCGGGTCGCATGATCGTGACGAAGTCGACCCCGGTCGCGTCTAACAACGCCAAGGCGTAGGGCTCGAGTTCCGTCGATGCGTCCGTCCCGGTGACGGTCTCGGCGACCCAGGGGTTCTCGGCGACGGTGCGGCTGACGGCGAGACTCAGTTCGGCGGCATCCCCGTCGGCCCGTTGCTGCCCGTCGACGACGAGCGCTGCCAGCAGAGCCCCTCCGATGACGACCGCGGCCAGCAGCTGCAGCCCGAAGATCCGCGAGGCCAGGCTCCATCCACGTTTCGCCACCGTCGCCTCCTCTCGCCGTTCGTCGCCGTCGCTCGTCCGTGGAAGGAGGGTAGCCGCCCCGGTGGGCGCACGAGGGGTTGTGATCACGCCGGTGACCAATATGAACGCAACCCGCGACGTCATCGCATCCGGGGAGAAAGTACTGCTCTGACCTCTCCGGCTTCGGAGGGCACGACAAAGAAGTCCACCGATCAGAAGCAAGGAACCAAGCGATGTCATCGACGCTGATGGGACGGCTCAAGTCCGTCGACAAGAACCACTACCTCTACCTGTCCGTCATCGTGGCGGTCATCGCCGGCGCGATCGTCGGCCTCGTCGCCCCCGAGACGGGCATCGCGCTCAAGCCCCTCGGCGACGGCTTCGTCTCGCTCATCAAGATGATGATCGCCCCGGTGATCTTCTGCACGATCGTCATCGGGGTCGGCTCGATCGCCAAGGCCGCGACGGTCGGCAAGATCGGCGGACTGGCGCTCGGCTACTTCATCCTCATGTCGACATTCGCCCTCGCCATCGGCCTGGTCGTCGGCAACCTCCTCCACCCGGGCGAGGGGCTCGACATCTCGGGCTCGAGCTACACCGTCGAGGCGGAGCCCAAGACCACCACCGAGTTCCTGCTCGGCATCATCCCGACCACGCTCGTCTCGCCGCTCACCGGCTCCAGCGTCCTGCAGGTGCTCTTCGTCGCTCTGCTCGTCGGCTTCGCCATCCAGTCGCTCGGCAAGCGCGCCACCAAGGCCGTCGACGCCATCAAGATCTTCCAGGCGATCGTCTTCCGCATCCTCAGCATGGTGCTCTGGGTGGCCCCGATCGGCGCGTTCGGCGCCATCGCCGCGGTCGTCGGCAAGACCGGCTTCGGCGCCATCGTCAGCCTCGCGACGCTCATGATCGGCTTCTACCTCACGTGCGCCGTGTTCGTCCTGGTCGTTCTCGGCGGTCTTCTCTACATCGTCACCCGCATCAACATCTTCTCCCTCATCAAATACCTCGGTAAGGAGTACCTGCTGATCATCGGCACGTCTTCCTCGGAGGCCGCGCTGCCCCGCCTCATCGCGAAGCTGGAGCACGCCGGTGTCTCGAAGCCGGTCGTCGGCATCACCGTCCCCACGGGCTACTCGTTCAACCTCGACGGCACCGCGATCTACCTCACGATGGCCTCGCTCTTCATCGCCAGCGCCATGGGCACCCCGATGTCGATCGGCGAGCAGATCGGCCTGCTGGTCTTCATGATCATCGCCTCGAAGGGCGCTGCCGGGGTCACCGGAGCCGGCCTCGCCACCCTGGCCGCCGGTCTGCAGACCTACCGCCCCGACCTGGTCGACGGCGTCGGAGTCATCGTCGGGATCGACCGGTTCATGTCGGAGGCCCGCGCGGTCACCAACTTCTCCGGCAACGCGGTCGCCACGCTCCTCATCGGCAAGTGGACCGGCCAGATCGACACCGACAGGGTGCGCAACGTCCTCGGTGGCAACGATCCCTTCAACGAGGCCGCCTTCGCTGCCGGCGATCCGCACGGCCCCGCCGAGGACGCCGTCCCGTCGGTCGCCCAGGCGGGCCCGACCACCAAGGGGATCGAGCAGATCCTCGCGGAGCAGCAGGTCGAGAAGGTCGGAGCCTCCCGGTGACCTTCGCCACCGCGAACGAGCAGGGGGTCGCCACGGCGGCCCCCTCGCCCGTTTCTTCTTCCGCCTCGTCCATCTCGCCCGAGCTCGCCCGCTCCTGGCTCCTCGTGCCCGGCACCGTCACCGGCGAACTGCCCGGACCGATCCCCGACATCACGATCTGGGACTTGGAAGACGGCGTCCCCGCCGAGCTCAAGGGCGCCGCGCGCGAGCGGGTCGCCGCTCGACTGGACGGCGAGCCGGCCTGGGTGCGGATCGGCGACGCCGCCTCGGCCTCCTGGTCGGACGACCTCACCTCGATCGGACGTCATCCGGGCCTGCTGGGCATCGTCCTCGCGAAAGCCGAGGGGGCGCACGACGTTCAGCGAACCGCCGATCGTCTGTCCCGCAACCTTCCGATCGTCCCCATGATCGAGTCGGGTGCGGCGCTGGAACTGGTGAGCGAGATCGCCCGTCACCCCGCGACCCTGCGTCTGGCGTTCGGCGTGGGCGACTTCCGCCGCGACACCGGCATCGGCGACGACCCCATCGCGCTCGCCTACCCCCGGTCCCGTATGGTCGTGGCGAGCGCGGCCGCCGGGATCGCGTCGCCCATCGACGGGCCCTCCCGCTGCGCGCCGGATTCGCTGGCCGACGCCGTCCGCCATGGACGCACCATGGGGCTCGGCGGGAAGCTCGTGCTCGACCGTGCTCAGCTCGACACGGTGAACCGTGAGCTCAGCCCGTCCCCCGACGAGATCGCCTGGGCCGTCGACCTGCTCGATGCGCCGGCCCCCATCGGAATAGACGGGAGCTACGCACCGACCATGGCGCGCGCCCGCCGGGTCGTCGAGCTGGCCACCGAGTACGGAATGTTCGAGGTCTGACACCCGCTCAGCCGGCCCGCACGATCGCCGCCCGGATGACCGCGGCGCAGTCTTACCCGGGCGGCGTGATCGGCCACCCCTCAGCCCTGCAGCGCCCCGAACACCTCGTCCCACCACAGGTCGGACTCGGGGCGGCGGCGCTCGGCGGCCGCCAGACCGCGGGCGCGGATTCCCTCGCGCCCGCTCCAGAGGCTTTCGGCACGGCCGACGGCGGAACCGTCGATGACGTCGTCGATCGACACCACACCGGTCTGATCGAAATTGCCGAGTGCGCCGGTGAGTTTGACCTTCGTGTATCCGTCGACATGGATGCCGAGGGTCGGGACGCCGGCCGGAACCGCGAATACGACCGGGTGGTACCGGCTCGACACGAGCAGGGCGGCACCGCGGGCCAGGCGCGCAGCGGCCGGGGAGTCGCCCGTCGGAACGACGACGCTGGGCTCGGCCATCGCGCGGCGCACCTCGTCATGAAGAACGCTGTCGCCACGGATCTCGTCGTCGCGGAGGGACCCCCAGTGCGCGTGGAAACGGACCTCTGCGCCGGTGGTGGCCGTGAGGCGGTCGAGCAGCGCGGCGAGCCCCGCGACGGCGGTCTCGCGGGGACGACCGCCGAGGTGCGTCGAGAGGCTGACCAGGACATACGGCGACGACGATCCGTCAGCCGAAGCCTCGTCGACGAGGAATGACGCATCGTCGACCGTCTGTCGAAGCACGTCGTCGTCGATGCCGAGCTCGCGAGCGAGTCGGGCGGACGCCACCTCCCGGACTCCGAGACGGCGGGCGATGTCGCCGATCTCGCGGATCAGCTCCCGGTCCTCGGAGACGAGATCGGGTCCGAGGGTCTGACCGCTCACCACGAAAGGGGTAGCTGTCGCGGCCGCGATCCCGGCGAGGGCGCGACGCTCGAAGATGTGCATCGGCCAGTTCGAGGCCATGTTGCCGCCGCCCGCGACGGCGACTCCGTCGGCGGCGCGCACCGCTTCGATGACGCCCCAGGCGGGGTCGTCGGCACCGAGGGCGTGCATGCCTGGTATCGCAGCCGTCGCGCCCGACCCGGCGGCCGCCACGATCGCGCGCAGGCGCTCCTCGGCGGCCTCGCGCCCGAGCGACATGTCGAAGCCGATCCGCTGCACCGCGTCGATGCCGTAGCGGTTGGCGGTCTCGGCGGGATCGGCGGAGATGCCCGTCACCTGAGCGCCCCGGCGCGTGAACTGACCGACCATGGCCTCGAACATCGCTTCGTCGCCGATATGCATCATGGCGTCGGTCACGCCGACATCACCGATCACGACAAGACGCATGGAGGATCTCCTGGAAGAGGGGCGGCGATTGTGCCGACGCGAGGATCTCCCGCGGTGCGCGATGAGCGACCGCGAAGACCGCCCGCGCACACGGCGGGCCGATCGCACAGTAGCGGATACATGTTTCCGTCGCGTGCATCGGATATCGAGAGGAACTCGCAGATCGTTTACAGCGGAAGCGGAGATAGGCTCGGCCAAGCCGTTTCGCTTCAGTCGATCCGTGCGCTCCCGGGCCTCGCGGCCGTTTCTCGTTCAGGAAGGCAGCCGCCATGGGGATCCAGACGTCTCTCGACGCCCTGATGAAGGCCGAACGCATCATCGACGCCATGCGGCTCGCCGATGACCTGGCGTTCGAGGCCAGCCGCGATCCGGGCCCCCGCACGCTGCGCGTGCTGAGCGGCGCCATCCGGAACGGTGACAGCGTGACGGTCATCGCCGCGATCCATGCGCTCGCCGCGATCCCCGACGAGGAGGCCTCACGGCTGCTCTCCGCCCTGCTGTCGAACGCACGACCCTACGTCCGCGAACATGCGGCCTGGGCTCTCGGAACGCGCCCGCCCCGCCACGACGCGATCGCCCGACTCGTGTGGATGGTCGCCGACGGCGGCTTCACCGGAATGCTCGCGCAGCGCACGCTCGAGCAGTGGTCCGGGGGAGCGGCCGATCACCTGGCCGTCGCCCTCGAGTCCGCGCTCATCGGCGTCCGCCGCCCATGGGCGCGCTCCCGCGTGATCGAGACCCTCGGCCTCGTGCGCAGCCGTACCGCGGTCCGCCCGTTGCTCGCGGTCGTCGTCGATCCCGACGAGGACCAACGGGTCCGCATCGCCGCCGCCGCCGCCCTCGGTCAGCGCCCCGGCGACCGTGCGGTCGAGGCCGTCCTCCTGGAGCTGTCTCTCGGGGACGACACACTCGCCGATGTGGCGCGCATGTCCCTCGTCGACCTGCATTCGGGCGATGAGGCACAGCGCACCTCGCCGACGGACGGACTCACCGTCGCCCAGCTCTTCCTGCACGCCGACATCGATGCCGACCTGAGCTCCGCCGGCGCGGGCGACAACGGCGGCATCGCGACCCTGCTCGTCCGCCTCGGTGACTCCCTGGCTTCGGGGAAAGCACCCGTGGAGCGTGTGCTGACGATGTCCCGGGGAGCCGTGACCGAGGCTTCGCACGACCTGCTCAGGCTGCGCGACGACATCGACGGCCACGTCTACGGTCGCATCCCTCTGCTCCGTGACCCGCTTCCCTCGGCGAAGGCGTGGCCGCTCCGGGTCGCCGCCCGACGAGGCATCCGTCGCATGTTGCGCGCCGCGGGACAGGTCGATGCGATCCATCTCCGGATGGCCGACGTCGGCAGCCTGGCCGCATCGGATGTGGCCCGCGAACTCGAGATCCCGGTCGTCTTCACCGTCGCACCCGACCCGCACGCCGTCATCCAATCGCTCGACGTCGCGGGGCGCCTCACTCGCGAGCAGTTCGGCGAGACCGACCAGGTCGAGCATTTCTGGTTCCGTTGTCACCTCGTGCAGCAGCTCGCCGCCAACGCAGCGCACACCGTGCTCTTCCCTCGGCCGAATCTGGGCCGGGACATGCGCGAGCTCGTCGGCATCGACATCACCTCCCGTCCCGAGCGGCACACCATCGTGCCCGAGGGTGTCGATCTCGGAGTCGTCGACCTCGCGGTCGCCGAAGCTCGTGACCACGCCGCGGGCGGTGCGCCGAGTGCGGCGGTCGAGGAGCTGCGGGCGCTCGTCGCGGGACTCGCCCCCGAACGTCTGGGCCTGCCGATCATCGCGAGTGTGGGGCGTCTGCATCGTGTGAAGGGCATGGCGACCCTCGTGGAAGCATGGGCGAACGGCCCACTCGCGGACCGCGCCAACCTCCTCGTCATCGGTGGCGATCTGCACACCCCGTCGGCCGATGAGAAAGAGCAGCTCGCTCTCATCGACGCGCTCGTCCCGCTGGCCGACCGTGCTGGGGCGGGGCTCATGCTGCCGGGCCATCGCCGCAACGACGTGTCCGCCCGCTGGGTCGCCGCGGTCCGCGCAGGCCTTCCCGGCCTGGCCGCGCCCCGGGGTATCTACGCGTGCGCGAGTCTCAAGGAGGAGTTCGGTATCGCTCTGCTCGAGGCGATGGGCAGCGGGCTCCTGGTGGTCGCGCCGGACGGCGGCGGACCCGCGACCTATGTGACTCAGGGCGACACCGGGTTCCTGACGTCCACCTGGGATGTCGATCTGCTCACGCGCACCCTGGGCGAAGCTCTCGACGCCTCTCTCGCGGAGACCGACGACGCCCGCGCTCAGCGATCGCACGCCACGGTCGAGCAGAGCTTCACGATCCAGCGGATGGCCTCCGCCCTCGGCGATGTCTACGCGCATGTCGCCGAGGAGGAGCGCACTCTGCGTGAACTGACGGTGCTCAATTGACGCTGCTCGTCATCAGCCCCGACTACGCCTCCCACCTGCTCCCGCTCGCGACTCTCGCGACCGAGTGGAAGCGTCGGGGAGAGCGCGTCGTCGTCGCCACGGGCCCGTCGACCGCGCACATCGTGGCGTCGTTCGGCTTCGAGCACGTCGAGCTGAGTCTCGGCCGCGGCTCCAACCCGGGCGTCATCCGCGCGAAGCAGCAGGTCGCGGCGGAATCCGACTCCCTGCTCGGCTTCTTCGCCGCCACCCGCGACGGCATGGTGCCGACGCTGACCTATCAGGCGGAGCAGCGCCTCACCGACCTGATGTGGCAACCTGTCGAGAAAGCGCGCGAGGTGCAGCGGATCGTCGCCGAGGTCGCGCCGACCGCGATCATCGTCGATCATCTCGCGTACAGCGCTCGGCTCGGACTCGAGACCGCGGGGGCCCACTATGCGGACATCGTGCTCGGCCACCCGAGCGCGTTGCCGGTCGGGGGCGAGGTCTACGGATTCCCACCCGCCTGGCCGGCCGCGTTCGCACCGGATGCAGGGGACCTGGCCGTCCTGCGCGAGTTGTGCGAACGGGTGTCGGCCCACTTCACGCAGGAGTGGAACGCGGCAGCGGCTCAGCTCGCGCCGACGCTTCCGCCCGTCTCCGACGCGTTCGCGACCCACGGCCCGGTCGTGCTCTACAACTACCCGGCCCCCCTCGCGGATGCGCGGCGCGAGGACTCGCTGCCGCCGCACGCATACCTCGGATCCGCACTTCGCGACGAGGCGGCTGACGCCCAGGTCGACGCGTGGCTCGAGACCGCGGGCGATTTCGTCTATGTGAGCTTCGGCAGCTTCCTGTCGGTGCGGGACGATGTGCTCCGAGTCGTCGCAGACGGTATCCGGCAGGCCGGCTTCACCGCTGCGATCGCAACGGGATCGACTCCGCCGGAGGCGCTCGGGGAACTGCCCCCCGGGTGGCTCGTCCGTGATTACCTGCCGCAGGTGCGCCTGCTCGGTCGAGCCGCCGCGACGGTCAACCACGGGGGCAACAACTCCGTCACGGAAAGCGCCGCGAACGGTGTGCCGATGATCGTGCTGCCGTTCTCGACGGACCAGTTCGCGGGCGCCGCAGCGATCGAGCAGATGGGAGCGGGCGTCTCGTTCGATCCGAACCGGGTGACCGCCGACGAGATCGCGGAGGCGCTGGCAACCCTGGTGGCGGATGGGGCGACGCCGGTGCTGAAGCAGATCTCGGCAGCCGAGCGGGAGAAACCGGGTCCGGCGCGGGCGTTCACCGCCCTGAGCTGAGGGCGCGCGGCTTCCGTCGCGTGCCGCGGGGTCCTTCATTTCGCTGCGCTCAAGGGGCGGGCCGCGCCGCGAAAGGAGCCGCCCCGCCCATTGAGCGCAAGCGGAGTGAAGGGACTCCGGTGTCGTCAGACCGCAGGCTCGACCAGGTCGCGGACCGCTCGGGCCGGCTCCGCGATGAGAGCGCGCATCGCCTCGATCGACGTCGATGCGTCGCGGTACCGCTCCATCAGGGCGGCGTTGGCATCGAAGTGCGCTCCCGCGCGCACCTCGGCGACGTGATGCAGCGCGAACACTTTCCCCTCATGGCGCACGGGCGGTGACTCGAGGAGTGTCGAGTGCGCGACGAACCACGCGGCATCCTCGTAGCCCCACCCGCGGAAGCGCTCATCCTGCCCGCCGTGGTCCCGCCAGGTGCGCGCCGACGACACGTAGACGCCCGAGCAGGCACCTTTCACGAGTTCGAAGTCGCACGAGGCTAGCGGCGTTCCGTCGCCGTACTGGCGGGATCCCGTCGCCCCCAGCCAGCGGTACTCGGTGTACGGGAGATGGACGAAGCGGTCGGACGCGGCGGCCCCGACCGCGTCGAGAAGCGGTCCGCGCTCGGGCAGCGTGTCTGCGTCGTTCAGGACGACGACATCGGTGTCATCGAGGCCTTCGAAGGCTCGGTTGCGGCACGCGGCGAGATTGAAAGGCACGTCATCGGTGTCCACAGTGCGGACCTCGAGCTCCGGAACCTCCGCCGCATACCAGGCGATCAGACGCTCGAACTGAGGAACGCGCGAGGGCTGGGGGCGCCAGGGGACGAAGACGACGGCTCGGGTCACGCTCGCCAGCTTACGACCGCGGCGGGACCCGTCCGTCCGTCCGAATGTGCGCGCCCCCGGTCATCGTTCGGCAGGCGCGAGTGGCTCGATCCCGGGGCTGGGACAGGTTCTCAGATGCGCGTCGACTCGTCGTGATGGACCCGGGAGATGCGGATGTGCACCTTGGCCTCTTCAAGCCCGTCGATCGCGCGGATCCGGCCGGCGAGCGCGTCGCGCACCATGGCCGCATCGGCGTCGGGTCGGAGCCCGACGCTCACGGTGACCTCGGCCACCGCGCCCGATCCGCGCACGAACGAGCGCGTGCCGGGCCCCAACCCCAGCTTGCGCATGGCGAGGCGGCCGCCGATGGGTCGCATCGATTCGTACACCTCCGCGATACCCGGGACGTTCTCGGCGACGGCGTCGACCCGCTCTTCCAACGCTGTGCTCATCGTGCGTCCCCTCCGGCATCGGCCACCCGGCTCGCGAGGGGGCCGAGCTCCTCGTCCCCGCTGTCGCGAATGTCGTCCACCACCACGTCGATCGCGGCGATCGCCAGCGGGGTGTGCCGCGCCAAGGTCTCCGCGATCGACGTCCTGACCGCGTCGCTCGCATCCTGCAGCGCGTAGCCGAAGCGGACACTGATCGTGACGGTCACCGTGACGGGCTCTCCGGGGGCGTCGAGCGGTCCGTCGATCCTCGATCGTCCGACGAGGACACCGGGGACCTCATCGCCGGTCGCACGGATGAGGGATCTGACCGCGCCCTCCGTGATCGACAGCGTCGTGCGCAGGTCGGGGCCCGGGTAGGCGATGTCCCTGCCGCTGCGGACCTCGCGGGCGATGGCTCCGAGGACCCCGTCCATCCAGCCCGCCCCCGCCGCCTCGACGGGGGCGGTCTCGGCTTCGCCGGCCAGGAGCTCTCTCGACCAGCGCCCGACCTGCTCGAGCGAGGCGAGCACCGAGCGGCATTCCGCGTTGTGCTCGATGACCGGGTCGTACGGGGTGCGACCGGCGTCCAGGTACGCCGACAGATCGTCGAGGGTGTAGCCGCTGCCGCCGATGTCGTCTTCCGGGAGGCCGTCAGTGATGTTCTCGTTCATGGTCACCGCCATTCGCTCATTCCGTCGAGCACGTGCGCTCGGGCGCGCGCGAGTCGACCTCGGATCGTCGGGACAGGCATGTCGAGCCTTTCGGCGATCTCGGTATAGGAGTGCCCGGCCACTTCTCGAAGCAACCAGATCTGCCGCTGGTCGCGCGGAAGGGTGTCGAGAACTCTCGCCAGCGCGCGCATCTTGTCGGATCCGAGCGCGTGGTCCTCAGGGTCGCCGGCGAGGTCGGGGATCTCGATGTCCTCGAGGGGGTCGGACTGTTTCCGACTCCGGATCCGATCGGTCGTCTTCCGCGACACCATCGTCGTCAGCCACGCGCGCAGGGCGGCCGGGTCTTGCAGGTCGGGCAGTCTGCGCCACGCCTGGATGAACGCCTCTTGCACGACGTCATCAGCGTCGCTGTTCGAGCGCAGCAGGCGAGTGGCGAAAGCCTTCAGGTAGGGACCGTGCCGACGCATGATGACCGCGAAGGCGACCTCGTCGCCATCCGCCGCACGCTGGGCGAGAAGAGCATCCGGTGCGCTGTCGAGTGCGGCCACCATGCCTCCCATCGCTCTCATCGGGAACCTATCGGGTTCCCAGCTTTCTGTCAGTGAAAAACCGTGACGAACCGAGCGGCGCTCGCGTCTCAGTGGTGTCGAAAGCCTACGAACAGAAACGGAGAACATCATGGCAACCGCTACCCCCACCACTCTGCAGACCCAGGGCACCACCACCATCGACGACGCCGTCGTCGCGAAGGTCGCCGGCATCGCCGCCCGCGAGGTGCGCGGCGTGCATGCCCTCGGCGGCGGAGCCGCTCGCCTGATCGGCACGGTCCGTGACGCGATCGGCAACACCGACCACGGTCAGGGCGTCAAGGTGGAGGTCGGCGAGAAGCAGGTCGCCGCCGACATCACGCTGGTCGCCGAGTACCCGGTCGAGCTGCAGCGGGTGGCGAATCAGGTCCGTTCCGCTGTCGCCGAAGCCCTGACCACCCTGGTGGGCCTGGAGGTCGCCGAGATCAACGTGACCGTCGCCGACGTCCACATCGAGTCCGAGGAGGACGACAAGGAGTCGCGCGTCGTCTGATCGCACTCCGCATCGGTCCGAACGGCGCCGCCCCTTCCCGGGCGGCGCCGTTCGCCGTCTGCGACATCCGATGCCACAGGTGCCGTCCATGCTCCCGAATAGGGGCTGTGAGTCGTGTCTCTCGAACATGAGACTTGTTCCGGGGCGGGATCGGTGACACTCGCCGTTGGTTGAAGACAGGTCACCGGATCCATCCGCACGCTGGCAGGGGGACTGCTCCAGCGTGCCTTCGAAAGGTCACCTCGTGCATCGCATCACGGCCGCCGCCTGCGCGGCTCCGATCCTCCTTCTTCTCCTGGTCGGCTGCAGCTCGTCGATCGCGGATGGGAATGCAAGGGATCTTCTCTCCGACGATCCGGGACCCCTCGTGGCAGCGACCACTGCGGCGTCCGGTGGGGTGTCCTTAACGCTGGCTCCGAAGAGTTCACTCTCCGAGGGGCTCCACCTGCCGGTGAGCATCGCCGGGGGCGCCCAGACGAACGTCATGCTCGACACCGGATCGACGGGGCTGGTCATCGCCCAGAGGTACCTGGGCTCGGACTACACCTCGACCGGCGAGACGTTCTCGGACTTCACCTACAGCAGCAGCGGCAACAGCTATTCCGGTGAGTGGGTGACGACCACAGTGCGCTTCCTCTCCGCGGACAGCGACACCAACATCGAGAGTGCGCCGTTCAAGGTGCGCATGGTCACCGAGCAATGCAAGACGGGTGAGGCCTGCACCAGGGACCAGGACGACATCACCGTGTCGATGATGGGCATCGGCTTCGACCGCCAGGATCCGCACGGGACCACCGTCGACCCGACCCTCAACCCGTTCCTCAACATCCCCGGTACGGCGAAGGGGAGCGCGGTCGCACCGGGGTACGTGCTCACCCCGACGCAGGTCACTCTCGGCATCACCGACGCCGACACCTCGGGGTTCGAATTCATCCAGCTCGACCCGTTGCCGGCCGATCAGGGAGCGGACTGGCAGATGCCCACCGCCTGCGTCAGCGTGCCGACGGCCGGCGTGGCCCCTCAATGCGGCGGGCTTCTGGTCGATACGGGACTGATGTATTCGATCGTCCAAGTGCCCGATGGGTTCGATCCCCCTCAGCAGCAGGGGAATGGAGCCGACGCGACGCGAAGCGTGCTGCAGAGCGGACAGCAGGTCGTCATCACCTCGCCCGATCTCGACCGGACCATCTACAGCTTCACCGTCGGCGACCCCGCGACCGGAGCACCGGATGACGTCGCGTGGGGGCATCACATGGCCTCTCACGGCAACAAGCCATTCATGAACACGAGCCTCCACACCCTCAGCCAGCTCGATTACGCCTACGACGCCGGTGCCGGCCGCCTCGGGTTCCGGTTCCATGACGTTCGTGACTGAGTCGCGGCGATGAAACGGTTCGTCGCACTTCTGGGCGTCGCCGTCCTCGGAGCCGCGGCTCTCTCCGGATGCTCGGTCTCCCTGACCGACATCGGCCGTTCGTCACATCTCAAGGCGGCGCTTTTCGGCAGGGGGTGACCCCGATGCGGGGGAGCCCACGAGACTTCTCGCCCCGAAGACTATCGATCGTGCAGGTCCCCGCCGGCGTCGATCCGCCCCAGCGGCAGGGAACCGGTCGACGGTCGCGGCGGAGCGTCCTCCTCGACGGGCAACGGGTGGTCGTCACGCTGCCCGACCTCGGCGGCCGAGCGCTCTACGACTTCACGGTCGGAGACGCGCGAAGCGGTGCCCCTGTCGATGTGGCCTGGGGTCATCGGATCGCCGCGCATGGCAACGAGGCCTTCGCGAACACCAGCCTTCACGCGCTCAGCCAGCTCGATTACGCCTACGACGCGGGGCGCGGCCGGGTGGGGTTCCGATTCCGTCGCGGTGCACGCTGAGGGGTGCCGTCGTCTTTCGCCGGCCGCGACCACGGGGCGCGCGAGTCCCCGCTCAATGCGCGGGGTGCAACGCTGACAACCCGGAGACCAGGAGGTCCACTCCGAAGCGGAAGTCCGACGACGCGTCCGCCGCGAGATCCGGCGGGTCGGACCGGGACGCGCGCACGCCCAGGCTGTCGTACTGCAGGCGCTGCTGCTCCTGTTGCACGTGACCGAGCACGTAGTGGAGCAGCGCGTTCGAGGCGCGAGCGGTCGTCCGCGGATCGAACCCGGCGGTGCTCAGTGCATCCGCGAAACCCTGCGCGGCCGATCGTGTGCCGAGTCCGAGCGCGAGGGTGCTGGTGACGACCTCCGCGCCGTCGCGGTAGGCGAGGAGCGAATCGCGGAGGCGATCCGCTGAACCTCGTAGTCCTTCGTGCCAGTCACCGGGATCCGCGCGGCCCTCGACCGTCGGCGTCAGTGCTGCCCTGCCGACGATGCGATCCGCCAGCTCGGCGATGAGGGTCTGCTTGTTGGGGAAGTGCCAGTAGAGCGCGCTGGCCTGCACGTCGAGGGACGCCGCGAGCCGGCGCATGGTGAGGTCGGGCAACCCGTACTCGTCGAGGATCGCGAGCGCGGCACGGGCGACGTCGTCGCGGCTGTGTCGCCGTCCGTTTGCTGCTCCAGCCATAGTCACCACTATAGTGAACGGCGTTCAGGTGAACACTGTTCAGGTGGTCTCTTTCGCGGAGATGCGCCCGGTCGTGACCGCACGTTGCGGCGGATCACGCTCGCCGGAACGTGCGGTATGTGCCGCAACATCCGAGGCCGATCGGCGTCGGGCGAATCGAGAGGAACCCATGGATCACAGCGCACGACGTCAGCTCAGCGCGACTGACTTCGCCCGCGTCGCCGTCTTCGCGGCGATCATCGCCGCCCTCGGTCTGGTCGGCAGCTTCAACATCGGACCCGTACCGATCACAGCTCAGACGCTCGGCGTCATGCTGGCCGGCATCGTGCTCGGCCCGTGGCTCGGCGCTCTCTCCGTGACCGTTCTGCTCGCTCTCGTCGCCATCGGCGTCCCCCTTCTGTCGGGTGGTCGCGGCGGCATCGGCGTCTTCGTCGGTCCGACCGCCGGCTATCTGATCGGCTGGGTCGTCGGAGCTCTCGTGATCGGACTCATCGTCCACGCGGGCGGCCGGAAGCCGACCGTGCTGCGCATCCTCGTCGGCACTCTGGTCGGCGGACTCGTGGTCATCTACGCGTTCGGCATCCCCGTCTACAGCTTCGTCGCGCGCATCCCGCTCGATGCCGCGTTCGTCGGCAACCTCGTCTTCATCCCCGGCGACCTCATCAAGGTCGCGGTCGCGACCGCCGTGTCGCTGACCTTGCTTCGGGCCTACCCGCGGGCATTCGGTCGCACCTGGACCCCGGCCGCGAAGGACCGCGTCACGGCGTGACTCGCTTCGTCCCGCTCACCGACGACACGACGGATCTGCTCGAGAGGCTCGCGCAGATCCGCCGTGCAGGCGACGTTCCCCTGGTTCTCGACCGTCGCTGGGATGACTCGCAACGCGACGAGGTGATGCGAAACGTCGGGGCGGACGAGCCGCCGACCGGTGCGGCCTGGGCGACGCTCACGTCGGGGAGCAGCGGATCGCCGCGCGTGGTGGTCCGGACCGCCGACTCCTGGTCCGCCTCGTTCGACGATGTGGCGCGGCTGTTCGGGGTCGGACGGGATCCCGAGGGCGAGCTTCTCGACGAGGTTCGACTGCCTGCCCCGGCCTCGTCGTCGCTCACCCTCTTCTCCCTCGCGCACGCGCTCGACGGCGGCCCGACGCCGGCCGACACGTCCGGAGCGCCGCTGCTCCACGGAACCCCGCAGGCGCTTCGCGCCGCCCTCGAGTCACCGGCCCCGAGTCTTCGAAGCGCCCTCATCGGCGGGTCCCATCTCGACCTCGCGCTTCGCGAGGGGGCCGAGGCCGCAGGAATCCGGGTCGTGAGCTATTACGGAGCGGCCGAGCTCTCCTTCGTCGCCGTCGACACCGGCCACGGGCTCCGCCCCTTTCCAGGTGTCGAGATCGACATCCGAGGCGACGAACTTTGGGTGCGGTCACCCTTCGTCGCACTCGGCTACGCCGGATCCACCGGCCCGCTCCGCCGGGACGGGGAATGGGCAACCGTCGGTGACCGCGCCGAGCTGGTCGGCGATCGACTTCGTCTGCTCGGACGCGCGGACGACGCCATCCTCAGTGCTTCGGCGACCATCGTCCCCGAAGAGGTCGAGGCTGTCCTCCGCGGTGTGCCGGGAGTGCGCGACATCGTGGTCTTCGGATGGCCCGTTCCCCGCATCGGCGCGCTCGTGGCCGCGCATGTCGAGACCGACGAGGGAGGCGATCTGGAATCGATCGCCGGCGCCGTGCGCGAGGCCGCCGGTCAGCTACTCCATCCGGCCCATCGCCCACGAAGATGGACATTCGGCCCGGTGCCTCGCAGCGCGTCCGGGAAGCCGTTGCGCGCCGAGACGGCCCGCCGCGCGATCGAAGGAGAGGTGGTACCTCATGTCCGGTGACGCCGCCGTCATCGTCGCCGCCCGCCGTACCCCCATCGGAACGCGCGGTCGGGCGCTCGCGCGACTCGACGTGTCGGCGCTCGCGGCACCCGTGATCCGCGCGGCCGTCGACGACGCGGAAGCCGTACTCGGATCCCGCCCGTCCGTCGCCGACGTGACCCTCGGCAACTGCATGGGGCCGGGTGGGAATCCGGCGCGGATCGCCGCGCTCGCCGCCGGTCTCGGCATCGAGGTGCCCGGCTCCACGGTGGACCGCCAATGCGGCAGCGGCCTCGCCGCCGTGCTCGACGCGGCGGCCGCGATGTGTTCCGGTGACCGGAGGATCCGTGTCGCCGGAGGGGTGGAGAGCGCCTCCACAGCGCCGGTCCGTTCGATCGACGGGGTCCCTTACGACCGAGCCCCCTTCGCGCCCGAAGGTTTCGCGGATCCCGACATGCTCCAGGCCGCGGGGGACCTCGCCGCCCACGACGGAATCACCCGCGCGCGTCAGGATGCCCATGCCGCACGCAGTCACGCTCGAGCGGAGGCTGCGCTCGCCGCAGGCCGATTCGAGCGGGAACTCGTGCCCCTCGCGGGCCTTGCACGCGACGACGCGATCGGTGCGGCTCAGCCCCTTCTCGCGCGGCTGCGGCCGTTGACTCTCGGAGGGTCGGTGACGGCCGGCACCGCGACACGCATCGGAGACGGTGCCGCCGTGGTCGTGCTGGCCCCCGCCGGAGACGCCCCGGGGCTCGCCATCCGCACGGGGGCGGTCGTCGGCTGCGACCCCGCTCTCCCCGGAATCGGCGCAGCACCCGCCATCCGCGAGGCGCTGGCGTCGTTCGGGGCGGACGTCACCGCTGTCAGCGCCTTCGAGATCGTCGAAGCGTTCGCCGCGCAGAGCCTCGCCGTGCTCGATCGGCTCGGCATCGCCGAGGACGACGAGCGTGTGTGTGCCGACGGCGGCGCCCTCGCGCTCGGGCATCCGTGGGGTGCGAGTGGTGCCGTCGCGCTCGTCCGTCTGTTCAGCCGTCTCGTCGGATCCGGCGCCCCGGCCGGAACGCTCGGCGTCGCTGCCGCGTCGGTTGGCGGCGGCATGGGGGTCGCGGCCGTCCTGGAGGTCGTCCGGTGAGCATCCGACTCGAGTCCGTCGACGTGCGCGTCGGCGAGACCCACGCTCTTCGCGATGTGTCCCTCGAGCTCGACGCCCGCACCGTCGCGGTGATCGGGGAGAACGGATCCGGCAAATCGACCTTCGCGCGACTTATCGGAGGCTTGGTTCCGCGTACCGGCGGGCGGGTCGACGTGCTCGGACTCGACCCGGGGGCTCGTTCCGCGACCGCCGACCTGCGCAAGCGGGTGGCGCTCGTCTTCAGCAACCCCGACGCGCAGATCATCATGCCGACGGTGAAGGAGGACGTCGCGTTCTCCCTGCGTGCCGATCGTCTGCCGTCCGCCGTGGTCGCGACTCGGGTCGAGGATGCGCTGGCCCGCTTCGGGCTGACGGATCTCGCAGATCGCCCATCGCACGATCTGTCCGGCGGGCAGAAGCAACTCCTCGCGCTGTGCGGGGCGTTCGTGCGCGACCCGGAGCTGGTCGTCGCCGACGAGCCGACCGCCTATCTCGACGCCCGCAACGCTCGCCTCATCACCGGGCATCTCTTGGCGGACACGGGTCACCGGCTCGTCCTCGTGACGCACGATCTGGAACTCGCGCAGCGGTGCGAGACGGCCGTGCTCTTCGCCGATGGAAAGGTGGCTTCGACAGGGGACCCGGCGAAAGTGGTCGCCGACTACGAGGCAGTGCTGTCGTGCTGAGTCTCTACCGACCCGGATCCGGCTGGCTCAATCGTGTGCCGGCGGGGCCGAAGATGCTGCTGTTCATCGCCGGGGCCCTCGGCATCTCGCTGCTCCCGTCGCAGTGGTGGGCGGGGGGAGTCGCGCTCGGTGCGGCGGTGCTCGCGTACGCCGCGGCGGATCTGCGCGACGGTGCGCTCGGACTGCAGGTCTTCGCCGCTCAGGTTTGGGCGGTCAGATGGGTCATCCTCGTCACCGCGGTCGCGCAACTGATCTTCGTCGGCCTCGAGCCCGCGTTCGCGAACACTTGCCGGATCACGGCGGCCATCGTCTTCGCGGGTCTGCTGATGCTGACGACGCGCGTCACGCATCTGCTGGACGCCCTCGAGCGCGGACTCCGCCCCTTCGCGCGCGTGGGGCTCCGGCCGGACCGGGTGGCGCTCATGCTGACCGTCACGCTCAGCACCGTGACGGTGCTCGGACGACTCGCGCGCGACATCCGCGACGCGCAGCGTGCCCGCGGAGCGCGATCGAGCCTCCGCGCTTTCGCGGTGCCGTTCCTGGTGGCCGCGCTGAAGCATGCCGACGACCTCGGTGATGCCCTGAATGCGCGAGGGGTGCGATGAGGCGACGTCCGCCGGTCTGAGGCCTGGGGACGATTCGCCACTTGGTGCGGCCCGCTTCGCGGCGCTGAGTCGGCTTGCGGGCTAAGCAGCGTGCGACAGCGCGGGCACCGCGGCCACCGCGTGCCCCGACCGGGCGAGCACTTCGCCGTTCACGGACTCGACGACCCACGATCCGCAGGGGCAGGAGAGGCAGAACGCCGTCTCGCCGAACTCGTCGGTGACCTCGACCCGGTCGAGAGCGTTACCCGCCTGATCGACGGCGTCGTCGTGTTCGCAGTCCAACTCGGCCATGACGTCTCCTTCGCGTGTCTTCGTCGGGTGGTCACATCGATGCTCACCCCGCGGATCCGGCTGTCCGGTTCCGCCACGCCGTCACTCTGCCTCCTGCCACCGACATCGCCGTCGGGCGCATCGCGTCCCCAGGTGACGGACACCGGTCGATGCTTGTCTGGTGGTCGGGAGGCTCCACATGAGGATCGTCGTCACAGGCGCATCGGGCAACGTCGGGACCGCATTGCTCCGGCGGCTGGTCGCCGCCGCCGAGGTCGACACCGTCGTCGGCGTGAGCAGACGCCGACCCGCCGAGGTCGAGCCGTACCGCAGCGTCGAGTGGGTTCCGCTCGACATCTCGACTCGGGGCGCCGAAGCGCGGCTCGCCGCGGCGTTCGAGGGGGCCGACGCCGTGCTCCATCTCGCCTGGCTCCTCCAACCCAACCGGGACGAGCGCCTGATGGCTCGAACGAACATCGACGGGCTCCGGCACGTCCTCGGCGCGGTGGCCGCCGCGGGAGTTCCGCAGGTCGTGGTGACCTCGTCGGTCGGCGCCTACAGCTTCGGGCCCAAGCGCCGTCGGGTCGATGAATCATGGCCGACCGGCGGCATCGCGAGCTCGCACTACTCGCGTCACAAGGTCATGAACGAGCGGATCCTCGACGACTTCGAGCACGACCACCCCTCGGTCGTCGTCACTCGCGTGCGCCCCGGTCTCGTCATGCAAGCGGATCCGGGAGCCGAACTCGGCCGCCTCTTCCTCGGACCGCTCGTGCCACGCGTGCTGCTCAAGCCCGGAGTGCTGCCCGTCCTTCCGATCCCGACCGGTGTGAGGTCGCAGGTGGTCCATGCCGACGATCTCGCCGAGGCGTTCTGGCTCACCGTTCTCAAACGGGCCGGGGGAGCGTTCAATATCGCCTCTGAACCCGTCGTCGGGCCCGAGGAGTTCGCGACCGCGATGGAGAGTCGAACGGTTCCGATCCGGGCCGCGGTACTGCGATCGATCATGTCCGCCGCCTGGCGTATGCACCTCGTGCCGGTCGACCCGGGCTGGCTCGACATCGCACTCGGAGTGCCGATCATGTCGACGAGACGCGCCAGAGACGTGCTCGGGTGGTCTCCGCGCGTCGACGCGGGCGACGCGCTTCGCGAGGCGATCGAGGCCGTGTCGGAGAAGCGCGGTCTGCCGGGCTCGCCGCGACTGCGTCCCTGACTCGTTGCCTTGCGCCCTGCGTTTCGCTGCGCTCAACGGGCGGGCGAGGCGGCCCCGCCCATTGAGCGCAGCGAAATGAAGGGCCCGATCGTTGCCGCCCGCCCAGTGAGCGCAGCGAAATGAAAGGGCTCGAGCCCTTCGATCGTCAGAACGCGCTGATGACCCACTCGGCCGTGTGCGATGCCTGGGGCTCGAGCACGATCAGGTCTTCACGGGTGTTGAACGCGTCCGGCGGGCAGGTCATGGGCTCCACTGCGACGGCCTCGCGGCGCCATTCGGGGACCGGGAAGTCGGCGGTGAAGATCTGCACCCAGTCGAGGCCTTCGCCCCAGCTCATCTCGGTTCCGTGGCCGTCGGCCGCCTCGAGGCGCACCACCACGCGACCGTCGTCACCCCGGGCGAGTCCGGTGAAGGCGTTGTCGATCTGGGCGGCGCCGATGAGACGGGGCTCGCGGAAGTCGACCTCGCCGGACACGGGCACGAGTTCGGTCGGGATGAGGCGGTCGGGGGTGACGTTCAGGATCGAGTCGGCGCGAAGCGTCAGCGTCCACTCGTCGATGTGGCCGGTGCCGGCCACGAGGTAGGGGTGCGGCGCGGTCCCGTAGGGGGCGGGGGTCGATCCCTCGTTGACGGCGGTGACGCGGGTGGTGAGCCCGTCCTCGCCGACGATGTACTCGACCGCGACGGAAAGGGCGAAGGGGTATCCGGCCTGGCCCGGGACGGTGGCGCACAGCACGACGCGGTCGGCGAACTGCTCCTCCACGGTGAACTCGAGCCAGCAGGCGAGTCCGTGGAGGGCGTGGTGGCGCTGGGGCTCGGTCAGGGGCAGTTCGTGGGTGGTGCCTTCCCACTCGTAGACGCCGTCGGTGATGCGGTTGGGCCACGGGACCAGCACGGCGCCGAAGTAGTTGGGACGCACACGGTCGGCGTCGAAGCGCGTGATCAGGTCGCGCCCTTCGAACGAGAGACCGCGAAGCGTGGCGCCGACGGTGGCGACATCGGCGACATAGCCGTGAGCGGAGATCTGGACCTGGGCGCCGGAGAGAGGATGCACCCGATGATTCTGCCGGTGCGCGGGCGGATCCGCCGCATCGGGGTCGCTTCGAGGGTCGTCGGGCCGGCTCCGACTCGTCTCCGGCGAGAGGCCCAGGTGGCGCGGCGATAATTCCCCGATGATCCCGACTCCGCTCGCCCGATCGCTGCGCACCGCCGGGCTGCGCTGGACACCCGCCTCCGGCGACCGCTTCGTGATCGACGAACCGGAGGTGGGAGGCGAGGTCTTCACCGTGAGCGAGATGACGGTCGAAGCCCATTCGTATCCGTCGGGAACCGTGCTCGGGTTCAACGGCACGACCGAGTGGGCGCTCGATTCGGTGGGGCTCGACGAGGTGCTCTGGCTGCCCGATGAGGGTCAGCTGCGAGAGCTGCTCGGGGCGGCATTCCGTTCGCTTCGAGCCGCGCAAGGCGGCTTCACGGTCTCGATCCACTTCCTCGGGGCCGAGCGGCACTTCACGGGATCCTCCGCGGATGAGGCGTACGGCGAAGCGCTTCTCCACATGTTCCTGGGCGACGATGCCGCCGAGCTGAGCTCCGAAGTCCTCGACCTGTGACGCGGCGCCCCAGCTGGGTGTCGGCGGGGTTTCCTAGGATCGATCCGGTAACTCGGATGAGATCCGCTCGTCCGCGACGCAAGGAGGCACCGTGGAATCTCGCCAGCTCGGACGCACCGGACGTGACGTGTCCGTCATCGGACTCGGCACCTGGCAGCTCGGGGCCGACTGGGGCGATGTCGATCCGGCGGACGCCCTCGCGGTGCTCGACGCTTCCGCGGAGGCGGGGGTCACGTTCTTCGACACCGCCGACGTCTACGGCGACGGCCGCAGCGAGTCGCTCATCGGCGAGTGGCGGAAGGCCAATGTCGACGCACCGCTGACCGTGGGCACCAAGATGGGTCGCCGCATGGACCAGATCCCCGAGAACTACGTGCTCGACAACTTCCGTGCATGGACCGACCGCTCGCGTCGCAACCTCGACGTCGAGACGCTCGACCTCGTGCAGCTGCACTGCCCGCCGACCGCGGTCTTCCACTCGGACGAGGTGTACGACGCCCTGGACACCCTGGTGAGCGAAGGCGCCATCGCGGCCTACGGCGTGAGCGTCGAGGAGACCGCGCAGGCGCTCGCCGCCATGGAGCGCCCCGGGATCGCGACTGTGCAGATCATTCTCAACGCGTTCCGCCTCAAACCCCTCGACGAGGTCCTCCCGCGTGCGGTCGAGACGGGTGTGGGCATCATCGCCCGCGTCCCCCTCGCCTCGGGACTGCTGAGCGGCAAATACACCGAGCAGACGACCTTCGCCGAGAACGACCACCGCAACTACAACCGCAAGGGCGAGGCGTTCGACGTGGGCGAGACCTTCTCGGGTGTGCCCTACGAGGAGGGCGTCGAGGCGGCCCGCGAGTTCGCCCGCCTCGTTCCCGAGGGCGTCACCCCGGCGCAGGCCGCCATCGCGTGGATCACTCAGCTCGACGGCGTCTCGACAGTCATCCCCGGTGCGCGCAACGTCGATCAGGCCCGCTCGAACGCATCGGCCGCTTCGGTTCCCGACCTGGGCGACGACTTCCGCCGGGGCGTCCGCGACATCTACGACAACCGCTTCCGCGCGCTGATCCACGACCGCTGGTGAGGTCCCGCCCCGGTTCCTCACGACACGGACGTGGGGCACCGGGGCGAGGGCGCGGCTCTGCTGGGATCGTGCCGCTCAGAGTGTGCACATGCGGTTTTCGGAGCTCGTTCAGGGACTTCTCCGTGTGGCGCTCGATACTTCACGAGGCGCTCGCGCCCGTACCGGCGTCTGCTCGGTAGCGATCCTTCGACGGCCTCGGGCCGCCGCGCTCGAGGAGTGCCCGTGTTCGATCCCCAGGCGATTCTCCAGGGCGCAGGACCATGGGCGATGGTGATCGTCTGCCTCATCGCGTTCGTCGAGACCGGGCTGCTCATCGGGTTCTTCCTTCCCGGCGACACTCTGCTCTTCTTCGTGGGGGTCTTCGTCGCGACCGGTGTCATCACGCTCCCGGTGGCGGTGGTGATCATCCTCGTCGCCTCGAGTGCCTTCCTCGGCGATCAGCTCGGTTATGTGATCGGCAGGAGGGGCGGGCCGGCGATCTTCGATCGCAAGGACAGCGGCTTCTTCAGTCGATCGAGCGTGGCCCGAACCCAGAGCTTCTTCGACCGTTTCGGTGGCTGGGCGGTCACGATCGCACGCTTCGTCCCCGTCGTTCGCACGTTCGCGCCCGTCGCTGCCGGGGTCGGGAAGATGCGTCACTCGCATTTCTCCGCCTTCAACGCGTTGGGCGCGGTGCTGTGGTCGGCGGGGATCATCCTGCTCGGCTTCTTCCTCGGCCGGATCCCCGGGGTCGCCGACTTCGTCGGGAAGTACATCGACGTCGTGCTGATCGGGATCGTGGCCCTCAGCCTGGCGGGTATCGCCCTGACCTACCTCAGGCAGAAGAGGCGTGCCGACCGCTCGGCCTGATCCGAGGCCATCCGAGAAACGCGGGCCGCGCCGCTCGTCAGTCCTCGTCGGGGTGGCGACCTGTGCGGGCGCCCGACTCGAGCGCCGCGATGGCCCGGATGTCGTCCGCGTCGAGGCCGAAGTCGAAGACGTCGAAGTTCTCCTGGATCCGGGCGGGCGTCACCGACTTCGGGATGACCACGTTGCCGAGGTCCAGGTGCCAGCGGATCACGATCTGCGCCGGCGTCTTGCCGTGCTTCTCCGCGAGGCGCGTGAGCACGTCGCTACCGAAGACGCGCCCGCGCGCGAGCGGCGACCACGCCTCGGTGAGGATGCCGGCCCGAGCATCGAACTCGCGGAGCTCGGCCTGGGGGAGCGAGGGGTGCAGCTCCACCTGGTTCAGAACGGGGGTCACGCCGGTTTCGTCGATGATGCGCTGCAGGTGCTGCTCGGTGAAGTTGGAGACGCCGATACTGCGCGCGCGTCCCTCCTCGTGCAGGCGGCCGAGCGCACGCCAGGTCTCCACGAAGAGGTCCTTGCTAGGGACGGGCCAGTGGATGAGGTAGAGGTCGACCTCGTCGAGCCCCAGCAGGTCGAGGCTGTGATCGAAGGCGCGGAGGGTCGCGTCGAAGCCCTGGTCGTCGTTCCAGACCTTGGTGGTCACGAAGACGTCGTCACGGTCGATCCCGGATTCGCGGATACCTCGTCCGACGCCGCGCTCGTTTCGATACAGCGCGGCCGTATCCACGTGCCGGTACCCGACCTCGAGGGCGTGCCCGACGGCGGCCGCCGCCTCGTCGTCCGGGATCTTGTACACCCCGAGCCCGAGCTGAGGAATCGAGCGACCGTCGTTCATGGAGAGCAGAGGGGAAGCCATACCCCGATTCTCCGCCCAGATCGGATATTCCGGCGAAGACCGCACGTTCCGGCTAGTCCGCTCCGCCGGAACGTGCGGTCATTCAAGGCCTCTCAGCTCCGCGCAAGCCATTCGCTGAATGTCAGCGTCCCGCGGCGGGCGGTCTCATCGCCACGCATCCGGCCCGCCGCCATCGCGGCCCCCATCCCGCCGGGGAGGGCAATCTCGAATGCCGGACGCCGCGAACCCTGTGCACGGAGGACGGCGCGCACCATGTCGACGAGGCGTTCGTCGCGGGGGCCGGTCAAGTCCGGCGCGCGACCGGCGGGGGCACCCTCGGCCAGCCGCACCAGCTCTTCGGCGACCTCGCGGGCGCTGACCGGGCGGATCGGCGCCTTCGGCACCATCACGACCGGTCCGAGGGAACCTCGATCGATCGTCTGCGCCGCGAACTCGTGGAACTGGGCCGCCCGAAGCAGTGACCATTTGAGAGCGCCCTCCCGAACCGCCATCTCCTGCGACAGCTTGGCTCCGTATTAACTGTCCTCGACCCCGTCGATACCCACGATGGAGAGGGTCACCAGATGAGACACGCCCGCCGCACGGCCGTCCCGCTGCAGCGTCGCCCCGGCAGAGCGGAAGAACTCCGTGGCCCGTTTCCGCGACAGGGTGGGCACGCTGAGGACGTCGATGATCGCATCGACTCCGTCGAGTCGATCGCGGAGGGTTCCGGAGACGACGTCGACGCCGGATGCGCGCGAGATCGACACGACCTCGTGGCCCCGGAGGCGAACCGCCTCGACCACGTGGCGACCTACGGTTCCGGTGGCCCCGGCGACGGCGATCCTCCGGGAGGCGCTAGCTGACATGTCGTGATCCTAGAAGCGGACGGAGTCGGGTGTAGACCGCACGTTCCGGCGGAACGGACTAGCCGGAACGTGCGGTTTTCGCCGAAATATCCGATCTAGCGGGTCAGGAGGGCTGGGTGGGGACCGGCTCGGTGTCGGGGATGGGGCTCGCGTCGCGGCCACGGAGGTCGGGGGCCCAGCGGCGGCCGATCACCGCCACGAGGGTGCCGACGCCCGCCATCGCGATCGCAACCCAGAACGCTCCACGCGCGCCGCTGCCGTCGATGAGGAAGCCGGCGATCGCGGAACCCACGGCCGAGCCGATGAGCTGGCCGGTGCCGATCCAGCCGTAGGCCTCGGCGGTGTCGCTGAACTTCACGGTCGCACTGGTCATGGCGAACATGACCGCGAGGGCGGGGGCAATGCCGATGCCGGCGATCACGAGGGTCACCGCGAGCCACCAGAAATCGAGA
This sequence comes from uncultured Naasia sp., assembly GCA_913778905.1. Classification (GTDB taxonomy): domain Bacteria; phylum Actinomycetota; class Actinomycetes; order Actinomycetales; family Microbacteriaceae; genus Naasia. The sequence goes on along the minus strand of CAJYYA010000001.1, from coordinate 153,537 downwards.
GAGGCCGACGCGATGGCGAGACCGACGGCGATGATCGCCATGCGACGCGCGAGAGCCCACGGCCCGATCGGGACGTGACCGAACGCGAGACCACCCGCCAGGGATCCGATGGACCAGATGGCGAGCACGATGCCGGCCTCGGCGCCATGGTCCCCGAAGGCGGCGACGACGCCCGCCTCGACGCCCGCGCACGAACCGATGAGAAGGAAGCCGACGATGGTGCTGAGCAGCACGGTCGGCCGGCTGAGAACGACGCCGAACCTCCGCTTGCTGCGCGGGATCCGCACTCGTCCGAGTTCCGGAGAGGAGATGAACCACAGCCCGCCGCCAATCAGGAGGGCGGCGGACAGCAGGATGCCCCACACCGTGCCGATCTGCGTCGCGACCAGTGTGACGATGACGGGGCCGCCCACCCAGATGATCTCCTGCGCCGACGCGTCGAGTGAGAAGAGGGGAGTGAGCTGACGGGAGTTGACCATCTTCGGGTAGATGGTGCGCACCGCCGGCTGCACGGGCGGATAGACGAGCCCGGCGATGAGGGCGACGACCATGGACACGGGCACGCTCTGCGGCACGAGGGCGATCTCGGTCACCGCGGCGGTGCAGGCGAGGGTCGACACCAGGAGCACCGGACGCATCCCCAGGACACCCATCAGTCTGCTGAGCAGGGGACCCGACACGGCCTGACCGATGCTGAGCGCCGCGAGCACGAGCCCGGCGGATGCGTAGGACCCGGTGGTGTTCTGGATGTGCAGCAGGAAGCCCAGCGAGAGCATGCCGCTGGGGAATCTCGCGAGAAGTTGGGCGCTGATGATACGCGCGACCCCGGGAGTTCGGAGAAGGTTCACGTAACTATTCACAGCGTCCTGATTGTATCTGCCAGTGTTCTGCTGGGAAGGGCTCGTCACTGTGGATAGATCGTCGTCTTTCTCCACAGCTTGTGGACGGATGTCACCACATCTTGCGGTTTCGGGGGGACCCCAACCCCATATATAGTGGTCTGCAGTTGGTCCGCGCAGTAGTTCGTCGGTCTTCGGGTGGCTCGACGAGCGAAGCGGCAACTGTAGGGAATCGTTCTCCGGACCCCGGCCTTCGGGTGGCCCGGGGTCCGGAGACGAGTCCCCTTATCCTCCGCGCTGCGCGCGAACGTCTGTGTGCGACGAATATCGCCGTATCGGGAAGAACGGCGCCCGACAGTTGTTGTATCCGCAGTCGGTCCGCCTCTGTGGCTCGACGTTCGCCGCCACCCGCATGCCGGGTGCGCCCCCGCAGTAAGAGGACACGTTGACGAACGACACCACATCACGCAGCCAGGATCCGCTGGCTCCCGCACGCTCCGTGGCCGAAGAACGCCCGACAGCGGCGCCGCCCGCAGTCGATGCCGCCACCTCTGACAAGCTGCCCAAGGCGCACCGGAACGTCATCGCGTTGCTCCTGGTCGCGGCGTTCACGGTCATCCTCAACGAGACCGTCATGAGCGTCGCGCTGCCGGTTCTCCAGCGCGACCTCGGCGTGGCGCCTGCCACGGGCCAATGGCTGACGACCGCGTTCATGCTGACGATGGCCGTGATCATCCCGACGACCGGCTACTTGATCCGCCGCCTGCCCACGCGCACGCTGTTCATCATCGCCATGTCGCTGTTCAGCACGGGGACGCTCATCGCGTTCGCGGCCCCGACGTTCGGTGTGCTGCTCGGCGCGCGCATCGTCCAGGCGAGCGGCACCGCGATCATGATGCCGTTGCTCATGACGACGGTCCTGACGCTCGTCCCGGTCGCCCGTCGCGGGCAGATGATGGGCAACATCTCGATCGTCATCTCGGTCGCGCCCGCTCTCGGCCCCACAGTGTCGGGCTTCATCCTCGATCACTTCGGCTGGCGCTGGATCTTCGGATTCGTCCTCCCGATCGCGCTGGCCAGCCTCGCGCTCGGTGCGAAGTGGATCACGAGTGTCTCCGAGACGAGTCCCGCCAAGCTCGACTTCCTTTCGGTGCCGCTCGCAGCGCTCGGGTTCGGTGGCCTCGTCTACGGTCTCGCGAGCATCGGCGAGAGCTCAGAGGCACCGGCCGTCCTGCCGCCGTGGGCGTTCTTCCTGATCGGAGTCGCCTTCCTCGCCGCGTTCCTCGGCCGTCAGCTTTTCCTGCAGCGCACGGACAACGCGCTGCTCGATCTGCGCGTCTTCACGTCCAGCATCTTCTCCATCTCGATGGCGACGATGCTGCTCGGCACGCTCACGATGTTCGGCGTCATCATCCTCATCCCGTTGTTCGCGCAGACGGTGCTGGGGCTCGATCCGCTCGCCACCGGTCTCATCACACTGCCAGGTGGTCTGCTCATGGGAATCGCGTCGCCGTTCATCGGGCGTATCTACGACAAGCGCGGCCCCCGCGTCCTGATCCTGCCGGGCACCCTCCTCGTCTCGGCGGCGCTCTGGATGCTCACGATGGTGTCGACCGAGACGCAGATCTGGTACCTCATGGTGTCGAACATCCTCATGAGCGTCGGCCTGGCGGCCACCTTCACTCCCGTCATGACCTCGGGGCTCGGGTCGCTGCGTCCGCAGCTCTATTCGCACGGTAGCGCGGTGCTGAGTACCTTCCAGCAGGTGGCTGCCGGAGCGGGAACGGCCCTGTTCGTGACGGTGCTCAGCGTGGGCGCGGCGAATGCGGCCGCAGCCGGGACGGCGGAGATCGCCGCCACCCTCGAAGGCGCCCGCTCGGCGTTCCTCGTCGGCGCGATCCTCTCGATAGTGCTGGTCGTCGCGGGCCTGTTCGTCCGCAAGCCCGCCGACAACGGCGCCGCTCCCGCCCCGATGGGTCACTGATCCGACGCCTCACCCGCGCTCAGCAGCACTAACGACGCCTCAGCAGGAGGAATCCGCCAGATTCTTCCTGCTGAGGCGTCATTGTTCCTGCTGAGCGCGAGGAGCGTGTTTGCTAACGTGCCGTCGATGGGTGGGCGGACGCGGATCGAAGAGCGTTTGGTGCTGTTCCGTCGTGAATTCCCCCGGCACGTCTCGTGGGCCGAGGTGCGTGCGGAAGATCCGACCGTCTTCCGCAACGCGGTCCTCGGAGGATTGCTCGTCGTGCCGGCGGTCGGGGCCACAGTGGGGCTCTCGGGTCTGATGCTCGAGATCCCGGCACCGGTGGTGCTCCCTCCGTGGATCGACTGGGCGCGGGGTCTGCTCCTCGTGGTGCTCATGTTCGTGACGATCGGACTCTGGCTGATCGCGGGTATCGCCGTGTCTCTGCCGGCCGACGTCCGTCGGCAGCTCGCGCTCACAGCCTTCGGCAGGGAGCGCGGACTCCTGTTCTCACGGATGGGACTCGCGCCGGCGCCCGGCGGGGTGCTTCTGGCGGGCGGCGACGAGTGGGCGCGTCCGTCACGGATGCGAGTCGATAGCACCAAGGCCGCATATCGCGCCGAGTTCGCCCTGTGGCGCCCGGAGCCGACAGGACGACGATCGCTGCAGATCGCCATCGCACGCCACTCCGGGGACCGTTCGAGCCCGCAGGGGCCGCGTCACAGCTTCCGCTACCTCGAGACGCTGTTGCCACGCGAGGTGCCGCACATCGTCATCGATGCGCGCCGGAACGGACGACTGCGGAGCATCCTGCCCGGGACGCAACGGCTGTCGCTCGAGGGTGACTTCGACAGGTACTTCACCGTGTACGTGCCGAACGGTTACGAGCGCGACGCTCTGCAACTGCTCACGCCCGATGTCATGGTCTGCCTGATCGATCACGGCCGAGCGTGGGATATCGAGATCTTCGACGATCGGCTCATCATCGCCTCCCGGAGGTTCGGACGCGGGTCGGATCGCAGCGAGTGCACCGCGCTCCTCGCCTTCTCCGAACTCATCGTCGAGGAGCTCGGACGTCAGGCGCGGCACTACACGGACCCCCGGTCCGGGAGTCCCCGGACGGCGGTCGCCGAGGCCGGTCGCCGCCTGCGTCGCCGGTCGGCAGCTCGGGGTGTCGCCGCAGCCGTCGCGATCGGGGCGGCGTTCTTCGCCTTCCCCTGGGTGCTCGGGTGGTTCCTCGACCGCTGAGAAGCGCCCCGGCGGGCGACCCGTTCCCAGCACGGGTCAGATCCAGGTCGCCAGCAGCGTGCTGAGTGCTGCCGACCCGCCGAGGATGCCGGTCCCGGTGATCACGTAGAAAGCCAGGTCTCCGGGCGCCCGCGCCCCGGTCGAACCTCTGTGGCTCCTCGAACCGGGGGTCCTGCTCCCGAGGACGGCTCGGACACCGATCGGTCATGCGGAGGGATCGCAGGTGGGCGATCGGGGTCTCGCGCCCCGTCTTGCGGTACGCCAGCTGCAGACCCCGGATCGATACCCCTGCGGCGCACGCGATCGACGATGACGGGTGACCCGGGCGTGAGCCGGCCGACATCCAGACCCTCAGGATCGATGTCCGCTCCGAGCAGCCGGCTGAGCGCGGTGCGCGGAAACGACACAGCGTCGATCTCCGCGTCATCCCCTGAGAGCTCGAGCGACTGGCCGACAGGAACGACACCGAGTCTCTCGGGATCCACGGCGACCTTCTCATCGCCACGACGCAGGTGAACGACACCTTCGCGAGGCGCCAGCAGCACGACGTCCGCGAGGTCCGCGACCGCGACGGACCCACCACTCTCGAACATCACCGCTGAGGGCGAGGGGTGGGTCAGCCGCGGCCGAAGAGCCGTGCCAGGAGCCCGGGTGAGCCCGCGGCGGGCGCGTGGCCGGGGCAGCGCTGGGAGGACGGCACCCCGTGCATGACCTGGTCGACGTGCTGGCCGCATCCGGCCCATCCCGTCTTGCCGCACGTGCGGCACGTCGTCTGTCGGCACATCTACAACCTCCCGGGTATCGTTTCGGCCCGTCGCCGTGGGCGAGCACTATACCCCTGGGGGTATAAGGTTGCCACATGAGGACGATCATCATCGGAGGGGTGGCCGCGGGGATGTCGGCCGCGACCAGACTGCGTCGGCTCGACGAGGAGCGCGACATCGTCGTGTTCGAGAGGGGCTCGCACGTCTCGTTCGCGAACTGCGGTCTGCCGTACCACGTGGGCGGCGTGATCGAGGAGCGCTCCGCCCTGCTTCTGCAGACTCCGCGATCGCTCGGCGCGCGATTCCGTCTGGACGTGCAGGTGCGGCACGAGGTCGTGGCGATCGATCGGGCCGCGAAGACGGTGACGGTGCGCGACCTCGATGCGGGCCTCGAGCGGGTCGAGCCGTACGACGACCTCGTGCTCGCCGTAGGCGCCCGGGCGATGCCGGATCCTGTGCTCTCCGGCGCGGGCGTGCCTATCGTCACACTGCGCGACCTCGACGACGTCGATCGGATCATCGCGACGCTCGAGACCGCCGGCGCGCGAGGTGCCGTGCGGGCCATAGTCGTCGGGGCGGGCTTCATCGGGCTCGAAGCGGTCGAGAACCTCCGCCGTCGAGACGTGGAGGTCACCCTGCTCCAGCGCGGCCCGCAGGTGCTGACCCCGCTGGATGCCGAGATGGCCGAGCCGGTGCGCCGTGAGCTCTTCCGTGCGGGGGTCGATGTGCGGACCTCCACCACGGTCGTCTCCGCCACCGATGGCGTGCTCGCGCTGAGCGATGGCGACCGCATCCACGCGGACCTCGTCGTCCTCGCCGCCGGAGTCGTGCCCGAGACGACCCTCGCGCGTCAGGCAGGGCTCGAGATCGGAACCACCGGGGGCATCGCAGTCGACGGACGTCACCGCACGAGCGATCCGTCCATCCGCGCCGTCGGCGACGGGGTCGAGAAGATCGACGCCGTCACGGGGGAGCCGACGCTCGTGACCATGGCGGGGCTCGCGAACCGCCACGGGCGCGCCGTCGCGGACGACATCGGGGGCCTCCCCGTCGATGATGCAGCACCAGCGCTCGGCACCTCGATCCTCGGCCTCTTTGATCTGACGGTGGGGTTCGTCGGCTGGAACGAGCGTCGTCTGCGCGCCGCGGGCCGGGCGCACCGTGTCGTGCACACGCACCCGTCGTCGCACGCCGGGTACTACCCGGGTGCGCAGCAGATGGCGGCGAAGCTGCTGATCGATCCGACCGATGAGCGCATCCTCGGCGCACAGATCGTGGGTCGCGACGGTGTCGACAAGCGCCTCGACGTGATCGCCGTGGCGATGGCGGCGGGGCTGACCGCGTCGGCTCTCTCGCGACTTGAGCTCGCGTACGCGCCGCAGTACGGATCGGCCAAGGATCCCGTGAACCTCCTCGGTTATGTCGCCGAGAACACCGGCGCGGGAGCGACGCCGAGCGTGCAGTGGCACGAGCTCAACGCCCTCCGTGACGCGGGAGCCGTGGTGGTCGACGTCCGCAGTGTGCGCGAGAACGAGGCGGGCGGGATCCCGGGGGCGCTCGTGATTCCGCTCGACGAACTCCGCGCCCGTCACTCCGAGCTCCCCGACGCCCCGATCATCGTGCACTGCCAGGTCGGTCAGCGTGGCCACACGGCGACCCGGCTGCTCGCTCAGCTGGGCTACCGCGTGAGCAATCTCGACGGTGGCTGGTTGACCTGGCGCGATGGGACGGCCTCGGCGACGACCTCTACCCCGGCGTCGACGGCTGCGCGGGTCGGCGACGAGCTGGTGAGCGCATGAGCGCCGACGATGTGCTCCGCGGTGATCCCGAGGCGGTACGCCGGATCGCCAACCGGTTGAAGCGTGCCCAGGGCCAGCTCGCGGCCGTCATCGCGTCCGTCGAGGGCGGCGGTGATTGCCGGGCGGTCGTCACTCAGCTCGCGGCCGTCTCCAGTGCTCTGGATCGGGCGGGCTTCGCCATCATCGCGACCGCCATGAAGCAGTGCGTGGTCGATGAGGGCGAGCCCGCGGGAGTAGCGTCGACGGACTCCGATCCCGGAGATAGCGGCGCTGACGCAGCCCGTCCGCTCACGCTCGACGAGCTCGAGAAGTTGTTCCTCACCCTCTCCTGACCCGGGGAACGAATAAACGACGGACGTCCGGGATGGAACGACGGAATCCGTCCGAGAATCCCGTTTGTTTCCGGTTTGGAGGATGTGCGTCGAGAACTTTCGTCGTTCGTCACGAGCCGGCGGCGAGGGCCTTCGCGACGCGCTGAAGGGAGACGGGGCCCGTGGTGCCGAGATGCTGGGCGAAGAGGCTGATGCGCAGTTCCTCGAGCATCCAGCGCACGGTCTCGAGCCGTGAGTCCGCGTCGGCAGCCAGGGGGAGCGTGCCGCCCGCCTCCGAGTAGCGCGCCGTCGCGGCCTCGACTTCGTTCATCCACACGCGGTCGCGGTTGGGGTTCTCGCGCAGCTTCGCGATCCGGTGCGACGCGCCGGCGAGATACAGGGGCACGCGCGCGAGCCGGTCGAGCCCGGTCCGCGCGATGAAGCCCGGGAACACGAGGCCCGCGAGCTGACCCCGGATGTCGGTCAGGGCGGGCAGCAGCGCGAGGCTCGTCGCGTCCTTCACCTCGCGCTCCGCCTGGCGGTGCGCGGCAAGGATCTTCGACACCAGTGAGACGGCGGCGAAGAGGTCGTCGATCACATTGGCGGATGCGGTGTCCCGGGCCGCCTCGAATTCGGCCCGGGTCCAGATCAATCCGTCTGCTGCCGTCGCCCGCAGACGGGCGTCGATGACCGCGAGCAGAGCGTCGTCGAACAGCGCCCGCGAGTCCTTGTACGGGCTGGTGGCGAGGCTCAGCTTCTCGGCCTGGGTGAGGTGCGAGTTGAGGTACGAGACGGGTGACGGGACGGCGAGCTGCACGAGTCGGCGCACCCCCGCGCGGTGCGCGCGACGCTGATCCTCGACGGTGCTGAAGAGGCGCACCGATACCGTGGCGCCGTTGTCGACGAGGGCGGGATACGCCCGGATGGCCCCGCCGCCGCGTCGGACTTCGAGGCTCTGCGGCAGCTCGTCGAAGTCCCAAGTGGTGAGGCCGTCGCGCTCGACGCTGGCCGCCTCGGTGGCGGGTCTTCCGGGGAAGGCCACGCCGCGACCGGGACCGGAAGCGGCCGGCGTGGGAGCCCCGGGGCGTCCGCGCCCGCGTCGCCCACCCGCGTCCGGCTCGGCGAAAACCCGGGCCACAGATTCCCGCGCCCGCTCGGCGTAGCGGTGCTGCAACAGGGCGAGATCGCGCCCGATCGCGAGGCGCCGGCCGTTCTCGTCGAGCACCGCGAATCCCATGCGCAGGTGCGGCGGCAGGCGGTCGATGTCGAAATCGTCGGCCGTCGCCGGAGCCCCGGTCGCGCGGCGGATCGCGGTCGCGAGGGCATCGCGGATCGATCCGGTCGGCTCGGCGGGGAACTCGTCCACCAGCTTGCGGGCCCAGTCGGCGGCGGGCACGACGGTGCGGCGGATGTGCTTCGGCAGCGCCTTGATGAGCGCCGTCACCAGATCGTGTCGGAGGCCGGGCACGAGCCAGTCGAACCCGTCGGGATCGAGGCGGGGGAGCAGCGCCAGCGGCACCTGCACGGTCACGCCGTCGTCCTCGGCTCCGGGCTCGAAGCGGTATTTCAGGCGCAGGGTCTGGTCGCCCTGCTGCAGCTTCGGCGGGTAGGCCGCGCTGTCGCCGTCGGGGGAGTCGGCCTCCTCGTCGAGCAGATCCGACCGGCGCATCGTGAGCAGGTCGCCGCGCCGCTTCCGCTCCGCGTTCCACCAGGTCTCGAACGCGCGCACCGAGACGACGTCGGCGGGGATGCGGTCGTCGTAGAAGTCGACCACGGCCTCGTCGTCGACCAGGATGTCGCGGCGCCGGGTGCGCTCCTCCTCCTCGCGCAGATCGCGGCGCAGGCGCGCATTGGCGCGTTCGAAGTCGTACGCGCGGTCGCGTCCGCGGTCGACCCCGGGCGGCCATTCGCCCTCGACGAGGGCGTGTCGGATGAAGAGCTCACGGGCGAGCTCCGGGTCGATGCGAGCCCACTGGATGCGGCGCCGCGCCACGAGGGGGACGCCGAACAGCGTCACCCGCTCCCAGCCGACGGCGGCGCCCTGCTTGGCCTCCCAGTGCGGCTCGCTGTGCGCGCGCTTGACCAGGTCGCCCGCCAACTGCTCCGCCCACGCCGGGTCGATGCGCGCGACCGTGCGGGCGAAGAGGCGCGAGGTCTCGACGAGCTCGGCGGCCATGACCGCATCCGGGCGCTTCTTCGCGACCGTGCTGCCGGGGAAGATCTGGAACTTCACCTGGCGCGCCCCGATGTACTCGACGGACCGCGCATCCCGGCCCTTCGATCCCGGGCGACCGGTCGGGCCGGCCTTCGCGGCGCTCCGTTCGTCGAGGATCCCGATCTGCGACAGCAATCCCGCGAGGATCGAGCGGTGCACGCCGTCGGGGTCGGCCTTGGGTGCTTCGAGTGTGAGGTTCAGCGGCTTCGCGAGGCGGCGCAGCTGCGACGAGACGTCGGCCCACTCGCGCACCCGCAGGTAATTGAGGAACTCGGCCTTGCAGAGACGGCGGAACGCGCTCGATGACAGCTCTGATCGTTTGGCCTCGAGGTGGTTCCAGAGATTGAGCAACGTGATGAAGTCGCTCGTCGGGTCCGCGAACCGTGCGTGCTTCTCGTCCGCCTGGCCGCGCTTCTCGAGCGGTCGCTCGCGCACGTCCTGGATGCTGAGGCCAGCGACGATCGCCAGTACCTCCCGAGTGACACCGTGCTTCTTCGACTCGATGAGCATGCGCGCGAAACGGGGATCCACGGGAAGTCGGGCGATGTCCCGTCCCGTGCGGGTGACCGATCCGTCGGCGCGCACCGCTCCGAGTTCCCGGAGCAGGTCGAAGCCGTCCTTCACGCCGCGCGGGTCGGGCGGCTGAAGGAACGGGAAGTCTTCCAGCTTGCCGAGGCCGAGCGTGAGCATCTGCAGGATGACGCTCGCGAGCGAGGTGCGCAGGATCTCGGGATCGGTGAACGCGGGCCGCTTCTCGAAGTCGTCCTCGGCGTACAGGCGGATCGCGATTCCGTCGCTCGTGCGCCCCGCGCGACCCGAGCGCTGGTTCGCGCTCGCCTGCGAGATCGCCTCGATCGGCAGGCGTTGCACCTTCGAGCGGGCGCCATACCGTGAGATGCGCGCCGTGCCGCCATCGATGACGTACTTGATGCCGGGGACCGTGAGGCTCGTCTCGGCGACGTTGGTCGAGAGGATCACGCGGCGGCGGATACCGGCGCGCGAGCTCCGCTCGAAGACCCGGTGCTGATCGGCGGTGGACAGGCGGCCGTAGAGGGGGAGCACCTCGGTGCGCGGCAGATCCGAGAGGGCGTCCTGCGCATCGCGGATCTCGTTCTCGCCCGAGAGGAAGACGAGCACGTCGCCATCGGCCTCGCGATCGAGCTCGGCGAGGCCCGCGCGAATGCCCCCGATCAGGTCGAGATCCTCCGCGGTCGCCCCGTCGTCGCCCTCGTCTCCATCGACACCGGCCTCGCCGAGCAGCGGCCGGTAGCGGATCTCGACGGGGAAGGTGCGGCCTGAGACCTCGATGATGGGCGCCGGTTTCCCGTCGGCGTCCGCGAAGTGCTTCGCGAAGCTCTCCGGATCGATCGTGGCGCTCGTCACGATGACCTTGAGATCAGGGCGCTTCGGCAGCAGCTGCTTGAGGTAGCCGAGCAGGAAGTCGACGGTGAGGCTCCGCTCGTGGGCCTCGTCGAGGATGATCGTGTCGTAGCGACGGAGCAGCCGGTCGCGGGTGAGCTCGTTGAGCAGGATCCCGTCGGTCATGAGCTTGATGCGGGTCGTCTCGCTCCGGCGGTCGGTGAAGCGCACCTGGTAGCCGACGAGGCTGCCGAGCTCGACCTCCATCTCCTCGGCGATGCGCTCCGCGATGGTGCGAGCAGCGATCCGCCGCGGTTGGGTGTGCGCGATCGAGGTGCGTCCGAGCTCGAGGCACATCTTCGGCAGCTGCGTGGTCTTGCCCGATCCGGTCGCGCCGGCGACGATCACGACCTGGTGATCGCGGATGGCTGCCTGGATCTCGTCCCGCATCCCGCTGACGGGCAGCTCGGGCGGGTACGACAAGACGCCGTCGACGGCGGGCGCGGGTGAGGAAGACATGGGCCCTCCATCATCCCCTGCGACTGCGGAGTGTCGCGCCCATTGCGCATCCTGAACGCCCCGCAATCGCGGCGACACTCGGCAGTCGCGGGGGATGGGGTTCGGGAGGGATTCAGGGGGCTCAGAAGAAGCGGTCAGGAATGACGACAATGGTGAGACCATGACTTCCACGAACTCCGTTCCCCGCATCACCCTCAACGACGGCAACGAGATCCCTCAGCTCGGTTTCGGCGTATTCCAGGTCGAGCCTGAGAAGACGGCGGACGTCGTCAGCTCGGCCCTCGAGGCCGGCTACCGTCACCTCGACACGGCCGCCGCCTACAAGAACGAGAAGGGGGTCGGCGACGCGATCAAGGCGTCCGGGATCGCACGGGACGAGCTGTTCGTCACCACCAAGCTCTGGAACGCCAATCACAAGCGCGCCGTCGAGGCCTTCGAGGAGAGCCTGGAGAAGCTGCAGCTCGACCACGTCGACCTGTACCTCATCCACTGGCCGCTGCCGATGTTCGACGACTATCTCGAGGCCTGGCAGGGTCTCATCGAGATCAAGGAGAGCGGCCGCGCGAAGAGCATCGGCGTCTCCAACTTCCTTCCCGAGCACCTGCAGAAGCTGTTCGACAACACCGACGTGGTGCCCGCCGTCAACCAGATCGAGATCCACCCGGAGTTCCAGCAGATCGAGCTGCAGCAGTTCTCGCTGCAGCACGGCATCGAGATCGAGGCCTGGTCGCCCATCGCCTCCGGTCAGCTGTCGGATCGCAATGACGTGAAGGCGATCGCCGACAAGTACGGCAAGACCGTCGCGCAGGTCACGCTCCGCTGGCACCTCGACGAGGGCCGCATCATCTTCCCGAAGTCGAACAACGCCGACCGGCAGAAGGAGAACTTCGACATCCTCGACTTCGAGCTGACCCCGGAGGAGCTCGAAGTGTTCGACGCCCTCGACCGTGGAGAAGACGGACGCATCGGCGCGAACCCCGCAACGGCGGACTTCCGCTGATCCGAGCAGCGAGTGTGAAGGGCGGTGCCTCCCCGTGGGGCGCCGCCCTTTCGCTTGGGGCGGTGGGGGTGCGGGGCCTCGATACGCTTCGCTACTCGGCCGGTCTCGATACGGCCTGGCGGCCTACTCGACCTCCGGAAGGGACGGAACTCAGGTCTCTCCCGGACGATCTCATCGATCTCCGGGGGCGCACGGAGGTCGAGTAGACGCCGCGAAGCGCGTCGTACCGAGACCGGCCGAGTAGCCGAAGGCGTACGAGGCCCGACCCGACGCCGCGCACAATGAGCCCCGCGCCGTGTCGGTCCCCGTAACACGGCTCGTCTAGCGTGGAGCGGTGACCGCAGCCACCTCCCGCAAGACGTTCCTGCTCCTCGCCCTCGTCGGCATCATCGGAGGTGTCCTCTCGGGCGCGTTCGGCGTGGGCGGCGGCATCGTGATGGTGCCTCTGCTCGTCTGGCTCGTGGGGATGGACCAGAAGGTCGCCTCGGCCACCTCGCTCGCGGCCATCGTGCCCGCGACGATCGTCGGCTCCGTCGCGTACGTCCTGAAGGGCGAGGTCGACCTCGTCGCCGCCCTGGCCCTCGCCATCGGCGCCGTACCCGGTGCTCTCATCGGCACCTGGCTGCTCCGTCGCATCAACATCGACATCCTGCGCTGGCTGTTCATCGCCATGATGGTCGCCGTCGCGATCCGCATGCTCTTCCTCGAGGTCGAGCGAGGAGTCGCCCTCGAGCAGAGCGTCCTCACCTTCGTGATGCTCATCGGGATCGGCATCCTCACCGGCATCGCATCCGGCCTCTTCGGAGTGGGCGGTGGCGTGATCATGGTGCCGGTCCTGGTGGTCGGCTTCGGCATGAGCGACCTCATCGCCAAGGGCACGTCGCTCGTCGCGATGATCGCCTCGAGCACGGTGGGGACGGCGTCCAACATCAGGGCCGGCAAGGTCGACTGGCGTGCGGGCCTCATCGTGGGCGTCGCGGCCACCCTGTTCTCCTACGCCGGCGTCGCGCTCGCGTTCGTGATGTCGCCGCGGGTGTCCGCCGTCCTGTTCGCCTGCCTTCTGCTGCTCGCGGCCACACAGCTCATCATCCGGACGCTCCGTCAGCGCCGGAGCGTCAAGGTCGTGGAGGATCCGGCGCCCGCCGTCTCCGAGGCCGACGAGCGAGCGAGCGACACGACCCGCTGAGAGGCGGCGTCTGAGCCGGCGCACATGCGGGCGGGCTAGACAGGCGAGGTCATGAACCGTCTCGCCGATTCCCTCAGCCCCTATCTCCGCCAGCACGCCGACAACCCGGTCGACTGGTGGCCGTGGGGCGACGAGCCGTTCGCGGAGGCGCGTCGCCGCGATGTCCCCGTGCTCGTCTCGATCGGGTACGCCACCTGTCACTGGTGTCACGTGATGGCGCGCGAGAGCTTCAGCGACCCGCAGGTCGCGACGGTCCTCAACGAGCGGTTCGTGAGCGTCAAAGTCGACCGCGAGGAACATCCGGAGGTGGATTCCGCCTACATGACGGCTGCGGGCGCTTTCACTCAGGGCCTCGGGTGGCCGCTGACGATCTTCGCGACCCCCGACGGCGCGACCTTCTTCGCGAGCACCTATTCGCCGCCGGTCGCGACGGGCGGGCATCCGTCGTTCCGACAGGTCCTCGATGCCGTGTGGGACGCGTGGACGAACCGCCGGGTTCAGGTCGACGAGACCGCCACGCGACTCACGGCCGCCCTGAAGGCCGCCGCCGAGGAGACCGCCGCCGCCCCCGCTGCCCGGGTCGACCTGGCGGCCGTCGTCCTCGAGCTGCAGCGGTACGAGGACACCGAGCACGGCGGGTTCGGAGGAGCGCCGAAGTTCCCTGTCGCGCCCGCGCTCCTCGGACTGCAACGCGTGGCAGCCTCCGCGTCGGTCGGACGGGAGGTTCGGGACGCCGCCGAGAGCCTGGCCCGTCGGACCCTCGACGCGATGGCCGCCTCACCGCTGCGAGACCCGATCGACGGCGGGTTCTTCCGCTACGGCACCCGGCGCGACTGGAGCGAGCCGCACTACGAGCGGATGCTCTACGACAACGCCCAGCTCCTGCGCGCTTACGCCGAGCTCGGCGACAAGGTGACCGCGGAGGGCGTCGTCCGGTTCCTCCACCGCGTCCTGCGAGTCGATGGCGGAATGCTCGCGTCCGCCCAGGACTCGGAGAGCGTCCTCGGCGGCGTTCGCGACGAGGGCGGCTACTACCGGCTCGGCGAGGCGGAACGGGCGGGCGAACAGGCTCCTGCGATCGACGCCAAGGTGCTGACCGGCTGGAACGGACTCGCGATCAGCGCCCTCGCCGTAGCGGGGCGCCGGTTCGGACGGGACGAATGGCTGGGGCACGCGCGAGCAGTCGCCGATGGTCTCCTCGAGCGGCATGTGCTCGTCGACGGCCTGGTCAGGGCCAGTCTCGACGGTGAGCCGTCGTCCGCCGTCGCCACCCTCGAGGACTACGGATCGCTCGCCCTCGCTCTTCTGGAGCTCGGTCTCGCCACGGGCGAGGTCCGGTACGCCGTCGCGGGGCGCGACCTGCTCGACCGGATCATCGACTCCGGCCCGTCGGGCCCCGGCTTCCGGGTGCCCGGCGGGGGCGACCCGACCCTCCGGTCGCAAGGGCGTGAGTTGCCGATCGATCCCGGAGAGGGGGCGAGCCCGTCGGGGGTCACTCTCGCGGCCCGGGCGGCCCTCGTCGCGTACAGCCTGACGGGCGATCGTGTCTACCGGGACGTGGCCGAAGCCGCCGTTCGTCCGCTCGCGGATGTCGTCCGCACCCGTCCGCTGTCCATGGGCGGTGCTCTGGAAGCGACGGCCCAACTGGACGACGTGCCGCGCGAACTGATCGTGGTCTCCGAGGATCGTGACGGAGACCTCGTCGCCACGGCACGAAACGCGGATCCCAGCATCGTGGTCGCACTGGTCACCTCCGCCCAAGCCGAGGCTTTCGCTTCGGCGGGGTTCGATCTGTTCTCGGACCGGGCGGGCCGCTCCGAGCCGACCGCTTACCTCTGCGAAGACCGGGTATGCCGGCTCCCGATCACGGACGGGGCCCGGCTCGCGTCCCTGCTCAGCGGCTCCCCACGGGACTGAGCGGGACCTGACAGGCCGTGCAGCCGCGAGCGCTCAGTCCCTTCGCGGGCTGTGTCCAGTGCGCGCGCCGGGAACGCTCAGAGATGACCGACAGTCTCATCCGCATGAGCGCATCGAGCACCCCCGAGGGGCTGGACGAGGTCTGGCACGACTGGAAGTCGGCCGTCAACATGACTGGCAAGGAGATCGACAAGTGGCTCGACACCGACGAGTCGAAGTCGGTCGGCGACAAGAGCGGCGGCGGAGAGTCGACGGGGCACAAGTCCGGTCGCCGCATCGTGGACATCCTCGGGACGAAGAAGGCCGATCTGACGGATGACGACGTGTCGTGGATGAAGAAGGTCATCGGCTACGTGCACCGGCATCGCGCGCAAGGTCCGAAGAAGGACGTCGAGCACTCCGATTGGCGCTACTCGCTGATGAACTGGGGCCACGACCCTCTCAAGGACTGATCCTCGCAAAGGCCGAGGGAGCGCCCGTCCTCAGCGGTCCCTGAGAGTCGCAGCGATCGTTTGGCGTGTGAGGTAAGGCGTGCCTAAACTGTGTCGGTGACCCGCACCGTGCCCGACCCTCGAGTGAACGTGTTCCTCGCTGGTGTCCCGGCCGACCTCGCGGAGATCGAGGCCATGGTGGCAATCCTCCCGATCTGCTCCTACGGTCAGATCGTCGTCGAGTCCGACGAGGAGCTTCCCGCCCTGTCGCTGCCCCGCCGGATGCAGATCCGTCGGGTGCCCGTGGCCGTCGACCCGCTCACGGGCGAGCCGGCCGCGGGGGAGAACCTCTCGCGCGCCGTGGACGGGTGGATCGCGGAGTGGATGCCCAGCAGTGCATCGGGCAGCAGCTTCTATGCCTGGGTCGGCCGTGAGGGTGGTCCCGTCGCGTGCGATGCGGCTCACCGCATCGAGCACACACTCCGCGCCGCGCTGAGCAACTGAGTATCCGCCGCTTCTCTCCTCGGCGTCGCTCGCCTCGAGTGATCCGAGTGAGCGGCGTCCCGGCCTGAAAGCAGCCCGGGCTGTTACCCTCGCCCGCACGCATCGCCTGACTTCTCCCATCCGCCGATCCGGTAATCCGCTATGACGACACCTCCGAACGAGCTCCGCCCCCGCGGTCGTCGACGCTCGCGTGCGGCGCCCGCGGCGGCGCAGGCCGCGACCGCCTCGAAGACCTCGGCCGTCGGCACGATCCGGCCCGCTCGCGCGGCCCGACACGGAATGGTCGTCTTCGCCATGTCCGCCTCGTTCGCGCTTCTGGCCGGTGCCGCTCTGGCCCCTGCGGCGCTCCTGCCCTCCACCGCCACGGCGGTCGGCGAGCTCGCTCCGGGCCCGGCGCGTGGGCCGGGGCAGAGTCTGAGCGTGCTGGGAGACTCGACGCCGCTCGCCATCGACCGGGACGACTTCACCTACACCACCGGCAAGCAGTCCCTCATCGCGGGTGGCACCAACTACGACTGGGCGAAACTCGTCCTCTTGGACGCCGGATGGCCGGTCACCGACTCGAACGTGGCGGTGATGACGCGGTGGATGCGTCAGGAGAACGGTCCCGATGACTGGTGGAACCGCAACAACCCCCTCAACAACGGCTACGGATCGGGTGGTGGATCGGGCCTCGGCTCCTACGACACGCTCGCGACAGCGGCAGCGATGGCGGCCGAGACTCTGCAGACCTATTCGGGCTACGTCGACATCCGGGCGGGTTTCGCCGCCTCTGCCCCCACGGGTCAGATCGAAGCGGCGATCTGGGCCTCGCCGTGGGCGACCAGTCACTACGGCAACGGGTCCCACTGGAGTCAGACGCCCGTTCCGGTGATCACCGCGCCCGCCGAAGCCTGGCGCTGAACCCGGCGCAGCCGGCCTACACCCAGGTGGGCGTCCAGATGTGCAGCGTCCAGAACCAGAACGGCACCTGGATCCCCGTCCACATCGGGTAGAAGAAGATGCTGACCAGCACCACGACGACGAGGAAGACGATCACGAACCGGAGCCGGACCGCAGGCTGACGCATCGTCTCGACGAACCGGTGCCAGCCGGAACGGGGCGGAGGGTCTCCCGGGAACGTCTCCCCGCTCCCCGCGACGATGTCGGCGAACCCCTGCGGTGCGATCCCGGTGTCCCCGCCTCCGGGCCCGACGGCTGTGCCCGAAGCCTCGGCTCGCGCGCTGCGACCACCCGCCGTCACGACCTCGGGGTCATCGAGGCGGACGCCGGCCGCATCGGATCCCTGCTGACGCGCGGCGAGTCGGTCACGGATACGCGCGAGATTGTCGACGTCCGATCGGCCGATCGGGATCCCGAGGAGCAGCCCGATGGCAGCGACGAGACAGAGGATGAGGTACGGCTCGTACGCGATCGCGTAGAACTGGAACATGGTCCGATTCGGGTACAGCAGCCAGGGCAGGTACCCCGCGGCGATCCCGATCAGGAGCAACCCTGCACGCCACTCGGCGAAGCGCAGGAATCTGTAGAGCACGTAGACCGCGGCGATGTTCGCCGCCCACCAGAGGATCGGGTTGGCGATCGACCACACGATCTCCGAGCAGCTCGAGAACGTGCAGCCGTTCTCGCCCAGATCGCTGCCGCGGTAGAAGATCTGGGTGGGTCGCACGAGGAACGGCCAGAGGACAGCCGGCGTCGAATAGGGGTGCGGTGAGCTGAGTCCGTTGTGGAACGCGTAGATCGTCGCGTGCCAGTGCCAGAGGTTCTGCAGGGTGTCGGGCACCCAGGCGAGCCCTCCCGTCCACCGCTCGCCGCCGTTCGCGATCCAGTTGCGGTCGTAGCCGCCGGAGGTGATGAACCACCCGGTCCAGCTCGCGAGATAGACGCCGACCGCTGCTGGGAGGACGAGCAGCGCGTTGATCGGACCCTGCTTGAGCACGGCGGACAACGGCCAGAAGGGGAGGCCGCGTCGCCGGCGTGCCAGACCGTCCGCCGCGACGACGTAGAGGAAGAAGAAGGCGATGAAGTAGAGACCCGACCATTTGACGGCGGTCGTCGCGCCGAGCAGCACTCCGGCGGCGAGCAGCCACGGGCGCCACCACACGACCGGACCCCACAGGACGCGCGGCGAGCGCTCGCGTGCTCGAGCGAGTGCGGCGTCCAGGCGTCGTTCGGTACCGGCCCGGTCGAGGAGCAGAGCGGTGAAGGCCAGCAGGCTGAACAACATCACGAAGTTGTCGAGCAGGCCGAGGCGCGACATCACGATGGCGTGGCCGTCGATCGCGAAGAATCCGCCGGCGAGGACGGTGAGGACGGGGCTGTTCCACAGGCGCTTCGCGAGGAACATGATGAGGGCGACGCCGAGGATGCCCGCGACCGCGACGCTGAGACGCCAGCTGGCGGGGTTCTCGATCCCGAGTGCGGCGATGCCGAGCGCCATGATCCATTTGCCGAGCGGCGGATGCGCCATGTAGCTGGCTTGAGACGTCCACCCGCTGTAGTCGCCCAGGTTCCAGGCGGTGTCGGCGTCCTTGGGCCACGAACCCTCGTACCCGAGGTTGAACATGGTCCACGCGTCTTTGACGTAGTACGTCTCGTCGAACATGAGGGCGGCCGGATGTCCGAGGCCCCACAGGCGCACGGCCGCGGCCAGTAGCAGCACTCCGATCGGGCCGCCGATCGTCCACCAGCGACTCGTCACCTGCTCACTGTAGAGGGGGCCGCTATGACGAAGGCTCAGGCATCGGCCCACGAGTCGACCTGCACCGTCTTGAGAGGCAGACGGACCGGGAAGCGTCCGAAGACCAGGCGGGTCGCCGTCGCTGCCGCCTCGTCGACGGCCTCCGCCACCGCGCCGGCCACACCCTGCGGAGCATGCACCACGATCTCGTCGTGCAGGAAGAAGGCGAGGTGAGGCCGCTGCTCCAGGCGGGGAGGCAGATCCTCCCGTTCGCTCAGCTCCCACAGCAGGTTGCGCAGGGTCGCCATCCAGCAGGACGCCCACTCGGCACCCGTGCCCTGGACCACGAAGTTGCGGGTGAAGCGGCCCCACTTCCTTCGCTCGCGCAGCCGGGCCTCGCCGTCGGTCGGGAGGTCGGAGAGGGGGGCAGTCCAGAAGCCGTCCGGCGCGGGGGAGGCCCGGCCGAGGAAGGTCTGCACCACCTCGCCGCGCTCGCCGGCCTTGGCGGCCTGCTCCACGAATCCGAAGGCCAGCGGGAAGAGTTCCGTGAGGCGAGCGACGAGGCGCCCACTCTCGCCGCTGGTGGCGCCGTACATGGCGCCCAGCATGGCGAGCTTCGCGTCGTCGCGCGTCTGCACCGCGCCGCGGTCGACCAGGCCCTGATAGAGATCGGAGTCGCCCGCCGCTTCCGCCATCGCGAGGTCGCGGCTCATGCCCGCGAGGACCCGCGGTTCGAGCTGGGCGACGTCGGCCACGAGGAAGGTCCACCCCGGGTCCGCGCGGACGGCGGAACGGAGTCCCGCCGGGTAGGAGAGGGCCCCGCCGCCCTGGGCCGCCCAGCGCCCGGTGACGACTCCGCCGGGGAGGTACGTCGGCCGATAGCGCCCGTCGTGCACCCACGTGTCGAGCCATCGCCAGCCGTTCGCCGAGGCGAGCCGCGCGAGCCGCTTGTATTCGAGCAGCAGCGGGATGGCGGGGTGGTCGAGCTGCGACAGCGTCCACGACCGGGTGTCGGTGACGTCGAGGCCTGCTCGTCGCAGAGCGGCCAGGACCTGCGCGGGCACATCGGGGTTCACATCGGGGCTGCCGAGGGCTGCGCGGAGCGGAGGGATCAGACGGTCGAGGGCCGACGGGCGCGATGCCGCCGAGAGGGGTCGTTCCCCGATCGTGTCGCGGAGGAGGCGGGCGTGCTCGTCGGCGCGGACGGGGAGCCCCACATGCGAGAGCTCGGCGGCCACGAGCGCGCCGGAGCTCTCCGCGGTCAGCAGCAGCCGGAGGCGCCGCTGTGCCTCCGGATCTGCGACGGCGGCAAGGGCCGCGTTCTGACGGATCCATTCGGCGCGGATGTCGAGCGGGGCGTCCTGCTCGTGCAGATCGAACAGGGCAGCGGCGTCGTCCGAGGCGGGGGCGAGAGCGTCCCAACGTGCCGCATCGACCCCGTCGAGGAGACCGACCGGCACGGCGGGGGATCGGCGGAGGATCTGCCGCCGCAGGCGGAGGTCGCCCGCACGCCGCACGCGTACGCCGGCACGCAGCAGATGCGGATACCAGCGCGCCGTGTCGTCCCACACCCAGATCGGTGCGTCCGACTCGGCACGGGCCACCGCCTGATTCAGCTCCGTTCCGGGCCGCAGACCCCGCGCATCGTCGGCGTCGTCGGACGCGGACCGGTCGATCCGGAGGAGATCCACCCGGTCTCCGTTGCGCTGGAGCGCGAGCACCCTGACGGTGTCGGGGCGGCGTGCGGAAGCGGCGGGGGTCACCGCCTAACCTCACCATGCCCCGACGACACTCGGCCGCGCGCGACCCGGCCTCCGGCGGCCGAGCGGCGCGGTGGGAGACTTGAGCCCATGCTCGTGCTCGCCGCCACCCCCATCGGAAACCTCGGCGACGCGACCCGCCGACTCACGGAAGCGCTGCAGACGGCGCCCGTCGTGGTCGCGGAGGACACCCGGGTCGTCCAGCGCCTGATGGCGGGCCTCGGGATCGAGCACCGACCTCGACTCATCTCGATGAACGACCACAACGAGCGCGATCGGGCGGCGGAGATCCTGGAGCTCGCGCGCGAGGCCGACGTGCTCGTCGTGAGCGACGCCGGCATGCCGACCGTCTCGGACCCCGGATACCGCCTCGTCGTCGCCGCGATCGAGGCGGGCATCCCGATGACCCTGCTCCCCGGTCCGTCCGCTGTACCGACCGCGCTCGCTCTCTCCGGGCTCCCCACCGACCGGTTCGTCTTCGAGGGGTTCGCCCCGCGCAAGCCGGGCGAGCGGCGCTCGGCGCTCGCCGCGCTGGCCCGGGAACCGCGCACTCTGGTCTTCTTCGAGTCTCCTCAGCGCCTGGGCGGGTTCCTCATTGATCTGGCCGCGGCGTTCGGGGCGGATCGTCGCGTCGCGGTCTGCCGGGAGCTGACGAAGATGTTCGAGGAGATCGTCCGGGGCGGCGCGGCGGAGCTCGCCGAACGCTTCGCGGACGGTGCCCGAGGCGAGATCGTGGTCGTGGTCGAAGGCGCTGCCGCCGTCATGGTCGACCTCGACGAGGGCACTCGGCAGGTGCTCGCCCTCACCGCGGCCGGATCACGCCTGAAGGACGCGTCCGCCGAAGTGGCCGCCGCGACCGGGTTGTCTCGTCGTGAACTGTATGAGGCGGCACTCGCCGCGAACCGCCCCTCCTGATCCAGCAGCGTGACCATGCCGGCTGGGGATGCTTCATGGGACGAACTAATGGGTATTCACGCAGAGCCTCATGAGAGCGGGCCCCATTCTCAGCTGAGAGGCCCTCGCGGTCGGGAGGATATACGGGTCCCGATCCAGGAGGTCTCATGTCCAGCGCGGTCCGTTTCGGCAGCTACGGGGGGTCCGATGCCCTCGAGGTGGTCGAGGTCGACGACCGCCCACCCGGCGCGGGCGAGGTGCGGGTCGCCGTGGTCTCTGCGGGCGTCAATCGGTGCGACATCGAGGGGGCTGACGACTCGAGCGGGGACGAACGACCGAAAGGTAAGGGCAGCGACTTCGCAGGCCTCGTCGCGGCCGTCGGTGAAGGGGTTACCAGCGTCCGGGTGGGCGACGAGGTCATCGGCTTCAGCGACTGCCGGAACGGTCAGGCGGAGTTCGCCACGGTCCACGAGTCACGACTCATCGGAAAGCCCGACGGGCTGGACTGGCACACCGCCGGGGCGCTCTACGTCGCCGGGACCACCGCTCAGGCGTGCGTCGACGCGGTGGCTCCTCGGGACGGTGAGACGGTCGTCGTGGCCGGCGCCGCGGGTGGGGTCGGGGTCCTCGCGACGCAGCTGGCGATCCGCGAAGGCGCCCGTGTCATCGCGACGGCCCGCGAGTGCCACCACGACTACCTCCGAGGCCTCGGAGCCCTCCCGGTGACCTACGGCGATGGCCTTCGCGAACGGGTGCTCGAGGTCGCCGGGGAGGAACCGGTCGTCGCCTTCATCGACACGCACGGCAACGGCAATGTCGACCTCGCCGTCGACCTGGGAGTCGCGCCCGAACGCATCAACACGGTCGCCGACTTCGATGCGGCGACGCGCGTCGGCGCTCAGACGTGCGGACAGGATTCGGTGGATCCCGGCTCGGTGCTCAGTCGACTCGCGGGTCTTCTCACCTGTCGCCAGCTGGAGCTGCCCATCCGCAGCAGCTATCCGCTCGCCCGGGTGAAGGACGCCTACAAGAGCGTCGCTGCAGGGCACGGCCTCGGCAAGGTCGTCATCGACGTCCGTTCGATCGGCTGAGCCGCACCCGTCGTCCTCCCGATCCGGGGCCCGTCACACGCATCAGCCGTGCGAGGGCGCCGAAGTAGGATGCTCCTTATGTCTTCCGGCGATTCCTTCTACATCACGACGCCGATCTTCTACCCGAGCGACGTGCCTCACATCGGCCACGGGTACACCGAGGTCGCTGCCGACGTGCTCGCCCGCTGGCACCGTCAGGCCGGTGATGACACCTGGATGCTGACCGGCACCGACGAGCACGGCCAGAAGATGCTCCGCACCGCAGCTGCGGGCGGTATGACCCCGGGCGAATGGGCCGACCGGCTCGTCGAGGAGTCGTGGATCCCGCTGCTCGACACCCTCGACATCGCCAACGACGACTTCATCCGTACGACGCAGAAGCGTCATGAGGACGGCGTGCAGGCGTTCGTGTCGAAGCTGCACGACGACGGCTTCATCTACACGGGCGAGTACGAGGGCTACTACTGCGTCGGCTGTGAGGAGTACAAGCAGCAGAGCGAACTCGTCGAGGGCACCGGGCCCTTCGAAGGCCAGCTGGTCTGCGCCATCCACTCCAAGCCCGTCGAGCTGCTGCAGGAGCGCAACTACTTCTTCCGCATGAGCGACTTCCAGGAGCGCCTCCTCGCCCTCTACGAGGAGCGCCCCGACTTCGTGCAGCCCGAGAGTGCTCGCAACGAGGTCGTCCAGTTCGTCAAGCAGGGCCTCAGCGATCTGTCGATCTCGCGGTCCAGCTTCGACTGGGGCATCCCGATCCCGTGGGACGAGAAGCACATCCTCTACGTGTGGTTCGACGCGCTGCTCAACTACGCCACCGCCGCCGGTTACGGCCAGGACGACGAGAACTTCACCCGCCGCTGGCCGGCCGTGCACATCGTCGGCAAGGACATCCTCCGCTTCCACGCCGTCATCTGGCCCGCCATGCTCATGGCCGCGGGAGTCGAGGTGCCCAAGCACGTCTTCGCCCACGGCTGGTTGCTCGTCGGCGGCGAGAAGATGTCGAAGTCGAAGCTCACCGGTATCGCGCCCGAGCAGATCACCGAGGTCTTCGGATCCGACGCCTTCCGCTACTACTTCCTCCGCGCCATCGCGTTCGGGCAGGACGGCTCGTTCTCCTGGGAGGACCTGTCGGCGCGTTACCAGGCCGAGCTCGCCAACGGCTTCGGCAACCTCGCCTCGCGCGTCGTCGCCATGATCACGCGTTACTTCGACGGCGTCGTGCCGGCGGAAACGGCACCGACGGACGCCGACCTCGCGATCCGCGCCACCGTGACAAAGGCGGCGATCGATGCGGACGCCGCTATGGAGCGCTTCGCGCCCCACGAGGCCATCGCCGCGATCTGGACCATCGTCGACGAGCTCAACGGCTACATCACCGAGCAGGAGCCCTGGGTGCTGGCCAAGGACGAGGCTCAGCGCGAGCGCCTGGGGACGGTCCTCTACACAGCGGCCGAGGGGCTCCGTGCCCTTGCGACTCTGCTGTCGCCGGTGCTGCCGAAGGCGACCACGACGCTGTGGGATGCGCTCGGCGCGGCCCCTGCGCTGGGTGCGCTCGCCGAGCAGCCGCTCCGGGACGCCGGGCGGTGGGGTCAGCTGGCCGCGGGGGCGACGGTCACGAAGCTCGCAGGTCTCTTCCCGCGCATCGAGGATCCGACTCCGGCTGCCGCTCCTGCCCGGGTGACCGCGTGACGAATCTTCCGACGCACCTCCGCGAGCGCGGCGACGGCGAGCGGGAGCAGCTCGATTACCCGCCTCTGCCCGAGGCGCTGACCGTGGGCGTCTATGACAACCACACGCACCTCGAGATTGCCGACGGCGCGAACTCGCTGGACTACCGCGAGCACCTCGACCGGGCGTCGTCCGTCGGCGTGCGCGGTGTCGTGCAGGTCGGCACCGACCTCGAGACGAGCCGATGGTCGGCCGAGATCGCGGCCATCGAGCCGCGCGTGCTGGCCGCCGTGGCGCTGCATCCGAACGAGGCGCCCGAGCTGGCCGCCCGCGGCGAGTTGACCTCCGCTCTGGAGGAGATCGAGGCCCTGGCGCAGCGTCCGCGCGTACGGGCCATCGGCGAGACCGGGCTCGACTTCTTCCGCACCGGCGAGGACGGCCGCGCGGCGCAGTTCGAGAGCTTCGAGGCGCACATCGAGATCGCCAAGAAGTACGGCCTCGCCCTGCAGATCCATGACCGGGATGCCCACGATGAGGTCGTCGAGACCCTGTTGCGTGTCGGCGCCCCCGAGAAGACCGTCTTCCACTGCTTCTCCGGCGATTACGACCTCGGTCGGGTCATCGCCGACAACGGCTGGTACGCCTCGTTCGCCGGTACGGTCACGTTCAAGAACGCGCAGGACCGCCGCGACGCGCTCGAGGTGCTGCCGCGTGCTCAGCTGCTGCTCGAAACGGACGCGCCGTATCTGACGCCCGTCCCCGTTCGCGGACGACCCAACGCGCCGTATCTGCTGCCGCATACGTTGCGTTTCATGGCCGACTACCTCGGCACCGACGCCTCGATGCTCGCGGCGCAGATCTCGTCGAACACCGAGATGGTCTACGGCTCCTGGGACAGTGAGCCGCCCGAGCCCGATTCGGCGTTCTCGCCCGAATTCGACGAGTCGCCGGCCCCGAGCGACATCGCGTGAGCGGTCTGCTCGGTCCCGCCGAAGTCCGCGACCTCGCCGAGCGGCTCATGGTCAATCCGACCAAGAAGCTCGGCCAGAACTTCGTTCACGACCCGAACACGGTCCGCCGCATCGTGCGCCTCGCCGGTGTGCAGGCGGGGGATCGCGTCGTCGAGATCGGACCCGGGCTCGGGTCCTTGACGCTCGGCCTCCTCGAAGCCGACGCCTCCGTGCTCGCGATCGAGATCGATCCGCGTCTCGCCGAGGCGCTCCCGACAACGGTGGGCGTGCAGCTCGGCGACGAGGCGGCGGTGCGTCTCGACGTCGTCCTGTCCGATGCGCTCGAGGTGCGCGACTTCACGCCTCCGACCGGATCCTCGGCGGCGCCCGGCGTGCTTCCGGTGCGTCTCGTCGCGAACCTGCCCTACAACGTCTCGGTGCCGGTGCTGCTGCACCTCCTCGAGCACGTCCCGACTCTGCAGTCGGGCGTCGTCATGGTGCAGTCCGAGGTGGGGGAGCGGATCGCCGCGGCCCCCGGATCGAAGATCTACGGCTCGCCCAGCGTTAAAGCGGCGTGGTACGGCGACTTCCGGGTCGTGGGCAAAGTCGGCCGGCAGATCTTCTGGCCGGTCCCGAATGTCGATTCCGTGCTCGTGGGCTTCCAACGCCACGCGAGCGAGCCGGGTGACGCGGACCTCCGCCGTCGCGTGTTCTCCCTGGTGGATGCGGCCTTCGGGCAACGGCGCAAGATGCTTCGGCAGGCCCTCTCCGGCGTGCTGGGGTCGAGCGAGAACGCGACGGCGACCCTCGAGCGTGCGGGCGTCGACCCGACGGCCCGAGGCGAGCGGCTGACCATAGACGACTTCCTCGCGATCGCCCGCGCGACCGCCTGAGCCCCTTCATATCGCTTCGCTCGATGGGCGGGGCCTTCTCGACGATCGGGGTCAGCCTCCGCTGCGTTCGGCCAGCAGCTCCAGGAACTCGTCCGCCATGGCCAGCTGCTTCGCCAACGCCTCGCGTCGCTCCCGCGCCTCGGCCGTGAAGCGCTCCAGGGTCGCCGCGCGGCGCTCCGGATCCTCGTCGCCCGCGTCGAGCGCTTCCAGCAGCGCCGCCATCTCCTCGAGAGTGAACCCGAGCGGCTTCATCCGCCTGATCAGCATGAGCCGCTCGTAGTCGTCCTGCGTGTAGAGCCGGAAGCCGCCCTCGGTCCGACCGGATGCGCTGACCAGGCCGACCTCGTCGTAATGGCGGAGGGTGCGGAGGGAGAGCCCCGTGCGCTCGGCGAGCTCACCGATGTGCATGGTCCGGACGTCGCTCATGCGTCCATCCTCTCGCATATTCCAACTCTACCCTCACGTTAGGGTAGGGTTACAGACGTCGGCTCGACGAGGAGCGGCCACCTCTGCTTCCGCGCCGTCCGAGCGCGATCTCCCCGAAGGATCCGATGCCTACCCAGTCCTATTCCGTGCGCCCGGAATCGTCCGTCCTCAGTGCGCTCCGCTCGCCCCGCATCCTCACGCGGGAGGTGCTGGCCGGCCTCGTCGTCGCCCTCGCCCTCATCCCCGAGGCGATCTCGTTCTCGATCATCGCCGGCGTCGACCCGCGCGTCGGCCTCTTCTCGTCGTTCGTCATGGCCGTCGCGATCGCCTTCCTCGGGGGTCGCCCCGCCATGATCACGGCGGCGACCGGAGCCATCGCGCTGGTCGTCGCCCCGGTGGTCCGCGACCACGGTGTCGAGTACCTGCTCGCGACCGTCATCCTCGGCGGCCTTCTGCAGATCCTCCTCGGCGTCCTCGGCGTGGCCAAGCTCATGCGCTTCATCCCGCGCAGCGTCATGGTGGGCTTCGTCAACGCGCTCGCGATCCTGATCTTCTCGGCTCAGGTGCCCTACCTCCTGGGCGTGCCGTGGCTGGTGTATCCGCTGGTCGCGGTGGGAATCGTCATCATGGTTCTCCTCCCTCGCTTCACCCGGGCGGTGCCCGCCCCGCTGGTCGCGATCGTGCTCCTGACCGCCGTCGTCGTGACCGCCGCCATCGCCGTCCCGACGGTCGGCGACCAGGGCGAGCTCCCGAAGAGCCTCCCCGAGCTGGTCTTCCCGAGTGTTCCGCTCACCTGGGAGACCCTGCAGATCATCGCCCCGTACGCCGTCGCGGTGGCCCTCGTTGGCCTTCTCGAATCGCTCATGACGGCGAAGCTCGTCGACGACATCACCGAGACCGGCTCGAGCAAGACCCGCGAGTCACTCGGCCAAGGTGCCGCGAACGTCCTGTCCGGCCTCTTCGGCGGTATGGGCGGTTGCGCGATGATCGGCCAGACGATGATCAACGTGAAGGCGTCGGGTGCTCGAACACGGATCTCGACATTCCTCGCGGGCGTCTTTCTGCTCATCCTCGTCGTGGCGCTCGGCGACATCGTGGCGATCATCCCGATGGCGGCTCTCGTCGCGGTCATGATCATGGTGTCCGTCGGGACGTTCGACTGGCACAGCATCCGCCCCTCGACCCTCAAGCGCATGCCCATCGGCGAGACCCTGGTCATGGTCATCACGGTGGCCGCCGTCGTGATCACCCACAACCTCGCGATCGGTGTCATCCTCGGGGTCGTCGCCGCCATGGTCGTCTTCGCGAGGAGGGTCGCCCACTTCACGGCGGTCGAGCGCACGGTCGTCCAGGAAGACGGTGTCGACGTGGCGGTATACCGTGTGCGCGGTGAGCTGTTCTTCGCATCGAGCAACGACCTCACGCATCAGTTCGATTACGCGGAGGATCCGTCGAGCATCCGGATCGACCTCTCCGGATCGCACGTCTGGGATGCGTCCACGGTCGCCGCGCTCGACGCGATCACGACGAAATATGCTCGCCACGGCGCGACCGTCGAGATCGTCGGCATGAACGACTCGAGCGCATCCATGCACGGCCGTCTGGCGGGCACCCTCGAGAGTCACTGAGGGCTCGGTGCGGGCCATCGATCTCGGCGGTCCATCGGGGGAGTTCATGGCCTCCGTCCGGACCGGTTAGGTTGTTAGGCATGAGCCCGGACGCGAGGTCGGTCACGGCCAAGGCCCCGGGGAAGATCAACGTCTTCCTCCGGGTCGGCGCGTTGCAGGACGACGGCTACCACGATCTCGCGACCGCCTATCAGGCTGTTTCGCTCTGCGAAGAGGTGCGCGCCAGTCGTGCCGACGACTTCTCCGTCGCCTTCGAAGGCCCTATCGACACGTCCGGTCTCGAGGTCGACGAGTCGAACATCGCCATCAAGGCGGCCCGTCTGCTGGCGCGTACGACCGACTATCGCGGCGGAGTCCGCCTCGACATCACGAAGCGCGTTCCGATCGCCGGTGGCATGGGCGGCGGATCGGCCGACGCGGCGGCGACCCTGGTCGCGTGCGATGCGCTCTGGGGAACCGGTCTCAGCCGTGAGGATCTGCACGGTCTCGCCGCGCAGCTCGGCGCCGATGTCCCATTCGCTCTGATGGGCGGAACGGCCATCGGTACCGGCCGCGGCGACGAGCTGAGCCCGGCCCTCGCGAAGGGCTCCTTCGACTGGGTACTCGTGCTCGCCGATCACGGTCTCAGTACGCCCGTCGTCTTCCGGGAGTTGGACCGTCACCGGGAGCGGAACGCGGCCGAACTCGCTCCCGGGGTCGGTACCGCGCCGGTCGTCGATGCCAACGTGCTGCAGGCGCTCCGTGCCGGGGACGCCCACCTGCTGGCCGAGACCATGCACAACGACCTCCAGGCCCCGGCGCTGCATCTCGCGCCGAACCTGTCGACGATCCTCGAGCTGGGGGAGCGGAACGGTGCCCTCGCGGGCATCGTGTCGGGTTCCGGCCCCACCATCGCGTTCCTCACCGCCGACCGCAACTCGGCCATCTCGCTGCAGATCGCTCTCTCCGCCGCGCGTCTCGACGTCGTCCGCGTGACGGCCCCGGCCCACGGCGCCCGCACTCTTCACGACTGAGCGGCAGTGCCCCTTCGGACTCCTCTCTGACCAAATGAAGGAGAAAGGGCCACCCAGTCACACGCTCAAGCGGATCCGAGAGTGATCCGGCGGATTTTTCCTTCATTCGGTCAGGGAGACGACGGATGGAGCCGCAGTACCGCGGGCCCCAGCGTCAGGAACCCGTCGGTGAGGGGCGCGCAGCGCATCCCGCCCCGGCCACGAAGGGCCTGGAACGCACCGGGCGCGTAGACGACGTCCATCCAGGCGCACGGATTGGCCGGACGGTGCGCCTCGAACTCGACCGCACCCTTGCCGGAGTCCAAGGAGAAGCGGCGTCCGCGCCAGGCGTCGAGACCGAGCATCGTTCCTGCATCCATCCCGCGCAGCACGATGTTGCGCCGGGCCCGGGTCGGATCGAGCGGTCCATCCAGGCCGACAACACCGG
Source organism: uncultured Naasia sp. (assembly GCA_913778905.1). GTDB lineage: Bacteria > Actinomycetota > Actinomycetes > Actinomycetales > Microbacteriaceae > Naasia. The sequence continues at coordinate 124,055 of CAJYYA010000001.1, read as the reverse complement.
CCACGTGATCCAGCGAGTCCGCGTCCATGACGGTCACCGACGCCTTCACATGAGCCGGGCGCCCGAAGTAGCGGTCGCCGACGACCCCCAGTCCGGCGCGCAACTCGATCGACTCCCGAGCGTCGCCGACGCTTTCGCGCGGACCGTCCGACGGGCGCCCCTCGTAGGAGTGGATGGGCGACGCCACGAGCGCCTCGATCGTCACCTCGAAGATCTCGTCGTCCACCGGCTCACCCTACGACTGCTGCGGGATGTGAATGCCGTCGACTGCGGCCTTTCTCAGTCGGCGGCGGTCTCCTCGGATCGCGTCTCCTCGCGAAGCCGGTCCCGGACTTCGTGTTCGACGAGGTTGGGGATGTGGTCGGTGACCCTGGCGCCCTCGAAGCCCTCCTGCGCCTCGGCGACCAGTTCGTCCACGTGCTCGTGAGGGACCTCGGGGAACTTCTCCTCCAAGCGGCCCACGGCGTTGGCGAGCTCGCGCTCGGCCATCTTCTCCTCGTTCATGGTCCACAAGCGTGGAGTGGACCGGTGAACAGCTGCTGGACGGAAGCCGCGTAAACTCCTACCTCGATGGCACATCTCCTCGGCGCCGAGCGTCTCGGTCTCGAGTTCCCCACCAAGGTCGTCTTCGACTCGATCACTGTCGGAGTCGCCGACGGCGACCGGATCGGCATCGTCGGTCGCAACGGCGACGGCAAGTCGTCACTGCTGAAGATGCTCGCGGGGTCTCTCGAGCCCGACACCGGCAAGGTCACGCGTCGCGGTGGTCTGAGCGTCGGCGTGCTCTCCCAGCGCGATGATTTCCGCGGCGCCACCACGGTCGCGCAGGCGATCGTCGGCGACACCGCCGAGCACGAGTGGGCCGGCGACAGCCGAATCCGCGACGTCATCGGCGGCCTGGTCTCGGATCTGGACTGGCACGCCGAACTCGACTCCCTGTCGGGCGGTCAGCGCCGTCGCGTCTCGCTCGCCGCGCTGCTCGTGGGCGACTGGGACGTGCTCATGCTCGACGAGCCCACCAACCACCTCGACGTCGAGGGCATCGCCTGGCTCGCCGATCACCTCAAGCGCCGCTGGCCCGTCGGATCCTCGGCGCTCGTCGTCGTGACCCACGACCGCTGGTTCCTCGACGAGGTCTGCACGGCCACGTGGGAGGTCCACGACCGCATCGTCGAGCCGTTCGAGGGCGGCTACGCGGCGTACATCCTGCAGCGCGTCGAGCGCGACCGTCTGGCGGCGACCGTCGAGGCGAAGCGCCGCAACCTCATGAAGAAGGAGCTGGCCTGGCTGCGTCGCGGCGCGCCGGCGCGTACCGCGAAGCCGAAGTTCCGGATCGAGGCCGCGAACCAGCTCATCGAGGACGAGCCGCCCGTGCGCGACTCCGTGTCCCTCGCCTCCATGGCGACCGCGCGCCTCGGCAAGGACGTCGTCGACATCGAGAAGGCGTCGTTCTCCTACGGCGACCGAGAGATCCTGAACGGCATCGAGTGGCGGCTCGCGCCCGGTGAGCGAACCGGCATCCTCGGCGCGAACGGTGCGGGCAAGAGCACGCTGCTGGGTCTCGTCACGGGAGCGCTCACGCCGACCGCGGGACGCGTCAAGCACGGTAAGACCGTCAAGGTCGCCACCCTCACGCAGCAGCTCGAAGGTCTCGACGAGGTGCAGAACGACCGCGTCAGCGACGTCATCGGACGCCTGCGCACCGGGTACGTCTCGGGTTCCGGGTCCAAGGCCGTCGAGCTGACCCCGGGGCAGATGCTCGAACGTCTCGGCTTCACCTCTGCGCAGCTGTCGACGCCCGTCAAGGACCTGTCCGGTGGGCAGAAGCGGCGCCTCCAGCTGATGCTGATCCTCCTCGACGAGCCGAACGTGCTGGTCCTCGACGAGCCCACCAACGACCTCGACACCGACATGCTTGCCGCGATGGAAGACCTGCTGGACTCATGGCCAGGCACCCTCATCGTCGTCTCCCACGACCGCTACCTCATGGAACGCGTCACCGATCAGCAGTACGCCGTCATGCACGGGCACCTGCGCCACCTGCCGCGAGGCGTCGAGCAGTACCTGGAACTGCGCAAGGCGGAGTCCGCGTCGGGTGGATCCGGATCGGGCGCCGGGGCCGGCACTCCGTCCGCGTCGGTATCGGCCGCGCAGTCGTCGGGTTCCGAGAAGCCGGCCGCCGTCTCCGCCCTGTCCGGCGCCGATCGACGCAACGCAGAGAAGGAGCTCGCCTCCCTCGACCGCAAGATCGAGAAGGCGCAGTCCGAGCGCAAGAAGCTGATGGCCGACTTCGCTTCGCACGATCAGTCCGATTACGAGGGCCTCGGCAAGCTTCAGACGCAGCTCGCCGCGATCGATGACAGGGTCGCCGACCTCGAGACGTCTTGGCTGGAAGTCTCCGAGCTCCTCGAGTCCTGACGCCGCGTCGGAGTCCCTTCATTTCGCTCCGCTCACTGGGCGGGGCCACCGCCGCTGCCCTTCGGGTGCGGTTGAGTCAGAACGGAGGAGGATCCCACTCCGTCATCACGCGAGGCGTGGCACCGATGCGGCGCATCACCCGCCTGGCGGGTTTCGTTTCGTAGGTCTTGCCTGTCGGCGACGTCCACCGAATGGTCCCGCCGGGATCGTGCCCGAGCCGCCATCGGCCCCGCTCTTTCAGGCGGTGGTGGCCGCGGCAGAGATGGGCGAGATTGTCCTCGACGGTCTCGCCGTCCTCTTGCCAAGGAATCGAGTGATCGATGTCGCAGAGCTTGGCCGCCCTGGTGCAGCCGACGAATCGGCAGACCTCGTCGCGCATGTGCAGCAGTCGTTTGAGCTCAGCGGGAACCCGGTACGCGCTGCGGCCGAAGGAGCGGACGGCGCCGTCCTCCGGATCGGTCAGCACACGAATGAAGCCGGGCGCTCCCGCGCACAGGACGCGGGCAGTGTCGGCGTCGATGGGGCCGTACCCGTCGAGCTGACCAGCGTCGTCTCGTGTCCCCATGGCGGTCAGAACGGGGACATGGACGATGACTTCGGCCCGAATGCCGCGCTGCGCGGCCGGGGTCGCGCGGACGGGCTCGCCCGCGGAGTCGGGGGCGGTGACTCCAGCGGCGTCGACGACGAGGTCTCGAAATACATCCGCTTCGATCTGGGCCAAGGTCCGTGTCTCCCCGTCGACCTTCAATGCACGCGCGAGCCCGGTGACGGCGGCACTCGCGCCGATCGCGTCCTCGGCACTGAGATAGGCGCCGAACCAAGCCATGCCATCGGGAGCGGCTTCGACAGCGACGCGGCGCTCGGCGAGAGCTTCGCGGTGCCGCTCGATCATCGCCTCGGGAGCCAGTGATGCGTGCACCTGCCGTGCGTAGCGGATGAACCGTCCCAGAGGCAGATCGATCGCGGCCAGCACCAGGGTCTCGTATTCCTCACGCAGCGTCTCGTCCAATCCGGCGGACTCGTCGACGAGCGCTCGCGCATGGGATTCGGAGGCTTCGCCGCTCCAGAGAGCTTCGAGCGTGCGGATGAAGTCGTTCACGAGCTGCCGGGACAGGTCGAGCTGGGTTTGCGCCGTCCGCTCGTGGATCTGCAACGCGGCGGCGACTTCGGCGCGGAGCTCGCGCCAGGCCAGCCCGTCCGGATCGCGCCAGGACGCGCCCTCGGTCTTCTCGGCGTGTTCGCGGAGCTGCTCGACATGGAAGTGCCGCTCCGCCGCGAGGCGACGACTCAGGCACAGCCCGCCCGCGAGATGGTTCACCAGCTGGGCCGCGCTCATCGGATCGGTCGAAGCGGCTGCTTCGAGCTCGTGTTCGTGCGGCGGGTGCATGCCCTCATGTAACCAGGGACCTCCGACATCGCCTGGCCGTCGTCGGCGTGGACAAGGTGCCCGTGACACCCTTCGTATCGCTTCGCTCAACGGGCGGGCCCGCCCATTGAGCGAGGCGAAATGAAGGGGCCATCACCATCCGAGGTCAGTCGACCCGGTAGCACCCTCAGACGATGTCGAAGGCGATGCTCAACCGACGCAGCAGGGCGGTGAGTTCGCCGAGGTCCTTTCGTGACAGGTTCCCGAGCAGCTCGTCCTCGGCGGACAGCAGCCTCTCTATCGCGGAGTCGACGCGGGTGAGTCCGTCGTCGGAGAGTGCGACGAGCACACCGCGTCCGTCGTTCGGGTGGATCCGCCGCTCGACGAGCCCCCGCTGCTCGAGCCGGTCGATCCGGTTCGTCATCGTGCCCGAGGACACCAGGTTCTGCTGGAGCAGCTGTTTCGGGCTCAATTCGTGGGGCTCACCTGCGCGACGCAGGGCGGAGAGCACGTCGAACTCCCAGGACTCGAGCCCCGCCTCGCCGAACGAGGAGCGCCGGGCGCGCTCGAGATGCAGGGCGAGACGCTTTACCCGCGAGAGCACCTGAAGGGGCGCGAAGTCGAGGTCGGGGCGCTCCCGCTCCCACGCATCGACGATGCGGTCGACCTCATCGCTCTCGGACATCCACTCATTATGGCTTCGCCCCGCGGCCCAGCTCGGCCGAAGCACGCCTCGGTCTGGCAGACTTGGGCCGCGCCTCGCGCGCGGTCCGCCATGGTGTAACGGCAGCACGACAGCCTTTGGAGCTGTTAGGCCCAGGTTCGAATCCTGGTGGCGGAGCCGTAAGCGATTTTGGGAGCTCCCCTGCACCGATTGTCGAAACTGAGAGCGTCATCGTCGTGCGCGTGGGGGTCGCGAGTGGGACCCGACCACTCGCTTGCGAGATTCCTGCCGGCCCAACTGGCCGGATACGACCAGGAGGCGCGAGTGTGTCGGTTACGAGAGAACGTCGGAATGGTGACCTCGATCTTAACTTCGAGCGCGCTTAAGATCGGGGTCGGCCAACCGAAGTAGGAAGTCGTGTACTGGAGCGCGTTGTAGAAAACCGCAGGCGCGGCTCGTTCCTCATTTTCACGCGGGCCAGATCGACGCGGAGGTAAGCCGCTCTGTCTCCGTACTCCGGGTCTCCCTACCAGCCGCGAAGTTGTCGAGAGGTATAGAGCGTCGGGTGCGTCATGTTCGAGAGGAAGCCGTAAATGCCCGAGTCGGACTCTCGCGCCGCTCATGAGCACTCGTGGGAGTCGCTCCGCGCGCTGGAGAAGCCGATCGATATGGAATTGGCCGGCGGGAAGTAGCTGTTACACCTGAGAGCGCACGCCCGCGACGGCATCGGGGTCGAGGGCGGGTGTTTCAGCGTCGATGAGATCCACCAGATACAGGAAACCGGCACGAGCAACCCAGAGCGCCTCCAAGGTTGCTTCCTGTAGATCAAGCAGGTCCACGGTGCTGAACGTTTCTCTTGTTGGACCGGACGGCAAGTCGACGGTGCCGTGCACGAGCCGATGGGTCCCGGCGTTCCTCAGCAGGCGCGCTGTCGGATAGAGAGCGTTTGGGCTGAGATCGCGCTGGAGCTCGGCAAGGGCGAGGCGAGCACGCCTGCCGTTGAGGGTCGCGACCTCAGGTCGCAGTTCGCCGGTCTTCACGTCTCGCCAGTAGGTGGTGAAGTCGACCTTGGCCGGCATCAACCCCGATCGAAAGTGTTCGTTTGCCGTAACAGCGATCTTGTCGAGAAGGTCGAGTGCGCTGCGTTGGGCGAGGAGCATCGTGGCTGGGCCTTCTCCATATACCGCCCCGTCGTTGGTTTCGCCGTAGGCGCCGGTGTCGGCGGGGTGCTGGTGGCCGTCGTCGGTGAAGGTGAGTTCCTCTCCTCGAAAAGCTAGGCGTCGAGCGACGATGAACTCTGCCTTGAGCACGTTCATCGCGGCGAAGATCCGCGGGACACGTCCCTCGTCGTTATCGATTTGCGCGGCGGCGATGTCGGCGGTATCCCAGCGATTGTCATCGGTCCCGAGACCCTCGACTGTGGCGACGAGCGCGAGCCGGTGGCGAACGATCCATCGCTGGTAAGGGTCACCAAGATCACCGGTATGCGAGAGATGACCGAGGACTGGTTCGTCGCTCAGCGGTAGGTCGTCCCACAATTGTGCTGCGCGCTCGCCCGCAATCTCAACCGTCTGTGCTCGCAACTCCTTGGCGCGACGAGCCCATTTTTCGTAGACCGCTTGAAGATGGCCGAGCTGATCGTGGCTGTTCCGAATGCGCCACAGAAGCAGTTGCGCCCGATTTCCGGCCGCATTCCCGTTCTCCGGATCGATGTCACAGGCTTCAGCGTACGCAGCGTACGCCTCCACCCAACGCCCCGCGTTGTCGAGCTCATTCGCCAAGTTGCAGAGGGCGCGCGCGCGAATCTCGGGTAGTAGAGGGGTGTTCGCGACTGTGTTCCACTTCCGTCGAGCGCTGACTATCAAAGAGTCGGCATCGAATCGAAGCGCGCTGTCGATCACGAGGGGTGTATCGCCACCGGCGGCCTGACGCGCGCGGAGGTGGAAGAGGACGGACTCTGCGTTGGCGACGTTCTGTAGTAATTGTGGTAGGAGAAGCGGGTGAGTTGAACCGTCCTGGATCAAAGCCTCGGCAAGCGCAATGCCGGTGCTTACGAGGGACTCATCAGGTATGTCGCCGCCGACGTTTATCTGTTGCGCCGACAGACTGTAGAGAGCGCTCGCTCGGCTCAATTGGTCCAGAGGTGTGAGAGCGATCTCAGACTCCAGTTCGGCAAATGTGGATCTCGCTGTTTCATCCGATGACACCGACTGCAGCCGCGAGTATAACTCAGCAAGGATTTGGTCTGCGGGGCGCGGCTGGGTAGGAAACGGTGCGTCATCATTCACCATCACATTCTCGCGAGAGGTTCCGACACCAAGCGGCCTGGCTAGGCGGTTTTCCAGTCGGACTGGCCGCCGCGCTGCTTGCCGATGTCGGCGAGAGTGGCCTCCCTCGAACGCCTGCTTAAGCGCCGGCCGTGGTTCTGGGAGGTGTCGATGTCTCCCCCCTCTCTTAGAAATGAGACAACAGTGCTCATGCTGTGGCCGAGACGAGCAGGGCGACAGAACGCGCGTTCGCGAAGTAATTTCGGGCGGTGCGCTTGTCGGCGTTGTCAAGGTCGGTGGTGGTGCCGCGCTTGAGCTAAGGGTTCTTGCGACATCTGACGTGAATTTGCCGTGGCGATCGGAGCGGCCAGGAATGAGGCAGGAGCCGATCGGAGTATTATCGCAACCACCCCAGTTGTGCAGTAACTAGACGAATTCAGGCCTTAGAAACGCCTACCGAGACGAGGGCGGAAACCCGGTCCAGCACTGGCAGCGCGTGTGCCTCAAAACTCCCTCCCCCTGAGTCGATCCGCTCGTGCCTTCTAGTGATAGTGCTCACCCGTTCGGGTTGGTGGCCTTGCCGTCGAGCCACAGGGTGTCGGACGGGTCGCTGTGAGCGGTGCCCGTGCCGACGTGCTTCGACGAGATCTGCGGGCCGTTCTTGATGACGTGCACCAACGCCATACCGTGTCCACGACCCAGGGTGTAGTCGTCTTTCAACCACTCGAGGATGGTTCCGGCCTTCACCTTCGGGTCGTCGAAGCCCTTGGACCGAGCGATCTCGACGAGCTGACGCGGGGTCAGCCCCGTCTTGGTCTCGATGGCGTCGAGGTAGGCCTGGAAGGACATCGGCGTTCTCCTGTCGTCTGCGGTGGAGTCAGCTTGCCAGTCACGGCCGACATGTCGATCGGCGCTGCTTCCGACCTCCCTCCGCTTCATCAGCGGGGTGCCTCCGTTCAGCCGATCTCGTGGAGGGCGAAGGCCGTCACGAAGCCGAGGGCGGCCACGAGGCCGGTGAACACCTTGTCGCGTTGGAAGGCCTCCGGGATCATCGTGTTCGACAGCATCGCGAGGATGCCGCCGGCGGCGACAGTCGTCACGAACGCGATGACCGGTGGGGGAGTGTCGGCGAGCAGGAGGTTGCCGATCAGGGCGGCGGCCGTCGAGGCGAGAGCGATGCCGCCCCACACGCCGAAGATGTAGCCCGCCTTCTTGCCGCCCGACTTCATGTCGGCCGTGCTCGACAGGCCCTCGGGGATGTTCGAGATGGCGATCGCGGCGATGATCGGCAGGCTGAGCCCGCCGCCCCCTGCGACGCTCAGACCCAGGACGATCGACTCCGGGATCCCGTCGATCAGAGCGCCGACGGCGATGGCCGCCCCGCCGCCGCCCGAATCGGATCCCGAACCCTTCGAGCCGCCCTTCGCCCCCGAGCCGCCGGATGTCGCGTCCGATGCTCTGGCCCGCTCCGGCTTCCCGCGCCGTGCGATGAGCCAGTCGGCGGCGACGAAGATCAGCGCGCCGACGATGAATCCCAGCACGGTCGGCAGCAGACCTCCGTCGGCATTGGCCTCCTCGACGAGCTCGAACGCCAGCGCGGAGATCAGCACCCCTGCGCCGAACGCCATGATGGCCGCGACGAGACCCTTCGGTACCTTCACGAAGAAAGCGATCGCCGCCCCGATCAACAGGGTGCTCGCACCGATCGCGCCGCTGATCCCGGCCAGCATCCACTCGCTCATGGCGAGAGGGTAACTCCGCGGTCGTCGGGCGAGATGGGAGCGCGGGGATGCGCGCCGACTCCCTTCCTCATCCCGCCACGATGACGCTGGGGCTGCCGACTCGCGTGCGCTCGACGACACCGAGCGAGAGACCCGAGCCATCGAGCTGATGGGTGGTGATCTCATCGGATCCCTGGTGCGCGATATGGAGCGATCCGTTGTGCACGAGGTGGTGCCGGGGAACGAGGCCGCCCGAGTCGAACTCGCCGACCCGGTGCAGCCGACCGGTGCTGTCGCAGCGCAGCACGACCATCACGTCGGCTCCGCGCACACCCACATGAAGAAGGTCGTCGCCGGACGCCTCGATGTGCGCCGCAGACCCCGGGTCCCCGCGCCCGGACGCCCTCAGCTCGATCCTGTCGACCAGCCGCGCGCCTTCGACGTCGAGGACGACCGAGAACGCCTCGCCACTGTGCTCGGTGCACACCACGAGAGCGTCTCCCACCCTCGCGATGTGACGCGGACCGCTGCCGGCCGGGAGCGCGACGGAGGACTCCTCGTCCAGCCTCCCGCCGTCGACGCGGAAGAAGCGGATCATGTCGTAGCCGATGTCGGTGGTCGCCACCGAGTCGCTCCCGAGCCACAGAGCCATGTGCGCTCGACTGCCGGACGGCAGCCCCGCAGGTCGTGGGAGGCTCCCCCGAATGAGCGTGTGAGGGTCTGCGCCGGGCGCGGCGGAGGAGGGCGCGCCCGGTGTCCCGGCATGGTCCAACGTGTAAAGCGCGACACGTCCATCTCCCCAGCAGGTCGCGATCAGATGGTCGCCGTCGGGCGACACCGCCAGATGGCAGACGGCGTCGCCCGCGGCGCGGCGCGCGGTGGTCCGGAGGAGGAGATCCGGGGTCTCGCCTTCGATTCGGTGCATCGACACGGTCGCCCTCGACTCGTCGCTCGAGTAGAGGACGGGAAGCGTCGGATGCCGCGCCAGGAAGCTGGGTGACGGCACGCCGTGGGGGCGCGCGACCGGCGACATCCGGGATACGGCGGCGTCCGATCGGTGGTTCGGAGCGCCGGCCTCACCGCCCGGCTCGAGCGAGCAGAGGTCGTCCACTCGCCATGCCGCAATACCCGGGGATCGACCGCCAGCCTCCGCCGTGTACCCGCCGGTCCAGAGCGTTCCGTCGAAACGACCAACGGCTCGCACGGGCTCGGCCCCCACCGGCGCCGTCACCGGAGCGGTCGGATCACGTAGAGCGCGTCGCCGAGGAACTCGGGTTGCTCGATCCGGACGCCGTCGACGAGGACGGTGAGCCGGGCGAAGTCCTCACGACGTGCGGCCAGGTCGTAGGCGGTCACCGTGACCCGTCCCGGGAGGCGCAGGGTGAGGGCGAAGGGCTGCGGCGCGTACACGACGATCGTCTCTCCGGTGCGGCCGGCGATGGCTCCGCTGGGTTCGGCGGCGAGCAGGTCGGGATCCTCGACGAGCCCGAACAGCCCCTCCTGCTCGACGATGCGGCGAACGAACGACGCATCGAGGGCTCCCTCGAACCCGGCGGCGACCGAGAAGGGGAAGGGGGTCCCGTGGACGTCCTCGGCGGTGAAGGCCGTGTCGCGCCGGTGCCACGACCACACGCCATGGGCGCCGTAACCGAGCCCCGCGCTGGCCCCGGCGACGACGCCCGTCCAACTGGCCCGGCGGACATCCGCGCGGACGTGCCTCTCCCTCCCGGCGAACCGCCCGAGCCCTTCGTAGCACGGCTCGAGATTGAGGATGGGCCGCTCCACGTCGAGTGCCCGGTAGTAGCGGGTCAGGTCACGGGGCAGCGTCTCCCAGGCCTCGTTGTGACCGGACTGCAGGCCGTGCAGGTCCACGAGCGCTCCGTTGGCGACGTCGACGGGCATGCGCGCCGTCGGGGTGTCGTGCCAGGTGATGAGCGCGTCCGGAGCCTCCTCCCGCACGATTCCGGCGGCGAGCGAGTATCGAGCGATGGCGTCGTCGTCGTTCAGATCGTCGTCGCCCGAGATCGCGAAGATCGGGGAGAAACGGTCGAAGGTGCGAACGGCGCGTCGAACGTACTCGACGGTCTGCGTCTCATCGAGGACGTGGTCGGGCGTGAGTCGACCTCCCCAGGTGCCGGGAACGAAGTTGTTCCACAGCAGGACGAGGACAGGCGTGAAGCCGCGCTCGCGTGCCGTCGCCAGAATCCATTCGGCATGGGTCCAGTAGTCGAGATCGCCGCCGTCGAAATCCACTCCCTCCGGTCCCACCGAGAAGGGGGTCCGACCGGCGTCGGAGCGGTCGTGGACGATGGGGAGCACGCTGATGAGGAGGGCGTTGAAGCCCTGGCGTCGGCGGAGCTCGAGATGGTCCAGCCACTCGTCGTCGGTCGGCGAGGTGAAGGCCGCCCACACGGTGTCGGCGAGCAGGAACCTCTGCGCACCGTCTTCGAGGAGGCTGCGGTGGTCGGGGGCGACGGTCCAACGGGTCATGCGGGGTCCTTCCGAGGTGGCGTTAGGGTGTGGTTCGAACGAGGCGGGCGAGGCGGGATCTACGCGGGAGAGCTGTGGGCGAGGACGTGGGCGGAAGTTCGGCACGGGGCGGCGTGAAGTCGTCTCTGAGGACGCTCGAGATCCTCGAACTGCTCGCGGCGGATGACGAACGCCGTTCGATCGCCGACATCGGTCGGGAACTCGGCATCCCCCGGTCGAGCCTCCACGGTCTCGTGCACACCATGGCGGCGCGGGGATGGCTCCAGGCCGACTCCAGCGGAACCCGTTACGGACTGGGCATCCGGTCTCTGCTCGCGGGCACGTCCTACATCGCGACGGACGACGTGGTGGCGCTGTCGGCGGCAACTCTTGATCAGATCGCGGATCGGACCGGCGAGACCATCCACCTCGGCCGTCTCGACGGGCGAGACGTGGTCTATCTCGCCAAGCGGGAGTCGGTGCATCCGTTGCGGATGTACTCGGCCGTCGGACGGCGGCTGCCGGCGCACGCGACCGCCCTCGGCAAGGCGCTTCTCGCTCGCCTCGAACCGGAGGAGCGTGCCGAGGTGCTGGGGCAGGGGCCGCTGCCGGCTCTGACGCCCGCGACGATCGTCGATCCGGGCCGTCTCGAGGACGACCTTCGGGAGGCGGTGTCGAGGGGGTTCGCCGTCGACCACGGCGAGAACAGCCCGGGCATCACGTGCTTCGCCGTCGCGCTCGCGGGAGGCGGTGTTGCCAACGCGATCAGCTGCTCGCTGCCCGACAGTCGGCTCGACGATGCGCATCGCGCCGAGGTGGTGGCGGCGCTGACCGACGGCGCACGGCAGATCGACGCGCTGCTCGGGCGCCGCGAAGCCTGAGCGTACGACCCGCCCCGGAGTCCTTGACACCGTTCCCACCCCTTCGTAGGTTCATAAGCATGAACCGCATTCACATATGTGAACGAGTGTAGAGCGATGAACGTGATTCTCACCATGGGTGAGCCGCTCATGACGTTCGCGATCTCGGACCGCCGACCCTTCGCGGTCCGCGCGCATGTCGCCGGGGCCGAGATCAACACGGCCGTCGGCCTCTCCCGTCAGGGGGTCGCGGTCCGCTTCTTCTCCCGCCTGGGCGACGACGCTCTGGCCGACGCCGCCCTCGCAGCACTCGAGGACGCGGGAGTCGACACGTCATCCGCGGTTCGTGCCGTGGGGGAGCGGACCGGCCTCATCGTCACCGAGCGTGTAGACGACCACGAGATGAGAAGCGAGCACTTCCGGAGCGGGACGGCGACGAGCCGCCTGTCGCCTGTCGATATCCCGGGTGATCTCCTCGACGGCGTCGCGTCGGTGCACCTCACGGGGATCGTTCCCGCGCTCGGCGACGGCCCGCGTGCCGCCTGGGAGGCGCTCATCCGACAGGCGGTCGCCCGAGGCATCCCGGTCTCGCTGGACGTCAACCACCGCCCCCAGCTGATCGACGATAACGGGCTCCGATCAGTCGTCGGCGGCGTGATCGATCGGATAGCCACCCTGTTCTGCAACGAGGCGGAGGCACTCGTCCTGACCGGCGAAGCGGACCCGCGCCGTGCCCTCGCTGCGCTCGTCGCCCGCGGGCCGGGGACCGTGGTGCTCAAATTGGGGCGGCGCGGTGTGCTCGCCTCGTTGCCGGACGGGCGCGTCCTCGAGAGCGGCTCGTTCGAGGTGCCGCTGCCGACGCATCCCGTCGGCGCCGGCGATGCATTCAACGCGGGATGGCTCGGGGCACTGCTCGCGGGCACCGCGCCCGAGATCGCGCTTCCACTGGCCGCGTGGATCGCCGCTCGCGTCGTCGCGCATCCCGCGGACCACGACGGCTTCCCCTCGGCCACGGAGATCGACGGGATGCGCACGGCCCTTCTCGCCGGCGATCTCGAGGCACCTCCGTTCGACGCACCCGCGGCCGGGCAGGCTCGTCTCCCGATCGGGGCGACGTCATGATCGGCCTCGTTGAGGCCCTCCGCGCCGCGAAGATCGTCGCCGTGCTCCGGGCCGGGTCGACGGATGCGCTCGAGGCTCAGCTCGACACCGTCCGCGAGGGCGGGATCCGTGCGATCGAGGTCACGACGACCGCACCCGGCTGGGAGCGAGTGCTGGAGCGGGCGGTGCGCGAGTCGGGGGATCACCTCTTCATCGGGGCCGGCACCGTCACGACGGTCGCCCAGGCCGCGGCGGCTCGCGCGGCAGGCGCCCGGTTCCTCGTCGCGCCGCACCGGGTCGCGACCGCGGTCGTGGACGCCGTCGACTCTCTCCCGTTCATCCCCGGCGGCTTCACCCCGGGTGAGATCGCCGAGGCCGCCGTCGTAGGCGGTGGGGTGGCCAAGCTCTTCCCGGCCGCCACGGGAGGCCTCGCTCATCTCCGTGCACTCCGGGATGTTCTGCCCCAGGTGGCCATCATGCCGACGGGGGGCATCGATCCGGAGAACGCGGGCGATTGGCTTCGTGCCGGAGCCGTCGCCGTCGGTCTGGGCGGTGCACTGGTGCGGCAGAGCCCTGCGCGGATCCGCGAGGTGCTCGCCGCACTCGACGCCGATCCCGTCGGCGTCGGGCTGTGACGTCCACGCCGGGGGGCGCGGCCTCCGTGGCGCTCGCCGCGGGGCCGTGGCAGTTGCTCGTCGAGCAGGAGGGTGCGCGGATCGCCTCTCTGCGGTGGTCCGATCCGCGCCGCGGGCGAGCGGGAGCGGGTGTCGAGTTGCTGGCGACCACTCCGTGGGCGGACGACCCGGACGGGGCGTTCCGCATGCGGGAGTCCGCGCAGGAATGGCACCGTCGCTACCGCGGCGGCTGGCATGTGCTCATACCCCGCTCGGGTGACCCGGTGACGGTGGACGGCGTGGAGCAACCGTTCCACGGCGAGGCGGCCTGGCGGCTGTGGACGCTCCGACAGGAGCACTCCTCCGCGTGCGTCGCCTCCGTGTCGCTGCGAACCGTCCCGCTGGAGCTCGAGCGCAGAATCGACCTCGAGGACGATCGGATCTCCATCACGCAGAGCCTGCGCAATCGCTCCTCGCAGCCGGTCTCGGTCGGCTGGCTCGAGCACCCGGCCTTCGACGGGCGGCTGTTCGACGGTGCGGTCGTGCGCGTCGGGGAGGGCGCCTCGGTGCCGGTCCTTCACGAGGGGCGCTCCGGCTTCGACGACGTCGCCGCCGACTCCGGGGAATGGACGGTCGTCTCACCCCTCCTCGGGGCCACGCTCGAGATGCGGTGGGACGTCCGACTGCTCCCGCGGGTCCATGTGTGGCAGGAGAGGCGCGGGACTCCCGGATTCCCCTGGTGGGGGAGCGTCGACGCGGTGGGGGTCGAGCCGGCGTCCGACCCGCACGGCGCCTCCGCCGATCGGCTGGGATCCGTCGTCGTCCCACCCGCCACGTCGGTGTCGGGGCGCGTCGAGCTGATCGTCCGAGCGGCGACCTGACCTCCCGCGAGCGCCCCGCTAGAATCGCTGGACAATGGAGAGAAAAGCGGTTTCTCTGCGCGACGTCGCCGCCGTGGCCGGAGTGTCGGTGTCCACGGCGTCCAAGGTGCTCCGGGGGCAGGGGAAGGCGTCGGAGTCGACGCGTCAGCGAATCCTCGCGGCCGCCGAGCGTCTCGACTTCCAGCCCAACGCGCTCGGTCAGTTCCTGGCACGGGGGCGGAGCGCCACCATCGGGATCCTCGCCGAGAACGCACCGGGCGCATTCACCATGCCCATCCTCACCGGGGCCACCACGGCCCTGGGGGAGCGGGATCTCTCGGTCCTGGTCTACGACTGGCATCTCGACCGGACCGTGCTCGCCGCGACCGTGCGCAAGCTCAAGGCTCGCAAGATCGACGGACTGCTCGTCATCGGCGACGGGACCGGCTCCGACATGCATTCGATCTCGGAGGGCTTCGCCGTTCCCGTCGTCTACGTGTTCGGGGTCTCCGACGACCCTCAGGACCCGTCGTTCATGCATGACGGCCGACTCGCGGGGCGACTCGCCGGTGAGCATCTGCTGGCCGCGGGGCGCACCCGGATCGCGCACATCAGCGCTGCCGCGAGCGATCTGTCCGCGGCGGCGCGCGCGGAAGGGCTGCGCGAGGTCCTCGACGATGCCGGCCGGCGTCTCGTCCTGGGAGCACCGCTCGCCGGGGACTGGACGCGGGAGTGGGGCATCCGTGCGGCACGGCGCCTCCTCGACAGCGGGGAGCCGTTCGACGGTGTCTTCTGCGGTAACGACGCGATCGCCGAGGGCGTGGAGGAAGTGCTCCGCGAGGCGGGGCGTCGGGTGCCGGAGGATGTCGCGATCGTCGGGATGGACAACGTCACGGGGCTCATGGGGCAGCCGGACGGACGTCTGACGACGATCGACCCCCATCTCACCCGCCTCGGTGAGGTCGCAGCCCGCTATCTGGCCGACGGCATCGACGGTGGCGAACTCGTCGGCGGCGTGCACACAGTGCCGTGCACACTCATCCCCGGTGAGTCGACGGGCGCGCGGCCGCGCTCCGTCGCCGGCTCCGCGGCCTGACCGACGCGCCCCGGCGGCGGGAGCGCGCCCCGACGGCGCCCCGGTCAGGGAGCGACGAGCGCGCCGTCGGGTGCGCGCACTCCGGCCGCCCAGGCGTCGTGGCCCGAGAACCCGGCGGGGAACCGCGCGGCCGCCCGTTCGTCGATCTCCACGCCCCAACCGGGCGCGTCGCTCGGCGTGAGCCATCCGTCGACGATGTCGATCATGCCGGGGAAGATCTCGTGGGTGGCCTCGTTGTAGACGTGGCCCTCCTGGATCCCGAAGGCGGGACTCGTCACGTCGAGCGCCACCGCGGCTGCCACCGCCACGGGGGAGGCGTCGCCGGGAGAGTGCCAGGCCGTGCGCACGCCCTCGAGGTCCGCGAGGACGGCGAGTCGCCGACCCGCGGTGACCCCGCCGATGTCGGACAGATGGCAGCGGATGAAGTCCACGGCATGCGTGCGGATGAGGCGGGCGGCGTCGGACGCGCTCGTCGCGAGTTCGCCCACCGCGATGGGAACGGGCGACGCGTCGCGAACGGCCGGCAGCCGATCCCAGAACTCGGGAGCGAGCACGTCCTCGAGGAAGAACGGGCGGTACTCCTCGAGGGATCTCGCCAGCAGCACGGCGGTCTTCGGGGTGAGTCGCGAGTGCACGTCGTGCAGAAGTTCGACCTCCTCGCCCAATGTCTCGCGCATGCGGGCGAAGAGCGCCGGGGTGCGCCGGAGATACTCCTCCGCCCGCCACCCGGTCGGGGTCTTGGCCCAGGTGTAGCGGTCCGCGGTGGGCGGGGCGCCGTAGTGCCCGATACCGGGCTGCCCGGTCTGGATCCTGACGTGGCGGAGCCCGGAAGCCATGAGCTCGCGCGCCTCGTCGGCCGTCTCCTCGACGGTCGAGCCGCCGGCGTGCAGATAGACGTCGGCCGCAGCTCGGACCCGTCCTCCGAACAGCTCGTAGACGGGCGCGCCGGCCCGCTTGCCGGCGATGTCCCAGAGTGCCATGTCGACGCCGGACAGCACGTTGTTGCCCACGGGGCCCTCACGCCAGTAGGCGCTGAAGCGGACGAGGCGCAGGAGATCCTCGATATCGCCGGGGTATCGACCGATCAGCAACCGGCGCACATGCTCGAGGTAGGCGACGACCGCCTGCCAGCGCTGGGTGAAGGTGGCGCATCCGAGACCGTGCAGACCGTCGTCGCTGGTCTCGATCTTGATGACCACCAGGGGGATTCCCTCGGGGGCGGTGACGATCGCGCGCACGTCGGTGATCCGCACGTCGGAGCGGGCCTCCCACGGCTGAGCGAAGGTCTCGGGGGGCGTCGACTCGGTCGGACGGGGCTGCTGGGGGCGGGGCTCAGACACGCTGCTCTCCTCGGTAGGCGGGCTCGGGTGTGGCCGACCCGTCGTGGACGGACTCCCGCGCCTCGAAGCCGAGGATCACGCGGGCCAGATGGGTGTCGACGAGAGTGCCGTTGCCGCTGACGGGGGCGAGCAGGGGCACACCGGGTGCGTAGCGTCGCACCAGATCGGCGGACAGCTCGTCGAGGAGGATGTCCTTCGCGCTGACGCCGATCGCGTGGGCGCCGGACCGGGTCGTCTCGAGGGCGTACTGCACCGCGCGGGCCGCGTCGGCCATCGTGATGTACGACCAGCCCTCTCTCGACATCCGGGACGGGTCTGCTCGGACCTCCTCCTGGACCTCCCGCAGCACGTGCGGCCACTTCACGAGGGGGAAGCGCAGGGCGATGACGTCGACTCCCCAGCGACGGTGCGCGAAGGCGGCCGTGCGCTCGTCTACCAGTTTCGACAGGGAGTAGGCGTCCGCGATGTCGGGTGCGACCGCTTCGTCGAGCGGGAACCGCGGCGGCATGACGTCGTGCGGGTTGTTGGGGTAGCCGATCGCGTTGATGCTGCTCGCGATCACCGCGCGGCGGATCCCCCGCTCGCCGGCCTGACTCAGCACGTTGAACGTGGAGTCGGTGTTGACGCGGAACACCTCGTAGGGCGTTCCGAGACTGGGGTGGGGGATGGCGGCGAAGTGGGCGACGGCATCCGCGCCTTCGAGTGCTCGAGCGACGTCGGCGACGGAGGTGGTGTCGCCGATCAGCACACGGTCGGCCGGGTGCTCGGTGTGATATCGGAGCGAGAGAGCGGTGACCTCGTACCCCTCGCCGAGAAGACGTTCGCTGACGGCGCGGGCGACCTGGCCGTCGGCGCCGGTGACGAGTACGCGGGTCATCCCTTCACGCTCCCCGACATGCTCGCGCCACGGAGGAACTGGCGCTGGAAGACGAGGAAGAGCACGACGGGCACCAGCAGGGCCAGGAAGAGGGCGGCCATCTGCACGCTCAGCTCCGTCTGGTCGGCGAGGCGGGGCAGCGCGACCGAGACCGGCTGGTTGTCGGGGTTGGGGAGCACGAGGAGCGGCCAGAGGTAGTCCTTCCACGAGGCCACGATCGTGAGCAGGCCGACGACACCGAGGATGGGGCGCGCGAGCGGCAGCACGATGCTCCACAGGATGCGCAGGGGGCCTGCTCCGTCGATGCGAGCGGCTTCGTAGAGCTCGGCGGGGATCGATTCCAGGAAGCGGGCGATGATCAGGACGTTGAACGCCGTGGCGGCGGCGGGGAGCCAGACCGCCCAGAACGTGTTGACCAGCGAGATCCCCACGATGGGGAGGTCGCGCACCGTCAGGTAGAGCGGCACGAGCGAGACGATCCCGGGGATGAAGAGGGTCGCCAGGATGGCGCCCGACAGCAGCCCGCCCCACCGGGGCTTGAGGACGGTGATCACGAAGGCGGCGGTGGTCGACACGAAGAGGGTCGACACCATGGATCCGGCGGCGAGCGCAGCCGTGTTGAGGAGGTAGTGCCCGATGCGTCCACGCTCCCAGGCGATGGCGAGGTTCTGCCACTGCACCTGACCGCTCGCGAAGAAGGAGAACGGGCCCTGGATGAGGTCCTGGGTGGGCGAGACGGCGGCCAGGGCGAGCCAGACGAGGGGGCCGAGTCCGGTGACGACGAGCAGCACGAGGACGACGACGCGCAGCGCGGCCATGGTGACCCTGACCGACGGGCGGTGGAAATCGGCCGCCCCGATGTTGGTCCGGGACTCGGGCTCGAGTTCGCGGTCCCGCCGCAGACGGACGGGGCGAGGGCGGGCGACGGTGCTCATGAGCGACTCCAACGGCGCGTGAGGAGGAGGTAGGCGACGGAGAAGAGAGCAAGGACGGCGGCGAGGAGAACGCTCAGCGCCGTCGCGGCGCCGTAGTCGACACGGGTGAAGGCGTAGTCGAACACCGTCATCAGGAGGGTCTTGGTGGCGTTCTGCGGCCCGCCGCCGGTGAAGAGGTAGGGCTCGGTGAAGATCTGCATGGTGCCGATGACCTGCAGGAGCAGCATCGTGCCGATGATGCCGCGCATCTGGGGGAGGGTGACGTGCCAGACGCGGCGCCAGATGCCCGCGCCGTCGAGCTCGGCGGCCTCGTAGAGCTCGCCCGGCACGCTCGTCAGCGCGGCGATGTAGATGATGACGGCGGATCCCGCGCCGGCCCAGGTGGTCTCGAGGACGATCGACGGCATCGCCATGGCGGTCGAGTTGAGCCAGGGGAGAGGCGCGATGCCGACCGCCCCGAGCAGCGTGTTGAAGACGCCGTCGGAGCTCGGCTCGTAGAAGAACTTCCAGAGCAGGATCGCCACGACGGGCGGGACGACCACCGGCAGGTAGGCGAGGCCCGAGAAGTACCAGGACTGCTTCTTCAGCTCCGAGATGAACACGGCGAGCGCGAGCGGCACGGGGAACCCGAACAGCACGGCGAGCAGCGTGTAGTAGACGGTGTTCAGTGTGGCCTGCGGCAGCCCCGGGTCGCTGAGGACGTAGGCGAAGTTGTCGAGCCCGACCCACTCGGCGGTGCCGCCGGGGACCGGGTTCTGCAGACTCATCACCAGCGAACTGAGGATGGGGCCCCATGAGAAGTACAGGTAGACGATGATCGCCGGGAGGGCGATCCCCAGGGCCTGCCAACCGGGTTGGGACCGCCGCCACCGGCGGGCCAACCAGGCGGCGCCGCCGCCGGTTCGCACCGCGGTGCGGGTCAGACGCGCTTCGTCGCTCATCTGGAGTGTCCTTCCTGGGACTGAGAGGGAGGCGGACCCGATCGGGTCCGCCTCCCTTCGGAATCAGCGTCCGAGACGGGACTGTACGTCCGTCTGAGCGGTGGAGAGCAGCGCGGAGACGTCCGCGTTCTGGTCCGTGAGGACCGTCTGCACCACGGTGTCGAGCGCGCCGTAGACCTCCTGGGCGTTGTTGACCGGCTCGGGCACGATCGGGATCTTGTTCGAGGCCTCGCGATAGGGCGTGAAGTTCGAGGTCGGCACGTTGACGTAATCCTTGATCCAGTCGAAGTAGGTGTCGTACTGGTCGGACGCGACCACGGGCAGGCCGGGGAGGCCGGTGACCGAACCGGCCTCGTTCGACGCCTTGGCGTCGGAGACCGCAGTCGCCTCGTCGAGGTAGCGCTGCAGGTAGAAGAAGCTGACCCACTTGACGGCCGCATCCTTCTCGGCGTCGCTGGCGCTGGGGTTCACGATCTGGACCGTCCCCCCGCTCAGGGTGCCGTTCGTGCCGCCGTCCTGCGGCATACCGCCGATGCCGAACGACTCCGCTGGGAGCTTCAGGTTCTGCACGGCGGTGTAGTAGTAGTCGGACGCGCCGATGACCATGCCGATCTTTCCGGCGGCGAAGTCCTGGGCCTGCGATTGAACGTCGTAGAGGGTGTTCTCGGGCAGGGTGCCGTCCTGCCAGCGCATGGCTTGGATGGTGGACAGCGCCTTCTTCGACGGTGCGGCGTCGAAGGTCGCCTTCGATCCGTCCTCGTTCTCGATGCTGCCGCCGTAGGAGTAGGTGATGCCGCTGAACTGCCACCCTCCGGTGTTGTTCGTGCTGAGGACCGAGAAGCCCGCGGCGTCGGTGGCGTCCGCGATCTTCTTCGCGGCCGTGCGTACCTCTTCCCAGGTGGTCGGCGGCTTGTCAGGATCGAGACCCGCCTGGGTGAAGAGCTCCCTGTTGTAGACGAGGCCGAACGAATAGGCGTTGGTGGGGATGGCGTAGACCTTGCCCGAGGAGTCCTCGGTGAGGGCGCGGATCGTGGGATTGAGGGTGTCGAGGAGACCCTCCTTGGTGAGGGCGTCGGTCAGATCGGCCGCCTGTCCGCGCTTGATGAGTCCCTGCGGCTCGGTGAGCGGGACGCTCATGACATCCGGCAGGCTGCCGCCGGCGGAGAGGGCCTGGAAGGTCGAGGCGTCGTAGCCGACCTCGACCGGCTCCAGATCGATCGTGGGGTTCGCCTCCTCGAAGGCGGTTACCCGCTCGTCGAAGTAGGTGCGGTCCTCGGGGCGGTCGGCGCTGGGGCGGTCTCCGATCTGGATGGTGACCTTGCCGTCCGAGGCGGCCGGTGCGTTCGCCGAGCAGCCCGCGAGGGTCACGACGGCGAGGCCGCCGATCGTCAGCAGGGCCGCGGCTGTGCGGAAACGTTTCGTCATTGAAACTCCTAGGGGAGTGGTCCGGTGAAGGGTGAGAAGAGAGCAATCGCTTTCCCTTCTCGATGTCTACCACCGTTTCGACCCGCCGTCAAAGCAGGGTCGGTGTGTCGCATGACCAGGAATCCGGGCCGTGACAACCGGTTTTCCGATGCATCGTTGACAGCGCAGGGCAGACGTGATGACATGGGCCGCGTTCCAGGAAAGCGGTTTTCCTAATCTTGCGGGTCAGACCGCTCCGTCCACCACTCGACGAGGAGTAACGCGGTGTTCGAACCTTCCCTTCCCCTGTCCCGGAGACGGCGTCTCAGACCTCTGGCCGCACTGAGCGGTCTCGCTCTCGTCGTCACGGCGGCCCTCATCCCGGCGGCCGCCGCGAATGCCGCGGAGACGGACCTGGGCTTCGAGTCGGCGAACAGCTGGTCGGCGACGACGTTCGATGGTCGGAACGCGTCGCCCGCATCCGTCGCCACGTCGGCGGACGCGCACTCGGGCGCTGCGGCGCTGCGTCTGGACTTGGACACCGCCACCACCACCGACGCGGGATGGGTCTCGGCGTCGCGAGGTCTCGGGGACGTGACGATCGACTCCATGGCGTTCTGGGTCAAGGCGCAGAACGCCTCGGGGGTCGGCGTGCAACTCGTCGATTTGACGGGTCAGACCCATCAGACCTTCCTGCCCCTGGCCGCGACCGCGGATTGGCAGCGGGTCGTGCTCGAGTCGCCGGACGCCCACCAGGACGGAGCGTGGGGCGGCGCCGGCGACGGGGTGTGGCACGATCCCGCCGTGCAGCTGAGCTTCGTGCTCAACGCCTTCCAGCGAGCCGACACGACGGCCACGACCGCGTCGCTCCTCATCGACGACATCGCAGCGATCACCGCGGACGACACGTCGCTCACCCTGACCTCGACGACGGTGGGCAACGTGTTCGTTCCGGGCCGGTCGACGACGTTCGGGTACACCACCGACGGCGACGAGCTGCGCTGGGCGGTCACCGACGTCGACGGCCAGACCGTGTCGTCCGGGACACAGGCCGTCACTTCGCGCTCCGGCGAACTCGGCATCCCCGATCCGGACCTCGGCTGGTACCGGCTCAGCGTCGACGCCGTCCGCGGCGGTTCCGTCTTCGCCCACGCGGATACGACGTTCGCCCGCGTAGCCGATCCGGAAGCCGTCGACGAGAACGGGCGATTCGCCGCGGCCACGCACTACGGGCAGGACTGGGACCCCGCCAGCCTCCCCCTCCTGGCCACGGGCGGGTTCCCGCAGCTGCGGGACGAGGTCTACTGGAACCAGGTCGAGACCAGCCCGGGCGTGTACGACTGGTCGCGCGCCCGCGCGGAGTTCCTCGATCCCGCAGCGAGCCGGGGTGTGCGACCGCTGCTTCTCGCCGGCTACGGCAACTCCCTCTACGACGACGGGAACGGCCCGAAGAGCCCCGAGGCGGTCGCCGCCTACTCCGCGTACGCAGCAGCGATGGCCTCGGAGTTCGGGGACCGTGCATCGGCCATCGAGGTCTGGAACGAGTGGGACCTCGGCCTCGGGGGCAACACGAACACCTCCGCCGCCGACTACGTCAACCTCCTCCGCTCGGCATCGCCGGCCATCAAAGCGGCGGCACCGGGTCTCCCGGTCATCGGTCCGGCCGTCGCCGATCTGAACACGTCGTGGCTGGAGGACGCTTTCAAGCTCGGCGCTCTGGACTACGTCGACGGGATCGTGCTCCACCCGTACAGCTATCCGGCGGGAGCCGAGGCCCTCGACACCCGCATCGAGCAGATCGACGCCCTGGTCAAGAAGTACAACGGCGGCGTCTCGAAGCCGCTCTGGATCACGGAGCACGGGTGGCCCACCGGAACGGATGCCCGCGCGATCAGCGAGTCCTCGCAGGCGGCGAACATCGCGAAGTCGGCCGTCATCGTCGCCATGAACGACGTCGAGCGCTACTACGTCTACGACTTCGTGGACGACGGCGTCGATGCGAGCGAGACGGAGGAGAACTTCGGACTCCTGCACCATCCCGGCAGCACCCTCGGGGCCTTCACCCCGAAGCCGTCCTACGCCGCGTACTCGACCGCTGCGCACCAGCTGTCGGGGGCCTCTTTCGCCGGCCGGGACACGGGTCTCGCCGATGTGTGGGACGTGGCCTTCTCCACGCCGCAGGGGCCTCTGCGCGTGCTGTGGTCGACGAGCCCGCAGGTCGTCGACGTCCCGGTCGCGGGTCCCGTGGAGGTCGTCGGCGCCTATGGAGCGTCCCACACCGTGGAGGCTGGAAGCGGCTCGCGGCTGACCCTCTCCCTCGGAGACGAACCCGTCTACCTGCGGGGCGACGTCGACGCGCCGGTCGTGTCCGCGACGTCGCTGACCCTCGATCCCGCCTTCGTCGGGCAGCCCGTCTCGGCCCACTGGACCATGGACAACACCGCGGGCGCCGCCGATCGGACGTTCTCCCTGCGCTTCACCGACGGGACCGAGGTCACCCAGGCCGTCGCTTCGGGCGCGTCCGCCACGCTCGACTTCGAGCTCCCGGCCGCCACC
Organism: uncultured Naasia sp.; assembly: GCA_913778905.1. Lineage (GTDB taxonomy): Bacteria > Actinomycetota > Actinomycetes > Actinomycetales > Microbacteriaceae > Naasia. The sequence continues at coordinate 100,566 of CAJYYA010000001.1, read as the reverse complement.
GAGGCCGGGACGTTGCGGGTCACGGCCGATGTCGAGAGCGATGCGGGCCGCATCGGACGACTGACCGCATCGACGACCGTGTCCGAGCCGCTGACCCTCACGGGTGGGCACGCGATCGACGACCGAGGAGTGTCGGTTCTCCGCCTCCGGGTCGGCAACGCCGGAAACGACGCTGTGACGGTCCAGGGACTCACCTACTCGCTCGGCTCGCAGAGCGGAAGCGCCATCGATGAGGCGCCGCTCGCCGCTGCGTCCACCGTCGAGGCCGATGTCCCGCTGACCGCTTTGACCGGTCCGACCGAGTGGACGGCTATGGTCACGGTCGACGGTCGTCAGCTGAACGCGTCCGGAACGGTGACACCTCTCGACGTCGCGGCCTCCACTCCGGTCGCGCACCGGACCATCGAGATCGACGGCGCCCTCGACGACCTCGACGGGCTCCCGTCCATCGACCTCGCACGACAGGGCGACGATGAGACCGTCGGCTCGACGGGGCCCGCGGACCTCTCCGGAACCGTCTGGTACACCTGGGACGACGACAACCTCTATCTGAGCGCCGACATCGCCGACGACCTCCACGACCAGCCCTCCCAGGGGAGCACCATCTGGCAGGGGGACTCGATCCAGTTCACGGTCGCCGCGGGAGCGCCCGGCGAGGCGACGGCCTGGAACGAGATCGGGGTCGCATTGACCGCCTCCGGCCCGCAGCTCTACCGCTGGCTGTCCGTGTCCGACGGAGCGGGCATCGTTCCCGGCGCGCGCGTCGCCATCACCCGCGACGATGACGCCGGGCGGACCGTCTACGAGGTCGCCGTGCCCTGGAGTCGGCTCGGCGGCGTCACTCCGGGGTCGGGTCTGGTCAGCAGCTCCCTGCTCGTCAACGAAGCCGACGGCGCGGGACGAGCGGGCTACCTCGGCTGGGGCAGCGGCATCGCGACCGAGAAGGACTCGGCCCTGTTCATCGCGCTGCGGCTCCTCCCCGCAGAAGACGACGGCGCAGGTGGGCAGCCGGGCGCCGGTGGGTCCGAGCCGGGTGGAGGCCAGGGGACTGGCGGGGGAGCGGGCGGCTCCGGTGGAACGGGGACCGCTCCTGCGGGCGAGGGCCTCCTGGCGATGACCGGGCCGTCCCAGGTGGGAGCGCTCGCCGGCGCTGCTCTGCTCGTGCTGGTGCTCGGCGGTCTCCTGGTCGCCCGGCGGCGGGCGGTCGGGTGACCCCGTTCGACGCTGCTGCTGCCGACGCGACGGTCCCCGCCGTCGTGTCGGCGGCCCCCCGGGTCACCTCGGTGCGGATCGGTCGCCGACGGGACCGCGACCTGGCGACCGGCCCGCGGCCTCTTCTCAGCTGGACCGTGGACGCACCCCGCGACTGGGTTCAGCGGACGGCCCGGTTCCGGCTCGACGGACGCGAGGTCGCCGAGGCCGACGGGCCGGACGGCATCCTGCGGCCCTGGCCGCTGGGCGACCTCACCGGGGTGGGGCAGCACCGGATCGAAGTGCAGGTGATCGGCATCGACGGTCGGCCGTCGCCGTGGAGCGATCCCCTCGAGTTCGAGACCTCCGTCGTGGGCGACCGCTGGACGGCCCCGATGATGGGGCTGCCGGAGCCGACGCGTCCGGCGACGCCCGTGATCCTCCGGCGGGTGGTGGACATCGCCTCGACGGTGGTCGGTGCCGTACTCCGATCGACCGCGCACGGGGTCTACCAGGTCGCGATCGACGGCGTGGACATCGACGACCATCTCCTCAAGCCCGGCTGGACGGCGTATCGGTCCCGTCTCGCCGCTCAGGTCACCGACGTGACCCACCTCATCCGACCCGGCGAGCCCTCCGTCCTCGGCGTCCGACTCGCCGGCGGGTGGTGGACCGAGGCCTACGGCTTCGGGGAGACGGCTCGCCGGATCTACGGTGAGCAGCCCTCGGTCGCGGTCGAGCTGCGACTCGTGCACGACGACGGGTCCGTCGAGGTGGTGGCGGACGGGGCGTGGCGGGTCTCCGAGAGCGATGAGCTCGTGACCAGCGGGATCTACGCCGGAGAGTTCCGCGATGCACGACGACGGCAGACGGGGTGGCACGAGGCGGGGTTCGACGACTCGGCCTGGCAGCCCGCCGCGCTCTCGCAGCTTCGAACCGAGCCGGTCGTCATCGACGTGGAGCCCATCCGGCGGATCGAGGAGGTGGCTCCCGTCGACGTGCTCACCACGCCGAGCGGTGGCACGATCCTCGATTTCGGTCGGATCCTGGTCGGACGCGTCCGATGCACGGTCGCCGGTCCGGGCGGGGACACGGTGACCCTGCGTCACGCCGAGGTCCTCGAGGACGGCGAACTGTGCGTCCGTGCGCTCCGCGCCGCCGAATCCGTCGACCGTTTCACGCTCGCCGGCGACGGACCGGAGACCGTCGAGCCGGAGTTCACCTTCCACGGCTTCCGCTACGTCGAGGTCGGCGGGCTGTCCGTCGTCGATCCGGACGCGTTCCGCGCGGTGGTCATCCGGACCGACATGCCCCGCACCGGTCGCTTCTCCTGCTCGGATCCGCGACTCGAACAGCTGCATGAGAACGTCGTCCGCAGCGTGGCCGGCAACTCGGTGGGCCTCCTCACGGACTGTCCGCAACGCGACGAACGGATGGGGTGGACGGGCGACGCGCAGGTCGTCGCCCCCGCCGCCTCATCTGTGTTCGGGATACATGCGCTCCTCGCGAGCTGGCTCGAGGACCTGGCCCTCGAGCAGACCGGCCGCGATGGACTCGTACCGACCGTCGTGCCCGACGTCCTCGGGGAACTCAGCGATGTCGCGGCCGCAGGGTGGGGGGACGCGGCCGTGCTCGTGCCGATGACCCTGCACGAGCGATACGGCGACGTCGATGTCCTCCGCCGGAGCCTTCCGAGCATGCGCGCGTGGGTCGAGCGCATCCACCGCGAAGCCGGTAAGGGGCGCCTGTGGGAGCGGGGTTTCCAGTACGGAGACTGGCTCGACCCCACCGCGTCGCGGCCCGACAAGGCGAAGGCGGATCCCGGGCTCGTCGCGTCGGCCTATCTCCACCGGTCGACCCGCGCTCTGGCGCTCGCCTTCCGCGCGGTGGCCGCCGACGACGGGACGACCGACGAAGGAGACGAGCTCACCGTGCAGGCCGAGCGATTCGAATCCCTGGCGGCGGAGGTCGCGCACGCGTTCCGTGCCACCTACCTCACCTCGGCGGGTCGACTGATGTCCGACGCCCCGGCGGCCTACGCCCTGACACTCGTGTTCGGCCTGGTCGACGACGCCGCCCTCCGACGTCGTCTCGCCGAACGCCTCGCCTTCCTGCTCCGAGCCGGCGGCTACCGCATCGCGACCGGTTTCCTCGGCACACCGGTGGTGCTCGACGCGCTGCTGGACGCCGGTCTCACGCACGAGGCGGAGATGCTCCTCCTGCAGACGGAATGCCCGTCCTGGCTCTATCCGATCTCGCAGGGGGCCACGACCGTGTGGGAGAGATGGGATTCGATGCTTCCCGACGGTTCCATCAACCCCTCGGGGATGACCTCGTTCAACCACGTCGCCCTCGGCTCCGTCCTCGACGTGCTGCACCGCCGCGTCGGGGGAGTGGCGCCGGCGGCACCGGGGTACGCCCGCCTGAGGATCGAGCCGTGGTTCGTCTCGCGGCTCGAGCACGCGCACCTCGAGCAGACGACTCCGCACGGTCCGGTGAGCGTCTCGTGGCGACGGGGCGCCGCCGGGATGGTCTCCGTCGAGGCCCGAGTGCCGGTCGGGACCACCGCGACGGTCGTACTGCCCGGGCATGAGGTGTTCGAGGTGGGCGCGGGGTGCCACGCCTGGACGGTGGCCGCGACCGCCGTCGGGAGGAAGCCGGGACCGGAGATGGGCGTGGACGCCGACCTGGCGGCTCTGGCCGACGTACCGGACGCCTGCGCGCTCGTGTCACGGCTGCTCGCGCGTCACGATGTCGCCCTGGGACGAGAGTTCGACGCTTTCGTCCGCTGGGTGCCCGGACGCACCCTCCGAGCCGAACTCGCCGCCGTATCGCCTCCTCCGACGCTCGTCGACACGATCGACGCCGCGCTCCGCGGACTCACCGGCGGCCACCCGGACGAGGCTCACCGCGCCGACCCCCGGTGACGGTCCCACCCGACCGCTCCGCTCTCGCCCTCTTCGACGAACGAGTTCGCGGGACCCGGAGGAGTCACTCTGTACGCTTGTGAACCAGTGAGGCCGTCCGCTCGGGATGCCCGCCGATCAACGGAGTTCCGCGTGTCCGATCCCCGCCTCGCCGTCGTCATCCTCGCTGCCGGTCAGGGCACTCGGATGCGCTCCTCCACCCCCAAGCTGCTCCACCCGCTCGCCGGCGCGCCCATCGTCGCGCACGTCCTCGCCACGGCGCGCGCGCTCGAGGCCGAACACATCGTCGCGGTGGTCCGCCACGAGCGCGACCGTCTCGTGGAGGTCATCGGCGCCGAGCTGCCCGAGGCGGTCATCGTCGACCAGGACGAGATCCCCGGCACCGGCCGGGCGGTCGAGCAGGCCGTCGCCGCGCTGCCGGACGACTTCGACGGCGACGTCCTCGTGCTCAACGGCGATGTCCCCCTCCTCAACGCCGGCACGCTCGCCAAGCTGCTCGCCCGCCACCGTGAGAAGGCCGCCGCGTCGACGCTCCTCACCGCGATCCTCGCCGACCCGACCGGATACGGCCGCGTCGTCCGCTCCGAAGACGGTGCCGTCGATCGCATCGTCGAGCAGAAGGACGCGAACGAGACCGAGCTGGCCGTCCAGGAGATCAACGCGGGCGTCTACCTCTTCGGCATCAACGGTCTGCGCGACCATCTCGCCGATCTCACCACCGAGAACGCGCAGGGCGAGAAGTACCTCACCGACATGATCCACGCGTTGCGCGCCGCGGGCAGCGAGGTCAGTGCCCTGCACGTCAACGAGCCGTGGATCGTCGAGGGCATCAACGACCGCGCGCAGCTGTCCGCGGCGGCCGCCCGTCTGAACGCGCTGATCGTGCGCGGCTGGCAGCTCGCCGGAGTGACGATCCAGGACCCCGCGACCACGTGGATCGATCTGACCGTCAAGCTCGCGCCCGACGTCACCATCCTCCCCGGAACCCAGCTGAAGGGGGCGACCGTCGTCTCGACCGGAGCGATCATCGGCCCCGACACGACGCTCACCGACTGCGAGATCGGCGAGGACGCGGTCGTGAAGCGCACCGACGGCACCCTGGCGATCATCGCCGAAGGCGCCACCGTCGGGCCGTTCGCCTACCTCCGTCCCGGCACCGCGCTCGGCCCCCACGGCAAGATCGGGACCTTCGTCGAGACGAAGAACGCGATCATCGGCGCGGGCAGCAAGGTCCCGCACCTCAGCTACATCGGCGACACCGAGGTGGGGCAGGCCTCCAACATCGGCGCCGGGACCATCACCGCCAACTACGACGGCGTGAACAAGCACCGCACGACGGTCGGCTCCTACGCCCGAACCGGGTCGCACAACGTCTTCGTGGCGCCGGTTACGATTGGCGACGGTGCCTACACAGGAGCCGGATCCGTCGTTCGCAAGGATGTCCCCTCCGGTGCGCTCGCGCTGAGCGTCGCCCCCCAGCGCAACATCGAGGGATGGGTCGCCGCCAACCGGCCCGGATCGGATGCCGCGGCCGCTGCCGCGACGGAGAGCGAGGCAGGCGAGTGACCGGCATCACCACCACGGGAGAGAAGAAGCTCGTCATCGTCAGTGGGCGGGCGCATCCCGCTCTCGCCGACGCGGTGGCCAAGGAGCTCGACACGGTCGTCCTCCCGACCGACGCCCGCACTTTCGCGAACGGTGAGCTCTACGCCCGTTACGACGAGAGCGTCCGCGGTTGCGACGTGTTCGTCATCCAGTCCCACACCGCGCCGATCAACGAGTGGCTCATGGAGCAGCTCATCATGGTCGACGCACTCAAGCGCGCCTCGGCCAAGCGCATCACGGTCGTGTCGCCGTTCTATCCCTATGGCCGTCAGGACAAGAAGGGCCGTGGACGCGAGCCCATCTCCGCCCGTCTCGTCGCCGACCTCTACAAGGCCGCGGGCGCCGACCGGATCATGTCTATCGACCTGCACGCCGCGCAGATCCAGGGCTTCTTCGACGGCCCCGTCGACCACCTCTTCGCCATGCCGGTGCTGCTCGACCACATCGCGAAGACCACGGACCGCGCGAACCTGACCGTCGTGTCGCCCGACATGGGCCGCGTCCGTGTCGCCGACATCTGGAGCGACAAGCTCGACGCCCCGCTGGCCATCATCCACAAGCGTCGCGACCCGAAGGTCGCCAACCAGGTCTCCGTCCACGAGATCGTCGGCGACGTCAACGGGCGCGTCTGCCTGCTCGTCGACGACCTCATCGACACCGGCCGCACCATCAACAAGGCGGCGGCCGCACTGAAGGCCAACGGCGCCACCGGTGTCATCGTCGCGGCGACCCACGCGGTGTTCTCCGACCCGGCCGTCGAGCTGCTGCAGTCGCCCGACATCGACCGCGTCATCGTCACCGACACCCTGCCGCTCCCCGACGAGAAGCGCTGGGACAGCCTGACCATCCTCCCGATCGCGCCGTTGCTCGCGCGCGCGATCAAGGAGGTCTTCGGCGACGGATCCGTCACCTCGATGTTCGACGGCGCCGCCTGAGCGGGTCCGGTCGCTGAGGAGGTCGCTCTGCGACCGTCGCGAAGCGGCCCGGTGGGTGTGGTGCTGGTTCGGGGTGCCCGCCCATTGAGCGCAGCGAAATGAAGGGGTGACGGCGTTCCCGTGCCACCTCAGCGGTCGGAGGAGAGCGACTCCACGTAGGCGCGGGTGACCGAGATGTCCTGATCGCCCAGGCCCGACTCCGCCAGCGACTCGAAGGACGAGCGCAGCAGACCGACCATGGGGAGCTCGCTGCCGGTGCGAGAAGCCTCCGCGAGGGCGAAGCCCAGGTCCTTCACCATGTACTTCGCAGGACCGGCAAAACCGTACTCGCCCGACACGATCCGCTCGCCGCGCGTCTCGAGGATGCAACTGCCGGCATATCCGCCGCCCAGCACCCGGAACAGCGCCGCGATGTCGAGTCCCGCCCGGTCGCCCAGCACTGCGGCCTCGGCCAGCGCCATCACGGTCGCCGCGACGATGGCCTGATTGCAGGCCTTCGCGACCTCGCCCGAGCCGAGCGGGCCGAGGTGGGTAGGAGTGCCGAGGATCTCGAGGACCGGTAAGGCGACGGCCACATCCGCGTCGTCTCCGCCGACCATGATGACGAGCGACGCTGCCTCGGCGCCCTCGGACCCGCCCGACACCGGGCAGTCGACGACTCGGATGAGGGAAGACGCCTCGGCGAGACGCACGGCCAGATCGCGAACACCGTCGGGCGACGATGTCGAGGCGATGAGGAGGAGCAGCGGTGTCGTGGCCGCGGCGACGATCCCCTCCTCGCCCCACAACAGGGCCTCTAGCTGAGGCAGATCGGGAAGCAGCGAGAGCAGGACATCGGCCTCGGCGAGACCGGCCGGCTTCTCCCTCCATTCGGCTCCGGCGTCGACCAGGTCGGCGACGCTCTCGGGACGACGGGCATGGACGAGGAACCGGCTTCCCGCGGCCTGGGCCGCTCGAAGGAGGTGACCGGCGGCGGGGTGGCCCATGTTGCCGAATCCGAGCATTCCGATCGTGGGGAGCGATGACGACGTCGACATGACTGGAGATCCTACCTACTGTTCACAAAAGGAGACAGTGTTCAGTAGAGTGAACACCTACGTCCGGAAAGGCGAGTAGATGAACTCCGAATCACCGAAGCTTCGGGTGGCTGTCGCGGCCCCTCTCACTCACGAGCTCGTCGAGCTGTTCGAGCGCGAACCGCGGATCGAGCTGCTTCACGACCCCTCGCTTCTGCCGCCCATGCGGTTCCCGGCGGACTTCCACGGCGACCCGGCCTTCGAGCGCACTCCGGAGCAGCAGGGGCGCTATGAAGAGATGCTCGACTCCGCCGATGCGCACTTCGGGATCGCCGACGGATCGTCCCGAGCGCTGGCGCGCGCCGTCGAGGCCAATCCAAGGCTGCGGTGGGTGCACACCATGGCAGCCGGCGGGGGAGCCCAGGTGAAGAAGGCGGGCCTCACGGATGAGCAACTCGACCGCGTGATCGTCACCACCTCGGCCGGCGTGCACGGTCGTCCCCTCGCCGAGTTCGCTCTTTTCGGTCTGCTCGCCGGTCTGAAAGACCTCCCCGGTCTGAGTCGAGACAAGGAGGACCGCGACTGGCCCACCGACCGGCGCCCGCTGGGCATGCTCGCGGGCAGTCGCGTCCTGGTCGCGGGACTGGGGGGCATCGGCCGCGAGGTCGTGCGCCTCCTGGATCAGCTCGGCGCGACGGTCATCGGGTACAGCCGTCGTTCGGACGACGCCATCGAGGGGCTTTCCGAACGCATCGATCCGGCCGACGTCCTCTCGGCCCTCGCCGACGTCGATGCCGTGGTGCTCGCCCTGCCCGATACCGATGTCACACGCGGCTCGATCGATGCCGCTTTCTTCGCGGCGCTGAAGCCGGGTTCGGTACTCGTGAATGTCGGACGCGGTTCCGTCGTGGACGAGGACGCCCTGATCGCCGCCCTGAAGAGCGGCACCGTGAGCTTCGCCGCGCTCGATGTCTTCGCGGTCGAACCGCTGCCGGCGGACAATGAGCTGTGGTCGCTGCCGAACGTCGTGGTGAGTCCGCACACGGCCGCGCTCGACCCCGCCGAGGAGCGGCGGATCGTCGAGCTGTTCGTGTCGAATGCGACACAATTGCTGGACGGACGGCCCCTGCAGAACGTCATGGACCGGCACGACTTCTACTGATCGGACTGACTCGACGGTGACGATGGACGACGACATGACGACCGACAGCGTTCGCGATCCGGCCCCGGCCCTGACCCGCGGAGTGCGGATCCTCGAACTCCTCAGCGAGGCCAACGGTCAGCCCGTCGCCCTGAGTGACATCGCTCGCGCGCTGGGGGCGGCGAAATCCTCGACGTCCAATCTCTGCACGGTGCTCGAGGAATCCCGGCTCATCCGTCGCCTCGATACGGGCTACACGCTCGGCCATCGCACGGTCGAGTTCGGCGGCGCCTATCTCGGCGGATTCAACGAGGTGCGCGAGTTCTACCGCTTCTGTTCCGCCGCGCCCATGCTGTCGGGGGAGGTCGTGCAGGTCGCGATGCTCGACGGGACGGACGTCGTCTACCTCGCCCGTCACGAGGGCAAAGGCCCGCTGCGTCTGACGGCCAACATCGGCGACCGATTCCCGGCGGCCCCGACCGCGGTGGGCAATGCTCTGCTCGCAGCGCTTCCGGACCAGGAGATCGCCGCGCGCTTCAGCTCCCCGGCCGCCTTCCCGCGACGCACCGAAGCGAGCGTGGCGAACCTCCGCGACCTGATGACGAAGCTCGAGCAGGTGCGCGAACGCGGCTTCGCCGTCGACGAGAACGAGGTGCATCCCGGAATCTCCGGTATCGCCCTCCGTGTCCCGCCGCGGTCGAGTCAATCGCCCGCTCTCGCGATCGGCTGCAGCTTCCTCACCGCGGCGACGTCGGATGTGCAGCGCTCCACCATCGTTGCCGAGCTCCGCGAGCTCGAGCGCCTCCTCGAGAACCCCATGCAGGTCGTCGAGAGCTGAGCGGACGCGCCCTGCGGGGCGCTTCGCGACGGCCCTGGCGGGCCTCCTCGGCGAGCGGGTGTCCGGGCTGATCACCCCTGCCCTGCGTTTCGCTGCGCTCAACGGGCGGGCGGTGCGGGGAGTGCCGTCCCGCCCATTGAGCGAAGCGAGATGAAGGGGCGGAGGCGCTCTTCGACTTCTCCGAAACTGAGAATCTCACGTTCACAGTGTTGAACCCGGTTCACGGTGGTGTTATCGTCTAGTCACCGCACGATCGAAGGAGATCCGATGAACGCAGCCGACGCCGACCGCGCAGGGGAGATTCCCCTTCTGCGCGTGACCGAGCTGTCGAAGTCCTTCTTCGCCACCCGCGCCGTCAACCGGGCCTCATTCGATGTGCACCAGGGCGAGATCGTCGCCCTCCTCGGCGAAAACGGCGCAGGCAAGTCGACCGTCATCAAGATGCTGGCCGGTGTCTACAAGCCCGACGGCGGATCGATCCGGCTGTCCGGGGCCGATGTCGACGCGGCGGGTGTGCGCAAGCAGATCTCGTTCGTCCACCAGAACCTCGGCCTCATCGACTGGATGACCGTCGAGGAGAACATCGCGCAGGGGCTCGGCTACCGGCGCAACAGGCTCGGCTTCATCGACGCCAAGGCCATGCGCGCCCAGGCCGACGAGGTCCTCCAGGCCGTCGGCGGCGGAATCGACCCCCGCGCACGCATCTTCGACCTCCCTCGCGCGGAGCGGAGCCTCCTCGCGATCGCTCGCGGCCTGGTCAGCAAGCCCAAGCTGCTCGTGCTCGACGAGCCGACCGCCTCGCTGCCGCAGAGCGACGTCGAGCGCCTCTTCTCGGTGCTCCGCACGCTCCGCAACACGGGCGTCGGCATGATCTACGTGTCGCACCGTCTCGACGAGATCTACGAGATCAGCCAGCGTGCCGTCATCATGCGCAACGGCGAGGTCGTGGCCGACCGCCCGGTCACCGACATCACGCCGCGGGAACTCGTCGAGCTGATCGTGGGCCGCGAGACGGTGTCGCCGAAGTTCGAGGACCCGACGTTCAACGTGCGTCTGCGTCTCGATGCGGTCAGCGTCGGCGGCGGGGAGCCCATCGACCTCGAGGTGCGCGAGGGCGAGGTGCTCGCGATCTGCGGTCTCCGCGGTGCCGGACAAGATGCCCTCGGACGCGCCATCGCCGGGGCCGTCCGCGCCGACGGCGGTCGCATGACGCTCGATGGCGCCCCGTACTCCCCGAAGGATCCCGCCGGCGCAGTCGAGAAGGGGGTGGCGTTCGCGACCTCCAACCGCGAGACCGAGTCGGTCGCACCCGGGCTCTCGGTGCGCGAGAACCTCTTCCTCAACCCGGCTGTCTGGGGGCGCAAGGCCTGGAACGCCCGTCTCCCCGCCGGGGAGCGGAAGGAAGCTGCCGACCTGCTCGCGCCATACCAGATCCGCCCCGCCGACCCCGAACTCCCTCTCGACACCTTCTCCGGCGGAAACCAGCAGAAGGTCATCCTGGCCCGCGCCTTCGGCCGCGGCCGCAAGGTCGTCGTGCTGGAGGAACCGACCATGGGCGTCGACGTCGGCGCGAAGGCCGAGATCTACTCCCTGCTGGGCCGGGTCGTCGCTCAGGGAACGGGCGCCGTCGTGGTCTCCACCGACATGGAGGAGGTCGCCAAGATCGCCCACCGGGCGGTCGTCATGGGCCGCGGCCGCATCGTGGCCGAGCTCACGGGCGACGACATCACCATCCCCAACCTCATCGCCGCGGCATCGGATCTCGACCGCGTCGGCATCGAGACCACCCCCACCGCAACAGGCACGACCGGAAGCGAGACCAGCGCAGCATGACCATGAACACGTCGGTGAAGTCCACCGCGCTCGAACCGGGCCCGGGCTCCCGCTTCTTCAACCGCCTCACGAGCAACTACGGCATGGTCATCCTGACCGTCGCGCTGTTCCTCTTCTTCGCGCTCCTCCGCCCCGACACCTTCGCGTCGCTGCTGAACTTCCAGCTACTCGCGTCGAGTCGATCGGTGCTGCTGATCCTCGCCATCGCCGTCACCATCCCCATGGTCGCCGGCAAGATCGACCTCTCCATCGGATACGGCGTCGGGCTCTGGCAGGTCATGGCGCTGTCGTGGCAGGTCCAGGGGCTCGACTACCGCCTCGTCATCGTGCTCGTCATCCTCGGCGGCGGTGTCATCGGCCTCATGAACGCGCTCCTCGTCGAGCTGGCGCAGGTGGACGCGTTCATCGCGACGCTCGCGACCGGTCAGGTCATCTTCGCGATCACCTACTGGTACACCGGGGGGCGCCAGGTGACCGACTCGGACGGCGCCCGCGCCGCGGCATTCGACGAGCTGTCCCGCTGGTCGCTCGGCCCGATCCCGGGACCCTTCATCATCGCCCTCATCATCGGCATCGTCGTCTGGCTCGTGCTCGACTACCTGCCCGTCGGTCGCTACCTCTACGCGGTCGGCGCGAACCCCGCCGCCGCGACCCTCACCGGCATCCCGCGTCGCAAGTACGTGGTCGGCGCCATGGTCGCCTCGGGCATGCTCACCGGTGTCGCCGGCATCCTGCTCGCCTCGCGTCAGGCGGGGGTCGCACAGGCCAACATCGGTCCCGAGTACCTGCTCCCGGCGCTCGCCGCCGCGTTCCTCGGATCGACCACGATCCGTCCGGGGCGCGTCAACGGCCTCGGCACGATCCTCGGCGTCGCGATCGCCGCGATCGGCATCTCGGGTCTGCAGCAGCTGCTGCCCGGCCAGTTCTACCTCGAGCCGCTCTTCAACGGCCTGACCCTGGTCGCCGCCATCACGATCGCCTCCCTCGCCACCCGACGCCGGGTGTCGCGGGCCGACCAGGCGCCCGTCGCGGCCGCCCCGGTCGACGGAGCGCCGCCGTCCCCCGATCTCACGACCTCTCCTCACACAGCGCAAGATCCCTCCTCAACCACTTCAGGAAAGAGCAACTGATGCGTCACACGCGTGCAAAGAAGCACATCGGCCTCGCCGCCCTCGCCCTCCCGCTGATCGCCTCCCTGGCGCTCGCCGGCTGCTCCAGCGAGAGCGTCGGCCAGCAGGCCGGGACCGACAGCGGATCGGGCACGGCGTCCTCCGCCGCCGCGGAGGACTTCTCCTCGATCCTCCCCACGGGGGACGCGGTCGAGTTCTCGAAGAAGCTCGTGACAGCGAGCCTCGGGTCGACCGAGGGCTTCACTCCTCCCTCCACGGGCCCGACCGCGCAGAAGCCGGGAGCCCGCGTCGCGTTCGTCGGCAGCGACCTCACCAACGGCGGCATCAACACCGTCGGTGAGGGTGTCGCCGAGGCCGCTCAGGCCATCGGCTGGACGGTCGATCAGTACGACGGCAAGGCCACCGCGCAGGGCCGCACCGACGCCATGAACCAGGCCATCGCGTCGCAGCCCGCCGCCATCATCCTGGGCGGCTTCGACCCGACCGAGCAGGCGACGAGCATCAAGCAGGCGAACGATGCGAACATCCCGGTCATCGGCTGGCACGCCGGCCCGGCCTCCGGTCCCGGCAACGGACTCTTCACCAACGTCACGACCGACCCGCTGAAGGTGTCGCAGCTGGCCGCCGCCTATGCGGTCGCCGACTCGGACGGCAAGGCAGGGGCCGCGATCTTCACGGACGGCCAGTACGACATCGCCGTGCTCAAGGCCGATGCGATGAAGGCCTATATCGAAGCCTGCTCGGGCTGCTCGGTGCTGTCCTACCAGGACTCGCCCATCGCCGAGGCCGGACAGCGCATGCCCGGTCTGATCTCGAACCTCCTGCAGGAGAACGGCGACAAGCTGACCTACCTGCTGGCGATCAACGGCAACTACTTCGGTGGCGCCCAGGAAGCTCTGCGCGCCGCCGGCAAGGACCCGGCCGGAACCCCCAAGTCGGTCGCGGCCGGTGACGGCGACGCCGCCGAGTTCCAGCGCATTCGCAACGTCGACTACCAGGCCGCCACCGTGGCCGAGCCCCTCATCCTCCAGGGCTGGCAGCTGGTCGACGAGGCCAACCGCGCCATCGCCGGGGACTCGGACTCGGGATTCGTCGCTGCTCCCGCCCTCATCACCAAGCAGAACGTGCCTTCGGGTGACGTCTACGACCCGTCGAGCGGATACCGCGACGTGTACAAGAAGGTCTGGGGCAAGTGACACCGACCTGCGTGACACCGACGGCCCGCTGAGGACCGTCACGCGGATCGAGTCGGGGCGGCCCACCCTGCTGCCCCGGCTCGATCCGCGACCCACCATCCGCGTCGCGCTCGACGCACCAGCCATCCACCCCTCGATGCATCAGGAGAGCAGACCATGTGCCAGGACGACCCGCAGGCCCCGGCCGCCGCACCGGCGACGGAGACCGTCGAGATCGACACCTTCGACAGGGCCTACGCCGACCTCAAGCGCTGGGACCGCTGGGCGGATGTGAGCCGCGGAGCGTTCAACATCGTGACGCCCGCCACCGTCGCGGCCGCCGCCCGGCTCGCGCAATCCGGCATCGCGGTGTCCACGGCGCTTCCGTGGAACACCGAGGTCGAGATCGACAACCCCCGCCCGGCGCTGCACCACATGACCGACCTCGGCGACCGCGAGGCGCCCGAGCCGTCGACCAACAAAGACTTCATCGGCATCGACTACCACGGCAAGTCGGCCAGCCACCTCGACGCCCTCGCCCACATCGCCTACCGAGGCGAGTTGTTCGGTGGAGCCCGCAGCCGCGAGGTGGTCGATGCGACCGGAGCCCATCACGGCACCGTCGCCTCCCTCGGCCCGTTCGTCGGCCGCGGTGTGCTCATCGACATGCCCGTCGTGCGCAAGACCGATTGGCTCGAACCCGGCACCGGCGTGCACCGCGCCGACCTCGAGGAGGCGGAGCGCGAGCTCGGCGTCTCGATCGGCGAGGCCGACGCGGTGCTGCTGCGCACCGGTCACAAGCGCCGTCGCAACGAGCTCGGCGCGTGGGATTCCGGCGGACTCAGTGCCGGCCTGCACATCGACGCCATGCCGCTGCTGGCCGAACGCGACATCGCGCTGCTGGGCTCCGACGGCGACAGCGACATGCGCCCGTCGCCCGTGCCGGGCGTGCACTCGCCGATCCACATCCTCGCGATCACGGCGCTCGGCATCCCGCTGCTCGACAACCTCGACCTCGAAGAGCTCTCGCGCGTCGCCGCCGAGCAGGGCCGTTACGAGTTCCTGTTCACGGTCGCGCCTCTCAACGTGGCGGCGGGGACCGGATCCCCGGTCAACCCGATCGCCGTCTTCTGATCCCCTTCCAGATAGGACCCCTGCCATGCGACCAGTAGGCGTGAGCCGCGATTTCCTCGGCCCCGACGGGAAGAACGTGTGGGGCGACATCGGCCTCGACGACTTCGATGCCGCGGGCGTCGAATGGGAGTACCTGCCCGAGAACGTCTCCGTCCTCCGACCCGAGGATGTGGACGGCCGCCCGGCCGTCCTGTTCGCCGCCCCGGCCGTCGACGCCTCGACCTTCGAGGGCGTCGTCGAGGTGCCGCTCGTGCTGGCACGCTTCGGCGTCGGTTACGACGCGGTCGACCTCGACGCCTGCACGGCCGCGGGAAGCGCGGTCACGATCACGCCCGACGGCGCCCAGCGCCCGGTCGCGACCGCGGCTCTCGGCATGCTTCTCGGGTCGCTGCTCAATCTGTCGATCAAGGACCGCCTGACCCGCGAATCCCGCTGGGACGAGCGCACCGACTGGATGGGACGCGGCCTCACCGGCACGACCGTCGGACTGGTCGGCTTCGGCAGCACTGCGACCGACTTCGCGACCCTCCTCGCCCCGTTCCGGGTGAACGTCATCGCCTACGACCCGTATGCACCTGCCGAGCGTGCCGAGGCGCTCGGCGCCGAGCTGGTCGACCTGCCGACCCTGGCCGAACGCGCCGACGCCGTCGTGGTGATGGCCGTGCTCACACCCGAGACGCACCACCTCATCGACGACGATTTCCTGCGCCGCATGAAGCCCACGGCGACGCTCGTCAACGTGGCGCGCGGTCCGATCGTCGACGAGCAGGCCTTGATCCGCGCCCTCGGGGCGGGGGAGATCCGCGCCGCGGCGCTGGACGTCTTCGAGCAGGAGCCGACCGACCCGTCGAACCCGCTCCTGTCCATGGACAACGTGCTGCTCACGCCCCACTCGGTCGGCTGGACCGATGAGATGTCGATCGGCAACGGGCGCAGCGCCGTCCGCGCGATCCTCGACGCCCTCGAGGGGCGCCCCCCTCGTTTCGTCGTCAACAAGGCCGTGCTCGAGACGCCCGCCTGGACGGAACGCACCGCCGCGTCGGTGCGGTGACGGGCGTGGTCGATCACGCCGCGCGGCGTCGTCGGCCCCCTGCACACACGAAGGGGCGGCCCGACGATCTCTCGTCGGGCCGCCCCTTCGCTGTCTCCGGCTGGACGCGCAGGTCAGTGCGTGTCGGTCGCCTCGATCTCGGTGCGGTCGCCGCTCCACTGCGTGTGGAACGTGCCCTCCTTGTCGATGCGCTTGTAGGTGTGCGCTCCGAAGAAGTCGCGCTGGCCCTGCACGAGGGCGGCCGGCAGGCGGTCGGCGCGGAGCCCGTCGTAGTAGCTGAGCGACGACGAGAAGGCCGGCGAGGGGATGCCCGCGCGGGTCGCCGCGATGACGACGCGACGCCATGCCTCCTGCGCCTGCTCGAGCGCCGAACGGAAGAACGGCGCGGTCAGCAGAGCGACCAGGCCGGGGTCCTCGTCGTAGGCCTCGGTGATGCGGTTGAGGAACTGGGCGCGGATGATGCAGCCGCCGCGCCAGATCTTCGCGATCTCGCCCTTCTTGATGTCCCAGTCGTACTGCTCGGCACCGGCGACGATCTCGTCGAAGCCCTGCGAGTAGGCGACGATCTTCGAGGCGTACAGCGCGAGTCGCACGTCCTCGATGAAGGCGTCCGCGTCGTCGACGGTCCAGGCCTCCGACGGGCCGGGAAGGTCGCTCGCGGCCGCGCGCTGAGCGGGCTTCGAGGAGAGCGAGCGGGCGAAGACGGCCTCGGCGATGCCCGAGACGGGGATGCCCAGGTCGAGGGCGGTCTGCACCGTCCAGGCGCCGGTGCCCTTGGCGCCCGCCTGGTCGAGGATCACGTCGACGAGCGGCTTCTGCGTGTCGGCATCGACCTGCTTGAGGACCTCGGCGGTGATCTCGATGAGGTAGCTCTCGAGCTCGCCGCGGTTCCACTCGGCGAAGATCTCGGCGATCTCGGCCGGGGTCTTGCCGGTGCCGCGACGGATCAGGTCGTAGGCCTCGGCGATGAGCTGCATGTCGGCGTACTCGATGCCGTTGTGGATCATCTTGACGAAGTGGCCGGCGCCGTCCGTGCCGACGTGCGTGACACAGGGCTCGCCCTCCGCGACAGCGGCGATGGACTTGAGGATGGGACCCAGGGTCTCCCAGGCCTCGGCCGATCCGCCGGGCATGATCGAGGGCCCGAGGAGGGCGCCCTCCTCACCGCCCGAGATGCCGGCGCCGACGAAGTTGATGCCCGTCTCGCGCACCGCGCGCTCGCGGCGGATGGTGTCGGTGAACAGGGCGTTGCCGCCGTCGACGATGATGTCGCCGGGCTCGAAGACCTTGACGAGTTCATCGATCACGGCGTCGGTGCCGCGGCCGGCCTTGACCATGATGATCGCGGTGCGCGGCGTGCTGAGCGACGCGGCGAACTCCTCGTAGGTCGAGGAGGCGACGAACTCGGCCTCGGGGTGCTCCGCGAGGAGGTGTTCGGTCTTCTCGTACGTGCGGTTGTAGACCGCGACAGTGTTGCCTTCGCGGCTGGCGAGGTTTCGGGCGAGGTTGGAGCCCATCACCGCCAATCCGACGACTCCGATGTTGGCCTTCGCCTGGTCTGCCGACACGTCGATACTCCTCGTTCTGCTCTGTCTGGATCTGCGTTGTCCGGATGGATCCCCGACGAGCGTAGACCCGCTCGCCTGGACCCGCGAGACGGGGCGTCGGCCTCGACTCGTGTTCTGTTAGTCTGCCATAAATCTGATTTACTCGACACCGTTTCGCGTGTCGTCGAGTCGGTCGGATCCGTTCCGAAGGAGGAGCAATGACCCACCCGCTGTTCGACCTGAGCGACAGAGTCGCCCTGGTCACCGGCTCGAGTCGAGGGATCGGGCGCGAGATCGCCGAAGGTCTCGCCGAGGCCGGCGCCACGGTCGTCCTGCACGGCCGCGATGCCGACCGTCTCGAGCAGACGCGCGCAGATTTCGCGGGACGTTTCGGTGACGACAGGATCCGCGCCGTCGCCTTCGACATCACCGACGCCGATCAGGTCGTCGCGGGAGTCGCCGAGGCCGAGCGCACCGCCGGTCCGATCCGGATCCTCGTCAACAACGCCGGCGTGCAGCACCGCGTGCCGCTCCTCGACCTCGACCCGGCCGATTGGCAGCGGGTCATCGACACCAACCTCACCAGTGCGTTCCTCGTCGGGCGCACCGTCGCGCGCGGCATGATCGAGCGCGGTCGGGGCAAGATCATCAACATCGCCTCGGTGCAGACCGACCTGGCCCGCGCCTCGATCGGCGCCTACACGGCATCCAAGGGCGGGGTGCGCAACCTGACCCGTGCCATGACGGTCGAGTGGGCCGAGCACGGCATCCAGATCAACGCTCTCGCGCCCGGCTACATCCACACCGAGATGACGCAGAAGCTCGTCGACGACGAGGCCTTCAACTCCTGGATCGTGGGCCGCACGCCGGCGAGGCGCTGGGGCAGGACCCTCGATCTGAAGGGGCCCGCCGTCTGGCTGGCGTCCGACGGCTCGGATTTCGTGAACGGACAGGTCGTCTTCGTCGACGGCGGGATGACGGTGGTGGTCTGATGCGCGCGGTGGTTGTTCATGCCAAGGGAGACCTGCGGGTCGAGGAGCGGCCGACTCCGACGCCGGCCGACGATCAGGCGCTCATCCGCGTCGCGTTCGGGGGAGTGTGCGGGTCGGACCTGCACTACTGGACCCACGGCGCGGCGGGCGAGTCGCTGCTCGTCGATCCGATGGTTCTCGGCCACGAGGTCGTCGGGACGGTCGAGCAGGCCGCGGCCGACGGGTCCGGCCCCGCGGTCGGAGCTCTCGTCGCGGTCCACCCCGCGACGCCGAAGCCCGTCGAGGGCGTCCGCTACCCGGAGGACAGTCCCAACCTCGCACCCGGCACGACGTACCTGGGCAGTGCCGCGCGGCGGCCGCACACGGAAGGCGCCTTCGCCGAGCTCGTCGCCCTGCCGACGCGCATGCTCCGCGTGCTGCCGGAAGGTCTCTCGCTGCGGGACGCGGCGCTCGCCGAGCCCGCGGCCGTCGCATGGCACGCCGTCTCCAAGGCCGGCGACGTCGCTGGCAAACGAGCCCTCGTCATCGGGACCGGTCCCATCGGGGCACTCGTCATCGCGGTTCTCAAGCGCGCGGGTGCCGCGGAGATCGTGGCCGTCGACATGCACGACGTGCCGCTCGGCATCGCCCGGAAGGTCGGTGCGACCGCGACCGTCAAGGCGACCGAGGCCGACGAGATCGCGGCCGTCCAGGCGGACGTCGTCGTCGAGTCCTCCGGCAGTCCTCGCGGTCTCATGTCCGCCATCCGCGGCGCGACCCGAGGCGGCCGCGTCGTCATGGTCGGCCTGCAGCCGTCGGGCGAGCAGCCCGCGCTGATGAGCCTCGCGATCACACGCGAGCTCGAGCTCGTCGGCTCGTTCCGCTTCAACGACGAGATCGACGAGGTGCTCACCGCATTCGCGGACGGATCCCTGGACGTGGAGGGCGTCGTGACGCACGAGTTCGGAATCGACGACACGCAGGCCGCGTTCCAGACCGCCCTCGACTCGTCGACGAGCGGGAAGGTGCTGCTGCGCCTGTGATCGGTGCTCGATGCTCTGGGGGCGGGTCGGCCGGGGCCCTACCCGCTCTCGAGCGTCCCGTCGACCTGCGTCCGTGCCGACTCGCCGGGGACGGCCCGTCAGGACGCGACGTCGGGCGTCGGGGGCTTCCGCGTCACCTCGGAGATCGTGCGCGACACGATCGACCGGCTCGCCGTGGCGGCGGCTGTGCTGTCGCCCGCGGCGATGGCCGTGGCGACCTCTCGATGCCAGCGGAGGGCATCCGGGTGCGGATGGACGGGCTGCAAGCCGTGCTCGGTCCGCCCGCGCAGGATGGCCTCGACCATGTCCGCCATCGGGATGAGCATCTCGTTGCCGCTCGCGGCGATGATCAGTCGGTGGAAGTGCACGTCCAGCTCCAGGAAGCCGGCCACGTCGCCCTCGTCGCCCAAGCGGGTCATCTCGGTGGCGAGGTCCGCGAGCTCCTCGGCTTCTTCGGGGGTCGCCCGCCTCGCGGCGAGCTCCGCGGCGAGCGGTTCGACGGCGCGACGCAGCTCGCCCAGCGAGCGCAACTGGTCGGCCCGTTCCGGCCCGGCGAGGCGCCAGGAGATGACCGTCGGATCGAGATGATGCCAGTCGTCCCGCGGCAGGACCCTGATCCCCACGCTCTTGACCGAGGTGACCATGCCCAGCGAACGGAGCACGCGGACCGCTTCTCTCGCCACCGAGCGGCTCACGCCGAAACGCGACTCGAGGTCCTCGGTCAGCAGCACGGTGCCGGGGAGGAGCCGTCCTTCGACGAGATCGGCGCCGAGCGTCTCGACGACTCGATCGTGAAGGGTTCCGGTCACGGAGTACACAGTAGGGGCCCGAATCGAGGCCCCCATGAGAGGAAGAGGTGCAGCGGGTAATGTCGGGCACGGTGACTGAGAACGGGAAGATCAGACGATCCATCGTCGTGATGGGGCCTTCGGGGAGCGGCAAGTCGACCATCGGCTCGCTGCTCGCGGCGGAGCTCGGGTGCGACTTCATCGACGCCGACGACCTCCACCCCGAGGCCAACGTGCAGAAGATGCGAGGCGGGACTCCGCTCACCGACGCCGACCGGGAGCCGTGGCTGCGGATCGTGGCGGAGACCATCCGTACCGAGGCCGACCTGGGGCGTTCGGTCGTCGTGGCCTGCTCGGCGCTGCGCCGCGTCTACCGCGACATCCTCCGCGACGGCGAACCGGAGACCGTCTTCGTCTATCTCGATGGATCGCGTGAGCTGCTCGCCGACCGTCTCGGACACCGGGCCGGGCACTTCATGCCGACGACACTGCTCGGCTCGCAGCTGGCGACGCTCGAGCCGCTCGAAGAGGGCGAAGGCGGCGTCGTGGTGAGCATCGACGCCCTGCCCGACGAGATCGTCGCGAACGCGGTCGCGGCGCTGGACGCGCTGAGCTAGACTCGGCGACTGAACTTCGGCGAGGGAGAGACCTTTCAGGTGTCTCCGTTATCGACGCGGTGGACGGCTCCGGCTTCCTCACGCACCTGCGTCCTGTCCTTCTCATCCGAGAAGCAAGGATCCGCGTTCGAGTTGAACTTCATCCCCGGGTCTCATCGCCCGGCATCGATCCCGGCGGTACCGACACGTCCGCCGAACAGAAGGAGAAACCATGGCTGAGAAGCTCAAGGCCGAGACCCGCACCGTCTTCGGCAAGGGAGCGGCGCGCAAGATCCGCGCCCTCGACAAGATCCCCGCCGTCATCTACGGCCACGGCACCGAGACCCAGCACGTCACGCTCCCCGGTCACGAGACCGCGCTGATCCTGCGCAAGGCCAACGCCCTGCTCGAGCTCGACATCGACGGCGCCACCCAGACCGTCCTCGTGAAGGACGTCCAGCGCGACCCGGTCCGTCAGATCATCGAGCACCTCGACCTCGTCATCGTCCGTCGCGGCGAGAAGGTCCAGGTCGACGTGCCCGTGCGTCTGGAGGGCGAGTCGTTCGCCGGCACCATCGCGAACCTCGACGCCACCTCCCTGCTGCTCGAGGTCGAGGCCGTCTCGATCCCCGAGGCCATCGTGGTCGACATCGAGGGCCTCGAGGAGGGCGCCCAGGTGCTCGCCTCCGACGTCAAGCTCCCCGAGGGCGCCGAGCTCGTCACCGAGCCCGAGACCCTGGTCGTCGGCATCATCGTGCCGCAGCTCGACCTCACGACCGACGCCGAGGAAGACACCGCCGAGGGCGAGGGCGACGTCGTTCCCGAGGAGGGCGACGGCGACGCCGAGGCCAAGGCCGAGGACTCCGAGTAAGACTCCTCACGCAACGAACGGCCGCGCTCCCTCGGGGCGCGGCCGTTCGCGCGTGCGGGCTCCTGATCGTCGTGCGGACACCGGTAGGGGAGGATGGGGGAGTGGGAATCAACGACCCCTGGCTCATCGTCGGACTCGGCAACCCGGGAACGCAGTACGCGGGCACCCGGCACAACGTCGGCCAGATGGCGCTCGACGTGCTGGCCGACCGCATCGGATCCCGCTTCTCGAGGCACCGCACCAACTCGACCGTCGCCGAGGGGCGGGTGGCACCGGGCGGCGTGCGCTACGTGCTGGCCAAGCCGAACTCGTTCATGAACCTCAGCGGCGGGCCCACCTCGCAGCTACTCGACTTCTACGACGTCGGCCTCGATCGGCTCATCGTGCTGCATGACGAGCTCGACATCCCCTACGACACCATCCGGTTGAAGCGCGGCGGCGGTCACGGCGGCCACAACGGCATCCGCGACATCGCCGCAGCTGCCGGTTCGCCCGACTTCGTCCGCGTCCGGATCGGCATCGGTCGTCCGCCCGGTCGCATGGCCGCGGCCGACTTCGTCCTCCGGGACTTCGGCTCCACCGAGCGCGACACGCTGCCGAACCTGCTCGAGGACGCGGCGGACGCAGTCGAACTCGTGGTGGATCAGGGCCTCGAGCCTGCACAGCAGAAGTTCCACCCACCGAAGGTCTGATCCGGCCGCCCGCGCCACGGGGCGCTCGGCCGACGCCTCTGCGGTCGTGCATGACGGCGTGTCGCCGGTGAGAGCGGTCTCACGGCGTGGTGGTGCGGGCGTACGCTACCCCAGCGACCCCTCCAGGGGGCGCTGCCGATGGGGGTGGACGAGTGCGCGCAGAACGTCGCCACCGTGCGCTCGGCGGACGCGCTCGACCGCGCCCGTACGCTGGCGGGGCGGACGGCGGCAGGCCGAGTTTCCGCGGCGGGGCGAGAGCGGATCGCCGCGGGGGTCTGCGCCTGACGTGGCCGACGGCGCTCGCGTTCGCGCAGACGCGAGGCGGGCCCGCGCCTCTCGGCGGAGCCGTCGTGGTATCCGTGCTCGCCACCGGCTTGCTCGTCGCCCAGATGCTGTTGCTCGTCGCGACCGACGGGCCCGGGGCGGCGGAAGCGGTGCGGCGCCTCCCCGAGGAGGCCCGGACGGTGACGGTCTCGGTCGTCGAACCCCGCGATGGAATCGATGACGCGAGGGCCGCCATCACGGACGCCGTGGGAGGAGCCTTCGCTGCCGCCGAGGTGCCCGCCACCGTCAGCGCCTTCTCCGCGCTGCTACCGACCGTGCCTCAGAACGCAGTGTCGGCGCGCCCCGCTGCGGCGTATCTGGGCCGGCTCGATCGGATCCCGGACTCCGCCCTGACATCGGGAAGCTGGCCGGATCGGGAGTCGGCGATCCCGCCCGACGAGGTCGCCGTCGCTGTCCCCGCCTCCGGAGCCGCGCTACTCGGGCTCGCGGTCGGATCGGTGCTGCCCCTGCAGATCGACGATCGGCGCGTCCAGGCGGTCGTCGTCGGGGTCTACGCGCTCGATCCGTCGTCGGACGCGCTCCCGACCGTCGACCCCCTCGGCGGCCGTGGAGCGATACGCGGATATCAGGCGCCCGACACTCGGGACAGCGAAGCGGTCGACGCGATCGGACCGCTCCTCGTCGCCCCCGGTGTGTTCGCCGCGGCTGACGTACCCGTCGCCTATCTCGAGGTGCGCGCCGCTCCCGTCATCGAGACGGAGTCCGCCGGCGCTCTCGCCCGGCTCCCCGGTGTGGCGGACGACCTGAGCTCGATCGTCGCGCAGTCCGTGCCCGAGCTGTCGTCGACGGGAACGGTCACCACGAGCGCACTTCCGGAGGCCGCGGAAGCGGTGCTCGCCACCCTCGCGTCGACCCGGGCGGCGGTGGCGAGCATCCTCGTGCTGCTGTCCCTCGTCGCGGCAGTCGCTCTCGCCGGGGTCATCCGGTCGCTGCGCGATGCCCATCGGGCGGCGCATGCGCTGATGGGGGCACGAGGTGCGTCTCGTCGCCAACTGGGTGCGCTCGTCGGTCTGGACGCCGCGGTCATCGCCACCGCGATGCTGGCCCTCGGCCCTCCACTCGGAACCCTCTTCTCCTCGCTGCTCCGGACGACGTCGGGTGGGGGCGGGTCGGGCCTCCCCGCGTGGGTCGTTCCGCCGCCGGGGGTGTGGGCCGCGGCCGCCCTCCTCGCCCTGGCCGCGATCGTGCTGGTGGTCACCCCGACCGTCCTCGGGGCGGTGACGTTCGGCCGTCTGCAGGGCCGTGCCCGCCTCGCTGCGCGCTCGGGCGTCGACGTGGCTCTGGTCGCTCTCGCCGCGCTGGTGCTCCAGCAGGCACTCACCGGCTCGGGCCGTGCGGACGGGATCGGAACGGGCGGGTCGACGGTCGCGACCGGATCGGCGGGGACCCTGGATCCCTTCGTCATCGTGGCGCCCGCGGTGGCTCTGCTGGCGGCGGCTCTGGGCGCGGCCCGCCTCATCGGTCCGGCCCTGCGGGTCGGCGACGGCGCGGCGGGGCGAACCCGCGGTCTCGTCGCGGCGCTCGTCGGCTGGGGAATCTCCCGGCGGTCGCGGCGGGGCGTCGCCATCGTGACGACCCTGGCCCTGGCTCTGGCGACGGCCGGGTACGCAGCTGTGCTCCTCGACACCTGGCAGCGCTCGCAGGCCGATCAGGCCGCGGTCGCGGTGGGCCCGCCCGTGCGGACGATGCTGGCTGCGACGTCGAGCGCCGCTGCCATCACGGTGGCCTCACCTGTCGACGACACCGCGGGAACGGGTTCCGCGCTCCGGCGCGATGGGTACATCCGGGCGGACACCGGGGGCGACGCGCTGCGCACCCGTGTGCGGATCCTCGGCCTCGACGATGCTGCCGCGACGCTTCTCGCCGACGGCCGCACCGGTGAGGTGGGCGGGGCGAGCGTGGCCGATCAGCTCACCCGCCAGGTGGGGCCGGCGCTCACCACCCGACAGACGATCGAGCTCCCCGCCGACTCCGTACGCATCGCGATGGGCGTCTCGGTGAGCGGCGGCGCCGGCGGCTCGGCCGTGCCGTCGGCCGGCGACACCGGGACGGATGGGGGCCCTGCCCAGGTCGAGATCTGGGCGGTGCAGAGCGAGGAGTCGGGCACGGTCGTTCCCCTTCCGCTCGGCACCGTGCCCCTCGACGGGGGGCCGCGCACCCTGGCGGCGACGCTCGATCCGCGAGCCCGGGCGATCGTCGGCTTCCAGGTCCGCCTCGACGAGCGCGCCGCGTCGGGCGAGCTCGGTGGCATCGCCGTGACCCTCGGCGCCCCGACGGTGTCCGGTGCCGGATCGGAGTCCGCGGTTCTCGACGGAACCACCGCGGCGGGCTGGCGTGTCCCGACCCTGGAGGGGCGAGGCGTATCCCTATCGGTCGATGGAGGGTCGACCCGGGTGCTCGTGGGGCCGCCCGAGAATGCCGACGGGGGCCCGCTCGATGTCGCCGTCGTCGCGTGGGAGGCCGAGGGGTCGGTGCCGGTCGTCTCGACCGATGCGTTCGCCGCCGAGCAGTTTTACTCCGCCGGGCTGCCCCTGGCGCTCACATTCGACGAGACCGTGGTGTCGGGGACGTTCCGCGGAACGAGTCCCGTGATCCCCGGATCGGTCCCGTCCGACGCGCTTCTGGCCGGTGACGTCGTCGGGGCGGGAGCCGGAGGGGAAGTACTGCCGACGGTCGTCGTCCGACTCCCGGAGCTGTCACGCGCGCTGGTCGAGCGCGGCGCTCACGGGACCGCGGTCGACGAGATCTGGTCGGGCTCACCCTTGGACGACGCGGCGGCGACCACGACCGCGGTCACCCGCGACGACGTCACCGACGCGCTCACCGCATCGCCCGCTCGCGTCGCCGTCCCGTCGGCCATGCTGCTCGCCGTTCTGACCGCCGCGCTTCTCGCAGCGTGCGGAGTGGCGGCCGAATCGATCGTCGCGCTGCGATCCCGGCGCACCGAGGACGCTCACCTGTCGGCACTCGGCGTCGGGCGCGGAGCCCTGCTCTTGGCGCAACTCGGCGAGTCGGCTGCGCTCGCGCTCGTCGGTGCCGTCGTCGGGCTCGCGATCGGCGTCGGGCTCGCGGCTCTGCTCGCCCCCGCCGTGGTGTCGGCCGGATCCGCGGTCGCTGCTGTGCCGTCGGTGCTCCTCGCCGTCCCCGTCGGCGGGCTCGCACTCGTCATCACCGGTGTGGCTTTCGCTGTCGGCGCGGCGCTCCTGGCCACGACGCTGGCGCAGCGCACGACCTCGGCTGCGACCCTCCTCCGTGCCGGGAGCGACGCATGACGGCCGCGCATCGCGCGAGGGCGCGCTCGGGACGGGAACGCGGATGGCTCCGGTCCGCCCTGTCGGGAGGTGTTCTCGTCCGGCGGCGTCTGCGACGCGACGCGGCGCTGGTGCTGCTCTACGCAGGACTCGTCGCGGCGAGTGTCGTCATCGGGGGAGTGGGACCGGCTCTGCTCGTATCGACGATGGATCGGGGCGCGAGGGAAGCCGTCGAGGCCGCGGGATCGGACGCCGATGTCGTGGTCTCCTTCCCCATGGGAGCGTCTTCGACGCGTGAGCCGACGGTCGATGTCGCCGACATCGAAGCGGTCGCGGCGGAGATGACAGAGCGACTCCCGGCCGCACTTCGGAGCGCCGTCCGTTCGCCGGCTGTGCTCGCGACCACCTCTGCTCTGGAAGCGACGCCCCGGTCCGGAGTCGCCGAACCGCTGAATCGGCTCGATGTCTCCTTCGCTCTCCTCACCGAGAGCGTCGGGCAGCGGATCCGACTCGCAGAGGGCAGGATCCCCGCGACCGGGTCGAGCGGTCCGATCGGCATCCTGATCTCCTCGGACGTCGCCGACGCCGCGAGACTCGACGAGGGCGACCAGCTGTCCATCGAGAGCCCCGACGGTTCGACGCAGACGGTGGAGGTCACCGGGATCCTGGCCGACGCGTCCTCCCTCGGCGCCTGGGGAGGCGCGCCGGGCGCCCTCGCCCCGATCACCCGTCTGCGGTCGGGGCGGAAGGTCGGCGTCGGTGTCGCGGCCCTCACGGATGTGGCAGGCCTCACGCGGATCACGGACGCCCTGGGGGAGCCTCAGCAGGCTTCCATCCGCTTCTCGCTCGATCCCGCCATGCTCGACGCGGCCTCACTCGTGCAGGTCGGATCCGACGTGGATCGCCTGGAGAACTACCCCAGCGAGGTCGCCACCATCGCGGCACCTCTCCAGGTCCGGTCGGGGCTGTCGGTCGCACTCGAGACGCTGCCCGCAGCCTCGGCGGGTGCGAGCGCGCAGATCACCCTGTTCGTGGTCGGATCCCTCGCGTGCGCGGGTATCGCGCTCGTGGTCGTCGCCCGCACGATGTGGCGGCGTCGTGGATCCGAGCTGGCGCTCGAGCGCGCCCGAGGGGCATCGCTCCTCAGCATGTCGGTCCGGGCATGTGCCGAAAGCGCGGTGGCCGCGCTGATCGGCCTGGGGATCGGGGTCGCCGTGGCACCCGCTGCGGTCGCCGCCGTCGCGAGCGGCGGCGCATCGGCGAGGTGGGGCGGCACCGCCTCCGCGCTCGTCGTGACGGCGGCCGTGCTCGCGCTCGTCGCTCCCGCGTGCTGGACGATCCGCGTCGTATCGCGCCGCTCCGATTCGGCCTGGGACTCGGACTCGTCCGAGGCGACCGTCTGGAGTCCCCTGCGGTTCGTCATCGAGGCGTTCCTCGTCTTCGGGGTGATCGCGGCCTTCGTGTCGCTCACCTCCCGCGGCCCGATCGCGGCGGGCGGTGGCGCGGATCCTCTCGTCGTCGCCCTCCCCCTTCTGATCGGTGCTCTCGCCGCGGCCGTCGTCCTCCGCCTCCACGGACCCGTCCTCCGCGTGATCGCGGCCATCGGTCGCGCGCGTGACGGCGCCACGGGGCTCGTCGCCGGAGCCGTCGCGTCGTCATCGGGACTCGGGCTGGCATTCGCCGCTGTCACCGTCGCCGTGACGCTCGCCGTCGCCGGTGGTGTCCTGGGATCGATCGTCGCCACCGGTCAGACCGCCGCGTCGTGGCAGCGCGTCGGGGCCGAGGCGCGCATCGACGATCCGGCACCGGACATCGACGCGGCCACCCTCGTCTCGGTGCCCGGCGTGACGGCGGCCGGTGCGGCGACGGTGATCCGGGGAGCGGAGGTCACGGGGGCCGGCTCCGCCTCGACGCTCGCCACGATCGTCGCCGTCGACGACGGGTACTGCGCGGTCATCGACGCACGACCGGACCTGCCGGCGGCGACCGGCACCGCCCTCTGCGGGGCACTTGATCTCTCGTCCGACGCCGACGCCGACGCCTCGGCAGGGGCGGGTGGGCCGATCCGCGCCGTCCCCGACCGCGTGCTCGCCGACCGTATCGCACGGACCGAGGCAGCCCTGACCCTCGACGACACCGACATCCCGCTCACCGTCGCCGAGCCCACCGGCTACCGGATCGACGGCTACGAGAGCGGTCCGTTCCTCTTCGTCTCCCGCGCCGACCTCGCCCGGTCGAGTGAGCGGGAGCTCACCCCCGACACGATCCTGCTCGCCGGCCCGGGCGCAGCGGATGCGGCCTCGGCGAGCGGATCGGGTGACGAAGGAGAGACGGTGCTGACCCGAGTAGGCCGGCTCGACGACATCCGCTCCTCGGCATTCGCGTCGGGTGTCTCGACCGCCTACGGCTCGGCGTCCGTCGCTCTCGCCGTTCTCGCGGGCCTCGCCTTCGTGGCCGCGGCGCTCGCCGGTTCGACCCGCCGCGGCCGCGCGCTTGCCCTGCTCCGCACCCTCGGCGTCTCGTCCCGCGCCGGCCTCGCGCTGATCGTCGCCGACGTCGTGCCGCTCCTGCTCGGCGCACTCGTGGTCGGAACGGGCGCGGGGATCGCCGCTGCCGCGCTGCTCGCGCCCCGACTCGCACTCACCCCGCTGACCGGCGGGCTCACCGCTCCCGACTTCACAGTCGCCCCCGCCGTCGTCCTGGCGGTAGCCGCGGCTCTTCTCGCACTCCTCATCCTGACCATCGCCGCCGAGCAGCTGGCGCACCGCCGCGCCCGTCTCAGCGACGCCCTTCGAGTGGGAGAACCATGACCTCGCCGCTGAACGCCCCCGTCACCGCCGCTCCGGTGTACGGCGACGGCGCCCTCATCGTGTGCGACAGCCTCGTCCGCATCTTCCGGTCGGGGCCCGTCGAGATCCAGGCGCTCCAGGGCCTCGACCTGCTCGTCCGCGCCGGCGAGGTCGTCGCGATCGTCGGCGCGTCCGGCTCCGGCAAGTCGACCCTCCTGGGGATCCTCTCCGGCCTCGACACGCCCTCGGCCGGCCGAGCTCTGGTCGCCGGCCGCGAACTCGGTCGCCTGAGCGCGAGGGAACGACTCGCCTTCCGCCGCGACGTCGTCGGATTCGTGTGGCAGCAGACCGCTCGGAACCTGCTCGGCTACCTGACCGCCGTCGAGAACGTCGCGCTTCCGCTCGCTTTCGCGGGCGTCGACCGCCGCACCCGCGAGCGCCGGGCACGCGATCTGCTGGGCGCGATGGGGCTAGCCGATCTGGCCGACCGCCGCCCCGGCGAGATGTCCGGCGGCCAGCAGCAGCGGGCTGCCATCGCGACGGCGCTCGCCAACGATCCGCGGGTCCTCCTCGCCGACGAGCCCACCGGCGAGCTCGACCGGGCCACCGGCGACGAGGTGTTCGCGGCGCTCCGGAAGGCCAACAGCGAGTTCGGAACGACCGTCGTGATCGTCACGCACGACGAGACGGTCGCTTCGGAGGTGCAGCGCACGGTGGCGATCCGCGACGGTCGGACGTCGACCGAGGTCCTGCGCGAGACCACGGTCGACGAGGTCGGCGCCTCCACGATCGTCGCCCGCGAGTACGCGCTCATCGACCGGGCGGGCCGGCTGCAATTGCCCGCCGCCTACCGCGACGCGCTCGAGCTGAAGGGGCGCGTGCGTCTCGAACTCGAAGAGGACCACGTCGGTCTGTGGCCGGGGCAGACACCCGTCCCGAGGCCCCGACCGCAGGCGCCCTCCGACAGCGACGAGAAGCGCGGGAGCGACGCATGACCGGGTCCTCGATGTCCACGGACGCCTCCGCACCGATCCTGAGTGTGCGCGATCTGACGCGGTCCTACGGATCCGGCGCGGCGCGGATGCACGCGCTGCGGGAGGTCTCGTTCGACGTCGAGCGCGGCGAGGTCGTCGCTCTGGTGGGCCGGTCCGGGGCGGGCAAGACCACCCTGCTCAACTGCATCGGCGGACTCGACATGGCCACCTCCGGCGAGATCGATCTCGATGGGATCCGGGTGACCGACCTCGACGAGCGCGGGCGGACGGCGCTGCGGCGAGGCGAGGTGTCCTTCGTGTTCCAGACCTTCGGGCTGCTTCCGGCCCTCACAGCGGCCGAGAACGTCGGCCTCCCCCTCCGGGTGCGCCGTGTGCCGCGCGACGAGCGGGAGGCCCGGGTGGCTCGGATGCTGGAGCTCGTCGGACTGGCTGATCATGCCCGCCAACGGTCGGACGAGCTCTCCGGTGGGCAGCAGCAGCGCGTCGCCATCGCCCGCGCGCTGGTGACGGCTCCGCGCCTCCTCATCGCGGACGAGCCGACGGGGCAGCTCGACGCCGCGACGGGAGCCTCGGTGCTCGCGCTCCTCACGGAGGTCGTGCGCGCGGAGGGGGCGACGGCGATCATCTCGACGCACGACCCGAAGGTGCGCGCAGCGTCGACCCGCACGCTCACACTCGCCGACGGGGGGCTCGTGGCCGGCTGATCGCCGTGGGCGCAACACCTCCCCGGCTCTTCCCGGGGTCCTGTCGGACGCCCCGCCTAGACTCTATGAAATGAGTTTGCAGGGGATCACGCGCGCCCTCACGCGTGCCGAGTCGTTCGCATCAGCAACCCGCGCCATCGCTCGGAACGCCGATTTCTCGGCCACGCCCGGCCTCCACGCCCCGCTTCTCGCCGGGCTCCTCGAGGCGAGGATCGCCGCCGGTCGGCCGCCCGTGCTGTTCACCGTCAGCCCGACGGGGCGCGAATCCGAGGCCTTGCGCACGGCCCTCGGCTGCCTGCTGCCCGACGCCGAGATCCTCGACTTCCCCGCGTGGGAGACGCTGCCGCACGAACGGCTGAGCCCGAGCCCCGAGACCGTCGGCCACCGCATCCACGCCCTCCGCCGTCTGAGGGAGTGGAACGGCGAGCGGCCGCTCATCGTCGCCAGCTCGGTGCGCGCCGCGCTGCAGCCGCTCGCGACCGGACTCACCGATCTCGAGCCCGTGAAGCTCGTGGCGGGGGAGCGCGGCACCGGCCTGACCGAGGTCGCCTCGCTCCTGCCGAAGTTCGCCTATTCGCGCGTCGACATGGTCACCCGTCGTGGCGAGTACGCGGTCCGGGGCGGCATCCTCGACGTCTTCCCGCCGACCGCCGAACACCCGGTGCGCGTGGACTTCTTCGGCGACGAGGTCGACACCATCCGCGAGTTCTCGGTCGCCGACCAGCGTTCGATCGACGGCGACCTGACCTCCGTCGAGCTCCCCGCCAGCCGTGAGCTGCTGCTCGACGACGCCGTGCGCCAGCGTGCCGCCGAGATGCAGCACGAATTCCCGAGCCTGTCGCAGATGCTCGCGAAGATCGCCGAGGGCATCCCCGTCGAAGGCATGGAGTCGCTCACGCCGGCGCTCGTGGACAGCCTCGTCCCGGTCACGTCCTACCTCCCGGACGATGCCGCCGTCGCGATCATCGCGCCCGAGCGCGTCGCGAGCCGGGCCGTCGATCTCGCCGAGACGAACAAGGAATTCCTCGAGGCCGCGTGGGTCGCGGCGACGGTCGGCGCGGCGGCCCCCATCGACCTGTCCAGCGGTGACTTCCTCACCGTCAACCAGTTGCAGCACGCTGCGGGGGACCGCGCGTGGTGGACGCTCTCGACCTTCGACCAGGGGCCGAGCGACGACGCCGCGGCGGTCGACATGGCCGGATACCAGCGCATCGCCGGTGAGGCGGTCTCCAGCGTCCAAGGCCCGTCGGGCGGTGCCATCGACCTCGTCGGGGCCCGCCTGCGCGACGGGTGGAGCGTCGGGATCACGGCCGGTGGACAGGGCCTCGTCGAGCGCAGCCGAGACCTCCTCGCCGAGCACGAATTCCCCGCCCGCATCGTCGACGCGTTTCCCGCGGACCCGGAGCCCGGGATCGCGTACATCGTGCGCGGCGCGCTCGACACCGGGTTCGAGCAGCCCGAGGTCAAGCTCGCCCTGGTCAGCGAACGCGAGTTCTTCGGGCGCAGCGCCGGCTACGACCAGAAGGCCGTCAAGAAACTCGCGAGCCGCCGCAAGAACGTCGTCGACCCGCTGCAGCTCAAGACCGGCGACTACGTCGTCCACTCCACCCATGGGATCGGCAAGTTCATCGAGCTCGTCTCGCGAGAGGTGAGCTCGGGTGGCCGGAACGCCGTGAAGTCGAGCCGCGAGTTCCTGCTCCTCGAATACGCGCCCAGCAAGCGCGGCTACCCGGGCGACAAGCTCTACGTGCCCACCGACCAGCTCGACCTGCTGTCGCGGTACGTCGGCGGCGAAGCCCCGCAGCTGTCCAAGATGGGCGGCAGCGACTGGTCGCAGGCCAAGAGCAAGGCCCGCAAGGCCGTCCGCGACATCGCTGTCGAACTCGTCAAGCTCTACTCCGCCCGCATGGCGTCGAAGGGGCACGCCTTCCCGCAGGACACGCCCTGGCAGCGCGAGCTGGAGGAGGCGTTCCCGTACGCCGAGACGGTCGACCAGCTCACGACCATCGACGAGGTGAAGGCCGACATGGAGCGGCCCATCCCCATGGACCGCCTGCTCGCCGGCGACGTCGGCTTCGGCAAGACCGAGGTCGCCGTGCGCGCCGCGTTCAAGGCCATCCAGGATGGGAAGCAGGTCGCGATGCTCGTGCCGACGACCCTGCTCGTGCGCCAGCACCTCGAGACGTTCACCGACCGCTTCTCGGGCTTCCCGGTCAAGGTGCGGGCGCTCAGCCGCTTCCAGACGGCCAAGGAGTCGAAGGAGGTCGCCGCCGGCCTCGAGGACGGCACCATCGACATGGTCATCGGCACCCATCGCATCCTCACCGAGGGCATGAAGTTCAAGGATCTCGGCCTCGTCATCATCGACGAGGAGCAGCGTTTCGGAGTCGAGCACAAGGACGCACTGAAGAAGCTCAAGACCAACGTCGACCTGCTCGCCATGAGCGCGACGCCCATCCCGCGCACGCTCGAGATGGCGGTCACGGGCATCCGCGAGATGTCCACCCTGGCGACCCCGCCCGAGGACCGCCATCCGATCCTGACCTTCGTCGGGCCCTACTCCGACAAGCAGGTGGGCGCCGCCATCCGTCGCGAACTGCTGCGCGAGGGTCAGATCTTCTACGTGCACAACCGGGTCTCGAGCATCAACCGGGTCGCCGCCCAGATCGCCGAGCTCGTGCCCGAGGCGCGCGTCGCCGTCGCGCACGGCCAGATGAACGAGCACGCGCTCGAGCAGGTCATCGTCGATTTCTGGGAGCGCAAGTTCGACGTGCTGGTGTCGACGACGATCGTCGAGACGGGCCTCGACATCCCGAACGCGAACACGCTCATCATCGACCGGGCCGACAAGTACGGCCTCAGCCAGCTGCACCAGCTGCGCGGTCGCGTGGGCCGCGGGCGTGAGCGCGCCTACGCGTACTTCCTCTGGGACGAGACGAAGCCGCTGTCCGAGACGGCGCACGACCGTCTCTCGACGATCGCGGCCAACAACGATCTCGGATCGGGTATCCAGGTCGCCCTGAAGGACCTCGAGATCCGTGGCGCCGGAAACCTGCTCGGCGGCGAGCAGTCGGGTCACATCGCGGGTGTCGGGTTCGACCTCTATCTGCGCATGATCGGCGAGGCCGTCAGCGACTTCCGCGGCGAGGTCGCCGAGGGGCAGACCGAGTTGCGGCTCGAGCTGCCCGTCGACGCCCGTATCCCCGAGGACTACGTCGACAGCGAGCGCCTCCGTCTCGAGGCCTACCAGAAGTTGTCGGCCGCGAGCGCGCCGAGCGCGGCGGACGACGCCCTCGACCTCGTGCTGGACGAGTTGAAGGACCGATACGGGGACGCGCCGAGCGAGGTCGACTCGCTCATCCAGGTGTCGAGGCTGCGGCGGATGGCGCAGAAGGCCGGGCTGTCCGAGGTCGTCATCGTCGGACCGAACCTCCGCGTCTCGCCGGCCGAATTGCCCGACTCGAAGCAGGTGCGCATGCAGAGGCTCTATCCGAAGTCGCGGATCCTGGCGCAGAGTGGCACAGCGCTCATCCCGCTGCCGGTCGTGAACGGAGAGATGCCGGCCGACGACGATCTCATCGGGTGGGTGCGGAACGTCCTCGAGTCGCTCTTCCTCCCCACTCCGGCTCCGGTCGTCCAAGCCGGCTGAGCCGGAGTTCGTGCGGCAACCGGACCGACGGGCGCGCGACCTGGTGCGCACAGCCGCATTCCATGGCGACGCGCCGCCCGATACGGGGTCTACCTATGAATGGGCTGAAACCGATAGGTTCTCAGGCGCCGAACACTCGGCGTCAACCGCACGTCAGGAGAACCCGTGTCCGACTACACCGCACCTTCGTCCAGCCCGACCCCGCCGCCCGCCGGCTACACCTCCGCAGCTCCCGCCGCCACGCCCGGCAAGACGCTCGGCATCGTCGGCCTCATCCTGGCGTTCTTCATCCCTCTCGTGGGTCTGATCCTCGGCATCGTCGGCCTCAGCCAGAGCAAGAAGGCCGGCCGGAAGAACGGCGTCGCGGTCGCCGCGATCATCGTCAGCCTGGTCTTCATCGTCATCGCGATCGTCGCCTTCATCCTCATCGGCGTCGCAGCGAGCCAGGGCATCGACGCCGTCCAGGCCTGCCAGACGCTCGGCGAGTCGGGCACCGTCACGGTCAACGGCGTGACCGTCGAGTGCAGCACGGTCATCAACCAGTAGGACCCTCCGCGGCGTCGAGCCGCACCACGATTCCCGCAGGCGGCGGTCACTCCACGTGAGTGATCGTCGCCTGCAGTCGTGTACGGATGTCGAAGATCTCCGTGCCGCCGATCGGGCGCGCCCCTTCGACTCCGGTCCGCAGGAGGTGGGGGAGCACAGAGCGCTGCACCGCGAGAACGACCGCGCCCGAGGAACGACCCAAGTCCTCCACAGCCTGCGACAGCGCCGTGTCCGGCAGCACGATGAGCATGCCGCTGAACTTCACGCGTGACCGCCGGGCCAGCCGCTTGGTGCGCGAGGCGAGCCCGTCGCGGGGACGCTCGCCGTCGAGGGCGTCGCCGATGAGTTCGCCACGTCGGGTGCGGACGGGGGCGCCGTAGTCCTCGGACAGGATGGAGAACAACCCCGTCGGCCCGAGTACGACGTGATCGATCTTCTCGTCGGGATCCCCGGTGGCGATGTCGTGCCAGACCGTGTAGCCGATGCCGAGCGAGCTGAGCGCTCGGGCGGTGTGCTCTTCCGCGAGCGCGTCGGCGAGGAGTCTTCTCAGCTCGCGCGGAGCGCCTCGGACGAGCTCGGACGCGTAGGGGTCGGGGATGTCGACTCCGCGTCCGACCCATTCCTGAATGAGCCGCAGGTAGCGTTCGCGTCGCCACCCGCCGGGGTGCCCGTACGAACGGGCCGTCGGACGAGAGGCGGCGTGCGTCGCGCCCGAGGACGAGGGTGCCCAGGTGCGGGAACTCTCGCCGCCGGAGGACGGCGCGTAGTTGCCGCGGTCGTAGGCGGCACGCGCTTCCGCGGTGCCGATCCGCTCCCAGGCGAGCTGCACGGCTACGAAGCGAGCCGTATCGCCGCCTGTGTCCGGGTGCGTCTCCCGAAGCAACCTCCGGTAGGCGCGGCGCAGTTCGTCGTCCGACGCACCGCGCGGCACACCGAGGACTTCGTACGGCGAAGCGGATGCGGGACTGTCGCTCATCGCGTCCACCGTCGTCGTTTCATAGGCCCTGAAGAATACCGGCTGGCTCATCCGCGCCCCCGGGTTACGCGCACGGCGGACGTACCGAACCCCAGGAGTTGCGGGTCGATTCGCCGTCCGATCCGCATGAACCGGTCGGTGAGAGCGCTCGTATCCCTGTTTCGGTACGCCGCGCACGGCCTAGGGTGTGGCGGTGAGCATCGAACTGCGGCCGCTCGCGCCGGCCGACCTTCCCGCCGTGGTCGAGTTGAACAACGCGGCGTATCCGGCCGTGCCGATCTTCGACCTGCGGCAGATGGCCGACCTCGTGTCGCACACGACGCAAGCGGTTGTCGCCGTGCGCGACGGGACCGTACTGGGCTTCCTCATCGCCATCGGGCCCGATTCGGCGTACGACAGCGAGAACTACGTCTACTTCACCGAGCGGGCCGAGACAGCGGGGACGAGGTGCCTGTACGTCGATCGCATCGTGCTGGCCGAGGAGGCCCGCGGTGCAGGCCTCGGCCGGCGCCTCTACGAGACGGTTTTCGCCCTGGCCGAGGAGAAGGGCCTCGGCGAGGTCACCTGCGAGGTCAACATCGAGCCCCCGAACCCGGAGTCGCTCGCGTTCCACGCGCGCATGGGTTTCGAGCGGGTGGGGGAGCAGTCGACCAAGGGCGGTGCGTTCGTCGTCGCACTGCTCGCTGCTCCGGTGGGGACGACGCCGTGACCACGACCGGTGACGGTCTGACCGAGCTCGCCGCGGTCATGCGACGTCTTCGCGCGGAATGCGCCTGGGATGCGGAGCAGACGCATGCCTCGCTCGTCCCCTACCTGGTCGAAGAGTCCGCCGAGTTGATCGAGGCGATCGAGACCGGGAGCCCAGACGACCTCCGCGAGGAGCTCGGCGATGTGCTCTACCAGGTGTATTTCCACGCCGATATCGCGTCGACCCGGACCGACGAGGGCTTCGACATCGACGACGTGGCGCGCGGCGTCGCCGAGAAGATGCGCTCCAGGCATCCGCACGTGTTCGGCGACTCGACGGCGACCACGACGGAGGAGATCCGCGACCAGTGGATCGAGCTGAAGCGTCGCGAGAAGGCGGAACGCACCAGTGTGCTGGACGGAGTCCCGATGGGGATGCCGGCACTCGCGCTCGCTCAGAAGGTCCTCGGCCGTGCCGCCGACGTCGGGGTCGACGTCTCGCCGGCTGACAGGGCTCGATCGCTCGATGAGCCGACCCTCGGCGACGCCCTCCTCGAGCTCGTCAAGGGCGCCCGCGCTCAGGGACTCGACGCGGAGCGAGCGCTCCGATCCGCGATCCGTCGGCTCGGCGACGACATCCGCTCGACGGAGGCCGCCGCGAGCCGGCCCGACTGACGCCGTCGCGGCGACCACAGGACGTCGCTGCCGGCGGCTCAGGCGATGCGACTCCCCGTCGCGAGCTTCCTCGCGGGCGTCCGAGTGGCGCGGATGCCGAGCCCCACCATCCCCGCCCCGAGCAGCAGGTGGATGAGCCCGCCGACGAACCAGCCCGGAACCGTGCTGTCGACGACCTGCTTCGCCGATTTCGACTCCGGATATCCGTCCGTCGTGTCGCAGTAGTCGTATCGCCGGTCGAGTTCCGGAGCGATCTGAGCCTGCCGGGCGCCGACCTTGATCCCGCCGAACAGATCCTCGACATCACCCTGCGCGTTGTACTGGGTGGGGGTCGCGTCGGCGAGGAGGACGTAGGGATTCGCCATCAGGATGCTCCAGTAGGGATCGAAGCGCGGCGTCGTGTACGTGGTCGTCTCCCACTGGCTGCACACGCTCTCACCGTTCGAGCCCGAGTAGTCCTGGTAGCGGGTGGTCGACGTGACGGTGCTCTGCGTGGCGATGCCGGCGAGGACGAACACCATGAGCGTCCCGATCGAGAGTGCGGCCACCACGAGGTAGGTGACGACGATCGAGAAGATCGGTCGGGTCAGCAGAGCCGAGAGTCCGACCCCCACGGCCGCGACCACGCCCAGCTCGAAGACGAGCACCACGAGCGAGACGAGCAGGGTGTCGAAGGCCACCCCGCCGACCACGAAGCACAGGGCGAGGAACGGCACGGACGCCGCGAGGAAGGCCAGCGCGCTGATCCAGGCCGCGAGGAACTTGCCCAGGATGAGCGCGGTGCTGCTCACCTGGGTCACCTGCGTCGTCGCGAGCGTCCCCTCGGCACGGTCCCCGTTGACGGCGTTGCCGCTCAGCGCCGGGGTGACGAGGGTGCCGAGGAGCAGCACGAAGTAGACGATGGTCGACAGCACCCCGCCACCGCCCGCCCAGCCGAAGGCCGGGAGCGCGACGAGCAGCAGGATGCTGATGGCCGCGACGATAACGACGTAGACGCCCAGCAGGATGTACCAGGACTTCGCTCGGACCCGTTGTCTCAACTCGAGCGAGACCACGACCCGGATCGCGTCGGTGAAGCTCATCGGTCCTCCTCCGGGGTGCTGTCGTCGCGTGCGGGGCGCTGGAAGGCGGTCGTGGACGGAGGCGGGGATGCGTCCGCCCGATACGCGGGATCCGCCGGCCGAGGCGGAACGACGTCGTCGTCGCGGCGGGAGGTGAGGTCGAGGAAGGTGTGTTCGAGGTCGCCGACGGCGGGGGAGTACGAGGTCACGCGGACGCCCTCTGCGATGAGGCGGGTGAGCAGGGCGGCGGCGTCGGTCTCGTCGCGCACGGGGGCGAGTACCCCCAGATGATCGTGCCTGATCTGGCTGTCGACGAGTCCGATCCGGCGGAGCGCCACCTCGGTCTCCGCGTGGTCGAGTGCCCGGACGCGCCACCAGCGGAGGCTCGTGCGGGCGCGGTCGAGCCGCTCCGCGCTCACCGTCGCACCGGCGTCGAGATAGACCGCTCCATCGGCCATCTCGTCCAGTTCCGCGAGCACGTGGCTGGACACGAGCACGCACTTGCCCTCCGCGGCCAGTTCTCTGACGAGGTCGCGCAGGTCGACCCGCGCCGACGGATCCAGTCCGCTGGCGGGTTCGTCCAGCAGCAGGACCTGCGGGTCGTGGATGAGCGCCCGCGCGAGACTGAGTCGCTGCTTCTGCCCGCGCGAGAGCACACGTGCGGGTTGGTCGGCCAACGTCTCGAGCCCTACTCTGCTCAGCAGCGCATCGGCTCGGGCGCGCGACACGTCGAGCGGGAGACCGTGCAGGCGGCCCGTGTATTCGAGCCCCATGCGGGAGGTCAGACCGCCCCACGTACCCAGGACGTCGGGCATCCACCCCATCGTCCGGCGGACCGCGGCGGCGTCCACGAGCGGGTCGTGCCCGGCGATGCGCACCGTGCCCGAGTCGGGTGCGAGGAGCGAGGCGAGGATCAGCATGAGCGTCGTCTTGCCCGACCCGTTGGGTCCGATGAGAGCGGTCACCGCTCCGAACGGCGCCGTGAACGTCGCGTCGCGCAACGCGTTCACCGCCCCGAAGCGGCGGGAGAGGGAGACAGCTTCGATTCCGGAGTCGGCCACGCGGCCACGTTAGCCAGCCCGCCCCGTGTGCCGCATCCCCCTCGCGGACGATCCCGTACATCCTCGAGGGCGTCGTGAGTCGGGGCGTCCTGGGTCCGGCGTCCTCACGTCAGGGAGGACGAGGGCGTCGAGGAAGCTGCGGGCGCGGTGGGAACTGGAAGAATGGTCCCTCGTGGCTTCCCAGATCAATCCGCCCCGCGGAATGCGCGACTTCCTGCCCGCCGACAAGGCTCGTCGTGAGCGGGCCCTGCAGACCATCAAGCGGGTCTACGCCCGTCACGGCTTTGATGAGATCGAGACGCCCGTCGTCGAGGACTACGACCGGCTGCACTCGGGACTCGGCGGCGACAACGAGAAGCTTTCCTACAGCATCCTGCGCCGCGGCATCGACGAGAACGACCTCCGGCAGGCGGCCGAGTCGGGCGACACGTCTGCGCTGACCGACCTGGGGCTCCGTTTCGATCTCACGGTTCCTCTGGCCCGCTTCTACGCGAGCCACCGCGGCGAGCTGCCTTCCGTGTTCCGCGCTCTGCAGACCGGCCCGGTCTGGCGAGCCGAGCGTCCGCAGAAGGGGCGCTACCGCCAGTTCGTCCAGTGCGACATCGACATCCTGGGCGAGCCCGGCCAGCTGGCGGAGATCGAGCTCATCGCCGCCACGACCGCGGCGCTCGACGAGCTCGGTCTCACCGGATCGTTCGTGCGCGTCAACGACCGTCGCATTCTCGCCCGCCTCCTGAAGTCGTGGAACGTCCCCGCGGAGCTGACGGACCGCGCCCTCATCGTGATCGACAAGCTCGACAAGGTGGGCGTCGACGGGGTCGTCGCCGAGCTGGGCGGTCTCGGTATCGCGACGGACGGCGTCGCGGAGTCCTTGCGCTCGATCGCGGCGGCGGGCTGGGATCTGCTCGATGCGCCGGGCGGGGCACCCGGCTGGCTCGACGTGGAGGTCTATGGCGAGTTGCTCGCCCTTCGTGCCGCGGTTCCCGCCGCGCAACTCGTCTTCGACCCGACCCTCGTGCGGGGAATGGGGTACTACACGGGCACCATCTTCGAGATCGCCCACCCGTCGTCCTCGTCCTCGGTGGCGGGCGGCGGTCGTTACGACGGCATGATCGGCCGGTTCCTCGGCCAGGACGTCCCCGCCGTGGGGTTCTCGATCGGTTTCGAGCGGATCCTCGACCTGATTCCCGCCGATGATGCGCTGCCCGGGGAGACTTCCGTGGTCCTCCTCTACGACAGCAGGGTGGCTCCCGCTCAGCTCGCGAGCGCCAAGCGTGAGGCGCTCGAACGCTTCGACCGGGTGCGCCTCGAGAAGCGCCCCCGCAACACCCGCACCCTGCTCGATACCGCAGCCGCGCAGGGCTTCACGGCGGTCGCGTCCATCGACGGCGAGGGAACCCTGGGGGAGCTCCGCCCACTCGCCGGCGATTGAGGCGCCCGCCGCATACGGCGGGCGCAACGACCCATGACGAAGGGCCCGTCACCACTCCTGTGGTGACGGGCCCTTCGTCGAAATGATGGCTCGGGTCAGATGGAGGTGATGACCCAACTTCCGATGGTCGCGGCGGCGACGAGCGACAGAGCGACAGTCGAGCTCGCGATCCACTGGTGACGCTCGGCCGCCCGGTCTGCTTCGACTCGAGCCGACACTCGTGCGGCGGGCTCGAGGGTGCGCTTCGCCTCGTCGAGCGTCGCGCAGACGTCTACGCGCTCGTTCTTCCAGTCGGTCACGACGAAGCGGTCGCCGACCGCCTCGATCATGCCCGCGTGGTCGAGGTCGATCTTGCCGACCCACAGGTCCTCACCCGGCTGATGCCACTCGATGAGGGGAGTCGTCACGGGTGCGGAGACGGGCTCACGGGATTCGCTGCGCTGGTACCGCGGCGTCGCGTTCAGGATGCTCAATGTTCTCTCCCCTCCAAACAACAGTAGTTAGCCTAACTACGGAGTGAGCGGAAAGCAAAGAATCGCCCGCACATGTGTTGGAGAAGTGTTCAGTCGGTGGGGACGTCGATCTGATCGACGGCGTCGCGCATACCCTCGAGGAAACGGATGACCGAGGCGGCTTCCGCCTCGTCGAGCGTATTCGCCACCTCGATCATGCGTTCGTGCATCTGACCGAGCGTGTGACGCACCTCCTCGTCAGAGGCGGTCGTCGGCAGGATGATGAGCCCGCGCCGATCGAACGGGCTGGGGGAGCGGGTGAGATGCCCGCTCCTTTCCAGGCGGTCGAGCAGTACAGAGGTGGATGCCGACGAGATCCCGAGGTAGGTGGCGATGTCTTTCGGAGAGACGAGCTTGCCCCGCTG
Source organism: uncultured Naasia sp. (assembly GCA_913778905.1). Lineage (GTDB taxonomy): Bacteria > Actinomycetota > Actinomycetes > Actinomycetales > Microbacteriaceae > Naasia. The sequence continues at coordinate 59,034 of CAJYYA010000001.1, read as the reverse complement.
GTTGTTGCGGATGAGGAACCGCAGCGCGAGCAGGTCGTTCTCGCCCATTCCCATGGACGCCTGGGTACGGCGACGCATGGCCGCTTCTGCGGCCCGGTAGAGACGGACGGATTCCAGCACGCGCACGCTGCGCGCACGGGTCTCGTCGCGATACCAATAAGCCGAGGATGACTCGGCGGAGTCACTGCTCACACCCCGATGCTAGCCAGATATCGCTAGTCAGAGCGGTTTCTCATCGAGCTGACTACTAGTTAGTCGAGTAACCAGGCCGGCTAGACGCTTCCGCGATCACCTCGTCGCTCACGGATATGGCGAGTCCTGCTGCTCTTACTAGGATTCTCGGGGCGCCTCATCCCGGGTGCCGACGGATCGGTCCCTCACCTCTCGAGGATCCGACCTCATGAATATCGCACGATATAAGGAGCGAATCAGTGGCCGCAATCGAGGCAGTCGGAGCACGCGAGATCCTGGACTCACGGGGTAACCCCACGGTCGAGGTCGAGATCCTCCTCGAGGACGGCACGATGTCGCGTGCCGCCGTCCCGTCCGGCGCATCCACCGGTGCATTCGAAGCGTACGAGCTGCGCGACGGCGATAAGGGGCGCTACCTCGGCAAGGGCGTCACCAAGGCCGTCGACGCCGTGCTCGACGAGATCGGCCCCGCACTGGAGGGCCTCGACGCCACCGACCAGCGAATCGTCGACCAGACCCTGATCGAGCTCGACGGCACCGAGAACAAGCAGCGTCTCGGCGCGAACTCGATCCTCGGCGCCAGCCTCGCGGTCGCCCGTGCGGCAGCCGAGTCGGCGGACCTCCCGCTCTACCGCTACCTCGGTGGCCCGAACGCGCACGTCCTCCCCGTGCCCCTGCTTAACGTCATTAACGGCGGCTCGCACGCCGACACCGGTGTCGACATCCAGGAGTTCTTCCTCGTTCCTCACGGTGCCGAGACCTTCTCCGAGGGCCTCCGCTGGGGCGTCGAGACCTACCACACCCTCAAGGGCCTCCTGAAGAGCAAGGGTCTCGCGACCGGCCTCGGCGACGAGGGCGGCTTCGCCCCCGAGCTCGCCAGCAACCGCGACGCGCTCGACCTGCTGCTCGAGGCCATCGAGAAGGCCGGCTTCACCCCCGGAACCGACATCGCGCTCGGCCTCGACGTCGCGAGCACGGAGTTCTTCGCCGACGGCACGTACAACTTCGAGGGCAAGGCGCTCAGCTCCGCCGAGATGACCTCGTACTTCGCCGACCTGGTCGCGAACTTCCCGCTCGTCACCATCGAGGACCCGCTGGCCGAAGACGACTGGGAGGGCTACCAGGCCCTGACCGCCGAGCTGGGCTCGAAGGTGCAGATCGTCGGCGACGACCTGTTCGTCACCAACCCCAAGCGTCTCGCGCGCGGCATCCAGGAGCGCTCGGCCAACTCCATCCTGGTGAAGGTCAACCAGATCGGAACCCTGACCGAGACCCTCGACGCCGTGTCGCTCGCGCACCGCAGCGGCTTCACCTCGATCCTGTCGCACCGCTCGGGCGAGACCGAGGACGTCACCATCGCGCACCTCGCCGTCGCGACCGACTGCGGCCAGATCAAGACCGGCGCGCCCGCCCGCAGCGAGCGGGTCGCGAAATACAATGAACTCCTCCGCATCGAGGAAGAGCTCGACACCGCGGCCGTCTACGCCGGTCGCACCGCGTTCCCGCGTTTCACGGCGTGATCCGAGGTCGCATCCGGGCGAGTCTCGATGGGCCGCCCGGATGCGACTCCCACACCACACGAGAGGGGTGACGAGAAGGATGGCTCCTCCGAAGCCCAAACCCGCTCGCGTCCGCATCCCGGTCGCCCTGCCGGCCGAGAGCGCATCGCATGCGTGGCTTCGCAGCATCCGTCTCTCGGGGTTCTCGATCCTGGTGCTGCTGATCCTGGTGCTGTTCCTCGTCGTGCTGGCCCCGGGGTTGAAGACGCTCCTGGAGCAGCGGGCCGAGATCGCCGCCCTTCAGGACGCTGTGGCGACTCAGCGCGCGGACGTCGACCGGTTGACGGAACAGCGTGCGCGCTGGGACGACCCCGTCTACATCAAGGCTCAGGCGCGCGACCGGCTGTTCTATGTGATGCCCGGCGAGTACCCCTACCTGATCATCGACGACGCACCCGTCGCCGAATCCGAGGCCGCCGCCCCGGCGAGTTCGAAACTGCAGGAGACGCAGGTCGACTGGGCGCAGTCGCTGTTCTCGTCCTACGTGGCCGCCGGCCTGACCGACGCCCCCGACCGAGAAGGAACCACCCCGTGAGACCGCCGTTCCCCGCTCCTCAGCCCGCCGACATCGAGGCGGTCAGCGAGCAGCTGGGGCGCCCCGCGCGCGACGTGCTCGGCATCGCAGCCCGCACCGCGGGCGGGGCCCCGACCGTGGTGGCCACGGCTCCGCGACTGTCGGACAACACGCCTTTCCCCACTCTCTACTACCTGAGCCACCCGGGAGCGACGGCCGCCATCTCCGCTCTCGAGGCGGACGGCGAGATGGCGAGGCTCAACGCCCGGCTCGCCGATGAGCCGGAACTGCGCGAGGCCTACGCCGCGGCTCACCGGTCCTACCTGGCGGATCGGGACGGCATCGAGGTCGTGCCCGAGCTCGCCGACATCAGCGCAGGCGGGATGCCCGTGCGCGTCAAGTGCCTGCACGCTCTCGCGGCCCACTCGCTGGCGGCGGGGCCCGGCGTCAACCCGATCGGCGACATCGCGCTCGAGATGGCCGCCTGGAGCCCCGAGGACGACGCCCCGCTCCCCGACGACTCCGCTTCCTCGCACTGAATCGACCGCGCCGGTGATCCGATTCGCGACGCGAGCGCTCCAGGTCGCCGTCGCGGCCGGTGTCGCGGTCGTGCTCGCCGTCGGCGCCCCCGCGCCCGCTCGGGCCGACTACCTCCGCGACTACGAGTACTGGCTCGCCGACTACGGCATCGCCGATGCCTGGAAGACCACTCGTGGGGCCGGCGAGCGCATCGCCATCATCGACACCGGTGTCGCGGACGTGCCCGAGCTCCGCGGTGCCGTAGTGGGCGGCACGGACGTCTCGGGTGTCGGGTCGCCGGACGGCCGCACGCCGGTCGGCTCCGACAGTTCGCACGGCACCCTGGTGGCGAGCATGCTCGCCGCCCGCGGCACGGGCGAGGGCACCGGGATCATCGGAGTGGCGCCCGAGGCCGAGCTCCTCTCCGTGTCGATCGCGTTCGGGGGAGAGGGCACGCGCTCGACCGAGGCGCAGATCGCCGATGCGGTGCGGTGGTCGGTCGACAACGGGGCCACGATCATCAACATGTCGCTCACCACGAACACGCTGACCTGGCCCAAGAGCTGGGATGACGCCTTCCTCTACGCGTTCGAGAAGGATGTCGTCGTCGTCGCCGCCGCGGGCAACCGCGGGGCCGGGACCACCGAGGTGGGGGCGCCGGCGACGATTCCCGGAGTGGTCGCCGTCGCCGGGGTCGACCGGGCGGGGCAGGCGAGCTTCGACGCGTCGAGTCAGGGCATCACGCTGGCCGTCGCGGCGCCCAGTGAGGGCCTCGTCGGCGTGACACCCGAGGGTGACCCGGTGTCCTGGTCCGGCACCAGTGGCGCGGCACCTCTGGTGTCGGGGATCGTGGCGCTGATCCGGGCGGCGCATCCGGATGCCGACGCCGACGACGTGATCGAGCGCCTCATCCGCACCGCTCGTCCCCAGGGCGATCCGGTGCCGGGTCCGATCTACGGGTACGGCCTCGTGGACGCCGGTGCCGCCGTCACCGCCGACGTGGGGGCCGTCCAGTCCAATCCGCTCGCCGTTCCCTACGATCTTGCCGAATGGATCCGGATCTACCGACGCTCCGAGACGGCGGCTCCGGCGACGCCCGCTCCGGAGTCCACCGATCCCGCTGAGACGGGTGCCGTTCCGCGGGCGGACGGGCCGTCGGATCCGCTCGCGGCGGTGCCGTCCTGGATCCGGCAGGCGCTTCCGCGCACGTCCTTCGTGACGGATCTGGTCGTCCCCGTCTCGGTCCTCGCGCTGTTCGGCGCGCTCATAGCCTTCTGTGGCATCGGTGCGGTGAGAGCCCGCCGACGGGGGTAGTAGCCTTGGTACCAATCACGCCTAGTTTCACGCGCCAAATTTGTGGGGAGAAGCACTCACCGTGCCCAAGATTCTGATCGTCGGCGGCGGCTACGCCGGGTTCTACACCGCCTGGAAGCTCGAGAAGCAGCTCCGCAGGGGCGAGGCCGAGGTCGTCGTCGTCGACCCGCTGCCCTACATGACCTACCAGCCCTTCCTGCCCGAGGTCGTCGGCGGCAACGTCGAGCCCCGTCACGCCGTCGTCGCGCTGCGTCGCCACCTCAAGAAGACCGCCGTCATCACGGCCCGCGTCACGAAGATCGATCACGCGTCGAAGACGGCGACGATCACGCCCGAGGTCGGCGAGCCGTGGGAGATGGACTACGACATCATCGTCGTCACGGCCGGATCCGTCAGCCGGACCTTCCCCATCGCGGGCGTCGCCGACAACGCGATCGGTCTCAAGACCATCGAAGAGGCGACCGCGATCCGCGACCGCATCATGACCAACTTCGACAAGGCCGCCACGCTGCCCGCCGGACCGGAGCGCGAGCGTCTGCTCACCTTCGTCGTCGTCGGCGGCGGATTCGCGGGTATCGAGGTCTTCGCCGAGATGCGCTCGCTCGCGAGCGACCTGGTGAAGAAGTACCCCCAGATCAGCTTCGACGAGACCCATTTCCACCTCATCGAGGCCATGGGTCGGATCATGCCCGAGGTCTCCCTCAAGACGAGTCACTGGGTCCTCAAGAACCTCGCCGAGCGCGGTGCCCAGGTGCACCTCGACACCCAGCTCAAGTCGGCTGTCGACGGAGTCATCGAGCTGTCCACGGGTGAGTCCTTCGAGTCGGACGTCATCGTCTGGACTGCCGGAGTCATGGCGACCCCGATGCTCAAGAACACCGACCTCCCCATCGAGGAGCGCGGCCGCCTCCGCGTGCGCGCCGACCTCCGCGTGGAGGGCGACGAGGGGATCATCGAGGGTGCCTGGGGTGCCGGTGATGTCTCGGCCGTTCCCGACCTCACGGGTAAGGGCGTCGGCGGCTTCTGCGTCCCCAACGCCCAGCATGCGGTCCGTCAGGGCAAGCGGATGGCGAAGAACATCCTCGCCACGCTGCGCGGAGAGGGCGTCGTCGACTACCGTCACGACAACCTCGGCGCCGTCGCGGGTCTCGGCCCCGGTTACGGTGCGTTCCAGTCGGGCAACACGGGAATCACGGGATTCCCGGCCTGGATCATGCACCGTGGATACCACGGCCTGGCCATTCCGACGTGGGAGCGCAAGATCCGCGTCATCGGTCTGTGGATCCTGAACGTGTTCCTGGGTCGCGACATCGTGTCCCTCGAGGCGCGCGAGCACCCGCGCGTGGCTTTCGAGACCTACGCGGCACGCCCCAAGGCGCCGGCCGCGCAGGCCGACAACCCGGCGATCCCGTCGAAGGGCTCGTCGACTCCCGCCCAGACCGTGGGGGCTGCAGCCGGTCGCTGACCCGCGTGACCTCGGCCGTCGGGTGACCGGCGGCTGAGGCGTCCGCCCCCATAGCCCAATCGGCAGAGGCAGGCGACTTAAAATCGTTTCAGTCGGAGTTCGAGTCTCCGTGGGGGCACCTCGAGAGGTGCGTCCGCGGGGGCTCTTCTTCGTTGACGGGGCCGATGCGCGGTTCGTCGATCGATCCGGTCAGTCGGTGCGGAGGACGGGCTCGACGTATCGCGTCCAGATCCATACGGTCGAGCTGACGACGGAGAAGCCCACCGCCACCGCCAGGATCGACGTGAGTGCGGGCGCCGTGTGCCCCGGTGTCACCGCCGTGAGGACGAGGAACAGAAGGCTCCAGGCGAGGGTCGTGGTCGCGGCCCACAGGAGACGGGACCGCTTGAGCAGTACGGCGCCGGGCAGGATGCCGAGGGGGATGACGGCGAGAGCGGCCGAACTGGCCCCGGCGAGCGTCAGCACGCCCGACGTCTCCGAGAGGAGCAGCTGCAGCGTCCCGCCCTGCGCGGGAAGGGCCGAGTAGGCGATCCACCCGCCGACGGTGAGTGCGACGGTCACGGTGACCTGTGCGAGCGAGACGGCGCTGCGTCGGCGCGGCGACACCGTGTCCGCGAACCGGATACCGAGGATCTGTCCCGTCACCAGCGGCGGGGTGAGGCCGAATACCCGGGACGCGAGAGCTGTCATCGCGGTCAGAGCGAGCAGCGGGAGCCTGGTCACCGTGACCACCTCGACGCCGAAGAAACGGCGTGCGGACCGCACCACCGCCACGGTGCCGACGAGATTGAGCAGGGCGATGGCGACCGCGGCCGCCACGGCCAGGCGCAGGTAGTTGCTCTGAGCGAGGACCGGCATGGAGAGCGTCAGGAGGCCGGCTGCGGTCGCGGTTCCGAACACCGCCCGGGTCCAACGGTCGACGGAGGGGCCCTGGATGCTGGGCGACGGGCCGCGCTCCCTGTTGCGTCCGGTCACAGAGGGCAGGCGGGCCAGACGCCCGCGGAGTGCACGACCCGCGAGAAGCGCCGGAACGAGGATGAGTGCCACCGTGGCAGCGGCGAGCCCGGCGGCCAGAGCCAGCTGCGGCGCCTGCACCGAGGCGAGCGGTGCCAGGGAGGTGCCGAGGGTGGTCGGTGTGCGGAGCGAGTCGAGCCAGCGGGTGGCGAAGCCGCCACTCCCGCTCGTCGGCCCGGGGGCGGAGGGCGCTGCGCCGGGATCGGTCCCCCCGGTGGACGGAGCCGAGCCCGCCGCCCCGCCATCCGAGGGTCCGCCTGCTCCGGCGCCCGGCGTGGCCGGACCGCCGCCCGCGGTCGACGCGCTGCCGCCGGGCGTCGGGGTCGGCGTGGCCGGTGCGGTGTCCGTGAAGGTCACGGAGACAGCGGGCGTGGCGGAGCTGGCGTTGCCGGCGGAGTCCATCTGCATGGCGTTCACCCGATAGACCCCCGCGGGTACCGCCTCCGCACGGCACGACCAGACACCGTTCTTCACGGTCGCCTGGCACAGCGGGCGCGCTCCGGCGAAGACGATGACGCTGTTGCCGTCCTCGCCCTCGCCTGAGACGGTGGAGCCGGACAGAGGGACGGTGGACCCGTCGACCGGTGCGAGGAGTCGGGGGAGTGGAGGCGGATCCTTGTCGATGAGGACGGTCGCCGCCGGGCTCGCGGCGGAGGGACCTCCGGAGAAGTCGGTGCGCTGCACGGCGGTGGCCGTGTAGGTGCCGCTCGGGAGCGGCTCATCGAGGACGCACGTCCACGATCCCGAAGTGTCCACCACGACCGAGCAGGAGTTGCCCGTCGAGGAGACGGTCACGGTCACGGTCGCGCCGGGATAACCCCGGCCGCCCACCTGACCCGCCGTCGTGGGCTTGTCGGAGGCGACCAGGGTGGGGGCGTTCAACCAGGCGACGCTCAGCCGCTGCTCAGTGCTCCGGCCGTTCGAGAGTGCGACGAGGCGGAGGGGGACAGCGGGACCGGAAGGAAGAGCTTCGATCACGCAGGACCAGCGGGTCGACGCGTCGGCGGGTGCGATGCAGAGGGGCTGCCCCGATCCGTCGTCGCCCTGCACCTGGACTTCGGCGCCGGCTGTGCGGGTCCCTCCGATCGTCTGCGGGAGACGCACGGGGGACGGGAGGTCGTCGACCGTGAACTCCGGCGCCGCGTCCGCCGGCTCGTCCTCCGATGGTGCTCCCGTGGGCGTGCGATCGCTCTCGGGAGCTCCGGAGGTGGTCTCGGAGGAGGGCGGGGAGGAGGACGGCTCCGTCGCTGCCGTCGCGGTGGCGCTCCCGGCCCAGGTGGGGCCCCCGAGCAGCAGGACCAGGGCCGCCGCGGCGACGAGAATCTGTGCGTGTCGTCCTCGTCGACGGTCGACTCGCGGAGGCCGCCCCCTCGAGAGCGGTCCCGGATGAAGATCAGAGGAAGAGGGACGCACTTCACTCCATTGATCCAGTGACGCGCCCCGATGTCAACACTTCCGGGAGGGGAAGGCGTCGGATGGCGGCCGGGCCGCGGCCGGATATGGGCTGAGAGACGCGGGGGATGACTGCTCGGCGAGGCGCCCGGCCCTTACACTCATAGGATGGAGATCCTGATCCCGGTCCTCATCGTCGTCGCTCTCGTCGTGATCGTCGGCATCTATCTGTGGGCGACCTACAACTCGCTGGTCACGCTGAACATGCGTGTCGACGAGGCGTGGAGCGACATCACGATCCAGCTGAAGCGTCGCGCCGACCTCATCCCGAACCTCATCGAGTCGGTCAAGGGGTACGCGAGTCACGAGCGAGGGGTGTTCGAGGCCGTCACGACGGCTCGGGCCGAGACGCTGTCCGCGACGAGCCCGGCTCAGGCGTCGGTGGCGGAAGACCACATGCAGAGCGCCCTCAAGAGCGTCTTCGCCGTTGCGGAGGCCTACCCCCAGCTGCAGGCGAGCCAGAACTTCCTGCAGTTGCAGAGCGAACTCGTCGACACCGAGGACAAGATCCAGGCGGCCCGCCGCTTCTACAACGGTGGAGTCCGCGAGCTGAACACCAAGATCAAGGTGTTCCCGAACAACCTGTTCGCGAAGCGCCTGGGCTTCACGGAGCGCGACTTCTTCGAGGTCTCCGAGCCCGCCGCGATCGCCGAGCCGCCTCGCGTCCAGTTCTGATCCGGCGTCCGATCCCTCGGGAGTGGGGCCGGGATTCCGCGGCGGGCGATCAGCCGCCGGGGTGCCATTCAACGCTCAATAGACTTCTGCCATGTACAGCGCGATAGCCAAGAACAAGCGGAACACCGTTCTGATCATCGCGTTCTTCATCGTGATCATCGGTGGGCTCGGTCTGCTGGCGCAGTGGGCCTACGGGCGACCGGGCGACTACTCGATCGCCATCCTCGTCGTGCTGGGCGCGATCGGCTACGCCGCGTTCCAGTACTTCCTCTCCACCCGGCAGGCCCTGTCGATGTCGGGAGCGCAGCAGATCCAGAAGGCCGATCATCCGCGGCTCTATCGGATCGTCGAGAACCTCTCCATCACGACCGGGACGCCGATGCCCGAGGTCTACATCATCGACGACCCCGCGCCCAACGCCTTCGCCACCGGACGGGACCCGCAGCACGCCGTGGTCGCGGCGACCACGGGTCTCCTCGACATCATGGACGACGCCGAGCTCGAGGGCGTCATGGCGCATGAGCTCGGCCACGTCCGCAACTACGACATCCGCGTCTCGATGATCGTCTACGGACTCGTCGTGGCGGTCGGCATCCTCGCCGACGTCCTGGCGCGCATGGCCTTCTTCGGTGGCAACCGGAACAACAACAACGGCGGCAATCCCATCGTCCTGGTCTTCGGGCTGGCCGCCATGATCGTCGCCCCTCTCGTCGCATCGCTCGTGCAGATGGCCGTTTCGCGGCAGCGCGAGTACCTGGCCGACGCGACGGGCGCCCTGACCACCCGCCACCCCGAGGCGCTGGCGAGCGCTCTGGCCAAGCTGGGCGCATACGGCAGGCCCATGCAGCGTCAGAACTCCTCCATGGCGCACCTGTGGATCGCCGACCCGATGAAGCCCGGCGTGATCGCCCGGATGTTCAGCACCCACCCGCCGCTGCAGGACCGCATCGAGCGCCTGCACCGCATCGGCGGCGAGTTCTGATCCGACGCTGACTCTCGACCCGCCGGTTGCGGGGCGCCTCAGACGCGAGAGGTCCGCACCGCGGCCCTGAGCAGCGGAGCGAGGGTTCCGCGCTCGTCGACCTCGACGCCGTCGAGCCCCTGCCAGGCCGCCGCCTCGTGCAGGAGGTGCGCGATCCGATCCACGTGCGCCTCCGCGGCGCCGTGCTCGCTCCACGCGGCTCGGACACGGAGCGTCCCGGCCTGCCGGTCGCTCTTGAGATCGACGCGGCCGACCAATTCGTCGTCGATCAGAACGGGCAGGACGTAGTAGCCGAAGACCCGCTTGGGCTGAGGGGTGTAGATCTCGATCCGGTAGTGGAAGCCGAACATCCGCTCGGTGCGCGCTCGCTCCCAGACGACCGGATCGAACGGTGAGAGGAGGGCTTCCGCGTCGAGTCGGCGCGGCACCCGGGCGTCCCGGTGCCGCCAGGCGGGAACCGGGCGTCCGCTGCCGGCGTCCGGCCAGCCGTGCACCCGGACGGGAACGAGCTCCCCGGAATCCTGCAGGTCGTGCAGCGCCTGCGCGACGACGGGCCCCTTGAGGCGGTAGTAATCGGCGAAGTCTCGCGCCGTCCCCACCCCGTGCGCCCTCGCGGAGCGCGAGAGCAATTCACGGTACGCGTCCTCTCGACTCACCTCACGCGCGAGCACCTCCGCGGGAAGCGCGTCCCGGGCCAGGGCGTAACGCCTCTCGAACCGGGTCCTGCCCGCGGAGACGACCTCACCCCACCAGAAGAGGTACTCGAGTCCCTCCTTGACGTCGCTCCATCCCCACCAGGGCCCTCGACGTCGGTTCGCCTCGTGCTCGATCTCGCTCGCCGCCAGCGGCCCGGCGTCGGCTAGAGCGTCGCGGAGCCAGTCGAGCATGCGGCCGTTGCTCTGAACCCACGCCGAGCCGGAGGTGTGCTTGGCGCGGTACTCGTCCATCCGCCAGCGGAAGAGCGGCCAGTCGTCGGTGCGGATGAAGCAGGCGACGTGCGCCAGGTACTCGACGTAGCGCCCGGGTGGCGCGAAGAGCATCCGGTCGAGCAAGGAGCGGTCGTAGGCACCCAGGCGGGCGAAGAGGGGGAGGTAGTGGCTGCGTTCGAACACGTTCACCGAGTCGATCTGGATCAGGCCCAGGCGGTCGATGGCGGAGGCGAGGGTGCGGGTGCTCACGACACCTGGGCGAGCGCGACCGAAACCCTGAGCGGCCAGCCCCGTCCGCCGGGCGCTCGCGGCGCTCATCGTGTCGACCATGGGAACCGACCCTAGTCAGGCCCGCCGACATGGATCGTGAGCGGTGGGCGAGCGTCGATCAGGTCATCGAGCGGCGATCTAGAATGACGCGGTGACGGATTGCGCCAGGGACGAGGAACCGACCGCGGTCGACCCTTCCAGCGACCTCGTGCCCCGCGGCGTCCGCGTGGCGAGCGAGTGGTCATGGCGCCTGCTCCTCGTGGCAGCCGCACTCGGCGCCGTCATCTTCCTCATCGTGCAGCTGCGGGTCATCGTCATCCCCCTGCTCATCGCCGTGCTCATCTCGGCCCTGCTCATTCCGCTGGTGCAGTTGCTCATCCGACACGGATGGCCGAAGTGGGCGGCGGTCGCGGTCGCCGAGCTCGGGACGATCGCCGCGATCGTCGGCCTCGTGTGGCTCGTCGTCACGCAGGTCATCCGCGGCTTCGACGACCTGCGGATGCAGACGATCCGCTCCTACGACCAGTTCCGGCAGTTCCTGCTCGACTCACCCCTGCACCTCACGCAGGACCAGCTCAACACCTATGTGAACAGCCTGTGGGGCTCGCTTCAGCAGAACTCGTCGTCGGTGCTGTCGGGCGCGCTCGAAGGGGCTTCGGTCGCCGCGCACGTCGGTGCGGGTGTCCTGCTCGTTCTGTTCAGCACCCTCTTCATCCTCATCGACGGCAAGGGCATCTGGAACTGGATCGTGCGGATCTTCCCGCGCCGCGCACGTCCGGCCGTCGACGGTGCGGGCCGGGCTGGATGGCTCACCCTCGGCAACTTCGTGCGCGTGCAGATCCTCGTGGCCTTCATCGACGCGGTGGGCATCGGCCTCGGTGCGCTGATCCTCGGCGTTCCGCTGGCCATCCCGATCGCCGTCCTGGTGTTCCTGGGGTCCTTCATCCCCGTGCTCGGGGCCGTCGTCACCGGCACGCTCGCGGTGTTCATCGCGCTCGTCTACAACGGCCTGTGGCCCGCCGTCATCATGCTGGGGATCGTCCTCCTCGTGCAGCAGATCGAGGGTCACGTGCTTCAGCCGCTCATCATGGGCACCGCGGTCAAGGTGCACCCTCTGGCTGTCGTGCTCGGCGTCGGAGCAGGCGCGATCCTGGCGGGTATCCCGGGAACGTTCTTCGCCGTCCCGACCATCGCAACGGCCAACGTCATGGTCCGCTACATCGCCGAGGGGCGATGGCGGACGAACCCCAAACCCACTCTCGAGGATGTCGTACCCGAAGATGACTGACACCGCACCCGAAACCGCCTCGCCCGACGCCGCCGTGCTGGTCGCCGCAGCGGCCGCAGCCGACCGGCCGGTCACGGGAGCCGCCTTCGCAGGGCCCACCCTGCAGGAGTTCGAAGCCGCTCGCGAAGTGGTCTCCATCGTCGCCGAGAACACACCGCTCGAAAGCTCCCGCTTCCTCGCCGAGCTCCTCGGTTCTCCCGTCTGGCTGAAGTGCGAGAACCTCCAGCGCACGGGGTCCTACAAGATCCGCGGCGCCTACAACCGTCTCAGTCGACTGACGGACGAGGAGAAGGCACGCGGAGTGGTGGCCGCGTCCGCCGGCAACCACGCGCAGGGCGTCGCCTTCGCCGCTCGTGAGCTGGGGATCAAGGCGACCATCTTCATGCCCATCGGTGTGCCGCTGCCCAAGCTGCAGGCCACCCGCAACTACGGCGCCGAGATCCGTCTCGAGGGCCTCACGGTCGACGTGCCGCTGCGCGCGGCAGCCGAGTTCGCGGAGGAGACCGGTGCGGTGCTCATCCCCCCCTTCGACCACGGTGACGTGATCGTCGGCCAGGGCACGGTCGGGCTGGAGATCATCGAGCGCCTGCCCGAGGTGGACACCGTCGTCGTGCCGATCGGCGGGGGCGGCCTGATCGCAGGCGTCGCGAGCGCCATCCGGCAGAAGGCCCACCTCGCCGGGCGCGACGTCCGGATCATCGGCGTGCAGGCCGAGAACGCCGCCGCCTACCCCGCCTCGCTCAAGGTCGGGACGCCGACCTACGTCGAGATACGTGCGACCATCGCCGACGGCATCGCCGTCTCGCGTCCAGGCCTGCTGAACTTCGACATCATCCGCGACACCGTCGACGACGTCGTGACCGTGTCAGACGATGAGACGGCTCAGGCGCTCGTCGTCCTGCTCGAGCGGGCCAAACTCGTGGTCGAGCCGGCGGGAGCGGTAGGTGTCGCGGCGGTGCTGTCGGGCAAGCTGCCTTCGGGACTCGGCAACACGGTGATCATCCTGTCGGGCGGCAACATCGACCCGCTCATGATGGAGCGCGTCATCAGCCGGGGTCTGTCGGCGGGCGACCGCTACCTCAGTCTGCGGATCGGACTGCCCGACCGCCCCGGCCAGCTCTCCATCATCTCGACGCTCATCGCCGATGCGGGCGCCAACGTCGTCGAGGTGCTGCACACGCGCCACGGCCGGGGGCTGCAGATCAGCGAGGTCGAGATCGAGATCAGCGTCGAGACCCGTGGCCACGAGCACGCTCAGCAGGTCATCGAGAAGCTTCGCGCCGAGGGCTACGACCCGCGCACCGTCGAGCCCTGACCGGTCCTCGCCGGGGCGGGTGCCCTCCCTCAGCAGGCGACTCATTCCGCCCGATGAGCGACGGGACGGCTGCTGAGGGAGAGGGCGGGCGGTCAGCTCCCGGATTTCAGGGCGGCCAGGCGGGCCTCGATCTCGGTCTGCTGACCGACATCCTCGAGGCTCTCGAACTGCGCATCGAGGCTTGACGCCGCCAGCTCCTCCTGGCCGCGGACCTTGGCCTCTTCGCGGCGGATCTTGTCTTCGAAGCGGCTCACCTCGCTCGTCGGGTCCATGAGGTCGATGCTCTTCAGAGCGTCCTGGACCTGGGACTGGGCGGCAGCCGTCTTCTGGCGGGCCACCAGCTGGTCGCGCTTGGAGGTGAGCTCGCGCAGCTTCTCCCGCATCTTGTCGAGACCCGCCTTGAGCTTGTCGACGACCTCGGTCTGCGAGGCGATGGTGGGCTCGGCGTCCTTCGCTTCCTGCTCGGACTGCATCTGACGCCCGATGGCGACCTTCGCCAAGGCGTCGAACTTGTCCGCGTCGGCGGTGTTCCCGGCGCCGCGCAGCTCATCGGCTTTACGGCTCGCCGCGAGTGCCTTGCCGCCCCACTCCTCGGCGTTCTGAACGTCTTCGCGATGGTCGTCCTCGAGCAGGCGCAGGTTGCCGATGGTCTGGGCGATCGCGCTCTCCGCCTCGGCGATGCTGTTCGAGTAGTCCCGGACGAGCTGGTCGAGCATCAACTGCGGGTCCTCCGCCTGGTCGATGAGCGCGTTGATGTTGGCTTTCGCGAGCTGGGCGATGCGCCCGAAGATCGACTGCTTGGTCATTGCTTCCTTCTCTTCTCGTGTCGATGGAATGTGCGGGGAGTGGACGGATGGTCGGCTCGGTGGGTCATGGCGGGTGTCAGAAGCGGCCGCCTCCGCCGCGGCGGCCGCCACCTCCGAAGCCGCGGCCGCCTCCGCCTCGGAACCCGCCGCCCCCGCCGCGGAGGCCGCCGCCGAAACCGCCTGAGCCGCCGAAACCGCCGAAGCCACCCGAGCTGCGGCCACCGGAGTAGCCGCCGCGCCCGCCGCCGCTCAGCATCCCGCCGATGATGCCGCCGATGATCGCGCCCGCCATGTCGCCACCGCCCGAGGAGCTGCTCGAGCCACCGGTCCCGAATCCGCCCGGCCACCCGTCTGATGCGTCGCTGCGCGCGAGGTTCGCGGCGCTCACGGCGAGGGACGTCGCCTGATTCGCCTCCGCGAGCGCGGCCTCCGGGTCGGCGGCCCTGATCGTTTGCGCCTCTTCCAGGTGGCGGCGCGCCTCGGAGAGGCGGGCACGCGCCGCGTCCCCGACGGATCCGCGCCGTGTGGTGATGAAGTCCTCCGCGGATCGGACCTGACTGAGCGCGCCCACCATCGCCCGTTCGAGAGCGGCCTCGGCTCGGCGTCGGCGCTCCGCGACTTCGCGTACGGGGGCGAGCAGCCGGTCGAGCTCGGCTTCGCGTCTCGTGAGTTCGGCGAGAGCTGCGGCGGGGTCGCGGGTGCCGTCGGCGCCACGTGCCCGGGCCACCGCCGCGTCTCCGTCGTCGACCGCCGCGTCGAGGTCCCCGGCGATGAGTCCCCGTTGCGTACCGGTGAGCCCTCGCGCGTCGACGAGATCGTCGGCGATGGACTGCATCGCTGTCGGCAGGCGGGACGCGATGTCTGAGAGCCGTGCACGTGTCCCGTCGATGGCATCGAGCAAGGCGAGCGCCTGGCCCGATGCCTGCTGGGCGCCTCGGACGGACACGGCGGCATCGGAGCCCCGGTCGGCGGCGATCGAGGCCGCGGCCTCCGCCCGCTGGCGGGTCGCGAAGTCGAGCAGCGACCGTGCTTGAGCGGTGTTGTCCCGTACGTCGGCGAGAGCCGCGGAGGAGTACACCGCGGAGAGGGCGCGCACCTCGTTCTCGCTGGCCGCGAGGCGTGCCGAGGCCCTGCCGGCGTCGGCCTCGGCTGAGGCCAGGGCGGTCGGTGCGTTGCGAGCCAGCGCTCGGAGCGATTCGAACGCGGCAGCCTGTTCGTCGAGCGCGGCATCCGCGCGTGCACACAACTCGAGGATCTGAGAAAGCCAGGCCGTCCGCTGTTCGGGGGAGTCGGGTGTCGCATCGTCGAGCTGTTGCCGAAGGGTGAAGGCCGCCCTCAGATCGGCCTTGGCGGCATCGAGGGATGCGCGGAAGGAGCCGGTCCGCCCCTCGCCGAACTCCGCGATGGCGAACCCGAGCTCCTGCTCGCTCGTCGTCACGGCGTTGTCGAGAGCGACCAGCGCGGATCCCGCGCGCAAGTCCAGCTGCTTCTCGCTCTCCGCCCGCGCCCGTCGGTCCTTGGAGGCTCGCCGACGAGCGAAGATGAGACCGGCCAGGACGACGGCCACGACGAATCCACCGAGGATGAGGAACGTCGGCAGGAAGTTGAAACCGGAGGAGCCGGAGGGATTCGATGAGCCGGCCGTGCCGGCCGCCCCGCCGAGGGACGAGCCCTGGGCCTCGGCCAGCCCCCGAGCCGCTCCGATCGCCGCCGCGGCCCAGTCGCCCTCGCCGAGTGATGGGACGATGTCGTCACGAGCGACGCTCTGCCGTTGCGATTCCGTGATCGCGGAGTCGCTCGATACCGAGAACCAGTACTGGCTGTCGTCGACGGCGACCACGAGCAGAGCGTTATCTTGCCCCAACCCGTTGGCAGACGCGACGCGGTCGCTCCACTGCTCGAGATCGGACGGAGACGTCGGGGTGTCGATGAACGCGACCACGAGCGTGGTGCCGGTCTCCTGGCGCAGCGAGTCGATGGCGCCCTGCACCTGCGAGGCGTCGGTGCCGAGGGCTCCGACCGTGTCGACGATGTCCCCGCTGCCGAAGTCGACCGGCGGTTCGGCCCATGCCAGGGATGCCGCCCCGCCGAACGTGGCCACCCCCAACAGGGCCGCGAAGAACGCCAGGTAGGGCAGGATGCGTCGGGCGCTCAGACGGGGAGGCACCTGTCCAACGTACCGAGGCGGCGAAGGCCACGGGTGTATGCGAGCAGTGAGACGCCTATGACGCCTCACGCGCCCGCGTCACTGACCGGTGTAAGGCTCCACCTTGACGACCTCGACCTCGATCTCGCGACCGTTCGGCGCGGTGTACGAGGTCTTGGTGCCGACCTTGGCACCCAGAATGGCCTGCCCGAGCGGGCTCTTCTCGCTGTACACGTCGAGGTCGCTGTCGCCGGCGATCTCGCGGTTGCCGACGAGGAACGTGCTCTCGTCGCCCGCGATGGTCGCGGTGATGACGGTGCCGAGGGCGACGACATCGCTCTGCTCGGGCGCGTGACCGACCTGGGCCGTGCGGAGAAGCTGCGTGAGGACGCGGATGCGGGCCTCGATCTTGCCCTGCTCCTCCTTGGCGGCGTGGTAGCCGCCGTTCTCCTTCAGGTCGCCCTCTTCACGAGCGGCCTCGATGCGCTTGGCGATCTCGAGACGGCCGTCGCCCGAGAGGTGCTCGAGCTCGGCGGTGAGGCGGTCGAAGGCTTCCTGGGTGAGCCAGGTGTTCTGCTCGTCCTGAGACATGTCTTCTCCTGAAGCTTGAAGTACGGAAGGGTCCGCTTGTGTCCGGCGAACCGGGAGGATCGCATCCTCGGCGCCGCTCAACGCGGGGCCGGTGCGGTCTCGTCGAGCGGATCGACCTCGAGTCGAACGACGGGACCGGGTACGCCGTGTCGGCGAATCCGCAAGCTTACGGGAGCCAGCAGCGGTTGATCAACCCGGTGGTGGCGGGCATCGTCGTCCGTATCGTCTCGGCGTGAGCCGTGGTTCGGGACTCGGCCGGGGCCAGATCGACGACCTTCCAGCCGACGATCTCGAACTGCTCGTTGAGGGCCTGGACGGCGCAGCGCACCGGTGTCCCCGGATCCACCGTCACCTGGAACTGGGCCGTGGCCTCGTTCTCCGTCAGGACGTAGCCCGTGTCGCGAACGTCGAGCTTCGGTGCGGTGCCATCGAGACCGGCCCAGACGACCCACGCGAGGAACGTGAGGGCGATCGCCCCTCCGCCGATCCAGGCGATGAGCTTGGCCCGCCGCGATACGGATCGCGAACGGCCGTAGCGCTCGTCGAGATCGGCTGCGGGCTCGGTCGTGACGGTAGCGGCGGCGGCCTCCTGCTTGCTCATCCCGCCCGTCCCTTCCGGCAGCGCCTGTTCTGATGGCGGCTTATCCTGGTGGCGGGCGCATCCCGCCGCGGATCCCCGCGGGCCGTGCCCGTATCGTCGGGTGACCCTGACGTCTCCAAACTACCCGCCCGCGCTGTGCGCAGGGTCAGGCCCGAAGGAATCCCCGTGCTCTCCGACCTCGTGCTCGCCACGCCCGTTCCGTCGCCGTCCGCGGAGTTCGACCCCAACGTCATCACGCCGGGCCCTCTGGGCTTCACGGCCATCGCGCTCGTGACCATCGCGGTCGTGTTCCTGATCGTCGACATGGTCCGCCGCATCCGCCGGGTCCGTTATCGGGAAGAGGTGCGCGAGCAGATCCGCATCGAGCAGGAGCAGGCCGCCGCCGACTCGACGGTCGCTCCCGGAACGTCGGAGGGGGACGCCGGGCGGAACCCGGACGGCGACGACCGCCTCTGATCCGCCGCCCACGCGCCTCGCGTAGCGAGGCGGGACCTCCCGGCCCGAGCCTCAGCGGTTGTAGGCAGGTGCGATCGCGATGATCAGCGTCGCGGCCCAGTGGCAGCCG
The DNA here is from genome assembly GCA_913778905.1 of uncultured Naasia sp. Taxonomy (GTDB): domain Bacteria; phylum Actinomycetota; class Actinomycetes; order Actinomycetales; family Microbacteriaceae; genus Naasia. The sequence goes on along the minus strand of CAJYYA010000001.1, from coordinate 40,837 downwards.
AACGCCAGCACCGTGCAGGTGTGGAAGATCTCGTGGAACCCGAAATGCCCGGGCACCGGATTGGGTCGCTTCAGTCCGTAGACGACGGCGCCCGCGGTGTACAGCAGACCGCCCACCACGATCAGCACCATCATGGCGACGCTGACGGCGAGCAGGTCTCCGAGGTACATCACAGCGGCCCAGCCGAGCGCGATGTAGATGGGGACGTAGAGCCACCTCGGAGCACCGATCCAGAAGACGCGGAACCCGATTCCGAGCAGTGCCCCGCCCCACACGAGGGTGAGCAGCAGGATCCCCTTGTCCGGCGGCAGGGCGAGGAGCGAGAGCGGCGTGTAGGTGCCGGCGATCAGCAGGAAGATGTTGGCGTGGTCGATGCGCTTGAGAAGGCGCTTGGTCGACGGCTTCCAGTTGAAACGGTGATAGAGCGCTGAGTTGCCGAAGAGAAGCAACGACGTGAGTGTGAACACGACGCTGGCGACCTTCGCCGTCGCGCCGTCCGCGACCGTGATGAGCACGATGCCGAGGACGATGCAGAGCGGGAACGTGATGGCGTGGATCCACCCGCGCCAACTGGGCCGCTCGTCGAGGTGCGCGATGGCATCGTCGAGCAGCGGGATGTTGGGCAGATCGGCGGCGGGCTCGTCGTCGACGCCCGTCGCGCGGCCCTCGGGGGAGCTCGAGTACGCGTCGTCGGGGTGTGCCGTCACGGTCAACACCCTAACCGCGCGCCGACGCACCGAGGCGTGCTCACGATCCCCGATCTGGGCTAGCCTCTAGCGGTGGCAACAGGAGCAGCGAAACCCTCGCGCAACCCGTTGTACGCGCTGTACCAACGCGGTATCCGCCGCAGTCTGACGCCCGAGACGCTGCCCGGTCACGTCGCCATGATCATCGACGGGAACCGTCGATGGGCACGCCAGCTGGGGTTGGAGAGCGCGGCCCACGGGCATCGCGCGGGCGCCGCGAAGATCCGTGAGTTCCTCGTGTGGTGCGACGACCTGGGCATCGGCATGGTGACGCTGTATCTGCTCTCCAACGACAACCTCGTCAAACGGGAGTCGGAAGAGCTCACCGCGCTCATCGAGATCATCGAGGACCTGGCCCGCGACCTGTCCGGGTTCCGTGACTGGCGCGTCCAGCACGTCGGATCCGACGATGGCCTCCCGGCGTCGCTCGTCGAGACCCTCGACGAGGCCGAGGAGCGCAGCGCCGCCCACCCGGGTCTCCACGTCAATCTCGCGGTCGGTTACGGTGGCCGCCACGAGATCGCGGATGCCATGCGCAGCATCGTCTCCTCGCATCACCTGCAGGGCGGCACGATCGAGGACCTCGCGGCGATCCTCACCCCCGAACTCATCAGCGAGCACCTCTACACGAGCGGCCAGCCCGACCCGGATCTCGTCATCCGCACCTCGGGGGAGCAGCGGATGAGCGACTTCATGCTGTGGCAGAGCGCGCACAGCGAGTTGTACTTCGTCGAGGCGCTCGGACCGGATCTCCGCGAGGTCGACTTCCTGCGCGCCCTCCGCGATTTCGCCAATCGCCAGCGCCGTTTCGGCAGCTAGGCGGCTCTTTCCCTACAGTTCGCAGAGTGAGCGATCTGCAGGGATTCATCGAGGGGTTCCGCGCCGAAGAGCCGGGCTTCCTCAACTACGCCTCCTACGGGCCCCTTTCCGCCGCCGTGCTCGGCGAGCAGAGCGCCTGGTCGGCCGCTGTGGCGACCTCCCGGCCGGGGTCGCTCCCCGAGCTGTTCGGGGCCGAGGACCGCGCGCGCGAGGCGATGGCCGAGCTGCTGGGCTTCCGCGTCGATCAGGTCGCGGTGCAGCCCAACACGTCGATGGGGCTCATGCACGCCATGTTCGGGCTGAGCGGGGACGTGCTCGTGTCGCCGGCCGAGTTCCCGAGCCTGACGTTCGCGGCCGTCCGAGCGGGCGACGCTCTCGACGCGGTCACTCCGGTGTGGCTCGAGACTCCGGACGGACGGGTCACCCCCGAGCGCGTGCGGGAGCAGCTCACCTCCGACATCACCGCGGTCGCCGTGAGCCTCGTCGACCCCCGCACCGGGTACCTCGTCGATCTCGAGTCCCTGCGCGACGTCGTCGGCGACAGGATCCTCGTGGTCGACGCCATCCAGGGCGCCGGAGTGGTCGATGCTCCTCTGGCCCTGGCCGACGTCGTGGTCGGGGGCGGCCAGAAGTGGCTACGGGCGGGATGGGGGACCGGGTACCTCGCGCTCAGCGACCGCGCCCTCGACGAGCTCGAGCCGGTGATCTCGGGGTTCCGCGGTATCGCCGACAGCCCGGAGATCGTCTGGGACGACGTGCTTCCGCCCACGCGCGGCGCCTCCGCGTATCGGGTCTCCAACCCCGACTGGATCGCCTGCGCGCGCCTTCACATCGCCGCGCAGGAGATCGCACAGGCGGGGGTGGCGAACATCGCCGGCGAGATCGCGCTGCACGTCACGCGCATCATCGACCTCGCCGACGAGTTCGCCGTGCAGATCGGTTCACCTCGCAACGAGCGCGAGCGGGCCGGCATCGTCGTCCTCGAGCCGACGGCGGGCGAGCTGTCCGCCCTCACCGCGGCGCTGTTCAACCACGGTGTCTCCGCGACGGCGAGGGAAGGACGGATCCGCCTGGCCGCCCACGCGGGTACGACCGAGGAGACGCTGGAGATACTGCGGGCCGCCTTCACGAGCTACGCCAGCACCGTACCGATGCATCGGTGATCACCCAGCCTGCCGGGCATAGGGTTCGCGGATGACCCCTCGCCGCTCCACCCCCATCCCGCCCGGCCCCGGACAGGAGTCGGTGTGGGACTATCCGCGTCCGCCGCGGGTGGAGCCGGTGTCGAAGTCGATCGAGATCCGACTCGGCGGCACTGTGATCGCACGCACCACGTCGAGCGTCCGGGTGCTCGAGACCAGCCACCCGCCCGTCTACTACATCCCCGCGGACGACTTCGTGCCGGGTGCGCTCCGCCCGACCCAGGGTGCCTCGTGGTGCGAGTTCAAGGGGCGCGCCTCCTATTTCGACCTGGTGTCCGGAGACACGGTCGTGGATCACGCCGCGTGGACGTACGAGACGCCCGCTCAGGGCTTCGAGGCCTTGAAGGGACGTGTCGCCGTCTACCCGGGGCGCGTCGACTCGTGCTCGATCGACGGGGAGACCGTGACCGCCCAAGCCGGCGACTTCTACGGCGGGTGGATCACGCGCGACATCGTCGGCCCGTTCAAGGGCGAACCCGGCACCCTCGGCTGGTGAGCGGTATCGCGGAAACATCCGCGGCGCCAAACCTTAATCTGCCGGTCACCTGAGAGAGCGTGTTCGTTCCGACCGGGAGGGCCGCAGGTCGTAGCGTGAGCGACATCAGGTACGGCACCTGATCGAAGCGGCCACATAAGACTCGTTTCGCTACCGACGCCAAGTCCCACCGTGGCCCGCATCGTCCGTCAGATAAACAGCGCCGACGTGCTGTTACAGGTGGGAGAGACCGTGGCCGCAGAAGCCCGTCCGATGTCCGAATCGACGACCGGGGCGGCTCGCCCCGGGGCAACACCTCAAGCTGAGAAGACCTACGTCCTCGACACCTCGGTGCTCCTCTCCGATCCGGGTGCTCTGCACCGTTTCGCCGAGCATGCGGTGGTCCTCCCCGTCATCGTCGTCACGGAGCTCGAGGCCAAGCGCCACGACCCCGAGATCGGGTACTTCGCCCGCAAGGCCCTGCGCAATCTCGACGACCTGCGCCTCGAGCACGAACGCCTCGACTTCCCGATCGCCATCGGCGACGAGGGCGGCACCGTCCGTGTCGAGCTCAACCACTCGAATATGAGTGTGCTGCCGTCCGGTCTGCAGCTGAACGACAACGACTCCCGCATCCTCGCCGTCGCGATGAACCTCAAGAACGACGGACTCGACGTGGTCGTCGTGTCCAAGGACCTCCCGATGCGCGTCAAGGCCGCGTCGATCGGTCTGAGCGCCGAGGAGTACCGCGCCGAGCTCGCGCCCGACAGCGGCTACACCGGCATCGCCGAGGTGCGCCTGAGCGGCAACCAGATCAACGACCTCTACGAGGAGGGGTCGCTCTACTCGAACCAGGTCGAGGGCATCCCGATCAACACGGGTCTCGTCATCTCCTCGGAGCGCGGATCCGCCCTCGCCCGTGTCTCGGGCAGGAACGAGATGCGACTCGTCCGCGGCGACCGCGAGCTGTTCGGCCTCCACGGCCGTTCCGCTGAGCAGCGCCTCGCCATCGACATGCTGCTCGACCCGGAGATCGGCATCGTCTCGCTCGGCGGCCGAGCCGGAACCGGCAAGTCGGCTCTGGCGCTGTGCGCCGCACTGGAGGCCGTGCTCGAGAAGCAGCAGCACCGCAAGATCATGGTGTTCCGTCCGCTCTACGCCGTCGGCGGCCAGGAGCTCGGCTTCCTGCCCGGCGACGCGGGGGAGAAGATGTCGCCCTGGGGTCAGGCCGTCTTCGACACGCTCGGTGCTCTCGTCTCGCAGAACGTCCTCGACGAGGTCGTCGATCGGGGCATCCTCGAGGTGCTTCCGCTCACCCACATCCGTGGACGTTCGCTGCACGACGCGTTCGTGATCGTGGACGAGGCGCAGTCGCTCGAGCGCAACGTGCTGCTGACGGTCCTGTCCCGCATCGGTCAGAACTCGCGCGTGGTGCTCACCCACGACGTCGCTCAGCGCGACAATCTCCGCGTCGGCCGCCACGACGGCGTCGCCAGTGTCATCGAGACGCTGAAGGGCCACCCGCTCTTCGGCCACATGACCCTGCAGCGATCCGAGCGCAGCGCCATCGCCGCCCTCGTCACCGAGATGCTCGAATCCAACGACCTCCCCTAGTACGGGTATTCCGGCCCAGTGAGAACGTTGCGGCGTACCAACTGAGCCGGAATACCCCTACAACCGGGGGAAACGGGGACGGATGAGAAGAGGCGGGAGACCCGATGGGACTCCCGCCTCTTCTCATCCGTTGGGCGAGCGGATCAGCCGGGGTGCGTCATCGACAGGACGTCGAGCGCCTTGTCGAGCTGCTCCTCGGTCACCTCGCCGCGCTCGACGAAGCCGAGGTCGACGACCGCCTCGCGGACCGTCATCTTCTGGGCGACGGCGTGCTTGGCGACCTTAGCGGCCGCCTCGTAGCCGATCACACGGTTGAGCGGAGTCACGATCGAGGGCGAGGACTCGGCGAGAGCGAGGGCACGCTCGACATTGACCTCGAGGCCGTCGACGGTCTTGTCCGCGAGCAGACGTGAGGCGTTCGAGAGCAGGCGGATCGACTCGAGCAGGGCGGTGCCCATGACCGGGATCGCGACGTTGAGCTCGAACAGACCCGAGGCGCCCGACCAGGCGATGGTCGCGTCGTTGCCGATGACCCGCGCACCGACCATGAGGACGGCCTCGGGGATGACGGGGTTGACCTTGCCGGGCATGATCGACGATCCGGGCTGCAGATCGGGGATGTGCAGCTCGCCGAGACCCGTGTTGGGGCCCGACCCCATCCAGCGGATGTCGTTGCAGATCTTGGTGAGGCTGACCGCCAGGACGCGGAGTGCGCCCGACGCCTCGACCAGGCCGTCGCGCGCACCCTGTGCCTCGAAGTGGTCGGCCGCCTCGGTGATGGGCAGGCCGGTGCTCTCCGCGAGGATCTCGATCACGCGCTGCGGGAAGCCCTTGGGGGTGTTGATGCCCGTGCCCGTGGCGGTTCCACCCAGGGGGACCTCCGCGACGCGGGGGATGGATGCGTTGATGCGGTCGACCCCGAGACGGATCTGGCGCGCGTAGCCGCCGAACTCCTGGCCGAACGTGACCGGGGTCGCATCCATGAGGTGCGTACGGCCCGACTTGACGACCTGCGACCACGCGGAGGCCTTGGTCTCGAGAGCGGCGGCGAGGTGCTCGAGCGAAGGGATCAGGTCGCGCAGCAGCGCCTCGGTCACGGCGACGTGGACCGATGTCGGGAAGACGTCGTTCGATGACTGCGACGCGTTGACGTGGTCGTTGGGGTGGACGGTCTCGCCGAGGCTCCGCGTCGCGAGGGTGCCGAGCACCTCGTTCATGTTCATGTTCGATGACGTGCCGCTGCCGGTCTGGTACACGTCGATCGGGAACTCACCGAAGTGACCGCCGTCGATGACGGCGTCGGCCGCCGAGACGATGGCGTCGGCGCGGGCCTGGTCGAGCACACCGAGCTCCGCGTTGGTGAGAGCGGCCGCCCGCTTCACCTGGGCGAGAGCGACGATCTGCGCGTCCTCGAGTCCGGTTCCCGAGATCGGGAAGTTCTCGACGGCACGCTGCGTCTGCGCGGCGTAGAGCGCCTGGGCGGGCACTCGGACCTCACCCATCGTGTCGTGCTCGATCCGGAACTGGTCATCCACCACTGTGTGGCCTCTCTCACCTATCGGCGCCGCGGATCTCGCGGCTGCTCGGGTCTGCTCTGCGGGCGGCGCTGCGGCCGGTCAGGCTGCGGGGCCGACGACGACGTCGGCCGTGGCGCGTCCGTCGGCGAGGTGATACTCCGCGCCGACGATGGCCAGGGTACCGGCCGCGATGGCGTCGGAGATCAGCTCGGAACGCGTCAGCAACTCCGACACCGTGTCGCGCAGGTGGCGACGTCCGACCTCTTCCGCGTCGAGCGCGGTCGTGTCGATGGTGCCGTCCTCCGCGGCGACGCCGACGGCGCGCACAGCGGGGACGATGTCGGAGACCAAGCGCTCGATGTGCGCCGGCAGCTTCGGTGCGTCGGGCCCCTGCGAGTCGATGGCGGCGCGTACGGCTCCGCAACTGTCGTGACGGAGGACGACGACGAGCGAGACGCCGAGGACGGCGACTGCGTACTCGAGCGAGCCGAGCACCGAGTCGGAGATGATCTGGCCCGCGTTGCGGACCACGAAGAGGTCGCCGAGGCCCTGATCGAAGATGATCTCCGCCGCGAGACGGGAGTCGCTGCAGCCGAAGAGGGCCGCGACCGGGGTCTGCGAGCCTGCGGTCTCGGCCCGGCGCTCGACGTCCTGGCGCGGGTGCAGCGGAGCGCTCGACACGAAGCGCTCGTTGCCCTCGAGCATGTCGCTCCAGGCCTGGGCGGGGGTCAGTGTGGTCATCGAATGCTCGCGATTCTGTCGGTGACGGCGGCGGCCAGCACGGCGGTCTCCTCCTTGGAGGCAGTGCCCTTCAGGACGTAGAAGCCTGTGGGATCGTCCAGAGCCAGCGCATAGGCGAGGTTGCCACGGGGTGACTCGGTGTAGTCGTACTCGATCCATTCGACGCCTGCGATGGTCGTCGCGCCCGTCGGACGGGCGGAGTCGAGCTGCGCGGAGGCCCAGCTGTCATTCGCGTCGAAGCCCTGATCGAGGCCGATGAACGCGTTCTTGGGGGTGAGGAACCCGATGTACCAGCTGAGGATGTTGTCGGCCGAACCCGCTCTCAGCTCGGCGGTGTTGGCGTTCCACCCCTCGCCGGGCTCGGGGACGACGAGCGTCCCCTGCACGGTGGGCTGGATCTGCGCGGCGATCGACGAATAGTCGACATCGGGCCGCGTCTCCATGTCGCCGCGCGGGACGAGCAGGACCAGCACCGCCACGATGCCGAGCGACGCGAGCAGCGCGTAGACGAGGTTGCGGGTGGTCTGCCGGTCGCGGTGGTTGCGGCTGTTCTCCGCCTTGCGCGCCGCCGTCTCCTCGGGCGTCTCCGGTCGGCCGAGTTCGGCGACGATGCGGGGCTCTTTGGGGCGACGGCTCATCGCGTGGAGTCCGAGCCCTCGGCCGATGCGCCGGAGCGGGCCGCGTCGAGACGGGCGCGCGCGCCGATCAGCCACTCTTCGCAGCGGCGGGCGAGCGCCTCACCGCGCTCCCACAGTTCGAGCGAGCGCTCGAGCGTCTCGGCGCCCTGCTCGAGCTCGCCGACGACCCGCACGAGCTCGTCTCGGGCCTGCTCGTAACTGAGGTCCGCGACGGGTGCGTCATGAGTGGCGGGCATGGTCTCCATTCTAGGAACCCTCACCGAGAGGGATCGCCGGGCCCCGGCTCGTCGCGGTGAGGGAACCGTCGGCCAGGCGGATGCGCAGATCCGTGCCGGCCGGTGCGTCCGCACTGCCGCGGAGCACGCGCCCGTCGGGCGTCTGGGCGATGGCGTAACCGCGTTCGAGAGTGCTCTGCGGAGAGAGCGCCGTCAGACGACCGCGGAGCTGTTCGGTCGCGTGACCCGCGCGTTCGATCGCGCGGGTGGTCAGCTCGTGGCCGCGGGCGACCCACCGCGTCAGGTCGTCCGCCCGTACGTCCACGATCCAGGTGGTCGAGGCGAGTGCGGGTCGGGACCGGAGAGCCTGGATGCGGTCCACCTCGATGGAGACAGCGTGGGTGACCCGGCTGCGGATGCGGGCGCGCGCCTGCTCGACGCGGGACAGCTCCTCTGTGACGTCCGGGACGATGCGCTTGGCCGCATCCGTCGGAGTCGAGGCGCGGAGATCGGCGACCTCGTCGAGCAGCGGTCGATCCGCCTCATGCCCGATGGCGCTGACGAGCGGCGTGGTGATCTCGGCCGCCGCTCGGATGAGCCGCTCATCGCTGAACGGCAGCAGATTCTGAAAATCGCCGCCGCCGCGGGCCACGATGATGACCTCGACCTCGGCGTCAGCATCGAGGCGCCTGATGGCCGCGACCACCTCGCTCGCTGCGCGGTCGCCCTGCACGGCGGCGTGGACGGTGCGGAAGGTCACGGCGGGCCAGCGCAGCTGCGCGTTGCGCAGCACATCCTTCTCGGCATCCGAGTCCTTGCCCGTCACCAGACCGATCACACGGGGGAGGAAGGGGAGCGGGCGCTTCCGATCCGCCGCGAAGAGTCCCTCCGCGGCGAGCTGGGTGCGCAACCGTTCGAGTCTCTCGAGGAGGTCCCCGAGCCCGACGTGGCGCATCTCGAAGACCTGCATCGTGAGCGTGCCGCCCTTGATCCAGTAGCTGGGCTTGATGAGAGCGATGACACGATCGCCCTGCTTCAGGTCGGCGGGGATGCGCGACTTCACGGAGGACCAGATGGTGAAGCCCACCGTCGCGTCCTGTTCGAGGTCGCGCAGTTTGCCGTAGACATTGCCGCCGGAGACGCCCCACTGGGTGATCTCGCCCTCGACCCACACGGTACCGAGCCGGTCGAGGTACCCCTTCAGCTTGGCTGCGAGCAGACCCACGGGCCACGGGGTCTCGAGTGTGGCGGGCGCGTCGGTCACGTGCCGCTCCTCTCCTGGTCGCCTGGCGGTGGTCGCCACACGGTGATGGCGTTCCGTGACGTCGATCCGGCTCCTGGACGCCCAGCCTCGCGACCGCCGGGGCGTTTAGACTCGACTGGTGGTGAGTGTCAATATCGGCCTGGGGATGCCGCGCGTAGCGGGCCCTTCGGCGCCCCGTGATCGCGTCCGGAACAGGCTAGTCGACACCCCCGTCACTGGCTCGAAGAAGGTGCTCCTCGCGGCTCCCCGCGGCTACTGCGCCGGTGTCGATCGTGCGGTGATCGCCGTCGAGAAGGCGCTCGAGCAGTACGGCTCGCCCGTCTACGTGCGCAAGCAGATCGTGCACAACGTGCACGTCGTGCGCGAGCTCGAGAAGAAGGGTGCGATCTTCGTCGAGGAGGTCGACGAGGTCCCCGAGGGTGCCAACGTCGTCTTCAGTGCTCACGGAGTCTCGCCGGCGGTCGTGCAGGGGGCCGCGGATCGCGGTCTGCACGCCATCGATGCGACCTGCCCGCTCGTCACCAAGGTCCATCGTGAGGCCGTGCGCTTCGCGCGCGACGATTACGAGATCCTCCTCGTCGGTCACGAGGGACACGAAGAGGTCGAAGGCACCGCCGGTGAGGCTCCCGATCACGTCACGCTCGTCGGCTCGCCCGATGAGGCCGACACCGTCCAGGTCAAGGACCCGGACAAGGTCGTGTGGCTGTCGCAGACCACGCTCTCGGTCGACGAGACCATGGAGACGGTGCGTCGCCTCCGCGAGCGGTTCCCGAACCTGCAGAACCCGCCGAGCGACGACATCTGCTACGCCACGCAGAACCGCCAGGTCGCCATCAAGAAAGTCGCGGCCGACGCGGACCTCGTGATCGTCGTGGGCTCCGCCAACTCGTCGAACTCCGTCCGGCTCGTCGAGGTCGCTCTCGAATACGGTGCCAAGGCCGCCTACCGCGTCGACTACGCCGACGAGGTTCAGCAGGAGTGGCTCGACGGCGTCCGGACGGTGGGCGTCACGAGCGGCGCTTCGGTGCCCGAGGAGCTCGTCGAGGAACTGCTCGAGGAGCTCGCTCACGCCGGTTACGGCGAGGTCGAGACCGTCAAGACCGCGGAAGAGGACCTGATCTTCTCGCTGCCGAAGGAGCTCCGCAAGGACACGTCCGGCAACCAGGACGCGCGCGCCCTCGGCGGCCGCCGAACGGGCACCGCGTGAGCGACCGCCCCACGTCCGGCCCGGCTCCTCGCTACGGCGAGTACGCCCCCATCCCCGAGAAGATCGAGGCCCCGGCTCCGCCGCCCGCCGACGAGACGCCGGACACGGCCCGGCAGCAGATGGGGGCGAAGCCCCAGCGGGCCTGGGATCGTGCCCTGACCATCGGACTGCTCGCCGTCGGAGCGGTGAACCTCTTCTTCAGCGTTCCGCAGTTCGCCGATTTCGGCGACAGCTTGCGCGAGGTGTTCACGCAGAACGGGTTCGGCACCTATACGTCCGACGGCCTCGCCGGCGTGCTCGGCGCCGTGGCGATCGTCGCCCAGCTCGTGATCCTGTCGTTCACGATCTTCTTCGCTCGCCGCAACCTCGCCGCCGGGCGCATCTCGTTCTGGATCCCGCTCGTGGGTGCCGTGCTGTCGCTGGTGGTCGTGACCGCGGTCGTCCTCGGCGCCATGCTGCCGGATCCCGCGTTGCGAGCCTGGTTCGACGCGCAGATGTCGGCGGCCATGGCGACGCAGTCCACGCCCACCGCGACTCCCTGACGGTCGACGGCAGGAGGCTTCATCCGCGAAGCACCCGAGCAGTGAAGAAGGGCCGGCCCGCTGATCGCGGGCCGGCCCTTCTCGCATCGGGGACGCTGGTGCGTCAGCTCTGCGACTTGCCGAACGAGCCGAGCTCCTTGGTGGCCTCGACGACGCGGGCGGCCATGGCGGTCTCGGCGGTCTTGCCCCAGGCGCGGGGATCGTAGACCTTCTTGTTGCCGACCTCGCCGTCGACCTTCAGGACGGCGTCGTAGTTGCGGAACATGGTGTCCGCGATCGAGCGGGTGAACGCGTACTGCGTGTCCGTGTCGATGTTCATCTTCACGACGCCGTTCTTGACGGCCTCGGTGATCTCTTCCTGGGTCGAGCCCGATCCGCCGTGGAAGACGAGGTCGAGCGGCTTGGGGCCGTGACCGTACTTCTCGGCCAGGCCCGCCTGGATCTCACCGAGGATTTCGGGGCGCAGCTTGACGTTGCCGGGCTTGTAGACGCCGTGCACGTTGCCGAAGGTCAGCGCTGCCATGTAGCGGCCGTTCTCGCCGAGACCGAGCGCCTCGACGGTCGCGATCGCGTCGTCGAGGGTCGTGTAGAGGTGCTCGTTGATCTCGTGGCTGACGCCGTCCTCCTCGCCGCCCACGACGCCGATCTCGACTTCGAGGATGGCGTTGATGGCCTTGGTGCGGGCGATGATGTCCTTCGCGACCTCGAGGTTCTCGTCGAGGGGGACCGCCGAGCCGTCCCACATGTGCGACTGGAACAGCGGGTTGCGGCCCTGGCGGACCTCGTCCTCCGACGCCGCGATCAGCGGGAGCACGAAGCCCTCGAGCGCCGGCTTGGGGCAGTGGTCCGTGTGCAGCGCGACGGTGATGGGGTAGTTCTTGGCGACCTCGGTCGCGAACTTCGCGAAGGCGATGGCGCCCGCGGCGCGGTTCTTCACCGAGTGGCCGGCGAAGTAGTCGGCGCCACCGGTCGTGACCTGGAGGATGCCGTCCGAACCGGCCTCGGTGAGGCCCTGGAGCACCGAGTTGATCGTCTGCGACGACGAGACGTTGATGGCCGGGTAGGCGAAGCCGCCCTCCTTGGCCCGGTCGAGCATCTCGGCGTACTGGTCGGGGGTTGCGATGGGCAAGAGAGCTCCTCGGTGTGCTGGGTGCCGGGCGAATGCGTCGCCCACTCTACCCAGGGGTTGACACCGTTCCGAGGAGGGCCCACGATGGAGGACAGATGGTCAGACCATCTAAACCGGCTCGCCGGTCCATCTCTACGAAGGAGTAGGTCGTGAACCTTTTCAGCCTCTTGCAACGACGTCGCGAGCAGTCCGGTCCCATCCGCGTCGGAGTCATCGGGGCGGGGAAGTTCGCGTCGATGTTCCTCACGCAGGCCTCGACGAGCGACGGGTTCCACGTCGTGGGCGTCGCCGATATCAACATCCCCAAGGCGCGGGCTGCCATGAAGCGCACCGGATGGACCGAGGACCGCTATTCAGCAGGCTCCTTCGATGAGGCCCTCCGCGACGGGACGACCTTCATCACCGACAGTGCCGACGCACTGATCGCCACCCCGCAGGTCGAGGTCATCCTCGAGATCACGGGGAACCCGATCATCGGCACTCACCACGCGCTCAAGTCCATCGACAACGGCAAGCACATCGTCATGGTGAATGTCGAGGCGGACTGCATGGTCGGCCCCCTGCTCGCCCGCAAGGCGCAGGCGGCGGGCGTCGTCTACTCGATGGCCTATGGCGACCAGCCGGCGCTCATCTCCGAGCTCGTCGACTGGTGCCGCACCGTCGGCTTCGACGTGGTCGCGGCGGGCAAGGGCACCAAGTACCTGCCGGAGTACAACTACTCGACGCCCGACACCGTCTGGGACTACTACGGGTTCACGTCGGAGCAGCTGGCGTCGGGGGACTACAACCCGCAGATGTTCAACTCCTTCCTCGACGGAACCAAGTCCGCGATCGAGATGGCTGCCGTCGCGAACGGCACCGGACTGCTCCCCCAGGACGAGGGCCTGAACTTCACCCCGTGCAGCGTCGACGAGCTCCCGGCGCTCCTGAAGGAGAAGGAGAAGGGCGGGACGCTCTCCCGCCGCGGGACGGTCGAGCTCATCTCGAGCCTCAACCGCGACGGGTCGGAAGTCCCGCGCGATCTGCGCTGGGGGGTCTATGTCACCTTCGAGGCGAAGACCGACTACGCCGTTCAGTGCTTTGCGGAGTATGGCGTCAAGACCGATGACAGCGGTCGTTACGGTTCGCTCTACCGGCCGTACCACATGATCGGGCTCGAGCTCGGGGTCAGCATCGCGTCCGCCGTGCTGCGCGGCGAGGCCACCGGATCGCCCACCGGATTCCGAGGCGACGTCGTCACGACGGCGAAGAAGGACCTCAAGGCAGGGGAGACCCTCGACGGTGAAGGTGGCTTCACGGCCTTCGGCAAGCTCGCGCCGGCCCACGTATCGCTCGCCCATGAGGCACTCCCGCTCGGACTCGCTCACGGGATGAAACTCATCCGCGACGTGCCGAAGGATCAGACGGTCAGCTGGAGTGACGTCGCCCCGGACGAGTCGCTGCAGGCTGTGCAGCTCCGTCGCGAGCTGGAGTCCGAGTTCCGATCCGAGTCCCTCGTCGGCGCCTGAGTCGCGGGACGGAAAATAGGATGAACGTCGTCGACGCTCCTGTCGGCCTCCGTGCCGGGCATGAGGGAGAGAGCGATGCCGTCCACCAGCGACTGGGAGCCCGTGCTCCGGGTTCGTACCTACGAGCAGGTCATGGCCCAGATCGAGGAGCGGATCCTCGACGGGCGCCTGAAGGCGGGCGATCACCTGCCGAGCGAGCGCGATTTGGCGATCTCGCTGGGCGTCTCGCGTCCGTCTCTCCGCGAATCGCTCCGGGTGCTCGAGGCGCTGGGCGTCGTCGACATCCGGAGGGGTGGCGGGCCGGACGGGGGAGCGGTTCTGCTCGCCTCGCCCGGCGAGGGTTTCCAGAATCTGCTCCGGCTGCAGATCGCCCTCGGCCACTTCAGTGGCAGCGATGTGGTCCAGACCCGGATCGCGCTCGAGGCCTGGTCGTGTGCGGAGGCGGCCTATAGGCACAGTGACGAGGACATCGCCGACCTGACGGGGATCCTCGACCGGATGGACGATCCGACCATCGAGACCCACGAGTTCAACCGACTCGATACCGCGTTCCACGTCCGGATCGCGGAATCGACCGGGAACGCATTGACCGCCCATTTCATGGGGGCTCTGCGCATCGCCATCAACCGCCAGATGATCGAGGCGTACGCGCGCCTCGACGACTGGCGCGGCTTCGCGGAGACCGTGCGAGCCGAGCATCGAGCGGTTCTCGACGCCATCGCGCGGAGGGACCGGGACGGCGCCGTTCGGCTCGTCACCGAACACATCAACAGCTTCTACAAGGACAGCATCGAGGGAGTCGTTCCCCAGGGGTCGTGACTCGGCCGGGGCCTCTCTCGATCGCACTCGGGCTCGACGCCCGTGGTGAATCAACGGAGATAGGAACCAGTCCATGACCATGACAATCCAATCGGAGCGGGTCCGCGCGGCGGAAGGGTCGCCCGACAAGCGCAAGACCGCGATCGGCAGTGCCGTCGGTACGACGGTCGAGAATTACGACTTCCTCGCCTACGGCACTGCCGCGGCGCTCTACTTCCCGCAGGTGTTCTTCGCCGACAACGACCCCGTCGTGGGCGTGTTGCTCGGTTTCGCGACCTTCGGGGTCGGCTTCGCGGCCCGGCCCATCGGCGGCATCATCGGCGGGTACCTCGGCGACAAGATCGGGCGCAAGCCGGTCCTGGTCGGCGCCCTGCTCATCATGGGCATCTCGACGGTGCTCATCGGCCTCCTGCCGACCTACCAGGCCGTCGGCATCCTCGCGCCCATCCTGCTGGTCATCATCCGCATCGTCCAAGGACTGGCGTTCGGCGCCGAGTGGGGCGGAGCCATCCTGATGACCTTCGAGCACGCGCCCTGGCGCAAACGGGGCCTCTATTCGGCGATCCCGCAGGTCGGTGTTCCGCTCGGCGTCTTCCTCGCCAACCTGGCATTCCTCGCGACCGTCGACCTGCCGGGAGACTGGGCCTGGCGGCTGCCCTTCCTGGCCAGTTCGTTCCTCATCATCGCCGGCATGATCATCCGCGCCAAGGTGTCCGAGTCACCCGAGTTCGAGGAGACGAAGCAGCGCGGCGAGATCGTCAAGAACCCGATTCTGCAGGTGCTCAAGGACGACTGGCGCACCGTGCTCCGCGTCATCGGCCTGCGTCTGGCAGAGTCCGGCGCCTTCTACATCATCGTGACCTACCTGATCTCGTACATCACGAGCCAGGGCATCGCCGAGCGTCAACTGGCACTCACCGGGTTGATCGTCGCGACGGGGATCGGCACCTTCACCACCGTCCTGTTCGGCGCGTGGAGCGACCGCATCGGGCGCAAGAAGGTCTATCTGATCGGCTGCCTCCTGGTGGTGGGCTTCTCTTTCGTGCTGTTCCCTCTCGTGAACACGGCAGTGCCGTTCCTGATCGTGCTGGTCTACATCGTCGGTCTGTCGATCATCCACGACATGCTCGCCGGCACGCAGGGTGCCTACTTCAGCGAGCTCTTCGCCACCAACACCCGCACCTCGGGGGCCTCGCTCGGCTACCAGCTGTCCGCCGCGATCTCCGGCTTCATCCCCTTCATCGCGACCGCGCTCGCCGTCGCGCTCGGATGGGGCGGCGTCGCGATCGTCTACGGCCTCATGGGGGCCATCGGACTGGTCGCCCTCGCATTCACCCGCGAGACCTGGGGCCCGACGGAGAAGGCCGAAGTCGATCGGGTCATCGCGGGTCGTTGATCCGCAGGCGGCCGGCAGACCGCCGGCCGCCTCTTGGCCGTCCCACTTGGGCAGAAACGATGGAATTCCCGTTTATGAAGACAGTCATCCTCGACGACGACCCCACCGGCACCCAGTCCGCCCACGGCGTGCACGTGCTTCTCACGCCCACGGTGGAGGGGCTGCGGCGTGTCCTCGAATCGGCCGACAGCGTCTACGTGCTGACCAACAGTCGAGCATTGACCGAGGAGGCGGCCGTGGCTCTCGTGGCTCGTGTCCGCGAGATGGGGTTGCGAGTCGCGGCCGACCTCGGCGAGAACGTGCAGTTCGTGCTCCGGGGGGACTCGACCCTTCGTGGGCACGTGTTCGCGGAGACCGAGGTCTTCCTCGACGGCGACCCCGCCGCGGTCATGCTCTTCGTGCCCGCTTTCCCCGACGGGGGGCGAGTGACCGTGGGTGGGATGCACTACGTGACGCTCGACGGGCATCGAGTGCCCGCCCATGAGACGGAGTTCGCCGAAGACCCTGTCTTCCCGTTCACCGCCGGCCGGCTCGTCGACTACGTGGCCGAGAAGTCCATGCGTCGTGCGGTCCCCGCCGACCTGGCGCTCGTCCGAGCGGGAACCCTCATCGACGTCCTCGTCGACGCGCCCGGCGGATCGGTCGTGGTTCCCGACGCCGAGGACGCCTCCGACATCCGCGCGATCGCGGCGGCCGTGCAGGGCGCTCGCGAGCGGGGGCGCTCCGTCGTCGTGCGGTCGGCGTCTCCGCTCGCCGCTGCTCTCGCCGGGGTCGAGAGCGAGGGGCTCATGTCTCGTCCCCTGCTCAGGGAGCCGTCCAGACCCGCGATCCTGGTCGCCTGCGGCTCCCACACGGCAGGCGCCGGCGCCCAGCTCGACGCGCTCGACTCGACGCACGCCGGACGCATCGTCCTCTCCACGGAGGACGCCCTGGCGGATCCGCCGCGCGTCGGTGACGAAGCCGATCGTGCCCGCGCGGCGCTCCTCGAGAACGGCATCGCGGTCGTCGCCACCGAACGCGTGCGGTCGAGTGAGCACAACACGCTCGATCACGGCGAGAGGGTCATGGACGCGCTGACCTCGATAGTCCGAGCGTCCTACGAAGCCGCTGACATCGTCATCGCCAAAGGCGGCATCACATCGGCGGAAGTCGCGCGGGTCGGGCTCGGAGCCGAGACGGCGGAGGTGCTCGGGCAGGTCATCGCCGGGGTCTCCGCCTGGCGGCTCACCGCGGCCGACGGGCGGTCTTTGCTCTACATCGTCGTTCCCGGCAACGTCGGTTCCCCCGACGCGATCGTGGAGGTCGTCCGTGCAGTCGGCGCCGATCCCGACCGATTCGCGACGAGCCCTCAGTAGGCTTCGACTCGGAGGCGCTCGCATCGTCGAGAGCCGCCTCTGCAGAAGACACATGCCGCAGTCGGGAGACGCTATGAGTGAGCACGAGAAGTTCCAGGACCTCCGACCGGATCGCAACCTCGCGCTCGAACTCGTACGGGCGACCGAAGCGGCAGCCATCCGGGCCGCTCCGTTCATCGGCCGCGGTGACAAGAACGCTGCCGACGGGGCCGCCGTCGATGCCATGCGCAAGTTCCTCGGCACGGTCGATTTCGACGGTGTCGTCGTCATCGGCGAGGGCGAGAAGGACGAGGCGCCCATGCTGTTCAACGGTGAGCATGTCGGCACGGGCAACGGCCCCGCGTGCGACATCGCCGTCGATCCCATCGACGGCACATCCCTCACCGCCGCCGGGCGTCAGAACGCCATCTCGATGATCGCGGTGTCGGACCGCGGCACCATGCTCGACGCCTCCACCGTCTTCTACATGGACAAGATCGCTTGCGGCCCCGAGGGGATCGGAATCGTCGACATCCGCAAACCCATCGGCGAGAACATCCGTGCGCTCGCGAAAGCCAAGGGCAAGGACGTGTCGGAGATGCGCGTCGCCGTTCTCGACCGCCCGCGTCACGCCCAGCTCATCGAGGACGTTCGCGAGGCGGGGGCGGGAACCCGCCTGCTGCTGGACGGCGATGTCGCCGGCTCCATCAACGCCGCTCGCCACGACTCGAGCATCGACCTCTGCGTCGGCACCGGTGGAAGCCCGGAGGGTGTCGCGACCGCGTGCGCCATCAAGGCGCTCGGCGGCTTCATCCAGGGGCGACTCGCGCCGAAGACCGACGAGGAGCGTCAGGCCGGCATCGACGCGGGACTCAAGATGGACTTCGTCTATGAAGCAGACGACCTCGTGAGCGGGCAGAACACGTTCTTCGTGGCGACCGGTGTGACCAATGGTGGGCTCGTGCGCGGCGTGCGCCGCAAAGGACCGATCATCACGACCGAGTCGATCGTCATGCGCTCACGGTCCGGGACCGTCCGCCGTATCCAGGCGGACCACCTCGCGGACCGCTGGTACTGAGGCGTCACGCCGTCTTCGGCTCCTCCGAGCGAGGGGGAGTGGGCGCGGCGAAGTCGACGAGCTCCGGTTGATGCGGCGCGACGGCTTCGAGCTCGGCCAGCCGGTCGCGGGCTGCGCCGTCGGCGTGCGTCGTCAGCTCGTAGGCCGTCAACTCCCGCGGTGACTCCTCGATGCCGTCGAGAGGGCTCAGCACCTTGGACTCGTCGAGAGCGTTCAGTCTGCGCGCGGACGGCAGCACCTGGCGCTCCAGCGATCCCACGAACGAGTTGTAGGTCTTGACGCTGCTCTCGAGCGACCGCCCGAGCTTCGACACGTGCCCCGCCATCGTGGCCAGCCGGCCGTAGAGCTCCTTGCTCAGGTCGAAGAGGGAGCGGGCCTCGGCCGTGACGACATCCTGCTGCCAGCTGAAGGCGACCGTCTTGAGCACCGACCACAGCGTGACGGGCGAGGAGAGAGCTACCCGCTTGCTGAAGGCGAATTCCATGATCGTCGGATCCGCTTCGAGTGCCGACGAGACGAGCGACTCGCTGGGGATGAACGCGATGACCATCTCGGGACTCGAGTCCAGTCCATCCCAGTAGGTCTTGCCGCCCAGCGTGGAGATGTGATCGCGGACGGCCTTGACATGCGCTTTCATGAGCGCCGCCCTGCGCGCGAGTTCGGCCTCGTTCGCGGTCGACGGGATGGCGGCCGCTTCGAGATACGAGTTGAAGGGCACCTTGGCGTCCACGGCGATGTTCTTGCCGCCCGGGAGGTGCACGACCATGTCGGGGCGTCCGGCGCCCGAGTCGCTGGTGATGCTCGACTGCGTCGAGAAGTCCACCCGCTGCATCAGACCAGCCGCTTCCACGACGCTCCGCAGTTGGGTCTCGCCCCACACACCGCGCGTGCTGTTGGACCGCAACGCCGACGCGAGCGACTCGGCCGTGGACCGGAGCCGCTCCTCGGAGTCGGCTGCGGCGCGGAGCTGCTGCTGGAGTTCGCCGTGCTGGAGAGACCGCTGCGACTCGATCTCGGCCACCTTCGCCTGCATGGTCCGCAGAGTCTCCTGCACGGGCGTCAGGACCTGGAGGACGCGGCTCTCCGCCGCGTCGCGCTGCTTCTGCAGCTCGGCGTCGGTGCGGTGCCGTTCGACCAGATCGCGGTAGCGCTCCTCGTGGCGTACGACCTCGTCGCTCATGCCCTCGAGGCGGGCGCTCAGACCCGTCACCTGCGCCTGCAGACGAGCGTGCGTCTCGGCGGCCCGGGCCGACTCCACGCCGGCGCGAGCCAGGTGCTCCCGGTCGAGTTGATTCCGAAGAGCAGCCTCCTCGGCGCGGATGGCGGCGATCTCGTTCTGATGACGCATCTCGGCCAGGCGCGGATCCTCCCCTCCCGCCGCTGCCTGCGACGGGCCCCGCTTGCCGATCACGAAGCCGACGAGTGCGCCGAGGGCGACGCCGACCAGCAGGGTCAGGAGGAGGGGGAGGGCGAGGTCCATGTCGGGAAGTGTCGCGCGCACCTCCGACATCGACTCGTTCGCCACGCGGCCCCAATGGGAGGCGCTCTTCACGCCCCCGTGCGGGGATAACTCAGGTCAGATTCAGCTTGTATTCATAATCTTCCCAAGCCACAGCCGACCGTCCGCATAGTCGCGGACCGATCCTCACTGACGGGGGCACCATGGTGACGAGACGCCGAACACCTACGCCGAGACCACGGACCAGGGCCTTCGGGGCCCTCCTCCTCACCGCAGCGGTCGCTGTTCCGCTCGCTGCCTGCGCCCCGGCCGAGACGGGGCCGCCCGTGCTCAACTGGTACATCAACCCGGATGACGGTGGCCAGGCCGCCATCGCGCAGAGCTGCACGGCGGCCGCGAACGGGGCCTACACGATCACGACCCAGGTGCTGCCGCGGCAGGCGGCATCGCAGCGCGAGCAGTTGGCTCGCCGCCTCGCGGCCAACGACAGCTCGATCGACATCATGAGCCTGGATCCGCCCTTCATCCCCGAGTTCGCGGAGGCCGGCTTCCTCGCTCCCGTCCCCGAGGACGTCCAGCAGAAGGTCACCCAGAACGTGGTCCAGGGTGCCATCGACGGTGCCACCTGGAAGGACCAACTGGTGACGGTGCCCTTCTGGGCCAATACGCAGCTGCTCTGGTACCGCAAGTCGGTCGTCGAGGCCGCCGGTCTCGACATGTCGAAGCCCGTCACCTGGCAGCAGATCATGGACGCGGCCCAGAGCCAGGACAAGTACCTGGCCGTGCAGGGCGCCCGCGCCGAATCGCTCACGGTCTGGGTCAACGCCCTCATCGCCTCCGACGGCGGCTCGATCATCACCTCGCAGGAGGGCGGTGTCGACAGCATCGAGCTCGGCATCGACTCCGACGCGGGCAAGGCGGCCGCGGAGATCATGGGCGAGATCGGGACCTCCGGTCTCGGCGGCCCCGGACTCCCGACGGCCGATGAGACCGCCAGCCTGTCGCTCTTCCAGAGCGACAAGGGCTCGTTCATGGTCAACTACCCGTTCGTCTGGCCCGCCACGAAGGCCTCGGTCGAGAACGGGTCCCTCGACCAGTCGGTGCTCGACGACATCGGGTGGGCCGTGTATCCGGCCGTCGATGAGAGCAAGCCCGCTGCGCCGCCCTACGGCGGGATCAACCTCGGCATCAGCTCGAAGGGCAACAACGTCGACCTGGCCTACCAGGCGGCGGAGTGCATCGTCTCGCCGGAGAACCAGACCGAGTACTTCGTGTCGAACGGCAACCCCGCCTCGAACACGACCGCGTTCGACGCTCCGGCCGTCTCGGATGCGTTCCCGATGGCCTCGACCATCCGCGACTCGCTCCAGCAGGCCGCGCCTCGGCCGCAGACGCCCTACTACAACGAGATCTCGCTGGGCATCCAGTCGACCTGGCACCCGCCGGGAGCCGACAATGCCGACACCACGCCCGCGCAGTCTCAGTCCTTCATCCTGCAGGTCTTGAGAGGGGAGCGACTCCTGTGAGCACACCGACCACCACGCGGACCACGACGACGCAGGAGCAGCCGAAGACGGAGCGCGTCCGCGGCGGCTACGACAAGCAGAAGCGTGCGGAAGCGCGCCTCGGCTGGCTGCTCGCCGGCCCCGCCTTCGCGGTCATGATCCTCGTGACCATCTACCCGATCCTGCAGGCGGCCTGGCAGTCGCTCTACCGGTCCAGGCTGACGGCCCCCGACGATGCGGCCTTCATCGGACTTCAGAACTACTTCGTGATCCTGAGCGACCCGCTGTTCTACCAGTCGCTCGGAGTGACCCTCTTCATCACCGTGGTGACGGTCGTCGTCGAGCTGGTGCTCGGTTTCGCCCTCGCTCTGGTGATGCACCGGGCGATCCGTGGCACCCGGGGCCTCGTCCGCACCGCGATCCTGGTGCCTTACGGCATCATCACTGTCGTCTCGGCGTTCGCCTGGTACTACGCGTTCGCATCGGAATCGGGCTACGTCAACAACTGGCTGTCCATCATCCCGGGCTTCGACCCGAACCTGAACTGGTTCGCCCAGACGGGGACGAGTCTCTCGGTCATCATCCTGAGCGAGGTGTGGAAGACGACCCCGTTCGTCTCCCTGCTCCTGCTCGCGGGGTTGTCGCAGGTGCCGGACGACCTCAGCGAGGCGGCCCAGGTCGATGGGGCCGGCTGGTGGACGCGAATGTTCCGGATCACTATCCCGATCATGCTGCCGTCGATCATGGTGGCGACGATCTTCCGTGCTCTCGATGCGTTCCGCATCTTCGACAACGTCTTCATCATGACCAACGGCGCGAACGGCACGAACGTGCTCTCGCTGCTGGCCTACAACACCTCCATCGGCCGATTGGAGATAGGCCTCGGATCAGCCGTATCGGTGCTGCTGTTCCTCTGCGTGATCATCATCTGCTTCACGGCCGTGAAGCTGTTCCGGGTCGATCTGACCGGTGTGAAGGAGGAGAGCTGAGATGCAGATCCTGACCAAGCGCCAGCGCATTCTGTGGGGCATCGTGACGGTGCTCGTGCTCATCTATGCACTCGCTCCGGTGTTCTCGATCTTCGCGACCTCGTTCAAGCCGGCGGGCGAGCTCAACTCCGGTGAGTTCTTCGCGAAGCAGTGGACCTGGGAGAACTACGGCACGATCCTCTCGCCCGAGGGGGCTGCCGCCGACCTGTTCCTTCCCGCCCTGCGTAACTCCATCGGCATCGCGCTGATAGCCACGGTGATCGCGACGGTGCTGGCGACCCTCGCGGCGTACGCGATCGCCCGCTTCCGGTTCGCGGGCAAGGGGCTGATCCTCACCCTCACGCTGACGGTGTCGATCTTCCCCGCGATCTCGGTCGTCACGCCGCTGTTCACCCTGTGGCGTCAGATCGGGCTCTACGACACGTGGGCGGGGCTCGTCATCCCTTACCTATCGCTCACTCTGCCGATCGCGATCTGGACCCTCACCGCGTTCTTCCGCCAGATCCCGTGGGATCTGGAGCAGGCGGCGGCGATGGACGGGGCGACCGCGTGGCAGTCGTTCCGGCTGATCATCGTGCCGCTCGCGGCCCCGGGTGTGTTCACGACGGCGCTGATCGCGTTCTTCACGGCGTGGAACGACTTCGTGTACGGCATCTCGCTGACTTCGACGAGTGAGGCCCGCACGGTTCCGGCGGCGCTGGCGTTCTTCACGGGAGCATCGCAGTTCGAGCAGCCCACGGGCGCGATCTCGGCCTCGGCCATCATCGTGACCATCCCGGTCGTGATCCTGGTGCTGCTGTTCCAGCGCCAGATCGTCTCGGGCCTCACCCAGGGTGCCGTCAAGGGCTGACCCGCGCCTCGCGCTCAGCAGTGACTTCGGCGCCTCAGCAGGAAGAATCCGGCGGATTGTTCCTGCTGAGGCGCTGTTGTTCCTGCTGAGCGCAGGGAACGAGGTGAGGGTGATGACCCCGGTCTGGGGCGCCTCCGCAGGCTGGTCGCTGGTTCCCCGCTGTCGCTAGGGTCGGGTCAGCCGTCACCCCTGCTCGTCGAGGAACCCCGTGTCGCCGCTTTCCCGCCGTCAATTCATGATCGCCGTGGCGTCCATCGCTGCCGTGCACGCCGTCTCCGCCGAGGCGCTGGGCCAGGCTCACGTAGATGCGGCCGGGGCCGCAACGGGATCAGGATCGGCTCGCGGTGGCGCGGCGGTCGAGTCGGCGGTGAGCACCCTCGAGCAGACGATCCTCCAGGGGGCCGTGCAGAAGGGGGCGTATCGCACTCTCGTCGTCGGGCCGGGTGAGCCGTACATCCCGCGCCTCGACATCCTCCGCCGAGCCCCGTCTCCCGAGCGGAAGGCGGCCCGGCGATCGCTGCTGTATCTCGGGCATCTGTCGGACATGCACGTGATCGACGCCCAGTCGCCCGGGCGCATCGAGCCGATGATCGAGCAGGATCACGCGGCGTGGGGATCGGCGTTCCACCCGCAGGATCCGCTGAGTCCGCACGTCATCGCCTCGATGGTCAAGTCGATCTCCGATCTGCGCGTCAGCCCGGTGACCGGTGCGCCGATGAGTGCCGCCATCGTCACGGGCGACAGTGCGGACATGCACTCCATGCGGGAGTTGCGGTGGTACATCGACCTGCTCGACGGGCTCGAGGTGAATCCGCGCACGAGCGACACGTTCGAGGGTGTGCAGGCCTGGGCGGAGGCGGTCTGGGCCTACCGTCCGACGAACCCGTCAGGCGGGTCGTTCGGTGACTACGGTTTCCCGACGCTTCCGGATCTCCTGGACCAGGCCATCGCGCAGCCCGTGCCGTCGGTCGGGCTCCCGGCCCCCTGGTACACGGTGTACGGAAACCACGAGACCCTGCTCCTCGGCACGTTCGGCCTCGACTCGCAGCTCCGGTCGTTGGCCGTCGGCGGGCAGAAGTCGTACTCGGTAGAGGCGACGGCCGCGCTGGCGCTCGGGGGTTACGCCTCGAGCACCGGGGTCCTCCAGCAGGGCCTCGACGCCCTGGGCCTCGCGCTGGGACTGCGACCCGGTTTCCGTTCGGTGCCCGCCGATCCCGGTCGCGCCCTGTTCGACCAGGCCCAGTTCATGTCGGAGCACTTCCGGACCCAGCCGGATCCGGGACCCGTCGGCCACGGTTTCACCGACCACAATCTCGCGTCGGGTGAGACCTGGTGGTCGGCCGATCTCACGCCGTGGGTGCGCGTCTTCGGCCTCGACACCTGCAATCAGGTCGCCGGTCCGGACGGAGCCGTGCCCGAGGTGCAGTTCCAGTGGCTGCGCGGCGAGCTCGCCAAGGCGACCGCCGAGAAGAAGCTCGTGCTGATCTTCAGCCACCACAACAGCGACACGCTCGAGAACCGCGCCCAGCGCCCCGGCCAGAACGAACGCCTCTACGGGGCGACCGAGTTCGTCGACATGCTGCTCCAGTTCCCGGTGGTGGTCGGGTGGCTCAACGGCCACACGCATCTGAATCAGATCCTCGCCCACCGGGGTCCGAGCGGTGCCGGGTTCTGGGAGATGACGACGGCCTCGTGCATCGACTTCCCGCAGCAGCAACAGATGGTCGAGATCGTCGACAACCGCAACGGCACGCTGTCGCTGTTCACGACGGTCCTCGACCATGCCGCCGACGCGATCCCCGGCTCCGGCGGCGACTATCTCTCCCTCGCCTCGCGCAGTCGCGAACTGGCGTCGAACGACTGGGCGGAGACGCCGTTCATGCGGCGCGGATCGCCTCTCGACCGCAACACGGAACTCCTGCTGCCCGCTCCGTTCGATCTGACGAGCATCACGGATGCCGCTCTCGAGAAGCAGCACCTCGTCGAGAGAGCACGCCTGCTCAGGCACGAGAAGAAGCTGTCGTGAGCGCGGACACCTCACGTGGTGCGGCCGCGATGCTGCGGTCTGCGGGGCGGGTCGCCGTCGGGGCGGCCGTCGCCCTCGCGCTCGGAGCCGCGCTCGCGGGCTGCTCCCAGGCGGCGGCACTCGCGCCCGTCGGTGGCAACAGGGTGTCGGAGGCCCGCTTCGCCACCATCGACGTGCTGCTCGAGAAGGGCATCGCCGTGCTGGAGGCGCCGGTCTGCGAGAACGGTGCGGGCACGGCCATCACCTGCTCCGGTACCACGGCCGACGGTGGCAGCATCGAGGCCGAGTCGAGCACCGAGGCGAACGCGTCGCTCGTCGTCCGAGTCGGCGGCGAGGAGATCTACTCCGGGGGACTCTTCGACGTGCTGGAGAAGGCGGCCCGCGGATGACCGGGATGCTCGAGCGGATCCCGCGCACGCCGACCCGTGGCGCCGGGGCGGTCTCGGTCGCCGCCGCGATCATCGTCAATGCGCTCGTGCAGGCTGTTCTCGTCGTCGTCGCGCCCGCGCTCCCTCTCACCGTCGGGGGCATCGCGCTCGCCGTGTCGTCGGGGGTCGTCATCCTCGTCGCCGCCGTCGCCGTGTGGTGGGTCGCGCTGTCGAGGGCCCGAGTCGCCGCGACGCATGTGCCCGTCCTGCGGCTCGGTCGGCTCGTCGCCCTGATCGCGGTGACGGGAACGGTCGTCGTGATCGGCGCCGTCGTGTTCCCGCCGGTGGTTCCGGTGCTGGTCGCCCTCGGCTGCCCGGTCGTCGCCGCCGGAGGTGCGCCCGTGTGGGCGCTTCTGCGCCGCCACCCGGCTCGTTCGATCCTGCTACTGCTCGCCACGGCCCTCGCCGTGCTGCTCGTCTGGGTCGGAGCGCTGCTGGTCGGGCTCTTCATCACGGGCGAGGTCGCGTCCCTCCTCACCTGGCTCGTCGCGGGTCTCCTCGGCGCGCCCCTGATCCGCAGTTGGGCGCGGCTGGCCGCCAGTCCGCCCGCTTCACGATCCTGAGGGCGGGGACGGCGGGGGATCGGGCGAGCGGCGGGTAGGTTAGATGCCCGTGGCTCTCACGATCGGAATCGTCGGACTCCCCAATGTGGGCAAGTCCACCCTCTTCAATGCTCTGACCAAGAACTCGGTTCTCGCCGCGAACTACCCGTTCGCGACGATCGAGCCGAACGTCGGGGTGGTGAGCCTGCCCGACCCGCGTCTCGCGACGCTGGCGGGCATCTTCGGCAGCGAGCGGATCCTGCCCGCGACGGTGTCGTTCGTCGACATCGCCGGCATCGTCCGCGGTGCGAGCGAGGGTGAGGGCCTGGGTAACCAGTTCCTCGCGAACATCCGCGAGGCCGACGCGATCGCCGAGGTCGTGCGCGGCTTCGAGGATCCGGATGTCGTCCACGTCGACGGCGGCGTCAATCCGGCCAGCGATCTCGAGACGATCAACACCGAGCTGATCCTCGCCGACATGCAGACCCTCGAGAAAGCGATCCCGCGCTTCGAGAAGGAGACGAAGGGCAAGCGTCTCGACCCGTCCGTGCTCGAGGCCGCGCTGGAGGCGCAGAAGATCCTCAACGACGGCCAGACCCTGTCGGGCGCGAAGTTCGACGTGACCCCGATCCGCGAGCTGGGCCTGCTCACCGCGAAGCCGTTCATCTACGTGTTCAACGTCGACGAGGCCGTTCTCACCGACGACGCCAAGAAGTCTGAACTGGCCGCGCTCGTCGCCCCGTCGGAGGCGGTGTTCCTCGACGCGAAGATCGAGTCCGAGCTCATCGACCTCGATCCCGAGGAGGCGGCGGAGCTCCTCGCCAGCACCGGCCAGGAGGAGAGCGGACTCGACCAGCTCGCCCGGATCGGCTTCGACACCCTCGGCCTGCAGACTTACCTGACGGCCGGCCCCAAAGAGTCGCGCGCCTGGACGATCGGCAAGGGCTGGACGGCTCCGCAGGCCGCCGGTGTGATCCACACCGATTTCCAAAAGGGCTTCATCAAGGCCGAGATCATCTCGTTCGAAGATCTGGTGGAGACCGGCTCGGTCGCCGAAGCCCGCTCCAAAGGCAAGGCCCGCATGGAGGGCAAGGAATACGTCATGCAGGACGGCGACGTCGTGGAGTTCCGCTTCAACGTGTGACCCATTCACGCAATCGGGTGGGGCGTTCACCTCTAATCTCGAGGAGTGAATGCGATTCGTGATGCGCTGCTCGGGGAACTGGCCAAGATGGCGCCCGGGCGCCGAAAGACCGTCGCCATCGGCACGCTGATCGTGGCGATCGCGTTCGCCGGCTTCGCGGTCTTCGCCCTCATCGCGCCGACTCTGCATGGGGGTGACCCCTCATCCGGTCTGTTCGGGGCGGCCGTTCTGGCCGTCGGGTCGGGGTGGTTCGGCTGGGTCGCAGCGCTCGCCAGGCGCGCACAGGACGAGTGATCCTCCGAAGATCACGAGTGCTGACTGTATTGGCAGGGAACTTGCAGCGAATTCTGGCGTTTCGGCGGTTGGAAAGCCTTCCTCTCTGCAAAACTTTCATGTAGCACGCGCGACCGGGCGGACGATTTCATCGAACCCGATTCCCGCGTGTCAAGGACGAGATGGGTACTCGTCCCGACTGCAGCCGGGGGGTTGCGGTCCCAGGGCGGGGCTCTCAGAGCCCCGCCCTCCTTTGTTCCATCCGACGTCGAACCGGCACGCAGTTCCTGTCCGTGATCGCTCAGAAGTTGATCGGGTCACTCGTTTATCGTGACGTCAGGTCCCGCAAGGGCCCCGGACGACGGTTCAGTACCCGGCACGCGACAAGACTGGCCAAGGAGAAGCAGACATGTCGTGGATCGTCCTCATCCTCTCCGGTGTCCTCGAGGCCGTTTGGGCCACGGCGCTCGGCAGATCAGAGGGATTCACCAAGCTCTGGCCGACCCTCGTGTTCGGGGTCGGTCTTCTCGCGAGCATGGGCGGACTCGCGTTCGCTCTGCGAGAGATTCCCGTCGGGACGGGCTACGCCGTATGGGTCGGGGTGGGGGCGGCCCTCACAGTGGGCTACGCGATGGCGTCCGGCAGTGAGCCGGTGACCGTGATCAAGATGCTCCTGATCGCCGGCCTCATCGGCTGCGTGATCGGTCTCAAGGTCGTCTCCGACCACTGACGCGAGATCGCGAGGCCCCGCCGATGAGGCTCGCTGACCTCAGCCGGTGACGTCGGAATCGGTGGCTTCGGAGTCGCCGGCTTCGGACGCGAGCGGCGTTCCGTCGGCGGCCTCTCCGAACTCGGAACGGCACGACTCCAGCGCCTGCTCCGGACTGTCGTAAGGACCCAGTCGGCGATACGGCACCTGATGCGGGTAGGCGTACACGCCGCCGGTCTCGCCGCTGATCACCGCGACGACGAGGGGAGCATCGGAACCTTCGCGGCAGACCAGCCACTCGTGCGGATGGCCGCTGTCGACCAGACGCAAGGCTGCGATATCCGCGCTCTTCTTCGAGAACGTCCCGTCCGACATTGCGACCCTCCAAAATGTCCGGAAAAGACGATACGTCGATGCTTCGGTGAGTGGCAAACCAGCCCAGCCACCTGTCAGGCGCCGACGTTCTCCGAGCCAGGAAGCAGGGCGGAGAGCGAGAATACGACCATGAACGAGCAGGATCTGGACCGACTCCGAGACGCCATCGCCGTATCCCACCGTGCACGCGAGCACGGCAACCATCCCTTCGGCGCCGTCTTGACGGACTCATCGGGCGCCGTGGTCCTCGAGGCGGAGAACACCGTGAACACCGACCGCGACGTGACGGGTCACGCCGAGACCAACCTCGTCCGGCTCGCTTCCCAGCGGATCGGGACGGCCGCCCTCGGAGATCACACTCTGTTCACCAGCTGCGAGCCGTGCGCGATGTGCAGCGGAGCCATCTACTGGTCGGGCATCGGCCGGGTCGTCTGGGCGATGACCGAAGCCCAGCTCGCCGAGATGACCGGCCCGCACGACGAGAACCCCACCATGCATCTCCCCGCTGCGACCGTGCTCGCGTCAGGCCAGCGCCACATCGAAGTGGCGGGCCCTGCACTCTCCGACGATGCCATGGATGCGCACCGGGGCTTCTGGTACTGAGGTTCAGCCGCCGTCTGTCGCTGCGCGGGAGGGCGTCAGACGGTGCGCCGAAGCACCACGACGGTCGCGTCATCGCGGACGCCGTACCGCTCGGCGCGATCGGTCAGGTCCGCCACGGCACTGCCGGCGTCGCCGCTCTGCGCGACGCGGCGCGTCAGAACCTCGAAGGGGTCGCCTTCGACGGCGAGCGAGTCGAGGACCCCGTCGCTGATGCAGACGAGCGAATCCCCAGGTCGGAGCGTCAGTGAATCCGATGACCGGCCGGGCGTCGGGACCGTGCCGAGCGGGGGCTCGCCGGAAGCGAGTCGTTCGCTCGACCCATCGCTACGGACCACGAGCGTCAAGCCGTGCCCCGCGTCGGTGAAGTGGACCTCGCCCGTGTCGGTGGTCAGGTGCGCACCGAAGAGAGAGGCGAAGGACCCGACCTCGTCGAGATCCTCCAAAGCGCTCGATGAGGCCTGCGTCGCGACGACGAGGTCAGCGGTTGGCGCAATGCTCCGCATGACTCCGCGCACCGTCGCGGAGACGATCGCAGCGCCGCTGCCGCGCCCGATCGGGTCGACGAGGAAGAACACGAGCCCGCCGTCGACCTGCAACCAGTCGAAGAGGTCGCCGCCGACATCGAGTGCGGCGACGGACTCGCCGGCGAGATCCCAGCCCACCAGTTCGGGTCGCGAGCGGGGGAGAAGACCGCGCTGGGCCGCGCTGGCACGTGTCACGTCGGCCTCCACGGCCGGGTCCAGCTCGCCCTCGACGAGGATTGCCAACCCGGCAAGAAGGACCTCGTCGGATGGCGCCAGCGTCCGCGGCTGGTCGTCGAAGAGGCAGAGAGCGCCGATGCGCCTTCCGCCGGCGGAGATCGGGTATCCCGCGTAGAAGCGGATGCCCGGATCTCCGGTGACCAGAACGCTGTCGCGATAGCGCGGATCGGCGGACGCGTCTTCGACGACGTAGGCGCAATCCGCCTCGATGGTCTCGACGCACATCGTGTCGGACACCGGCGCGGTCGCGCCCGGCAGCGAAGCGGATCCGACGTGCGACTTCACGTGCTGGTGAGTGTCGTCGAGCACCGTGATCATCGCGTTGCTTACACCGAAGAGGTCGCGGGCGATACGGGTCAGCCGGTCGAAGCGCTCGGTCGGGGCCGGGTCGAGAAGCTTGGCTCGGGCCACCGCCTCAGAGCGTGTCGTCTTCGTATCCGTCGGGGCGCCCGTGCGCGCCGCGTCAGAGTCGAGTGCAGCCATTCGGGCCCCCATCGTCGCGGTGCCGCATCCCGACACGCCCCCAGTTGTAATGCATCGACCGGGGAAGAACCTCCGCGATCCGCTCCGCGCTACCGGACATCTGCAGGAGAAGTGCGTCGGTAAACTCGAAACGGACAATCGGTACGACGGGAGGCGTTCATGCGGATCGCCGACCTGCTCGATCGCGAGGCCCTCGGACTCTCCGTCGTATGGGGGCCGGCGTCGCTGCTCGAGCGCGATGTGCACGGCTCCTACATCGTCGATCTCCCCAACCCCGGCCGCTTCCTGTCAGCCGGAGATCTCGTGCTCACGAGCGCGCTGTGGCATACCGGAATGGACAGCACGCGCACCTTCGTGTCCGCGCTCGCCGCGAAGAAGGTGGCTGTGCTCGTCATCGGACGCATCGTCATCGGCGAGATCCCGGACCACTTCGCCGAAGTCTGCCGCGAATACGGCATCGTCCTCCTGACACTGCGTGAGGACGTCTCCTTCAAATCGGTCACGCAGTACATCGACTCGACTCTCGCCGATCCGGATGCGCAGGCCTCCTCGCGAAGCCTGGTCGTGGGGCGTCGCCTGCTCGACTCGCTCGGATCGGGCGCGGGAGTGCAAGCCGCCCTCCGCCTCATGCTCGACGAGTTCGGGGTCGAGAGCTGGGTCATCGAGTCCAACGGGGTGCTGTCAGCTCTCGCCGGGGGCGCCCCCGGCGCCGAGGAGATCGCCCGTGTGTGGAACCGCATGCTGCCGGAACGGGCCGGGGTCGCTGTCGTGGAGACGGATCCGCGTGGCTCGAGGACGGCCTGGCCGGTCCTCACGGATGGTGAGCAGCCACTCGGTTACCTGGTGTGCGCCGGGGACCACCGCTCCTGGTCGGCGGATCTCTCCCGGGTGGTGGGCACCCTGCTCGTGGTGGTGCGGGTCGAACTGGAGCTCGCCGCCAGCCGCCGCCGTGCGGATGAGGCGCAAGCGGGCGATCTCGTCGACCTGCTGGTCGCCGACGCGCTGTCGCCGGGCGAAGCGTCGGCCCGGTTGCGGCTGCTCGGATCGGATCCGCTCGAACCCGTCACGGTCGTCGCCGCGTCGGTCGACGACGAGGTCTATCCCGCCCGGGCGGTCCTCGAGGCGGTCGCGGCCATGCTCGAGGGCGTCGGCACCAACGTCGTCGGTGCCGAATACGGGACGGAGGCAGTCCTCTTCGTGAGCGGGGCCGCCGTGACACCGGAATCGCTCATCGCGACGGCCACGCGGGCCGCCGGGCCTCACGAACCGCTGCTGGGTCCGCGTCGCATGCGGCTCGGCGTGAGTGAGCGCACGCTCAGCGTCAGCCAGCTGGGCGCCGCGGTGGAATCGGCGCGATCGCGCATGCGAGCGGCCGCGGGGGAGAACACTATGGTGTGGGCGACCCGCTCGACCCCGGTGTCGTCCGACGCGCTCCTCGAACTGCTTCCCGAGCAGGTGCGCACCCGCTTCGCCACCGGGCTGCTCGCGCCGCTGATCGACTACGACGCCCGCCACGGATCCGACCTGGTCGAGACGCTCCGTGTGTTCCTCGACGCAGGCGCCTCGTGGCAGAGCGCAGCCGCCTCGCTGCACGTCCACGTGAACACCCTCCGCTACCGGGTGGGGCGCATCGAGGCGCTCACCCAGCGCGATGTCGGCAGGATGGCGGACCGCGTTGACCTGTACCTGGCACTCACCTGCCTGCCGACGACGGGTGGAAAGGCCTGACGGACAGCGACGTGGAGGGCAGGTCAGCGCAGCGCGATGTTCGCCAGGCCCCGGGCCGCCGGATCGGACCTACGGGTCAGTCGCGGGCCGAGGATCTCGACAGCGATGATCTCGGTCACGTACTGCACCGTCCCGGAGAGGAGATGCCCCGCGTAAGCGGCGGCGCTGTCGCCCTTCTCGCCGATCGCGACGTGGATGTGCGGCGTGCAGACCCCGTCGACCGTCACGACGGTGCCCGAACCGATGCCCTCCGAGTTGCGGACCACGACCCTCTCGGGGAGTGGGGCGTCTTCATCGGTGATGGGATCGGCGGTTCCGATCAGCTCGGCTTCGGTGTAGGCGCCGAGGAAGGTCGTCAGGTAGGCCTGCTCGACACCGTTCTCCGCGCAGAAGTCGCGGATGCCGCCGAGGACGTCGTCGCCGGGTTGCAGCACGACCAGGAACCGTCGCCCGACCGAGAGTTCAGCCGCGAACATCGGCGCTCTCGGTAGCCCCCGCGAACCGGTCGATCTCGGCGATACGGGCGGATCTCTGCTCCTCCGGCAGGAAGGACGAGGCGAACGAATTGCGTGCGAGCTGCGCGAGCTGCGCGTCGTCGAGTGCGAGCGCGTCGCGGATCGCAGCGATGTTGTCGTCGACGTACCCACCGAAGTAGGCCGGGTCGTCGCTGTGGATCGAGACCAGCAGATCCTCGGCCAGCATCGCCGGGAGGATGTGGTCGGCGAGATCGGCCGGGCCCGTCTTGAGCGCGCGGTTGGACAGCGGACACACGGTCAGGGGGATCCGGTCGTCTCGAAGTCGGGCGACGAGGGCCGGATCCTCCATCGCGCGGTTGCCGTGATCGATCCGCTCCACGCCGAGCACGTCGAGCGCCTCCCACACGTAGTCCGGGCCGCCCTCCTCGCCCGCGTGAGCGACGCGGTGCAGACCTTCCGCCGCTGCCCGGCGGTAGACGGCCTCGAAGAGCGACGGCGGGTAGCCGACCTCGGCGGAGTCGAGGCCGACGCCGATGAACGAGTCCCGGAACGGCAGCGCCGCCGAGAGCGTCGCGGCCGCAGCCTCGGGGCCGAGGTCCCGCAGGAAGCTGAGGATGACGGCTCCCGAGATCCCCGATTCGGATTCCGCGTCGGCGATGGCCGCACTCACCCCCTCGAACACCGCGGCGGGCGCGATGCCCCGCTGGGTGTGCGACTGCAGGTCCACGAACATCTCCGCGCGACGCACTCCCGCGGCCGACGCCCTCGTGAGGTAGGCGCGGGCGAGGTCGTAGAAGTCCTCCGCGGTGCGGACCACCGCGATGTGCTCGTAGTAGACGTCGAGGAACGACTGGAGGTCGTCGAACACGTAACGGGCGCGCAGGACATCGGGGTCGTAGCTGGGCAGCGAGATCCGGTTGCGCTGAGCGAGAGTCACGAGGGTCTCGGCTTCGAGGGACCCCTCGAGGTGCATGTGGAGTTCGGCGACGGGGAGCACGTAGGTCCTTTCACTGCTCGCGCGAGGCGGGTCGGCGACCTGGCGGATTTCGAGTGAACCACACGGCGTCGGCCCCCGGATTCGTCGGATCCGCCAACGTCTGACGCTCGTCGGAACACGGTCGTTGGTGCGTAACGACCAACCGAAACGCAGGCGGAACGTGACGTAACCATCGGGAAACCTCATTGGGCGATCCACCAAACGAGCCCCCGTCGGACACGGCGCATGTTTGGACGCACCGTCATGGTGGGCGGCTTCTCCGTCTTGATTGACTGACCAGCGCACCACCCGGCGGACGAGATCGGCACGGGAACGCCACGCATCGACCACAGGAGAACCACCGTGATCACCACGCCTTCATCCGGCCGCATCGCCGGCATCGCGGTCTGGGACGGGCAGCGTGCGCTCGGCGCGACCAGCATCACCTGGGACGGCGACCGCATCACCGCGGTGGAGGCGGCCGCGATGGACTCCGGGCTCAGTGGATTCAGCGTCATCCCCGGACTCATCGACACCCATGTGCACCTCGGCGGATACGCCGGCACCGGACGCGCCGACTTCTCCTCCTGGCCGCTCATCACTCCGCCGGAGGAACGCTCACTCCACGTCGCCGCCAACGCGCGGAAGGCGGCCGCAGCCGGGATCACCACCCTCCGCGACCTGGCCGGGGACGAGATCCAGCTCGCCGCGGCCCGAGCCTTCGATGCCGGCCTCCTCCCGGGACCGCGACTGCTCGTCCACGGGCAGGTCGGGATGACCGCCGGGCACGGCGATCTCTTCGTCCCCCCGCACTACAAGATCCGCGGTCCCGTCGCCGACAGCCCCGACGAGTGTCGCAAGCTCGTGCGCCAGTGGGCCCGCGAGGGGGCCACCGGCGTCAAGATCTACACGAGCGGGGGAGTGCTCTCGATCGGTGACAAGGTGGGATGGCGCAATCAGACGCTCGCCGAGATCCGCACGACCATCGACGAGGCCCACGCGCTCGGCATGCTCGTCGCCGCGCACACCCACTCGACCGAGGGCGTGCAGATCGCGCTCGACGAGGGTGTCGACTCGATCGAGCACGGCACAGGGATCATGCCGTCGCAGTGGGAGGCGCTCACCTCCCGGAACATCCCGGTCGCGCCCACCCTGCTGATCAACGACCTCATCGCCGCGGGTGAGGTGCCCGTCTCAGAGGAGGCGCAGGAGAAGGCCAAGACCGTCGTCGCCGAACGCGACGCCCAGTTCACCGAGGCCGGTCGTGCAGGGGTGCGCTTCGTGCTCGGTACCGACGCCAACGGCGCCATGGTGAAGTTCGGCGACCAGCACCAGGAGATCCGCATGATGGCGGAGAAGTTCGACTGGACTCCCGAGCGTGCCCTCATCGCCTCGACCTCGGACGCGGCTGCCGCCGTCGGCTTGGCCGGCCGGGTCGGTTCGCTCGCGGAGGGATTCGGCGCCGACCTGCTCGTCATCAAGGGGCGGCCTTGGGAGGACATCGACGTCCTCCGTCCCGAGAACCTCGTCGCCGTCGTGTCCCGCGGCGTCCTCGTCGCGGGTTCGTTGCCCTCCTGATCCCGAATCCTCCCTCCGCCCGCACCACCATCGCACCGCACCAGCACCTGCATCACGTTCCGAAAGGACCCGCACATGACGAACCCCTCCCATCGTCTCCGGCGGGCGCTCGCGCCCATCGGGGCCGTCGCCGCTCTCAGCCTCCTCGCCGCCTGCTCGTCGGGCGGAGGGGCGACCACCGACTCCGGTTCGCAGGACATGACCTCCGCGCGCGACACCCTGATCTTCGCGATCAAGGAGGACCCGACCTGCATCGACCCGCAGCAGACGACGCTCACCACGTCGCTCAACATCGGCCGCCAGGTCGTCGACTCCCTCGTCGATCAGAACGCGGAGACCGGCGAGATCGTGCCGTGGCTCGCATCCGAGTACACCGCGAACGACGAGCTCACCAGCTTCGACTTCACCCTGCGTGACGGCGTCACCTTCAGCGACGGCTCCGCCCTCACCTCGGACACGGTCAAGGCCAACTTCGACGCCCTCTTCGCGCTCGGCCGCACGGCGTCGCTCGCTTCGCAGTACCTCGCGGGCTACACCGACACGACCGTCGTCGACGACACCCACTTCACCGTCAACTTCAGCGCACCCAACGTCGTGTTCCTCCAGGGGGCGTCGACCATGACCCTCGGGATCGTCGCCGGGGCCAGCGCGACCGCGAGCCCCGAGGAGCGCTGCACGACGGGCGTCATCGGCTCCGGGCCGTTCACCTTCACCTCGTACACCCCGAACGACTCGGTCGTCATCTCGGCCCGCGAGGGCTACGGCTGGCCGTCGGAGCTGCGTCAGCACACCGGCGACGCCCTCGTGAAGACCATCGAGTTCCCGGTCATCACCGAGAACGGCAACCGCACCGGCGGGCTCGAGTCGGGTGAATACGACATCATCCAGGACGTCCCCTACATCGACGCGGCCCGCTTCGAGAGCGGTGACTTCCAGCTGTTCTCGAAGGCCAACACGGGCGTGCCGAACGGCCTCATTCCCAACCTGAAGCACAGCTCCGTGGTCGCCGACCCGGCCGTGCGCAAGGCGATCCAGCTCGCCACCGACCGCGAGGAGATCCGCGACCTGACCGGTGCCCCCGGATCCGAGGCCGCCTCCAGCGCGCTCACCAGTTCGACGACCGGATTCGTCAGCCAGGCCGACGCGCTCGCCACCGACGTCGATGCCGCGGCCAAGGGACTCGAAGCGGCGGGCTGGAAGCTCGGCTCCGACGGGATCCGCGAGAAGAATGGGCAGAAGCTCACCTTCACCGTCACCGCGTTCTACGCGCAGGACGTGCTCGAGGTCGCCCAGATGCAGCTGAAGAAGGTCGGCATCGACATGCAGATCAACATCACCGATGCGGGTGGCTTCTTCGGGGCCATCTCGTCCGGCGACTACGACTTCCTCGCCGCGGCCCTCACCCGCACCGACCCGGACGCGCTGCGCACCGTGTTCTCGCAGGCCGCCGCCTCGAAGTGGGCGATCATCGACGACCCGGCTCTGGAGAGCGTCCTCATCGAGCAGTCGACGCTCAACGACACGGAGGCCCGCATGGCCCTCGTCGCCGAGGCGCAGAAGCTGATCATCGAGAACGGCGACTTCATCCCGCTGCTCGAGACCGTTCAGCTGCACGGGGCGAGCTCGGCCATCCAGGGCTTCGAGTTCGACTCG
This sequence comes from uncultured Naasia sp., assembly GCA_913778905.1. GTDB lineage: Bacteria > Actinomycetota > Actinomycetes > Actinomycetales > Microbacteriaceae > Naasia. The sequence continues at coordinate 4,035 of CAJYYA010000001.1, read as the reverse complement.
GCGTCCCGCATCCAGCTCTACGACGTGCGCGCCACGTCCTGACGCACACGAACCGCGGGTCGACCCAGCCGGGTCGGCCCGCGGTCACCTGTCCATCCACCCGCCGAGCGCGGGCCGTCGCCACAGGAAAGATCTGAGAGAGCGTGAAGCCGAACAACGACAGCAGAGCGAAGCGGGCGCTGCGCTTCATCGGACCACGGCTGTTCCAGTTCGTGTTCGTGATCTGGGCGGCGTACACGCTCACCTTCCTGCTGCTCCATCTCCTCCCGGGCGACCCGCTCATCGCCGCCCTGTCGGTCAAGGGTGGTGACGCCACTCCGACCGACCCCGACGAGCTCCGCGAACTGCGCGCACGTTACGGACTCGACGGGTCGATGTGGGACCAGTACGTGACCAACGGGCTGGCCGCTCTTCGAGGAGACCTCGGCGTCTCCATCGCCACCGGTCAGAACGTCGGCGACATGATCGCCCGTGCGCTGCCGAACACCGCGATCGTCGCCATCCTGGCGCTCGTCATCGGTGTCACCGTGTCGATGGTCATCACCTACTGGGCGTTCGTCGCCCGGAGGAGTTGGCTGCGCAACTCGCTGCTGCAGATCCCGCCGCTCGGCGTCGCCATCCCCGCCTTCTTCAGCGGCCTCGTGCTGGTGAGCGTCTTCGCCTACGGATTGGGGCTCCTGCCGTCGTCGGGGAGCCGTAATCCGCTCAGCCCGATCCTTCCCGCCGTCACACTGGCGATGCCGGTCGGCGCCATCTTCTTCCAGGTGTTCTCCGCGGCGGTCCTCGAGGCCCGCGCCTCGTCCTACGTCTTCACGGCGATCGCCAAGGGTGTCTCGCTGCCATTGCTCTTCTTCCGCCACGTGCTCCGCAACGCGCTCCTGCCGTCCATCACCATCCTCGGTCTGCTCATCGGGTACCTCGCGGGCGGAACGGCCGTGGTCGAGAGCGTCTTCTCCCGTGACGGGATCGGCCGCCTCACGGTCGACGCGGTTCTGGCCCGCGACGGCAACGTCGTGCAGGGCGTCGTGCTGGTCGTCGCCGTCGTCTACTCCGTCGTGAACCTGCTCGTCGACCTCTCCTACGGCCTCATCGATCCGCGGATCCGGCCGGCGGGAAGACGACGCGTGCGAGCAGCGCACGATGCGGCGGTGGTCGCCTCGTGAAGATGCTCATCAGCCGTCCGGGCATGCTCGTCTCAGCACTGGTCGTGGTCGCAGCTCTCGCAATGACCTTCCTGCCGCAGATGTTCGCCACCCACGATCCCTTCGAGGGGATCCCCGCCGATCAGTTGCAGCCGCCGAGCGCGGCACACTGGTTCGGCACCGATGCGCTGGGGCGAGATGTGTACTCCCGCGTCGTGTACGGCGCCCTCCTCTCGCTGGCCACCGCCGGTCTCGCCGTCGTCGTGGGTGTCGCCCTCGGCGCGGTCGTCGGACTCGTCTCGGGCTTCGTCGGCGGCCGCCTCGACTTCGTGTTGATGCGCATCGTCGACGTCGTGATCGCGGTGCCCAGCATCCTGCTGTCGCTCATCGTCGTCGCGGGTCTCGGCTTCGGCGCCGTCCCGGTCGCGATCGGAGTGGGCATCGGCGCGGCGGGGTCGTTCGCCCGGGTCACCCGCTCGCAGGTCGTTCGCGTGCGCAGGGCGGAGTACGTCGAGGCCGCCCTCGGCATGGGCGTCCGGTGGCCCGCCATCCTCGTCCGCCATGTCTTCCCGAACTCCGCCCGACCGGTCATCGCGCTCGCGGCGCTCGAGGTGGGGACCGCGATCCTCGCGGTGTCGGCGCTGAGCTTCCTCGGTTTCGGGGCTCCGCCGCCCGCACCGGAATGGGGCGCGCTCGTCTCCTACGGCCGCGACTTCCTCGCCACCGCCTGGTGGCTGAGCGTCCTGCCCGGCGCGGTCATCGTCGTCGTGGTCCTCGCCGTCAACCGGCTCGCACGAGCCATCGGAGGAGAGAGATGACCAGCGAACTCCTGCAGGTCGAGGGACTCCAGGTCGAGTACACGAGCCGGGGCGGCACGACCCCCGCCGTCCGCGGAGTCGACTTCACCGTCGCGCGCGGTGACATCGTCGCGATCGTGGGCGAGTCCGGCTCGGGCAAGAGCACCATCTCGCAGGCCCTCATCCGCCAGGTCGCCGAGGGCGGCCGGATCACGGGCGGTCGCGTCGAGTTCGAGGGTCGCGATCTGCTGCAGCTCCCCGAGAAGTCCCTCCGCACGTTGCGGGGAGCGCGCATCGGCTTCGTGCCGCAGGACCCGAGCACGTCGCTCAATCCGCTCATCAGGGTGGGGGAGCAGATCGCCGAGTCCCTGCGCCTGCACACGGGCCTGAATCGCAAGGACGCCGCGGTGCGAGCGGTCGAGATCCTCGACGAGGTCGGCATCTCCGATCCCGCAGCGCGGGCGCAGCAGTACCCGCACGAGCTGTCCGGCGGCATGCGGCAACGAGTTCTCATCGGGATCGCGTGGGCGTGCGAGCCCGCGCTGGTCATCGCCGACGAGCCCACCAGCGCCCTCGACGTGACCGTGCAGAAGCACGTCCTCGACCGGATGGAGGACCTCGCCGCCCGTCACGACACCGCCGTCCTCCTCGTGACGCACGATCTCGCGGTCGCGGCGGACCGCGCCAGCCGCATCCTCGTGATGAACCAGGGGCGGATCGTCGAGCACGGCTCGTCCGCCGAGGTCCTCGGCAACCCTCAGCACGAGTACACGCGTCGCCTCGTCGCGGCGGCGCCCGGTCTGTCGAGCGGCAGGATCCGTCCCCGCCCGGTCGAGGTGGGCGGTGGCGACGCCCGACGCGCGCTCACGCTGGGGTTCGCGCCGGACCGGCCCGACGCCTCGCGGGGCGACGACATCCTGCGGGTCGAGAACCTCACCAAGACCTACTCGCTCCGCGGCGGGTCGGGCGGTAGAGACACCCTCGTCGCCGTGGACGACGTGTCGTTCTCGGTGGCTCGCGGATCGACTCACTCGCTCGTGGGGGAGTCGGGGTCGGGTAAGACGACGACCGCCCGGATCGCCGCTCGCCTCGTTCAGGCCGACTCCGGCGTCGTCCGCTTCGACGGTCAGGACATCGGGAGTCTCCGCGGAGAGGCGCTTCGTCAGCTCAGACGTCGTGTGCAGGTCGTCTACCAGAACCCGTTCGGATCGCTGGACCCGACCATGAGCGTCGAGGCGATCGTCACCGAGCCGCTCGCAGCGTTCAGGATCGGGTCGCGCGGGCAGCGTCGTGAGACGGCTCGTGCTCTGCTCGATGCCGTCCGTCTCGACCCGGACTTCGCCTCCCGTCGCCCCGCGCAGCTCTCCGGCGGTCAGCGACAGCGCGTCGCGATCGCGCGGGCCCTCGCGCTCGGGCCGGAACTGCTCGTCCTCGACGAGCCCGTCTCGGCGCTCGATGTGTCGGTGCAGGAGCAGATCCTGCAACTCCTCGTCGACCTTCAGCACGAGTTCTCGTTGAGCTACCTGTTCATCTCGCACGACCTCGGGGTCATCCGGCAGATATCCGATTCCATCTCCGTCATGCGTCGGGGGCGCGTCGTCGAGGCGGGGGCAGCGGATGCCGTCCTATCTGCTCCGGAAGGCGAGTACACCCGTGAGCTGCTCGCCGCGATCCCCGGACGCGCCGCCGGCGCCTGACCGGCCCCCGCCCATTGAGCGAAGCGAAGTGAAGGGGAGGCCGTCGAGCCCCGGCTGGCCCCCGGGTTGCCCCTTCGTTTCGCTCCGCTCAACGGGCGGGGCGGGTGCTGGGTGTCTCGTCACCGGTCGTTGAGGTGCGCGCAGCGCCGCGAAACGACCCGGGGGTGGAGGCGTCACCCCGCCCATTGAGCGCAGCGAAATGAAGGGGAGGTCGTCGACCCCTGGCTGGTCGCCGGGTTGCCCCTGCGTTTCGCTCCGCTCAACGGGCGGGAGCGTGTTGGTCGTTGAGGTGCGCGAAGCGCCGCGAAACGACCCGGGGTGGAGGCATCACCCCGCCCATTGAGCGCAGCGAAATGAAGGGACAGCGCCGCGGTTTCAGAACCCGGGCTCGTCACCCGT